>JAEEWM010000014.1 GCA_016287385.1 Clostridiaceae bacterium | reverse complement strand
TTATGCGGTATTAGCAGTCGTTTCCAACTGTTGTCCCCCTCTGTAAGGCAGGTTCCTCACGCGTTACTCACCCGTCCGCCACTAAGTATTACAAGAAATTTCCTGCAGCAAGCTGCTCTCAATTTCAGCGTAATACTCCGTTCGACTTGCATGTGTTAGGCACGCCGCCAGCGTTCGTCCTGAGCCAGGATCAAACTCTCTAAATATTGTATCTTAACACTTCCGTGCTAAAATCTTCTCAGAATCGTCTTTTGACTCATTCGTCACTTTATGCTGACGCATTTTTTCATTCCAGATTTCTCAAAGAATCTTTTAGGGTCCTTATCTTGTCTGTCGTTGTTTAATTTTCAAGGTTCATTTTTATGTCCGGTCTAACCTGTACATACGGGAGTTTTTATCACGAGCAGGTTGACCTTTATCTCATAATTCATTCTCTCGCGTGTCCGGTTCAGCCCGTACATACAAGAGCTTCATCACGAGCAGTTTTGCGCTTGTCTCATAATTTGTTCTCCTGTGTGTCCGGTTCAGTCCGTACATACAAGAGCTTCATCACGAGCAGTTTTGCACTTATCTCATAATTTATTCTCCTGTGTGTCCGGTCAGGCACGGTTTTTGCCGCACAAATCCCGACGCCCTTTTTGGGGCGCCCGATTATATTACCACATACTTCCGCGCTTGTCAACACTTTTTTTCACTTTTTTCAACTTTTTTTGAGTGAAAGTGCGGCGCTTGTCGCGCCGCACAAAAAAGATCTGTTTTTTCGCTCTGAATTGTGTATTTTTACCCCTCTTTTATCCCGTCGGAAATACCGAGTGCCACAATGCCGAGTATCACCGCCGCAACGCAAACGTACTGCGCCGTTTTCAGCTTCTCCTTAATAAATATACGCGAGAGCACGACCGAAACGATACAGTACGACGCGACCATCGGCGCGGCGAGTATCGGTTTTGCAGCCATGGCGTAAACGTAGAATATCTGCCCGCCTTCCTCAAACAGCGCGGCGACGCCTTTCGTGCGCTCGCCCTTTGAAAAAGGATTGTACGGTTTGTTGCTTTTGAAGAGCAAAAACGCCCACGCGATAATACCCGCGACGAAAAACGTAAGTCCGTAGATAATAAGCACGTCTATTTCGCCGAGCCCGAGGCCTGTTTCCTCGTCGAGTATAATTCCGTCCGCCGCGGTGCCGAGCGTATCGAAAAGACAGTAGAGCAGGGGGAATATCAGCGCCAGCGCGCCGAAACGGTATTTTTTCTCCTCCTCGGGCAACCCGCGCTCGCCCGCCGCCAGGCGCTGCTCCACGACAGCCAGCGCGATGACGCCGGCGACTATGATAACGGTACCGACGAGGTCGATAAAGTTGTAATCTTCCTTTATTTTTGCCAGTCCACCGGTGGCTGAAAACCATATAACCATTACTATCGCCGAGAGCGCGCCGGACGCGTTCTGCACCGGCGACACGACCGAAACCTCAAGATAGCGGAGTCCCGCATACCCGACCACCATTGAAACAATATATCCGAGCGACGCCGGCGAATATCTGACGGCGTTCAGAAGAAGCGCGTGTACCGAAAACTTCGTTTCGGAAAACGGCATAAGCGCAACGGCGAAAACGCCCATGACAAGCCCTACCCACACCGCGATTTTAAGGTGCGAATAGCGGTCGCTCCCGTCGGTGCCTTTTTTATAGAAAAGATCCGCGCCGCCCCAGAAGAGCATGCACGCAAGAGATAATAAAAACCACATAATATATCCTCCACAAATAAACGGGACGATGTGGGCATCGTCCCCTACGTTTTATTTTTCTTCATCCGCCAAACGACGGGCAAAATCGGCAAGCTCGTCCTTCGAATAAAACTCGAGCGTAATGGTGCCCTTGCCGTTTTCTTTCGGTTTTATGTTAACCTTGCGGTGCAACGCCTTTTTCAGCGAAATCGCCACTTCATTATAGAAGGTATCTTTTTTAAGCGACGGCTTTTTAGGCGCATTTATCGGCGCTCTTGCCATTCTTTCAAGCTCGCGTACCGAAGCGCCCGCAAGCGCCTCGGCAAGCATTCTTGCCCGCAAATCGGCGTTATCGGTAACCGCAAGCAGCGCTCGCGCGTGCCCCGCCGTAATTTTCCCGTCGGCGAGAGCCGCTTTTTCGTTTTCCTCAAGACTCAACAGGCGAAGCGCGTTGGTTACTGTGGCGCGCGCCTTGCCGACGCTCTTTGAAACCTGCTCCTGGGTAAGCTTGTAAACATCGATAAGCGTTCTGTATCCCTGCGCCTCCTCGAGCGGATTCAGGTCCTCGCGCTGCAGGTTCTCGATAAGCGCGGTTTCGTAGTACGCTTTGTCGTCAAGTTCTTTTATGATTACCGGCACAGTTTGCAGTCCCGCCATCCGGCTTGCGCGCCAGCGACGTTCACCCGCTACTATTTGATACCTGCCGGACGCGGTGGGGCGCACCACTATCGGCTGAATAAGACCGTGTTCGGTTATGCTGTCCGCCAGAGCGGCAAGTGTCTGCTCGTCAAAATCCTTTCTCGGCTGGTTCCTGTTCGGTTCTATTTCGGAAACGCGAAGTTCCACGGCGCCTCCGTTTTCTGTAGCGTTTTCATCGAAGAGCCCTTCAAGCCCGCGTCCGAGCCCCTTTTTTACTGCACTCATTTTTTACACCCTCCGGTTCTTTTTCAAAAACTCTTTTGCCAGATCGTTATAGGCGGCGGCGCCCTTTGAACGCGCGTCATAATACTGAATGGGACATCCGTGGCTCGGCGCCTCGGAAATGCGCACCGCGCGCGGTATCGCCGTTTTATAAAGCTTATCCGCAAAATATTTTTTAATTTCCGAAACAACCTGATTTGTAAGATTAAGGCGTGAATCGTACATCGTGAGCACTATGCCCTCTATTTCAAGCGTCGAATTATAGAGGCGTTTTACCTGTCGCACCGAGGAGATAAGCTGTGAAAGCCCCTCGAGCGCGTAGTATTCGCACTGAATAGGCACCAGCACCGTATCCGCGGCGACCAGCGCGTTTATGGTTATGAGCCCGAGCGACGGCGGACAGTCAATAAATATGTAATCGTATTTCTCCCGCAGATTCGCAAGCGCGGTTTTAAGACGCGATTCGCGGTGTGTGACCTCTATAAGGTCGATTTCCGCGGCGGCAAGATTCATGGAAGAGGGAATAAGGTCAACATTCTTAAATCCGGTCTCCTGTACGGCGCCCTGCGCCGACACGCCGCCGAGCAGTACCTCATAGCTTGTCGCGGCCGCGTTTTTCTTCGAAATGCCGTAACCGCTGGTCGTGTTGCCCTGCGGGTCGGAATCGACCACCAGAACTTTTTTGCCCGCTATACCGACGCCCGCCGACAGATTGACCGCCGTCGTGGTTTTTCCGACGCCGCCCTTTTGATTTACAACCGCAATGATTTTACCCAAATCCGTCCCTCCGGTTTGCGCCACCGGGCGCAAATATTTATGTATAAAAATATATATTGTACTAAACTATATTTTAAGTGTGGTTTCACGTGAAACAAAACACCGGCGGAAGCTGCCGCCGGTTAATATTATAACAACTTTTTTTGCAAATGTAAACTGTTTTATTTTCATTTGTCGCCGGGCTTAAAAATAAGCGACATGCCTATTCCCGCACAAACCGCCGCCGCTATTCCCGCCGCGGTTGCCGAAAGTCCTCCCGAAAGGGCTCCGATAAGTCCGTACTCATCAACCGCGTCTTTCACGCCCTCAAAAAGCGCGTGTCCGAATCCGGTGAGCGGAACCGTGGCGCCTGCGCCCGCGAAACGCACAAGCGGTGCGTAAAGCCCCGCCGCGGAAAGCAGTACGCCCGCCACGACGTAGGAGGTAAGTATCCGCGCCGGTGTCAGCTTTGTATAATCTATCAGCACCTGACCTATAAGACATAAAACTCCGCCAACCGCGAAGGCTGTGGCAAGTCTTACTATAACGTCCGTAAAAACACCCCGTTTCACGTGAAACATCATTACGATTATTCCCGCAAACCCCCGCCTTTATTCGCCGGTTTCAAAACATTTTTCGATTTCCTTACCGACCGCGGCGTAGGCGAGGTTCTGCACGCGCACGCTGTCCGCGCTCTCGGAACGCACCGTAAGCCGCACCTTGCAGGTGCCTTTTGCCATATCCGCCGGGGTTCTTGTTATCTTTATCTCGCCGATACGTTCCTTTGTGCAGTACATTTCCCGCATACCGAGCCGCCGGCGCCCGATCGCGACCGTCTTTTCGCCCAAAACGAGTCTTCCCCTGCGATATGCCAGCAAACATACGCCGCCGTATAATACCGTAATCGCCATAGCGAGCACACCCGCCGGCGCGGTCACCCCGATCGCGCCGGGAAAAAGCGCGGAAAGAAGCGCCGTCAGCACAACGTCGGCTATCGCGCACCACCTGGCGGGACGAAGGAATCTTACGGCGCAGGCAAAGGACCTTTCCGGCTCAATGCCGCCGCACGCCGGCGTTTGCCCGAAACAGTCGCGAAGGGCCCCGTTTACGTCAGAGCGCTTTGCCGCCGGCACTATTACCGCCTTTTCACCGCGGCGGTCGCCGTAGCCGCCCACCGCCGCACGCACGGAGAACACTCCGAAAAGCCGCATTACCGTTGTTTGCTCAACGCAGACGTCGTTTACCGCCGATTTTCCGAACGCTGTCTTTCTGCGAACGAAAAAGCCGTACCGCACCGTGATTTTATCACCGCTCACGCACACTCTGAACCCGAACATTTTAACAAGTGTTATAAGAAACGAGGCGGTATATCCCGCCACGATAACCGCCGTCAGCAAATTTACGACCGGCGGAAACAAATCGTCGAACCTTGATGAGGCGCGGCTGATTTCACTGACAAACATCCGGCTGAGCGCCACCCCGAGTAACCGCCCGGCGTTGTTTATGACCGGAACGCCGACAAGCAACCCCGTAACCGCCGAGGAGGTAGCCGCCGCGAAAATCGCGGTTTTAAGCGCGGGAAAGCGTATTTGCACGCATTCCTCATCTCCGTAGAGGAAGCGCGAGATCTCCTCCGCGTGCTTCGCGCCAATCTTAAAGGAAAAATCGGTTTTCCCGGCGATGCCCGCCTCGGTATTGACGGTATAGGTCACCGACCCGAAAAGATAATCAAAAACTCCGCGCCGCACCGAGACCGAAGAGAGCCGCTCCCTGCGGATAACGGCGACCGAACGTATGACGTACCCTTTCTTTATTATGAGGCGGCAGTCGTCAACGCTGACGCAAAACGCCCTCACGCCCAAAGCCGCCGAAATCAAAAGCCAAAGCACAGCAAAAGCCTCAAGGGTCAGCACGCCGGTAACTTCGCCGGTGGCGGCATATTGCAAAACGCCTTTCAAGACGGGCAGTATCAGCACAAACAGAAACGGGCGTATCACGCTTATCATCATCGCGGGGTGCGCGCGGTAAACGCGTCTTATCAAGGCCCATCCACCTCGCCGAGCCCGAAAATCAGCATATCCGCCGCCGAAGCGTCCATTTCCGGTATGCGCACGTCCGCCCGCGCGGCGCGAAGTCTTACGCCCCGGAGTCCGAAAAGGCGCGCAAGCGGCGTAGAATAGCCCGAAGCAAAAACCATTCGCTTATACGGCATGATCCGGGCGGTCCTGATAATAACACCCCGTGTGACGGTTACCGCCGTTTTTCCCACCCGCACGGTATACCCGCCGAAGTAGGCGGGAACATACCAAAAAGCGACGGCAAAACCCGAAAGTACCGTCGCCGCCGCCGCGAAGCCGAAGCGCCGGCTTACCGCCGAAAGCGCAAAAAAGAGCAGCGCCAAAGCGAAAAACGCCGCGCCCGCTCTTATCTGCCATAGTATCACAGTTTTTCTGCCGGGTCTGAAATCCATCCCGTCACCGCCCGAAAGAATGTTTCACGTGAAACATAATGCGTCACATATCTTTATTATGCTTGATTTTTTCCCAATATTCACGCGAGATCTGTTCGAGCTTATTGTCGCCGAACTCGTAATACTTCTTGTTTTTTATATTATCTGGCAAGTATTGTTGGTTTACATAATGCATAGGGTAGCTGTGCGGGTACAGGTAGTTCTGGCCCCTTTCCTCGGCGCCCTCGCCGTCAAAGTGTTTGTTTTGAAGCGCACGCGGTATGTCACCCGTAACTCCGCTTTCAACGTCCGCCATAGCCGCGTTTATCGCCTCGTACGCCGAGTTTGATTTGGGCGCCGTCGCAACCGCTATCACAGCGTTTGCAAGCGGTATACGCGCCTCGGGAAGACCCACCTGAAGAGCAGTGTCCACAGCCGCCTTAACAATGGGTATTATCTGGGGATATGCGAGCCCTACGTCCTCGTTTGCGCAAACCAGAAGCCGACGGCAGGCGCTCGGCAAATCGCCGGCGGCAAGCAGACGGGCGAGGTAGTAGACCGCGGCGTTCGGGTCTGAGCCGCGCATAGATTTCTGATACGCGGAAATAACGTCGTAATGCTCGTCGCCCTCGCGGTCGTACCGCACGGAATTGCCCGAAAGTATTTGCTCAACCGTACTGTCGGATATCTCTTCCGCGCCCGCGCCCTCGGTTAACATAAAGCATAGCTCTAACATATTGAGCCCGCGCCGCACGTCACCCGCCGCGGCTTGTGAAATTTTTCTAAGATTTTCCTCGTTGAGCGTTATTTTGGCGCCGTCAGCCGTCAGTATGCTCATAGCACGGGAAAGCACCGACGCTATGTCGCCGACCGAAAGCGTTTTGAACTCAAAAACGGTCGAGCGGCTTAAAATCGCGTTGTAAACGTAAAAATACGGGTTCTCAGTAGTAGAGGCGATGAGCGTTATATCGCCGTTTTCTATGTAGGAAAGCAGTATCTGCTGCTGTTTCTTGTTGAAATACTGTATCTCGTCGAGGTAGAGCAGTATGCCGGCGGCGGCGTCAATCCCGCCTATCGAGGAGACTACCTCCTTGATATCGGCGGTCGAGGCGGTCGTCGCGTTGAGATAGCAAAGCTTTTTGCCGCATTTTTCGGCGATTATCTTTGCCACCGTCGTCTTGCCTACGCCGGACGGCCCGTAAAATATGAGATTCGGCGTATCGCCGGATTCTATTATCCTTCTGAGAATCTTTCCTTCTCCGAGCAAATGCTTTTGCCCCGCGACTTCGTCTATCGTTTTGGGTCTTACCCTGTCCGCAAGGGGTGCCGCCATACCTTCGCCTCCTTATTCCGTATAATTTTATTTTACTATATTCCGCCTTCTTTTTCAACATAAATAAGCATATAAATTATATGCGCGCGGCGCTACGGGGGATAATATGAGAAAAACACTGTTTATAAAAAACGCCGCATACCTTACCGCTTCTTCGCTTGTTTTAAGGTTTGCGGGCATAATATTCAAGGTCTGGCTTGCCGCGAGGATAGGCGCGCGGGGCATGGGCGTTTATCAGCTTGTGTTCTCGCTTTACATGCTTGCCTCCGCCTTTACCGCAAGCGGAATACCGACCGCGGTAACGCGCCTTATCGCGGGCGAATCGGCGCTCGGAAGCCGTAAGGGCGTAAAGAAAATAATGTCGGCGACCTTCAAAATCAACCTTGCGCTTTCAGTCCTTACCGCAGTGTTCCTGCTTTCCTGCGCCAAAGTGCTTTCGCGACTGCTCGTCGGCTCCGCGGACGCCGTTTTATCAATCAAAATTCTTTCGGCCTGCGTTTTCTTTACCGGCGTCTCCTCGATAATAAAGGGATACTTCATCGCCCGCAGAAACGCCGCGCCCGGCGCAGTCGCGGGACTTATAGAACAGCTTGTGCGCATTTCGGTCACCGCCGCCGCGATAGGGGCCGTCTACCGGGAAGGGCTTTACGCCGTTTGCGCCGCGGTCTTTATCGGCGATACCGCCGCCGAAGCTTCTTCGTCGCTTTTTCTGTTTTTAAGATACCGCGCCGACCTCGGAAAAATCGCCGGTGGCGACCGCCACTTTGAGCGCCGGCCGGTAAAATCGCTATGCCGCATCGGCGCGCCCCTTACCACGTCAAGATACCTGAACAGTTTTCTGCGAACGGCTGAAAACACCCTCGTTCCGAAAATGCTGACCGCCTTTTCCGGCAAAAACGCTCTGCCGCTTTTCGGTATGATAAAGGGAATGGCGCTGCCGGTGCTCTTCTTTCCCTCGGTTATACTTAACGCCGTTTCAACGCTGCTGATCCCCGAAATGAGCGAGGCCGTCGCCCGCCGGCGGGCGGGGCTCGTCAGGTGCGCCGTAGAGGAAATCCTTCGCGCGGCGGCTCTGGTCGGCTTTCTCTTTGCCGCGATATTCGCCGTAAGCGGCTATAAAATCGGCGCTTTGCTTTACGGCAGCGGCGACGTCGGCTTCCTGCTTACCGCGCTGTCTCCGGTCGTGCCGCTTATGTACGTTGACAGCCTCTGCGACGGTCTGCTTAAAGGGCTCGACCAGCAAAACTTCACTTTCCGGGTATCGGTGAGCGACTCGGCGGCGCGTATCGTGCTTATTCTGCTGTTTCTCGGGCGCACAGGTATTGCCGGGTTTATTTGTATAATGTATCTTTCAAACCTCTTTACCTGCGCGCTCAACGTACAGCGCCTTAAAAAAATAAGCGGCGCCGCGGCGGACGCCAAAACAACAATAGTTTTTCCCGTTCTGACCGCCGCGCTGTCGGCGCTGACGGTTAAACTCATTCTAGATATATTCGTTCTGCCTGATTTGGTTTACATAATCATTCTGTGCGTCACCTGTATACCGCTTTATTTATCAGCTTTGTATCTGCTCGGCTGTATGAACTTCATAAGCCTCGGGCGTATGCGTAAGCACAAAAAATACGCCGCGGCTACGACCAGAACATCCTTGATAAAGTAGAGTGAAAACACACTCACCGCCGTTGCGGCGCGGCTTCCGGTCACAATCAAAAACTGCACCGTTCCCGCGACGTAAAGGAACGTAAGCGCCGCGGCGGCAAGCAGCACCTTAAAAACCGCCTTGTTTACATAAAACATAAACGACAGTATCAGCGCGTACACCGGAAAGGCGAGGATGAAGCCTCCGGTGGGTCCGAAAAGCGTGGCGGTCCCCGCGCCGAAGCCGTAGAAAACCGGTACGCCCGCCGCGCCGAGCATTACGTAGCAAAGCATTGCCGCAAACGACCGCTTTGCGCCGAGCAGAAACGCCGTAAGCGCCACCGCGAAGGTCTGAAGCGTTACCGAAACGGCGAAGGGCGTTGGTATCGGCACTTGTGAAAGCGCAGCCACCACGGCGGTAAATGTCGCGGTAACGCATATATCTCTTGCTTTTGTTTTTTTACTCATAATCCGTAAGTCTTACCTCTCCGCTTGAAAGCGCAACGGTTTTTCCTTTCTCATTTACGAGCAGTTCGGCGTTGTCGCCTATGCCGCACACCACACCGGCAAAGCTTTCGCCGTCTCTTTCATAGGTAACGCGCCGCCCGTCAAGCATGTTTCTGCGGCGGTATTCCTCTATATGCGGCATTTTGCCGATGTTTTTATAATATTCCCTAAACCTTTTCAAAAACTCGTTTAACAGCGCGCAGAGCGAAAGCGACGGGGGAGAGGCGGAGGAAAAAAGCGCGCCCGCTTTGTCTTTTATCTCTTCGGGAAAGCCGCCTTTCGGCGACGCCGCGTTTATACCCACTCCTAAAACCGCAAAGCTCAGCGCGCCGTTTTCGGCGTCAAAGGCGCCCTCTGTGAGTATTCCGCAAACCTTTTTCCCCGAAACGTAGATATCGTTTACCCATTTGATTTCGGCTTTGCGCCCCGAGACCGCTTCTATGGCGTAAGCGGCGGCGCACGCCGCGGCGGTAGTAATTTTAAGGCAGGCCTCCGCCGAAAAAGACGGGCGCAGTAAAACGGAAAAATACAGTCCTCCCTCGGGCGAGAAAAATTCGCGTCCGAGTCTGCCCTTGCCGCCGGTCTGCCTTCGCGCGACCGCCACGGTAAATTCCGGCGCGTCACCCGCGACCGCTTTTATATCCTCGTTTGTCGATACGGTGACGTCCTTAAAATAAAGCTTTTCGGCGCAAACCGTGTTTTTAAGTTGCTCGCCGCAAAGCCGCGTGTTGTAGGGACTGAGCACATATCCGTTAAGCAGACTCGATATGGTATATCCCTCTGCCCTAAGGGCGTTTACCGCTTTCCATACGGCGGTGCGCGATACGCCGAGTCTGCTCGCGAGCGCCCCGCCGGACACAACCTCGCCCCCGCATATCTCTCTTAAAACGTCATCCTTAACAGTGCCTTTTCTCATAATTCCTCCTTGCCGAATCAAGCGGTTTTCGGCACGCTTTGCCTCAAGACTTTTTAAAGCACACAAAACACATTAAAACATCTTAACTTAAGTAAAAAAATCATATTTTTGATTCAATCATTCTATGCTCATTATTGATTTCATACCAAGTTGTTAAAATACTGGAACTCAATTTTTGCATTTTTTTGATTTCTCTGGATGCTTTATAAATATCGGTGTTAAGATATGTTTGGGGCAATACGGAAAGCCCTGTTCTTTTGTTTTTTGTAAGTATCGGTAATTCGTTAGAACCGCCATTTGACAATCTTTTATAATTATCATACATTAAAGGACACTCTGATTTTAATAAAGCAAGGACACTAGGATATACCTTTTTATAAATAATATCCTCTGCCCAATATCCTGTGATTTTTAAATCAACCGGATTTACATAAATGTGATTATACCAATCAATATCAATTATACATCCATGAATTGTACCACTGCCACCTATTTTGCGAATTTCGTGTGCAATTTTTTTCTGAACACTTGTGTATTTTTCAAGAGGCCCCTTTATTGTTGCGATAGCTGAATCCATATTATTATAATAATAATTTATATCACGTTGGTTCAGCGTCTTCACCGCTCCACCATTTAAAATCAGAAGAGAACCGTTCTTGGATTTATGAACAAAGCAGTAATGCCCGCTTTTCTTTAACATATAAAGGATATTTACCTCTCGATTAAATGTAATTGATAAGTTTTTGCCACGATAAAATCGCTTATAATCATCAGCGCTTATCTCATAAATTCCATCTGCGAAATCGGAAAAATAATCGTATTCATTATCTAAATCAAAACACTTTAAATGTGGGCTGTTATTAGCATAACCAACTTGATTATCCGCATAAATTCGGATAGCCCCATCATCGTAAAATTGATTTTTATGCGTGTGACCGCTTACGTACACATAATCTTTATGATAATCTGAATTTTTTTGCCAACAGTCTATCGGCGTATGTGTAAAAATCACAAGCCTTCTATCGGGAAGAGTTGAAACAACCTTGTTGTAAAGTTCTTCAAAATATTTACTTTGCCTTATTTCTTCATCTCTATCTATTGTCTTTCTGTAAATACCATTTTCTGCATTAAACTCGTTATTGCAACCCGAAAACGCCAGCCCTCCGAAAAGTATTAACCTCACATCCCGAAGCTTTTCACGGATTTCTTTTTCGGGCAACGATTCTAGTTCAACAGTAGAAATTTTACAAATCTTCCGTTCTGAATTCTTATAGATAATGTTGTTTTGGAGAAAATACATTCCGCATTCTGTTATGAGTTTTTCATATTTCTCTACAATTTTATTGAACGAAATACCGAAAAAATCCCAAAGTTCATGGTTCCCAAGCACAAAAATCACTTTAGAATCCTTTCGTTTTCTGTACAATTCATCTCTTAATAAACGA
Organism: Clostridiaceae bacterium; assembly: GCA_016287385.1. GTDB lineage: Bacteria > Bacillota > Clostridia > Oscillospirales > Acutalibacteraceae > UBA737. Next base: position 5,572 of record JAEEWM010000014.1, on the reverse strand, counting down.
ACAAACAATTCAAATATCGAATAGTCCGAAGACACATCTCCGCCTATCAAAAGAATCCCTTTAGTTTCTTCAACAATATTGTTCACTATGCTTTTTACAACACATAAAACATCGTCCTTAGACTTGGCTGCAAAATGCTGCAATTTGTGCATCAAATGCAAATCGGATATGTATGATATATGTTCATTGTTAAAATACGAATTAGAAAATCTCGGTTCCAAACCCTCCCTCAAAACATCTAATTCTCTCGAAGTGTTTAAAGCAAGAGTCGTGTTCTGTTCACATTCTTCTGTTCTAGCAAACGTTTCTATCTTTTTTAAATCAATATTGAATTTGTTATACTTAATTCCGAATTTATCACAAAAAGCGCTTATGATTCCGGCATTAGAAAAATTTATGCCTGATATATCTTTAAGATTAATCAGGCCTTTACACAGAACAAGGTCCGCGTTTGATAAATCGCCCTTAAGAAATGACGCAAAATCGAAGAAATAGTCAAACTCATGCAAATAGCGCTTTATAAGCAAATCATTTTTGTTATACCACTTCTGTAACACCTTGAATTTTCCGTCGGAATATGTTTTCTTTATTGTATACTTAACTTCATCTAAACTGCTTATCGGCAATTTAGTGTTTATATTCATCTTGCACTTTGAAAAATCATAGTTTAATTTTATGTCATCTATCAAGTCCGCATTTGATAAATCGTTCCTTCGATATTTCAACAAATCATCAAAAGTTTCAAAAAATCTGCAAACGCCAAACGAACTTTTTTCGCAATAATAATGTGTTTCTTTATCAAAAAATACTACAGTCTCCGGCTTGGCACCGTTTTTATCCATATCTTCAATATATTTTCTTAAATCCCTTTTATGTTTATCGCAAGCGCTTTTCTTGCCAGAAAGGTAATTATAGTTTAAGAGAATCTCTTCTGGATTATAGACATGGCACAATGGTTTAATTAAACTGTGTTCCGGATAATATCCGGTAGACATATATTCCATTATGACCTTAAACCTGTTTTTGTCTTTCAAATCGTAGAATATATACTGCCAGAACAAAAGATCAACGTCAATATCAAATTTTGTGTACAAAACCGATTTTTCATACGATTCAACAACCTTTTGTAAACTTGCGAGCGAATCACACGCTATAAACTTTGAAACCCATTTCTTAAGTTGCTTTTTGCGTTTTTCTCCTTTGCTATACTGTAACAATTCATCCTCTGAAGGAGATATTGTATATTTATCTATACTATCTTCAACAAACGAGGTTTTTTCACTCATTTTTGACTTGTCAATATTTTTTTCAATTGCCGACAAATCACACTGATAATAACAGGCGTTTTCATAGATTTTGCCTTCTAAATAGTTATAATAATCGTTGAAACCTGCAAATGTTTTTATGTTTTCTTTCCAAACCTCTTCCTTGCGAAGCTCATTATAATCAAGGACAAATTCGTGCACAAAATAGACTTGATTAATAACATCAAATCCAATTTTGTCAATTTTTCTTATGCCATATTTGCGTTGCGCAATGATGCTTTTTTTATCTTCTCTATATTCTTCTGGAATGTCGCTATAATATATTTTTTGTGTTCTATCTTTTGCCCTCAAATATTTAATAACATCTTCATTTTTGTTGGATTTAAGCAACTTTATCACACCTCTCTATTCCTCCAAATATTCTATAAAACCTAACATGCCGACTAAACACTTAAAACTTATTACAAATTCTTTGCTGCAGACCTATGAGTAACTATTGCTATTTTGGATCTTTCAACATCTCCTGATCATAGCGGCCAAAGCCCCTTTTTTGATGTGGCAGCACACGCTTCTGTTTTATTATAATATGTCACGCCATCGTTTTAACATTGTACCGCCTGTATCGCCCGCGTTCAGGCGGGCGCTTTTTTCTTTTAATATTATACCACGCTCATCGCCCCACGTCAACTTATGTCTTGCCATAAGTTGACGTGAAATAACGCCGCGGTTTTTATTGTGCCGGAAAGTCCGCTGTTTATGCACTTTTGGCGGCTTGTTTTCTGTGTTGTCGGTTTACATAAACCCAAAAGCACGCTTTTTTGCGCTCTCGGAGGTTTATCTTATATACATTTAGTTTACATATGCCCGTAAGCCGCTTTTCTTTTCCTTTCAGCGCATTTCTGTTTTTGTCCTCGGTGCTTTCGGCGCATTTCCGCTTCTGCCGCGGCGTTTTTTTCGCCCGCGTTTCGGCTTTCGCTCGCGCCGCGGCAAAAGACCCGGAGGGTTTTATCCCTCCGGGTCAAATCATAAAGTAAAAACTGTTTTGTCCGCGGTGTCTCCGGTTGTGTTTTTCCCCTGCTTTCCCTGTCAGGTGTCTTCCCACCGGAAGAAGCCGTACTCCTCCTCTGTGTTATAGAAGCCGTTCATCGGAAGGGTGCTTTCCTCTCCGGTTAGCCCCACTGCCCCGTTTCCCCAGATGATAAATTCTTCCGGCAGGGAAGACATCGGCGCACCTTTAAGATAGAAATAAACCTTCCTGCATTTTTCAAGTCCGTATGCTTCGGTGTATCGCCAAATCTCTTTTCCGCCCGGCAGAAGGTCGGAATGGTCGCTTATCTCCTCCGTACCTGTTTGCGTATCATAGGTCAGCTCCGCAAGTTCGGCGGAATACGTATATTCGTTTACTTTCTTCACTTTTGAGAACCTGCCGTGGAACTTTGAGCACAAGATCTCAACGTTATTCTCGTCGAGATAATTTGAATCGTGATATTCGCCCTCAAACGTGCCGTCGGCGTTAAGTGTTATATCTGTGCTCCAACCGCCGGCGCCGCTCGAAAAGACATACTCTCCGCCGACACGCTTAAACAGGTCACTGTCGCCGCTTTCTTCCTTCTCATCGTTTCCGGAAGCGCTTTCCGCTTCGCTGTAAGTGAAACTTCCTTTCTCTCTACGCTTTCCTTTTTTGTCCGAATAAGAATCTTCCTGTCCGCAGGCGCAAAGCAAAAGGCAAAGCGTTAAGGCGATAATTAAAGCCGCCGTCCTTTTCATTTCTTTCCTCCTTATTGCCGTTTATCGGGCAAATCATAAAAGTGTGCGGCGCGAAGTTCGCGCCGCATTCATATCCGTTATTCGACGTCCTTTATTTGTCAAGATATACCGCCGGGGAATAGAGATATCCCTGGTAACAGTCACAGCCGAGGTCGTGCAAAGTATCCTTGTCCCAGTCGGTCTCGACGTATTCCGCGAGCACCGTAAGTCCCAGCGCGTCGGAAAGACTGACTATCGACTGTATTATCTCCTTGCAGTTCGCGTGAGAGGAAAGCCCTTTCACGAGCGAACCGTCAAGCTTGATTATATCGAACATATTGTCTTTAAGGTAGTTGAGCGAGGTCTGACCCATCGAGAAATCGTCAATAGCGAGGATAATGCCCATTTTATGAAGCTCCTCGAAGGCGTTGCGGGTTGTATCGTCAAACGTAAGAGCCGTCTGCTCGGTAACCTCAACGCAGAGGTTTTTGCCCTCGAACGGCTGCTCGGCGTTAAGCTGACGCATAATTGAGATGAATCTTTCGGTAACGACCGTCTTGCCGGTCACGTTAAAGGATATCTTTATGCCGTCGCCGAACTTTTCGAGCACCCTTTCGCGCTCGTCAAGCACCTTCCTTACGACCGCCGCTTCAAGGTCGGAAAGGAATCCGCCGTCCTCGGCTATTTTAATTACAAGCGGCGGATAAATAACGCCGTGAACCGGATGCGTAAGGCGGAGCAGCGCCTCGGCGCCCACACATTTGCCCGAGTAATCGTACTGCGGCTGATAGGCGAGGGTTATATCGCCGGTCTTTATACTGTGTATAATCTCCGCCGAAAGTCCCTTCGCGAACTCGCCCCGCTCACCGGGAAGGTCGGTAAGCTTTTTGTTTGCAAGCGCCGCCTCGTTATCCTTGAAGAAATCGATGAAGGTTGTAAACGTGCGCTCGGCTTCAAGCTTTGTACGCTTATCAAGTATCCTTACAAACGGCATGTAAATAAGCACGCCGAGCATCACGTTAAAGACCTGCAAAAGCGCGCCCGCCGCCGAACCGGTAGCGCTGTATCCGCCGAGGATTATCGGCGTGGTCCACTCGACCTCGTGCGTGATAAGCGGCACCAGCCCCGTGCTCAAAGCGATATAGGACGTGGTGTAGCACACCAGCGGAACGGTGAGAAACGGAATAAGCATTACGGGGTTGAACACTATCGGTATACCGAACACCATAAGCTCGTTAATATTGAATATCATCGGAAACGCCGCCGTATATGCGAGACCCCGGCGCGCACGGTTGCGCGAAAAGATGACTATCGCTATGAGAAGGCAGATAGTCGCGCCGCAGCCGCCCATAAGCACAAAGCAGTCAAAAAACTCTTTCGTCAGTATGGCAGTGGGCTCGCCGCCCGCGGCGACCGCGTCCATGTTTTCCTTTATTCCGGGGGTGAAGTATGTAGCCATAACGTCTTCAAGCGTATCGCTGCCGTGAATACCGAACATCCAGAGAACGGATGAGAGCAACACGAAGAAGAAGCCCTTGAAGAAACCGACTTTACCGTATGAGAACAACTTGTCGCTCAGTTTTACAAGAAGCTCGCGGAAGGACGCGACGTCAAAAATACGGATAACCGCAAGATTTATTACCGCGACCGCCGCGACGACGATAACTATCGGCAGCATGGTCGAAAGCATTTTGTTGAAGTTCCGGTTCGCGCCGGCGGAGAAAAGCGTGCGCTGTCTTCCGCTCAAAAAGCGGCTGAGCGCGAGATACGCCGCCGAAACGCCGAGTCCCGTAATAAGCGCGAGAAACATCGCCCGCGGTCCCATATTGCCGAGTCTGAAGCCCTTTGAAACCAGCACGTCTTTATCGTCTGAAACCTCAATAACATCCTCAATATACGCGCCCGCAAGCATAAAGAACGATATCAGCGACGCCGTTATCGCGCCGAAAGGCGATATTTCACCGTCGCCCTTTATTTCCATGTAAGAGCGGCTTATCGAAACGGTCATATACACCGAAAGCGGGCCGAAGGTCGCCGAGTTGACCATAACGAAAAGCTTTGATAAAAAGCCGCCGGCAAAATTTGTGATGAATTCCTGATACGCCTTTACCGGAAAACAATTAAGGATGAGGGCAAAAGCGCCGATTATCAGCACCGGTATGATGTTGACAAGACCGTCCCGCACCGAGCGCACCAGGGCGGAGCTTTCTATCTTTCTTACAAGACTTGTCTTATCTTTCGCTTTTTGCATTCTAAAAATCTCATCTCACTTTTGAAAAAGATTTTTAATAATAATAATAACACGTTTTTATTCAAAAAAAAAGATTTTTTACAAAAAAAATTAAAGAAAGTGGAAAAAATATGTCGCCCGGGAGATTTTTGTCAGTCCGATGGCGGGGTTGTTTAATGAATACTTAAGAATGAATAATGAAAAATGAATAATACAAAGCGAAAATCCCGCCGCTTCCGTGACAGGATTTTCGCTTTGGTACGAATATCGATAACGGACTTGATTTTCAGCCAAGTAATCAAACATCACCACAGCTTTGCGGTGAGTCAGT
>JAEEWM010000013.1 GCA_016287385.1 Clostridiaceae bacterium | reverse complement strand
TTATTTATGAAGAACCGAAGGACATTTGTCATTATCGCCTCCGTGCTGATCGTAGTATTATCATCCTTAGCCCGGAGAAACAAAATAAACAATTCAACCAAGAAGGGGCTCCCTCAGTCTTATTTCAGAGGGCAGAATAAGAGAACAAAACCAAAAAGGGATAAAAACGGCGATATTATACCTATGAAAAACGATTTCGATGTATAGATGAAAAAGGCACCAGATACAGTCCGGTTGCAGGAGTCATGTAACGTAAAAGGATACTTGAGATGAAAAAAGAGGAACTAATGGAAGACTCGGTATTCAAAAGAATCCGGGTAGTAGACGTTGATGGTGACGTTCTCGTCGGAAAAAACATGGGATATCAGACTGCTTATGACAACGACGGCGAAGCCTCCGTATGCATTATGACAGACGATGGTTGTGGCGTATGTCTCATGGAGTCTGAAATAGACACTATAGAAATGCTATCATTCAAGCTATATGAAAGCGTCCGAATCAAGTCAAGCGGGATCACCGGCGTCATAGTCGCAGAAGACACCGACGGAGGAACGAAACCGCCGATTTACTTCGTTGAGAAAGACGATGAATACAAAACCGGAGAGCTGGACAACGATTGCGTTTGGTGCGATCCCGAGGAAATCGAGTACGTGTAACGAAAACGTTACTCTCTGCGTTTAGCAGGAAATACTCCATTGACAATCGAGATCGATTATGTTATCATAAAAACGGCAAAGGGCTAACACCCGCCTGTTTGGGCTTCCACCAACGGATTGCCGCGATTATCGCCGCTATTGTTGTGAGTGCTTCGATAATCAACAAAGAACACCGCCCACTCCCACTTTGGCATATCTCGCCACTGTGTCAGGAGTAGGACGGTGTTTTTTTATCGACTATTCAGTATGTCAATGAGCTCGTTTATTTTTTGGTATGATTCTTCGGAGGCATCCCACCAACGATAATTTGAATGCTCCATCATTTCTAAAATGAACGGAGAAAACACTTTTTGGATACGATAGTTTTCAATATATGCAGATCTGGTAACAAATTCAACGTATTGTTTACTGTGGCGCGGACAACCAATAACCACTATGTTTTCATATCCGTCGCCCCAGTTTTCGGGAGCCATAAATACTTTTGCACCGGGGCGGAATTGTTTTGTTCCGAACCGCAATTGTTTCTCTTCCCCATATTCATGGTTTTGGACTATATTGCCAACAAGACACCATACGTATTTCATCGTGAACCTCTGGACTAAAAAGAAATTTGAGCAGCGCTCCAAACAAAGCAAAAGACACACTGCTCAAAACCACATAGGCTGATCGGGGAAATCCCTCTCTCACACATTATGCTATCACAGCAAATAAGGCGTGTCAATACAAAAATGAGTAAACGGAACTGTGGGTAACGAAATCGTTACTCTCGAATGTTGATTTTTAAGATTATATATGATATGATATAAAGGAGTAAGTATAGTTTGAACATAGCGACAAATCGGGATTTATAGGGATGTTCATTTCTCATATAAACAGGCACTAAGGTGCGAGGAGGTAAATAACATGGATATGAAGCAAGCGATGAAGGAACGGCACATGGTACGTAAGTACACAGATAAGCCGATTCCGGAGGATATCGTGTCAAAGCTGAATGACCGGGTAATGGAAAACAACGAGCGGTACGGTCTGTCCATCAGACTGATAACCAATGACGGCAGTGCGGTTCCCGGTGTGATCAAGCTGATCCTTGCAAAAGGAGTAAACAATTTCTTTATTATGGCAGGACCTGATGGTGCAGATGAACTGTGCGGTTACTGCGGCGCTGATCTAATGCTTTATGCCCAGACGCTCGGTCTGAATACATGGTGGGTCGGCGGCACCTATAATCGTAAAGGGGCACAGGAGAAATCTGAAGGTGCAAAACCGGTAGGAATCATCGCTGTCGGCTATGGTCAGACGCAGGGTGTTCCACATAAGACAAAGAAGGCAGAACAGGTCGGTTCATACGATGGAAAAGCACCACAGTGGTTTAAGGACGGCATTGAAGCGGCATTATTAGCGCCTACTGCTCTGGCAAAGCAGGCATTCACCATCAGTGGAATAGAAAACAAGGTATCCATCTCCTGCGATAATGGCATCTTTACCGGTGTGGATACAGGTCTTGTGAAGTATCACTTTGAGCTGGGAGCGGGAAAAGACAACTTTGAATGGGCGTGATTCCTACTGAAGATCAGCTATCTCCGTTTGTGTTTTCGTTCGTTTAGGACGCAAACTATCCCGTAAACTCTGCAAACAGGTTTGTTAGCACGTTTATTTCGTTTTGTATATTCGTTCGATAATCCCAAAAAACACTCGTTCTCTTGAACGAGTGTTTTTTTATCCATTGCGAAAGCAATGGCATATCATCAACACGGCGTTGCCGTGTTGTATCTCATCAGTCCGCTAGGACTGTATATCATCACGCTTTAGCGTGTATCAAAAATACTTTCGCAATGATGATATACAAAACTAAAGCTTTGATGATATGCAATTCCTAACAGAATTGATGATATACAATGCTCCGTATTGATTTATTGCCGCTTTTATGCTATAATACGCCCAAGGGAGTGATTGTATGAAAAAACTATTAGCTATTTTCCTTTGTTTACTAATGTGTTTAACTTTTAGTGGATGCAACAACACTGAAAAGATGAACGATGAGGCTAAAACCGTTTTAACAAAAGTTTTAAATAAAGAAGAAAATTTTACGGTTTACAATGCTTCTACAGATAAAACTACAGAAGAAAATTTGAAAAAATTCAGATATCCCACATATAGTAATGCATTAAATATTTTTGTGCCTGCTCATTATACTTTTGCCGATTTCGATTCAGACGGTATAGAAGAATTATTGATTATTGATGCAAGCTTAAGCGATTTCCTATTTTTAAGATATGATGACGGCAAGGTTTATGGTTATGTGCATAAAAAAATTAGTATACAAGATGTAAAGACTGATGGTAGCTTTATGACATTTGATTATGATGGATATAAAGCAATTAGCAGAATTTCTTTCTCAGGTAGTTCTTATGAAATAACTAATCAAGCGTATTTGGATGATTCGGAAAACAAATATTTGTTAGATGAAAAACCAGTTCAAAAGAGCGAAGTTGAAGAATATTTTGAAAATTGGAACAAAAATACAACTAAAATATCTTGGGAAGATATAAATTAAAGAAATCTTTCGGTTTTCAGAGCCCTTTCATTCGTGTCATTAAGTTCAAACTACCCAAAAAAGGACATCCTTTCGGATGTCCTTTTTTGGAGGCACTGTCCGCCGGTTCGCATTAAGCGAGCAAGGCACAGTGTCAGTATTATACTTATCGTCTAACCGTGCAATTTCTCCTGTTTCAAATACACCTTTGGTGAGCAGCCGAACTCGGATGAGAATACACGGTAAAAAGTACGCAGTGAACTAAATCCGCTCTCTATAGCGCAATAGGTCGTGCTGTATTTTCGCTGTTGCATAAGGGAAACGGCGTTTTTAAGCCGCAAGGTATTTATATACCTGGCTATTCCGATATTAAAGCAGGATTTAAACAACTGCGATATATAGCTGCCGTTATAACCGAACCGGCGCGCTATGGACGAAAGTGAAATATTATCGGTATAATTACCGTGGATATAAAGGAGTATTTTTGAAATCAGGTCATCAGTAACGCCGGTTTCGTTTTCCGCGAAAACAACGTTTTTTGCTATCAATCCTAAAATAATATAAATGTTGCCTTTCACTATCAGCGGGTTGTTATGATTGTTTTTAATTTCGTAAAAGCAGTCGCAAATTCTACTTGCAGGTCTACTCGTCTTTATAAACGGACTTGCAATTTTTTTATTGCCTGCAAAATCGGTAAAATCCCTGCAAATATCGGAGGGAAGTATAAGCACGCTGAATTGCGCTTTGCCCACCGGTGTATACAGGTGGGTATCGTATCCGAGCGCTACGGACAATTCGCCCGCACACAGCCGCTTGCGGTTATTGTTAACAAGAGCGTCGATCTCGCCGGCGGTTACAATGCATATCTCGATCTGTGAGTGAAAATGAAAATCGCCGTTGCCGCCCTCGTAATCGATTATGCGTAATCTGTTATCAAGTTCGCGTTCTATACCGAATTTGGCTTGCATAAAAGCACCTCTATATAAAAAATTGACATAAAACAGTAAGATATTGGCAAATAAATGAAAATATTTATGATACCATTATAACAGAATCTGTTAAGAAATCAATATAGCAAAGAGGTGCCTTTTTAAAATATGAAAATAGAAAAAATCAATATATATTTCGTGCGCCCGCGCTGGGGGTTTGTTGAAATTGAGACCGATAACGGTGCGCCCGGCTGGGGCGAAGCGGTATTAGAGGCGCATTGCGGTGCCGTGCTTGCCTGCGTAAACGAAATGAAGGATTACCTTATCGGCAAGGATCCCGCCGATATAGAGGGCTTGTGGGAAACGCTCTACCGCGCCGGTTTTTATCGCGGCGGAGGTGTTATGATGAGCGCTATTGCCGGGATCGATCAGGCGCTTTGGGACATTAAGGGCAAGGTTTTAGGCGTTCCCGTATATGAACTTTTAGGCGGTAAGTGCCGGGATAAAATGAAGGTATATTCCTGGATCGGCGGCGACCGTCCTTCGGATGTGGGCAAGGCGGCAAAGGAAAAAATGGACGCCGGATTTAAGGCGGTTAAGATGAACGCTACCGAAGAGCTCCAAATGATAGACAGTTACGACAAAATCGACGCGGTGCTTTCCCGTGTTGCAGCCATTAGAGAAAGCTGTGGCAAGTATTTCGGTATAGCGATAGATTTTCACGGCAGGGTGCATAAGCCGATGGCAAAAGTTCTGGCTAAGAAACTCGAGGAATTTGATCCGATGTTTATAGAAGAACCGGTGCTCTGCGAGAATATGGAATATTTCCCGGAGATCGCGGCGGCGTCTAATATTCCTATAGCGACGGGTGAAAGGCTTTTTACAAAGTACGATTTCAGAAGACTTCTTAATACCGGCGGCGTTGATATTATACAACCCGATTTATCCCACGCCGGCGGTATCAGCGAAGTGAGAAAAATCGCGGCTATGGCAGAGAGCTATGATGTGGCGCTGGCCCCTCACTGTCCGTTAGGACCGATTGCTCTTTCCGCCTGCCTTAATATCGACGCGGTGAGTTATAACGCGGTGATCCAGGAGCAGAGTATCGGCATCCATTATAATGTGGGCAAAAGCGTGCTTGACTATGTAGAAAACAAGGATGATTTTGAGTTTACCGATGGTTTTGTAAATCTCCCGCGGCTGCCGGGACTCGGTGTAAGTGTTAATAAAGAACTTGTTATTGAGGAAAACAAAAATCCGCACAACTGGAAAAATCCCGTGTGGCACCATGAGGACGGCTCGGTGGCGGAGTGGTAAGACAGAAGGATTTGCATTATGAGAGAAAAAATAATAAAAAGTATCGAAGAAAACAAACTTATAGCGATAATAAGGGGGCTCAGCACCGAAACAGCGCTTAAAACCGCAAAGGCGTTGTATTCAGGCGGTGTTAAACTGATCGAGGTTACTTTTGATCAAAAGTGCCCGGAAAAATTTGAAACGACCGCCGAAAGCATAAGAGTGATAAAGGCGGAAATCCCGGAAATATTTATAGGTGCCGGCACTGTTCTCTCCCCCCGTCAAGTGGATATATCCGGCGATGCCGGAGCAGAGTTTATCATATCGCCGGATGCCGACGAAAAGGTGATAGGGCAGACCGTTAAAAGAGGCCTTGTATCAATACCGGGCGCCTATACCGCCACGGAAATTAAAAAGGCGCACGATAGCGGCGCTGATTTTGTGAAAATTTTTCCTTGTCTTGATGGTGCCGCGGCGTACATAAAGGCGATAAAGGCGCCGCTTTCGCACATAAAGCTTTTGGCGGTCGGCGGTGTAAACGCCGATAACTGTGCGCTGTTTTTAAAGGCCGGAGCCGTAGGTGTAGGCGTGGGCGGTTCACTTGTTAATAAAGACTTTATAAAGAACGGTGAATTCGATAAAATTACCGCGTTGGCAAAAACCTTTATTGAAAATCTTAAGGTGTGAGGTAGCTTTATGAAACTTTCAATTGAAAATTTTCCGCTAAGGCAAAAATTCGGCGAAGAAAAGGCGCTTAAAATGATAAAAGACGCCGGGTTTGACGGTATCGATTATTCCTTTAACGTGGCGGGAAACGGTTCCGCGATAGACCTTTGCGACCATACGCGTAAGGCAAAAGAGGTAAAGCGAATGCTCGACTCATTAGGTCTTACCTGCGTTCAGGCGCACGCGCCTTTCGGATTTCAATACGGATTTAAGTTTAATATGAGCGATAAGAGTTTTTCGGATACGGTGCGCGCTATGGAGTTCGCGGCTTTACTTGGTGCAAAAAATATCGTCGTTCACTGCATTTATGTGCCGGAAAACACCGATTTCTTTGATTGTAATTATAATTTTTATAAGGCGCTCGAGCCTTATGCCCAAGATTTCGGTATAAGTATAGCGGTAGAAAATCTTGTGAATTCGATATTCTGGCGCCCTAACATACTGTCACATTTTATACGCCTTTTAGAGTCACCGGTATTTTCCGCCTGTGTTGATGTAGGCCATGCGGCGCTTATGGGCATACCGCCTGAAGAATATATTTCGGGTATGGATAAGGGTGTGCTTAAATGTGTGCATATCCAGGATACCGGCGGTAAGACAGACGACCATCTGATACCGTATCAGGGCGTTCACAACTGGGATAACATAATTAAAGCGTTGGCAAAGTACGGTTACAAGGGTGATTTAAGTCTTGAAGTGATACACTGTTTTGATAATCTGCCGGACGAGCTGTATTTCCCGCTGACTACCTATGCCGCACAGGTCGGCAGGGTACTTATAAATAAATTTGAGCAATTTTATAAGAGCAACTGAAGGAGTGGCTGTAATGAAAGTAGTAACATTTGGTGAGATTATGATGCGTCTTAATCCGGAGGGGTATCTTAGATTTTTACAGGCGGAAAGTTTTGTTTCAACCTTTGCCGGTGCGGAGGCAAATGTGGCCGTAAGCCTGGCAAACTACGGTGTAGATGCGGCGTTTGTGACTAAACTTCCCGAACACGATATCGGGCAGTGCGCTATAAATTCCCTTCGCAAATTCGGCGTTGATACAAGTTTTATTGCACGAGGCGGAGACCGTGTAGGTATTTATTTTTGCGAAAAAGGCGCTTCTCAGCGCCCGAGCATGGTTATTTACGACAGGGCAAACAGCGCTATAGCCGAGGCGAGCCCGTCGGATTTTGATTGGGGAAAGATTTTTGTCGGCGCTGATTGGTTCCACTTTACCGGTATTACCCCGGCACTATCGGACGGTCTTGCGGATATCACACTCGAGGCGCTCAAAGCGGCTAAAGAGCGGGGAATAACGGTATCCTGCGATCTGAACTTCAGAAATAAGCTCTGGAGCAAAGAAAAGGCAAATAAAGTTATGAGTTCGCTTTGCCGATATGTGGATTTTTGCATTGCAAATGAAGAGGATGCAAAGGATGTATTCGGTATCGAGGCTGATAATACCGATATCAATACCGGAAAGCTCGATCGTGACGGTTACGTTTCCGTTGCAAAAAAACTTACAGAGAAATTCGGCTTTAAGGGAGTGGCAATTACACTCAGGGATAGCATTTCCGCCAGCGATAACAACTGGTCGGCAATGCTTTATACGGACGGCAACGCCGTATTCAGCTCAAAATACTCAATGCACATTGTTGACAGAGTAGGCGGGGGCGACAGCTTCGGCGGTGCGCTCATATATTCGCTTTTAAGCGGATACAAAAGCCAAAAAGCGATTGATTTTGCGGTTGCGGCAAGTTGCTTAAAACATAGTATTGAGGGCGACTATAATATGGTTTCGGTAAATGAAGTCAATAACCTGGCATCCGGCAACGCCTCGGGCAGGGTGCGGAGGTAAGTTCATTCTTCAAAGTTTTAAAGAAGTCCGTCGGATTGCTTTTTTGTGAAATCCGTCCTTCGGACGGGTGAAATCCACCTACGGTGGGTGAAATCGCTTCGCGGTGAAATCCGACTTCGTGCGGGTTAAGAGCGCAACACAAGGGACGGTTCCTCTGTGTTAGGTTTGTTTATGCGAAAAACAGCACTCAATTCCAAAAACGGAGTTGAGTGCTGTTTTAATTAACTATCCGGAACGTATTTTATGATATCTGAGACTTCACATTCAAGAATCCGGCAAAAATCATCAATTTTCATTGTGCTTATGCCACCTCCGCTTTTCATACGTGCAATAGTGGCACTGCTGATATGGTATTTGTTTATCAAAGTGTATGTTGAGATTCCTTTTTGCTTTAACGTGTTCCAAAACGGTTCGTAACTAATCATATCATAATCCTTTCACTTTAAGAATATTGTATGAAATTAGTCTTGACAATAGTCATAATTATGACTATAATATAGTTATGTGTTTCAGGAAGTTGTATCTTATAAACGCCACTTGTTCTCTTATGGCAGGCACCGCAATTTATTTGTTTTTTCGCTCGAATGTTTTATTCTTATCCTGGCTTTCGGTCAAGATACATTTATTATGGCTTTATTCTTCGGGAAATATAATTGTCCGTTATTATCTTCCTGATTTGCTGTGGTGTTATGCCTTGTGCTTTTCATTGTTCTGTTTGCATTTGCCTTCTGCAAAAAAAGCTGTTTTCCTATCTTTGTTATCATTTGCTTTCGGTTGCGTTTGGGAGACTCTGCAATGTATAAATTTTGTCTCCGGTACGGGGGATGTTTTTGATTGTGTTGCTTATGGAGTCGGCTCTTTTGCCGCTCTGTGCATATATTTTTTAATACAAAGGAGAAAAAAATGAAAAAAACAACATCACTTATTTTAACCGTTATATTATTGATTGTATTTGCTGTTTTTGCCCTCGGCAGCGGTGACAGTGAGGAAACAACGGTAACGAAAAACTCAAAAACACAGGAAACTGCTTCATCTGAAAACAAGAGAGATGAAATCCGTGTGGGAGAAACATTAAACATCGGCGATTTTAAGATTACATACGACAGTGTTGAAAAATGGAACTCTAATAATCAGTTTATCCAACCGGGCAACGGTAATCGGTTTATACGTCTGCATTTCAGCGTTGCTAACGATACGGATTCAGATCGTTATATAGGCACTTTTGAGTGCTATGCTGATGGGGTAAAGTGCGCAGAACACTATACCGGTGACAATATACTCTCGTTTGATAGCATTTCTTCCGGCAGAAAAACTTCGGGATATGTTTATTTTGAAGTGCCGGTGAACGCTACTGAAATTGAAGTTGAATATGAAACTTCTATTATGACTGATAAAAAAGCATATTTTATTGTACAACTATAATCATTCCACATATCAGGAGAGAAAGTTGTTCCGTCATATAAAACGCTTTGAATACAGGGTACTGTTCCTCTGTGTTTCAAAAACGGTAAAAGCCCTGTTTTCAGGGCTTTTCTTTTTTTGTGCTGTGTGTTATAATACTTTTGAGACCTGCGTACAGGTAATTGTTTTGCGTCGGGGTGTTAGTAATAGAATAGCCGCAATCTTTTGTCGGGTGTTTGATTCCTCGCAGTTTACCGTGTCGGCGGACACCGCGATGTATAATAAAATAATAAAAGGGGCGAAATAAGCTGCCGTAACGTGGCCGCGGTAATTAGCCCGATTTTGAAAGGAGTTATTTATTATGAAAAAACAAATCAAAACGACCGAAGCGATTTTTCCGATGCCCGTGCTTCTTATTTCCACATTTAACGGGGACGGCAGCGTCGACGTGATGAACGCGGCGTGGGGCACTATGTTAGACCGGGATATGGTGGCGCTCAATCTCAGCGAAACGCATACCACCGTAAAGAACATTAAGGCACGCGGCGGATTCGTTGTTCACATAGCTGACGCAAAGCATGTTGCCGAGGCCGACTGGTTCGGCTGCGTTCACGGTGAAAAAGAACCGGACAAATTCAAAAAGTCGGGTTTGACCTTTACCCGCTCGGAGCTCGTAGACGCGCCGATCATAAACGAACTGCCGATCGCCATGGAATGCGAATTTGCAGAGTATCAGAACGACGCCACGGGTCTCGGCGTGATCGGAAAAGTGCTCCGCACATCCGTTGAGGAAGCCAATATGAAGGACGGCAAGGTCGATGTCGATTCCGTAGAAGCCATTGCCTTCGATCCCTATACTCACGGTTACTACAAGGTCGGCGGAAGAGTCGGCGACGCATTCAAAGACGGATTTAAGTTGAAATAATATGAGTATTACCGTAAACATCTACTACACCGGCAAAAACGGCGCGGCACGCGCCTTTGCCGAAGAAATGACGGCAGACAAAATCGGTGCTTGAGAAGCTTCCGGGTGCGCTGCATTGACAAATTCCGGTATATGCGATAAAATAATTAAGGACACTTAATGTATACTAATAATAAATGCGGAGGGATAACCAATGAATGAAAACAGATTCTACATTTGCGAGCATTGCGGAAACATTATCGGTATGATAAATAATTCCGGTGTGCCGCTCATGTGCTGCGGTCAGAAAATGACCCTGCTTGAACCGAACACCGTTGAGGCGAGCACCGAAAAGCACCTGCCGGTAGTTACGGTTGAGGGCGACAAGGTCAAGGCCGTCATAGGTTCCGCGGCGCATCCGATGGTTGAAGAGCACAGCATACAGTGGGTATATCTGCTGACCGATAAGGGCGGTCACAGAAGGAAACTTTCGCCGGGCGAGGCGCCCGAGGCGGTTTTCGCTTTGTGCGGTGAGAAGCCGATAGCGGTTTACGCCTACTGCAATCTGCACGGACTTTGGAAGACGGATATATAGGTGATGATTATGCTTAAAATCGGTCAGAAAGCGCCGGATTTTACGTTGCCGGATAAAGACGGGAAAAGTGTCTCACTGTCGGATTTTCTCGGCAAAAAAGTAGTGCTTTACTTTTATCCGAAGGATAATACGCCGGGGTGTACGCGTCAGGCGTGCGCCTTTGCCGGTGCTTACTCACAGTTTAAGGCGAAGGGCGTTGAGGTGATAGGCGTGAGCAGGGACAGCGCCGCCTCGCACATCAGATTTGCCGAAAAATACAATTTGCCGTTTATTATACTTTCAGATACCGGGCTTGACGCGATAGAAAAATACGGCGTATGGCAGGAAAAGAAACTCTACGGCAAGGTAAGCATGGGTGTTGTACGGACTACTTTTATTATTGACGAGCAGGGCAATATCGCCGATATTATGCCGAAGGTCAAGCCCGATACCAACGCCGCGGAAATTCTCGCGAAGCTTTAATCACGGCATCGGTTTTAACATCCGAATAATTTGTATGCGCGGCTTACGCCGCGCATTTTTGCGTAATTAAAGGGGAAGACCGAGCATATCTTAATACAAACGGCAAAGGGGCGTTTTGGTTGGATATTCTTAAAAGGTTCAAAAAAAGACTGATATTGCTGCTTGTAATATGTGTTATCGCATCGCTCGGCTTTGTGAAAAAAGAAATAAACAAAACCGTTTCGGCTTCGTCTGAACCGCTGATGCTTAAAACGGTGATACTTGACGCGGGTCACGGCGGTTTTGACGGCGGTGCCGGAGCCGCGGACGGCACTCTCGAAAAGGATATCAACCTGCAAATCGCAAAAAAGACGCGCGACTTTTTGGTATTTTCGGGTTTTAACGTGATTATGACCCGAACCGACGACAGCGGTACAGAGGACAATTCCGGCGAGAGTATCGCATCGCGTAAAAAAAGCGACCTTAAAAACCGCCTTGAATTGATGGAAACGGCAGGCGAGGGTGTTTACGTAAGCATACACCTGAATAAATTTACAACCTCCGCCGCGAGCGGAACGCAGGTGTTTTATACGCCAAATTTCGAGAGCGCAAAGGCGCTCGGCGAGTCTATTCAAAGAACGGTCGTTACCCGATTGCAGCCCGAAAACCGCCGTGTTGTTAAACGTGGGAACGACAGTACATATCTCCTTAAAAACGCAAAAATACCCGCGGTAATAGTAGAATGCGGCTTTTTGAGCAATTCCGGCGATCTTAAAAACTTAAAGAACGAAGCTTACCAGCAAAAAATGGCGTTTTGTATCGCTCTCGGAATAATCACATATTACGGTTAAATAAAAAAGCAGTCTTTTCAAAGACTGCTTATATCTTATAGCTTATAGTGCATACCGAGCATTTTATATTTTGCACCGGCGAGAGCATTGTAGGGAAGCTTTTCCCACGTGCTTTCGCCGATGATTTTTTCTATTGCCGAGAGGTTTTCCTTTGTATCGGTGATGCCCGGTATCAGTGGGGTTCTTATAATATGCGGTTTGCCGGTCGATTTAAGATAAGAAAGGTTATTTAGTATGAGCGTGTTATCCTGCCCGGTGTACTTTTTGTGCAGAGCACCGTCGGCGATTTTTAAGTCCATTATTATAAAATCAAGCTTGTCGATAACCTCTTTGAAGACTTCGCTTTTGGCAAATCCGCTCGTTTCTATGCACAGGTGAAAGCCGCGCAGTTTTTCAATCAGTTCAAGCAGAAACTCCGGCTGGAAAAGCGGCTCGCCGCCCGAAAAAGTGAACCCTCCGAAGGTATCGCCGAGCACGCCGGCGCTCTGTTTTAATTCCTTCGCCAGTGTGGCGGCGTCAATGCTTCTGCCCACGATTTCAAGACAGTTTTCGGGGCATATATGAACGCATCTGCCAAACGGCTTGCATTCTTCATGGCGGCACGCGTTATAGCAAAGTCCGCAGTGGCGGCACTTATTTTCCTTGAACATGAGCTGCGGCGCGGTACTGAGCCCTTCGGGGTTGTGGCACCACATACAGCGAAGCGGGCAACCCTTGAAAAATACCGTGGTGCGCAGACCGGGTCCGTCGTGCACCGCCATTTCCTTTACGTCGAAAATAATCCCGTTCATACGCTATACGCCTGCCGCGCCATTACGTGATCCTGATATTCCTTATCAAGCTCAACGAAATACGCGCTCCAGCCCCAAATGCGGACAACCAGTTGCCTGTGATTTTCGGGATGTATCTGTGCGTCTTTCATAACGTCGAGATTAACGGTGTTCAGCTGTAACTGGTGACCGCCGCGGTCAATAAAGTTTTTGACAAGCGCACCGACCTTGACTACACCGTCGTCATCGCTGAAAAGGCTCTGGTGAAATTCGAGCGTGAGCGGACCGCCGTTTATTGCGCGACTGAAATGCGGCTTGGTCATTGAGGCAATGACCGATACCGGGCCTTTTACATTGGCAAAAAGACTTACCGAGAAGTTGGTGCCGAAGGGCTCTTTATCCCTTCTGCCGTCCGGCGAGGCGCCTATCTCGTTTGCGTGCCATAAATAGTACATTGCGCTTCCCGTGCCCGCGCGGTAAATACCGCCTCTGCAGTTTATTTTACCCTCGAGCGAATCGGCGAACGCGTCTAAAAGCGCGGTGGCTATGCCGTCAACGTAATCGTCGTTGTTGCCGAGCTTCGGACTCTCGTAGCGCAGTTTGTGGAGCAGTTCGGGAGAATTCTCGAAATTCTCATCTACCGCCTTTATATATGCCGCTTTATCTATGCTTTTTTCTTCGTAAACATACTTCTTTATAGCGGCGAGACTGTCAGCCGCGGTGGCAATGCCGGTGCCGTGGATGCCGAAGTTGTTATATTTTCCGCCGGTGTAAATATCGCAGTCCATAAGCACGTTCATAAACGGCGACGGTATAAACCAGAGGTCTTTGATGCTTTCGTGTATCTTTTCCGTTTCCTTTGCGATTTGAGCTTTCACCGCGCTGAAAAACTCATCGTAGGTTTCGCTTCCTATAAGATTGTTATGAAACGCCGTATCGACCGCCTTCGGATAGGAAAGCGCCGCGATGTTCGCAACGTCCGCGCCGACGTTCGGGATAATAAACTCCCAGCACGCCGCGACGGTGTAGTTTACCGCGTCGTTATGCTCGTATCCGAGAGCTTCAAGAGCGGGAATAACTACGTCGTCGTTTGAATACTGCGGAAAGCCGAGCCCCGCTTTTGTAAGTTTTGTCGCTTCGGTATAACGCTCCGCGGGAGTGTTTTTGCATACGCGAAGATTTATTTTCGGGTCAATAAGCTTATTGTTGTGCGACGCTTTAAGACAAAGCTCTGAAAGCAGGTTGAAGACCTCGTTTCCGTCTTCATCCATACCGCCGAGCATCATACTTTGACCGTTATCGCCCTGCTGAACGCCAACGTAAATATCGCTGTCTTTATTAAAGGAAAGGAAGAAATCTTCAAGCAGCTCGAGCGCGGTTTCCTCGGTGTAAACGCCCGCGTCCATGTCGGCTTTAAGGTATTGATACATATACTTATCAAAACGCCCGACGGTATTATGATAATTGCCTTCAAGCCAGAGAGCGTAGTGCAGGATGCGGAAAAACTGCAACGCCTCGCGGAAGTTGCGCGCGCTGTAACGCGGCACGCGGGTGAGAACCTCGACAATATCGTCGCGCCCCTGTCTGCGCGCCTCTTCAAGATATCTGTCTGAAAGAGCGATTATATTATCAATGGCGCGCTTGCCGTATTCGTCGGCGCTTTTGCGCTTTTCAATAAGACCTGTCTTTATTGTGTCGTAGTAATTGGGGGAGAGGTTAGACATAAACCCGAGCTCGTGAATGTAATGACGGCTCTTTATATCCTCCCACTCACTGTCGGTGAAAATTGCCGGAAGGTTTGATACCGTGCGCATAAAAACGATTTTTTCATCCGGCAGGATGACCGGTGTTTCTTCGTTTATAACGCGTTCAAAACGATCCGCCATACGCTCTATCGGCGAAAGTCCTTTTTTTGAATATTCACCGGCAAGGTCAAAGTCCACCTTTTTGCGGAATTTGTGATGTTCCTTGTTTATAATGGTATTGTAAAGTTTGCTTCCGTATAACATTTTTATCATCCTCCGATAATATTGTATTGCAAAAAGTTGACTTTTTCTCGCAATATGTTATAATATAGTAGCAATAATTTATCTTTTACGGTGATAACTATGCTTTTTCATCAGCCGCATAACTCAATGGGCAATTATAATTACAACGCTTTGGTTTATACGGATGAAGTATGGCAGCATCATTTTCATAAGAATCTGGAGCTGATATATGTGCTGTCCGGCACGGTTGACTGTGAAGTTAACAACAGAAAGTACCGTCTGTTTTCAGGTGATTTCGGGCTGTGCCTGCCCTATGACGTTCACGCCTACACGCCGGGGGAAAATACGGAGTATTATGTTTGCGTTTTTTCGGCTGATTATGTACGCCTTTTTGAACGGCAGATAAAAGGCAAGAGCGCCGACGGATTCGTCTTTTCTCCGAAAGGCGAAATAAGGGATTTCCTGTTAAAAAGACTTGTTCGGAACAGCGACCCCACGGTTTATACACTCAAATCCTGCCTTTACACGGTTTGCGACGAGTTCTTAAAGTCGGTCACTCTGTCCGAAAACAAGGACAGAAAGCAGTCTATAATAGCAATAACCGATTATCTTGCAAAAAACCACACGCGGGATATCGGACTTAATGATATCGCAAAGCTTCTCGGTTATGATTATCACTACGTTTCGCGCTATTTTCATTCGGTTTTCGATATGTCTTTTGCCGAGCTTCTCGGCGCTTACCGCCTTGAAACCGCGATATCGCTTATGGATGAAACCGATAAAAAAATTGCCGATATCGCCTTTGAAAGCGGCTTCGGCAGTGTGAGAAGCTTTAATTACACCTTCAAAAAACACTTCGGGATAAGCCCGAACGAATACAGGAGGAACGGATAATGGCTCAAAAATCAAAAACTGTTTACGTTTGCTCGTCCTGCGGATATGAAAGCGTAAAATGGGTAGGGCAGTGCCCTGACTGTCACGAGTGGAACACGCTCGAAGAGGTCTTAAGCGTTCAGAAAGCGCCGTCCGCCGCTTCGCCGCGAAAAATCTCCGGCGCGGCGGTTTTAAGCGAAGTCAACACGTCCGGCGAACATCGCCTGGTTTCGGGCATTTCTGAGTTTGACAGGGTGCTTGGAGGCGGCGTTGTAAAGGGTTCGGTCGTACTGCTCTCCGGCGATCCGGGGATAGGTAAATCAACCATACTTTTGCAGGCGTGCGAGGCGTTCGGGGACGTTCTGAATATACTCTATGTCGCGGGTGAGGAATCCGCGGTACAGATAAAACTGCGAGCCGGGCGGCTGGGTGTTTCGGGTAAAAATGTCACGGTCATAACCGAGACCGATACAGGGGCGGTCTGCGAGTATATTAAAACCAATAAACCCGATATGGTGATGATAGATTCCATACAGACAATGCAGATAGAGGAAATATCATCGGCGGCGGGCAGCGTGGTGCAGGTCAGGGAGTCTACAAATATGCTTCTTCATACCGTGAAGCCGCTTGATATACCGCTGTTTATAGTCGGTCACGTCAATAAGGGCGGGGAAATCGCCGGACCGAAGGTGCTTGAACATATTGTCGATACCGTACTTTACTTTGAGGGCGAGAGAACGCAGTCTTACAGGATACTGCGCGCCATTAAAAACCGTTTCGGCTCGACTAATGAAATAGGCGTTTTTGAAATGCGCGAAAACGGCCTTTTCGAGGTTGAAAACCCCTCGGCTATGATGCTTTCGGGCAGAAGACCCGAGGTTTCGGGCGGTTGCATTACCTGTATGATAGAGGGCACGCGGCCGATACTTTCCGAGGTTCAGGCGCTTGTCGCCACGACCGGCTTCGGCAACCCGCGCAGAATGTCGAACGGATTTGATTATAACCGGCTCAATATGCTGCTTGCGATACTCGAAAAGCGGCAGGGACTTTACTTTTCAAATCTCGATACCTACCTTAACGTGGTGGGCGGTATGCGGCTTAATGAACCGGCGGCGGATCTCGCCGTGTGTATGGCGCTCGTTTCCGGTCTGCGGGACATACCGCTCGGCGAAAAAAGCATAGTGTTCGGCGAGGTGGGACTTTCGGGCGAAATACGTGCCGTACAGCGCGCCGAAGCCCGCGTTTTTGAGGCGGCTCGCCTCGGGTTCTGCGAGTGCATTCTGCCGAAAGCGTCGCTCAAGCAAATTACAAAAACGCCCGAGGGAATAAACCTTATCGGCGTTAGGAATATCAAGGAAGCGATAGATCTGATAAAATAATACGGCTTAGCTTTTTAGATATAGTATAAATCGAAGCACGCCCGTCAGGGCGTGCCTATTTTATTTGTTGACTAATCAAAAAAACAATGGTAAAATGAATGTGCCAAACTAACTGAATAATGCATACGGGTGTATTTTCTTTTGATGAGAATACTTTGTGTATTTTTGCAAACACTCATAAGCGGTGAATTTGATAAAAATGCAAATTCCAGTTGTTTATGAGTGTGCTTACACCTATATGCATAATGTTAGTTTGGCGACTATCGGAGTTTGCGTTTTTTGTGCGGTTTACTTCGGTAGCCGCACTTTTTTTGCTTTGGGGGCACTCCTATGTTTAGTTCAACAGTTTTTATGTTACTTGCATCCGGTAGTGTGTTTGGTGTTTCTTTCTTTGAAAAAAAGTTTGAGGAAGTATTACCTATAACCTGTATGGGAATATCGGGGATATTGTTTATTTTTGGTATGTTTGGCATGCTGAAAATCGGCTTCTGGCTCATATTTGCTGCGCTTATTGCATTAGTTCTCATTTCTTTACTAAACACTATTATCAAGAAAGATTTTTTGCAGTTTGTTAAGGGCTTTTTTACTCCGGCTTTTTTTATCTTTTCATTTTTGTTCTTTATTATATGCTTATGTAATCGGGGAAAACTTGCTGCTCACACGGACGAGTTTTCGCATTGGGTAGATTCAGTAAAAACAATGTTTTTACTCGACGATTTTATAACTAATGAAAACTCACATTCGTTATTCAAATCTTATCCGCCTATAATGGCACTCTTCCAATATTTCTTTCAAAGAGTAAATGCCTTGATTTTTCGTAGCAATGATTTTGTTGAAGAAAAAGTGTATGTTGCATATCAGGTTTTTGTGGTATCGCTGATTTTGCCGTTTTTCAAAATGCTGAATACTAAAAAGCTTTGGCGTTTTTTGATGTCGTGTATGATAATAATCTGCGCCACGCTTTTATTTTACCCCGATATAATGACAGTTGTTGTCATTGATCCGTTTATTTCCGTTTTGACCGGCTGTGCATTTGCAAATCTACTGTTATGCGATAAACTTGAGAAAATACAAATAGTCTATATTTCGATGATATGTTTTACACTGGTGTTGGCAAAAGATATCGGTCTTTATTTTTCCTGCTTTATCTGTATTTGTTTCGTAATCCGACATTTAGGGAGAATGGATTTTAGGAGCGCAGAGAAACGTTTGCGCGTAAAAAGTATATTGATTTGTTCTCTACCGATTCTTTTAACAACAATTGCAAAAATATTATGGAAAATGGAATTGAATATATCAAAAGTTCAAATCTTCGGCGGCAAGACAGAATTGCTTACATATACCAGAATGTTTTTCTTGAAGAACGATCAATCGTATAAGCAAGAGGTGGTTGAAAAAGTAAAAACAGCTTATTTTGAGAATCGTATTACTATAGGTGATTTTGATTTTAAAACATCATATTTTGTGTTAAGTGTGTGTCTTTGTTTAGCTCTGTTTTTATTCTCTGCGTTATATTGTTCAAAAATCAAGAGTAAAAGAGGAAAAACCACATTTAAGCTTTTGGCGGTTATTATTGTGGTGCAATTCGTGCTGTATATTTATTCTTTGGGTGCGATTTATATTGCTAATTTTTCTGAGTACGAAGCACAAAACTTGGCATCCTATCAAAGATACATGGATATAGTGTTCAGGTCGTTATGTATAACAGTAATTATTTGCTTTACTTGCTATTTCAATAACAGTAATGACAGCAAAACTACTTTTGCAATTTTTGCCGCGATAGTTGTTATAATAACACCGTTTAGCAAAGTAGAAAAATTTATAAACAGAAATGGCGTAAAGGAATCGATATCAGTTAGAAGCAGATACTCGAAGATAATAGATGTAGTGAATAAGAATTGTGAGAAAAATGCAAAGATATATTTTGTCTCACAGGAGGATAAAGGGTATGATTATCAGGTTATCAGATTTTCAATAAGACCGCGTTTGGTCAATGAAGGTTTTTCATGGAGTTTAAGCGAAGACGGACCGTTCTATGACGGAGATATTTGGACAAAAAAGATATCAGCCGCAGATTTCAGAAATACAATTTTAACCCAAGAATATGATTATGTGGTAATCTGTAAAACAAACGATTATTTCAGTCACCATTATATGTCATTGTTTGAGGATGCAAATGAAATAACGGATAATTCGATATTTAGGCTTGATAGGCAAGCGTGCAAATTAAAAAGGATTGGTTAAGAATGAAGTATAGGCATTTAATGCCAGATTCAAAACAAATTTGATATAGTGCTTGTGGAAATTTGTTTTGTAAACAACGGCGAGGGGTGACCCTCGCCGTTGCGCTTTATATACCGTTCGCCGCGTATTTTTGATATCTTGATATCATGATATCAAAAGTCGAAGGAAAAAAGAATCCGGCGGGAGAACCGCCGGATTCTTTGCCTGATATTTTGCTTACTTCGTTCCGAAAATTCTGTCGCCGGCGTCGCCGAGGCCGGGAACAATGTAACAATGCTCGTTCAAGTGATCGTCAAGTCCCGCGCAGTAAACCGGCACGTCGGGGTGAACTTTTGTGAAGGCTTCAAGTCCCTCGGGGGCGGCAATTATGCACATAAACTTAATTCTCTTCGGATTAAACTCTTTAATGCGGGCGACGGCGTCGATAGCGCTGCCGCCGGTCGCGAGCATCGGGTCGAGCACGAAAACGTCGCGCTCGTTGAGGTCTGCCGGCAATTTGCAGTAATAATCCACCGGCTTATGGGTTTTCGGGTCACGGTACATACCGATATGACCCACCTTTGCGGCGGGAATAAGACTGAGCACGCCGTCAACCATGCCAAGCCCCGCGCGAAGTATCGGTACAAACGCCATTTTTCTGCCTGCAAGCACCTTTGTTTTTGCGGTTGCGATAGGCGTTTTGGTTTCTATTTCGCGTAACGGCAGATCGCGCGTAGACTCATAGCACATCAGCATCGCGATTTCGCTTACAAGCTCCCTGAACTGCTTTGAGCCGGTCTTTTCATCGCGCAGTATAGTCAACTTGTGCTGAATAAGCGGATGATCCATGATAAATACGTTTTTTTCTTCCATTTTTACTTCCCCTTTACTTGTTTTCAATATCTGATATTTTTTGTACGCGTTTTTCGTGGCGCCCGCCCTCGAAAGCGGTATCTACGAACAGGTCGACAAGCTCAAGCGCGGTGCCTATCCCTATAACTCTGCCGCCGAGGCAGAGGACATTGGCGTCGTTATGAAGTCTTGTATACTTTGCGGAAAAATGGTCGCTGCAAGCAGCGGCGCGGATACCTTTTACCTTGTTTGCCGCCATTGACATACCTATGCCGGTACCACAGACAAGTATGCCGAGGTCGCAGGTTTTACCGACGATTTTTTCGGTGACTTTTACGGCGATATCGGGATAATCCACCGATACTTTTTCGTAAATGCCGCAGTCGGTCACTTCGAAGCCGCGCTCCTTCAAATGCTCGGCGATAGCGCATTTGTGCTCGAAACCGCCGTGGTCGCATCCGATTGCAATGTTCATATATTCTCGCCCTTCTTTTCTCTTAATTCTCTTTCCGCCTGAGGCAACTTAAGATATACCGGCATAAGACCCGCGGCGTCGGTATATTCGCCGGTTTCTATCGCGTGCGCCGCGTAAAGCGCGACGCCTACCGCGCTCGGAAGCCGTGCCGAAAGAGGCGCTTTCATCACGTTTTTTATGCCATGTGCCGCGCTGAACACCGCCTGTGCCGCGTCGCCGCAAAGAATGATTCTTCCGTCGGTGCTTTTAAGCTCGCCGACCAGGTCGTTTATAAGTATTGCCCTGTCCTCGCAAAGCCGTGTGACGGTATCGCCTTCTACCTTTATAAGGGCGTTATAGACCTGACCGCATCGCGCGTCGATAACCGGGCAGATCACGGCGTTTTCGCCGAGGAACATATACGCGGCGGCTAAAAGCGTTGATACGCCTACGCATATAAGATTTTTCGGCTCGGCAAGTCCTTTTGCCGAAGCTATGCCTATGCGAAGTCCCGTAAAAGAACCGGGACCGGTCGCCACGGCTACCGCGTCAATATCGGAAAACTTAAGCCGGCACGCCGAAACGGCATTTTGTATTATCGGAAAAAGCGTCTGTGAATGGGTAAGTTTGATATCCGAAAAAGAACTGCTTAATACTTTTTTATCGCTTACGACCGCCGCCGAAACAGGACCCGCGGAGCACTCTATGGCAAGTATATTCATGTGCTTTCACCGTCCGAAACCGTGATTTTTCTGTCGCTGTTCGAAACGCGCTCGATTTCCACGGATATGACCTTTTCACCGTCCATGGCGCCGCTGATGTTTTCACTCCACTCAACGGCGGTTACGCCGCCCGCGCCCAGATAATCAAAATAACCGGTGGAATACAAATCGTCCCAACCGGTTATCCTGTACATATCAAAATGAAATAAATCAAGTCTGCCGCCGATATACTCGTTGACAATCGCAAAAGTAGGGGAGGTTACTTCGCCCTTATATCCGAGTCCCTTTGCCAAACCCTTAACAAAGCAGGTTTTACCCATACCGAGCCCGCCTCTGAGAGCAACGATCTCACCGCCGGAAAGCCGCTCGGAAAGCGCGGCGGCGGCGTTCATTGTATCATTTTCACAGGAGGAAAAAACAGAATAAGTCACAACGGTATCCTCCTTTCATCGCCTGATGAAATTTTATCATAATCGGTTATTCATGTCAATCAGAAAATCAGCGTTTTGAAAAATTGATATATTTTCATAAGTTTTACTTGCATTTCGGGCAAAAATTTGATATTATATTTGCAGAATGTATGCTATGAGGTGTTTTTATGCGCAGAAGGCCGCTTTTCAAATCAGCCGTAATGATTATCGCTGTTATGTTTATGCTTACCTTCTTCGCCGGTTGCGGTGAAGTGGAGGATTATTACGGTGCGGCTTCTGATTATATTGAAGTAAGCCATCCCGATCCGGTTGAGCAAGACGGCGGCACAGTCGATATTGACACACCTTCCGATACCGATAAGGGCGGCTCGGGCGTTATCCCTTCGCCCGGTGATGATTCTTCCGAACCGGGCGGCACAATCGATACCCCCGGCGATAATCCGGTTGATGTTGACACGCCTTCGGGCGATACCCCGTCCGGCGGTTCCAATATCAACGATAAGCCGATAGTGGGGGATGATCAGGGCAGAGCCGTTGATGTTCCGTGATTAACAGTAAAAACAGTTGATTTTTAACGTACAAAGCCAAGTCGGTTTTGTACGTTTTTCTTTGCAGAAAACAGTTGCTATTATTATTAACTTATGTTATAATATCTTTTAATATTGGGGCAGTATGCTTTTTAGCTTCAAAGAGGGGGCGGTTCGCTTGCGGATTCTCGGTATCGACCCGGGGTATGCGATAGTCGGCTACGGCGTCGCGGAATATGACGGTGTGCGTTTCAAAACCGTAGGTTACGGCGCGGTCACAACCGATGCCGGCACGTCCTTTTCAAAGCGCCTCGAAGCGATATTCGATGACATTACGACCGTGATTGAAAAGTATAAGCCGGAGTGTATGGCCATAGAGCGGCTTTACTTTAACACGAATACAACCACCGCCATTGACGTCGCGCAGGCGCGGGGTGTTATAATGCTCGCCGCGCAGAAAGCGGGAATTGAGATTTTCGAGTACACTCCGCTTCAGGTCAAGCAATCGATAACCGGTTACGGCAGAGCCGAAAAGCATCAGGTCATGGAAATGGTAAAGAGTCTGCTTTCGCTTTCCGAGGTACCGAAGCCGGACGATACCGCCGACGCGCTGGCGCTGACTGTTTGTCACGGTCACAGCGCGGGAAGCTCTTACGGTAAACTCAACGCCATACTGAAAGGAAAAAAGTAAATGATAGCATCACTTAACGGCAAAATAATTCAAAAGGACGAAAACTCGGTTGTTATCGAGTGCTCCGGCGTAGGGTACAGATGTTTTGTCACAAAGAATACCTACTACGCGTTAGGCGGCACGGGGGAGAGCGCGTTTCTTTATACCTGCCTCATCGTAAGGGAGGACGCGTTCGACCTTTACGGCTTTTCAAAGAGCGGTGAGCTTGACGTCTTTAAGCTGATAACCTCGGTAAACGGCGTAGGAGCCAAAATAGGTCTTGCGATACTTTCGGAATTTGATTTTGAGAAGGTGCTTTTGCTTATAGCCAGCGGCGACGCGAAGTCGCTTACCGCGGCTTCCGGCGTGGGAATCAAACTCGCGCAGAGAATAGTGCTTGAACTGAAAGACAAGGTCGGTTCGGTCGCGACGGGCGAAGCGTTCAGCACGGTAAGCGCCGTGGGCAACGCCAACGCGAACACCTCCGCAAAAGAGGCGATAGAGGCGCTTGTTTCTCTCGGCTATACACAAAGCGAAGCGTCGCTCGCAGTCGGCAAGCTTGACGGCTCGCTTCCGACCGACGATTTGATACGCGGCGCTCTTAAAAGCTTGGCAAGGGGGATATAAACCGTGATCGAAGATATGGATTTTGAAAATCGCATAGTATCGCCGGAGTTTACCTCGGTCGAGGATGATTCGGAAATTACGCTACGCCCGAAAACGCTTTCAGAGTATATCGGGCAGGATAAAGTGAAGGATAATCTCGGCATTTATATTGAGGCGGCGCGTAAAAGGAAGGAAAGCCTTGACCACGTTTTGCTTTACGGCCCTCCCGGACTCGGTAAAACTACCCTTGCGGGCATTATCGCCCGTGAAATGGGAGTAAATATCAGGGTGACCTCAGGTCCCGCCATCGAAAAGCAGGGCGACCTTGTGGCGATACTTACCGCTCTTAACGAGGGCGACGTTCTCTTCATCGATGAAATACACCGCCTTGCCCGCAACGTCGAAGAAATCTTATATCCCGCCATGGAGGATTTTTCGCTTGATATTATCCTCGGCAAAGGTCCTTCGGCAAGGTCTATAAGACTTGACGTTCCGCGCTTTACGCTGGTGGGCGCTACGACCAGATCGGGTCAGCTTACCGCACCGCTGCGCGACAGATTCGGCGTACTTTTGCGGCTTGATCTCTATACCCCCGAGCAGTTGGGGCAGATAGTTACGCGTTCCGCGGGCATACTCGGCATACCGATAGACCGCGACGGCGCGCTTGAAATCGCCTCACGTGCGCGCGGCACACCGCGTATAGCAAACCGCCTGTTAAAGCGGGTAAGGGATATCGCCGAAATACAGTTTGATGGCAGAATAACCGAAGAGGTTGCCCGTGAAGCGCTCAGGCGTTTTGAAATCGATGAGCTCGGCCTTGACGATTTTGACAGGCGAATGCTCAAAACGATAATAACGAATTACGGCGGCGGTCCGGTAGGACTTGAAACGCTTTCAGCGGCGGTCGGCGAAGAAGCTGTCACCATTGAAGATGTATACGAACCGTATCTTATGCAGATAGGTTTTCTTTCGAGAACGCCGAGGGGCAGATGTGTGACTCCGGCGTGCTACGAGCATTTGGGAATGACCCCGTCGGGTCAGCAACAATTGATTTAACGAGGTATTTTAATGCGCTCGGTCAACGATTTTAAGGATTTTGAACTCATAGACGCGGACGCGGGCGAGCGTCTTGAACGCTGGGGCGATATTCTGCTTATCCGTCCCGACCCGCAAGTGATATGGAACAAGGGCAAAAGCGACGGACGCTGGCAGAAAGCGGCGGCGGTTTATCACCGCTCTTCTTCCGGCGGCGGTTTCTGGGAGAAAAAGGGATTTGTGCCGGACAGTTGGACCGTTTCCTACGGCGATTTGACCTTTAATCTTAAACCGATGGGCTTTAAGCATACCGGGCTTTTCCCGGAGCAGGCGGTAAACTGGTCGCTTGCGAGAAAGCTTATTGAAAGCACAAACCGGTCTGTTTCCGTGCTCAATCTTTTCGCCTACACCGGCGGCGCGACCGTCGCGTGCCTTAAAAGCGGCGCGGCGGTAACTCACGTGGACGCGTCGCGGGGAATGGTGACTTGGGCAAAGGAGAACGCGGTATCCTCCGGTGTGGCGGACAGAAGCGTGCGCTGGCTTGTGGATGACTGTATGAAGTTTGTTAAAAGGGAAATCCGGCGCGGCAAAAAATATGACGCGATAATTATGGACCCGCCTTCTTACGGCAGAGGACCTTCCGGCGAGATATGGAAGCTTGAACAGAGTCTTGACGAGCTGCTGAGCGACGTCGGCAAACTGCTAAGCGATGAGCCGCTCTTCTTTATGCTCAATTCCTATACGGGCGGACTTTCGCCGTCAATTCTCAATTATATGGTAAAAACCTGTGTTGCCCCAAGGGGTGAGGGTCGGGTCGGCACCGAGGAAATCGGACTGCCCGTAACAAAAAAGGATATAGTGCTGCCGTGCGGCAACACCACTGTTTGGACGAGGTAAATGGATAATCATATCGAACTGAAAAACGTTACGTTTTCATACTCTGACGGCGAAGAAAAGCGCGATATTATAAAAAATATCAGTCTTGGTATCGAGCGCGGGAGCTTTACTGTAATTCTCGGGCATAACGGCTCGGGTAAATCGACGCTCGCAAAACTTATGAACGGACTTTATAAGCCGACAAACGCCGACGGGTGCGTTCTCGTCGACGGCATTGATACGAGGGATGAGAAAACCGAAATAGAAATACGGCGAAAGGTCGGTATGGTTTTCCAGAACCCCGATAACCAGCTTATAGCGTCTGTCGTTGAGGAAGACGTTGCTTTCGGACCGGAGAATCTCGGGTTGCCGTCCGAAAAAACGCGCGAGCGTGTTGACGAGGCGCTTAAATCTGTCGGTATGTACGAGTACCGGAAATCTACGCCGCATCACCTTTCCGGCGGACAGAAACAGCGTGTGGCGATAGCGGGTATCATAGCAATGCGCCCCGAGTGCCTTATTCTTGACGAGCCGACCGCCATGCTTGACCCGAAAGGCAGAGCGGAGGTTATGGATATAATAACCCGCTTTAACCGTGAAGAAAAAATGACCGTAGTGCTTATTACTCACTTTATGGAAGAAGCAGAGCTTGCGGACAGAGTGTTGCTTTTGTCGGACGGCGAGATAATACGCGACGGTACGCCGGGCGGGATTTTTTCGGATATTAAAACGCTTAAAGAGACCGGGCTCGACGTCCCGCAAAGCACCGAGCTTTTATACGAACTTAAAAAAAGCGGTATCGACGTTGATACCGATGCTATTTCTGTTGAAGAAACAGCCGCGCGTATCACTGCGGCGTTTCATTTGGAGGATAAATAGTTGTCAAAAATCATTGAGGTAAAAAACCTGAGCTTTTCGTACGACAGCGGCGCGAAGGACTCAAAGTACGCCGTACAGGACGTTTCTTTTTCTGTCGGTTACGGCGAAATAATCGGTGTGATCGGTCATACGGGTTCGGGTAAATCAACCCTTATCCAGCACCTTAACGGACTGCTTAAACCCACTGCCGGCGAAGTGCTGTTAGAGGGCAAAAATATATGGGATGAGCCGAAAAAAATCAAAGATGTTCGCTTCAAGGTGGGACTTGTGTTTCAGTATCCCGAATATCAGCTTTTTGAGGAAACCGTGTTTGCGGATATTGCTTTCGGTCCCAAAAACATGGGGCTTTCGGGCGATGAACTTAAAAGCCGTGTTGAAAACATTTGTGAGGTTGTCGGAATAAGAAAAGAATATTTCGAGAAATCTCCGTTTGACCTGTCCGGCGGTGAAAAGCGGCGCGTGGCTATTGCCGGCGTTATGGCAATGCAGCCCAAGGTGCTTATTCTCGACGAACCCATAGCCGGTCTCGACCCTAAGGGCAGACGGGATATAGTTTCGATGATAAAGAATTACCGTGAAAAATTCGGCGCCGCCGTAATAATCGTTTCACATAACATGGAGGATATGGCGGTACTCGCCGATAAACTGCTCGTTATGAACGGCGGACGGCTTGAAATATTTGATAAGGTATACAATGTGTTTTCACAGGGCGCCCGCTTGAATGAAATAGGTCTTTCCGTTCCGACGGTGACCAAGATACTGTATCTGCTGAATGAAAAGGACCGTAATATCCGTACCGATATTTTCACGCTCGATGAAGCGGTGAAATATCTTTGCGGATACGGCGCGGGTGACGCGCATGCTTAAAGATATTACTTTCGGTCAGTATTACGGAAGCGGTTCCTTTATTCACCGACTTGACGCCCGCACAAAGATACTGCTTTTGATATTCAATATCGTTTTTCTGTTTTTGGCGAAAAACTATTATTCTCTCGCGCTTTGCACCGTATATGTCGCATTTGTGCTGCTATTATCAAAAGTGCCGGCGCGTATGTTCCTTAAAAACATTAAAACTATTTTGCCGATTATAGTTTTTACCGCGCTTCTTAACCTCTTTTACGGCGGCGGGGGAACGGTGCTTTTTACGCTGTTTTGGAATCTTACGGTAACTACCGGCGGCATATACAGGGCGGTTTTTATCGCGGGCAGGATAGTTTTGCTTATCCTTATAAGTTCACTGCTCACCTATACCACGACTCCCAACGATATAACCGACGCGATAGAGTCTCTGCTTTCTTTCCTGCGCATTTTCGGCTTGAGGGGCGCGGTTCACGTGCTTGCTATGATGATGACGATAGCGCTCAGGTTCATACCCACTCTCGTTGAAGAGACCGAAAAAATAATGAACGCTCAGAAGGCGAGGGGCGCGGACCTCGAAAACGGAAAACTGTTTGATAAGATAAAGGCGCTTATACCGATACTTATCCCGCTCCTTATTTCCTCGGTGAGGCGTGCTTATGAGCTTGCGGAGGCGATGGAATGCCGCTGTTATAACGGCGGCGTCGGCAGGGTAAGAATGAAGCGGTTAAGGTTTTCCTCTCTTGACCTTGCCGCGGCGCTTTTTAACCTGTTGTTTTGCGGCGGTATAATCATCCTCAATATTCTGCTTTGATACGAGTGTGAAATATGAAAAGATATCTGATTACAATCGCTTTTGACGGTACGGCATACCA
Organism: Clostridiaceae bacterium; assembly: GCA_016287385.1. Taxonomy (GTDB): domain Bacteria; phylum Bacillota; class Clostridia; order Oscillospirales; family Acutalibacteraceae; genus UBA737. Next base: position 47,538 of record JAEEWM010000013.1, on the reverse strand, counting down.
CGGCTGGCAGGTCCAGCCCGGGCTTATGACGGTACAAAGGGTGATGAACGAAAGCCTTGAAAAGCTTTTGGGCGTGCCTACCGGCGTTACGGGTTGCAGCCGCACCGATACCGGCGTTCACGCGAGAGAATTTGCGTTTCATATCGACTGTGACGACGGCATACCCGAAGAGGCGTTCCTTAAAGGTCTTAATTCAATATTGCCGAAGGATATCGCGGTGAACGCCTGCAGGGCGGTGCCGGCGGATTTTCACGCGAGATATGATATTATCGGCAAGCGTTACGTTTACGGTATGTATTCCGGAAACAAAAATCCTTTTGACGAAAGATACTTTTTGCATATTGACAGCGAACCGGATATTGACCTTATGAACGAATTTGCCGTAAGAATTACAGGCGAACATGATTTCTGCGGTTTTTCATCATCCGGCAGAACGGTTGAAAATACTGTAAGGAAAATCAGCGCCTGCGCCGCTGAAAGAAAGAATAACAAGATTTATTTCAGCGTGACGGCAAACGGCTTTCTTTATAATATGGTAAGAATACTTGCGGGAACCGCGCTCGCCGTGGGATACGGCAGACTTGACGCCGATGTGGCTGACAGGGTTTTCGCGGAAAAAGACAGGTCGCTTGCGGGAGATACGCTTCCCGCACACGGACTGTTTCTGGATAAAGTTTTTTATTGAGAGGTAAAATATGCCTGAATATAAGAGAAAAAAGACTCATGCCGGCAGACCGAAAAGGAAAAAACCGGAAGTAGTGGTGACCGAAAGCAACGCGGTCAGGCGCCCGAAAAGAGTAAATAAAGATATAACGCAGGACGACAGCATTCGCGTCGTGCGCGGCAAAAAGGGCGAAAAGCGTAAAAAGCTGCTTATAATTGCCTCGATAGCCGCAGTGATCGCGGCTCTGCTTATCATCCTTTCAATAGTGTTGCCCGTAGGTCTTATTGAAAGCGCGCAGAATTTCTTTTTGTCGCTCGGCTCGGGTTCTTTCCCGGCTGAAATATCCGGCACCACGGTTATAAACTGTGTGCCGAAAGGCAATTATTATTACGTTTTGACCGACACAAGCGTAATGGCATATTCAAACGGCGGTAAAAAGATTTTTTCATACGTTCACGGCTTTTCGTCGCCGGTTATAGTTACAAGCGAAACAAGGGCGCTCGTGTTTGATCAGGGTAAGAATACGGCGGTGATATATAATCTTGCCGGGGTAGTTGATACCGTAGAGACGAAAGGCAACATTCTTACGGCGGATATTGCCAAAAACGGCGAGTATGCCTTCGCTTTGAAGTCCGATTCCTATGCGAGCAGCGTTCTCGTTTACAGCCGCAACGGCAAATCGCTTTACAATATCAACTTTGCCACGGATATGGTAAATCACGTGGATATCGCTTCTTCCGGCAAAAAGATTGCGATTTCAACCGTGAATTCAGACGGCGGCAAACTGTCTTCCTGCATTCGCGTTTATAATTTCAGTAAGGCCGATCCCGATTATAAGCTTGATTTGGGTCAGGATATCGCTTATGACGTGGAAAACGCAGGGAAGGGCTTTTTCGTGTCGACTCATAACAAAATCAGGTTTATCACCTGGTCGAAATACAACGGCGTTGATTTTGATTTTGAAGGCGAGCTTTCCTCGCTCAGGTTTTCAAGCGCGGGCGTTCTGGCGCTTTATAATAAAACCAACGACAAAAGCGAAAACAACGTAATGCTTTTCTCAAACTCGGGCAAAAAGATATCTGAGTTTGAGATAAAAGGCATAGTAAACGATATACGGTTCGCAAAAGGCTGCGTTTATTCCATGGGTGACAGCAAGGTGGAAATATTTGATAAAAAGGGTAATAACCTCAGGAGCGACAGCTGCGGTTTCGGCGGTATCAGACTTGCTGTGACCGGCTCAAATACAGTCTGTATTATTACCGACAGCGAAATTCAAAAAACAGAGATAAAGAAGGGTAATTGATGTTGGGTTTACTGCTTGACGTTATCGTCGTCCTTATAGTTGTTTTGGCGGTTTATTCTTCCGCAAAGCGCGGCTTTGTGCGCACACTGATAGAAGTTGCGGGCTTTGTGGCGGCTTTTTTGATAGCGTTTACAGTCAGTTCACCACTTGCGGACGTTACTTATGATAAAATTGTTGAGCCGTCAATAATTTCAACCGCTCAAAACGCCGTGGATGAGGGTGACCGGGTTGCGGAAAAGTTATGGGACGCTCTTCCGGGTCTGGTAAAAAACGGTTCAGCCGATTTCGGCTTTTCAAAGGACTCGTTTACCCGGAAAGTGGATACTTTGGTCACCGATAACGCTTCGACTTCCGCCGTTAAGATATCGGATAACATTATAAAGCCGGTAATCACAAAAATATTCGGCGTGTTCTATTCGACCGTTATCGTGATCGCGATTATTATTCTTACAAAAGTTCTTGCCGTTTGGATAAACAAGATGTTTTCCTTTTCGGTTATCGGGAAGGTCAACGCGTTTCTCGGCGGCGTGGTCGGCGTATTCAAGGGAGTGGGCTTTGCCGTCATCTTTTGTATGATAATAAGCATACTGATTATAGCGTTCGGTGAATTTTTCCCGTTTACCGCGAAAAATATAAATTCGTCGAACCTTTTCAAAATATTATACGGCTTTTCGCCGTTCGTTTAACAGTTAAGGAGAAATATATTAAATGAAACTTTGTTCAAAATGCAAGAAGCGCCCCGCGGTGGTGTTTATGTCAAATCCGCTTAATCCTTCGGCAGAGCCGGAGGGACTTTGCCTCGTATGCGCGAAAGAACTCGGCATAAAGCCGGTTGATGATATGCTGAAAAGTATGAATATCACCGATGAGGATATAGAGCAAATGAGCGACCAGTTTATGGAGATGATGGCTCCCGAGGCGTCGGATGACGTTGACGATGAAGCTATGAACGACGAGACCTTCGATATGGGTACTACCCCCGCCATACCGTTTCTTAAAAACCTTTTCGGCGCGCCGAAGCAGTCGGATGAGCAAAAGGAAAAAGGCACAAAGGGCGAGGAGAAGCCAAAGAAAAAGCGCAAGAGGTTTTTGGATCAATACTGCACTAACCTTACCGCCCGTGCAAAAGAGGGAAAACTCGATAACATCATAGGCAGGGAAAAGGAGCTTTACCGCACCATACAGATACTTTCCCGCCGTTCAAAAAACAACCCCTGCCTCATAGGTGAGCCCGGCGTGGGAAAAACCGCGATAGCGGAGGGCCTCGCGCAGAAAATCGCCGCCGGTCAGGCGCCCGCGCGGCTGCTTGATAAGGAAATTCAACTCCTTGACCTTACCGCCCTCGTCGCCGGGACCCAGTTCCGCGGTCAGTTTGAAAGCAGAGTCAAAGGACTTTTAGATGAGATAAAGGACGCCGGCAACGTAATACTTTTTATTGACGAGGTTCATACCCTCGTCGGTGCGGGTGACCATGTTGAAAACTCAATGAACGCTGCCAATATGTTTAAGCCCGCGCTTTCCCGCGGCGAGATTCAGGTTATAGGAGCCACCACTTTCAAGGAATACCGTAAGCATATTGAGAGCGACGCCGCGCTTGAACGCCGCTTCCAGCCGGTCATAATCGAAGAGCCGTCGCTTGAAGATGCAAAAAGCGTGCTTATGGGCGTCAAGTCATACTATGAGGGTTATCACGGTGTCAAGGTGCCCGACGCCATAGTCGAAAAGGCGGTCAGGCTTTCGGAAAGATACGTTACCGACCGTTATTTACCCGATAAGGCGATAGATCTGCTTGACGAGGCGTGTGCCTGCGCCAGTTTGCAAAACAAGGCAATAGACGAATTATATATTGCAAATAAAAAGGTCGCAGAGGCGCAAAGGGCGCTTGACGAGCTCACCGCCGATCCCGAGAATACCGATTATGAAAAGCAGGCAATGCTGAAAGTTGATATTGAAAAATACAAAAACGTTGCAAACGGCCTTTACGAGGCGGCGTCGGACAATACCGTAACCGAAAAGGATCTCGCAAAGGTCATAGAGCTTTGGACCGGAATCCCGGCTTCAAAGGTGGAGGAAAGCGAGCTTTCAAAGCTATCACAGCTTGAAAGCAAGCTTAACGAAAAGGTAATAGGTCAGCCGGAGGCGACAAGACTTGTCGCGGCGGCTGTAAAGCGGTCAAGAGTGCACACAAGCGCACTGCACCGTCCCGCGTCGTTCATATTTGTAGGTCCCACGGGCGTGGGTAAAACCGAGCTTGTAAAGGTTCTTGCCGAACAGCTTTTCAGCACGCCGGAAACGCTGATAAGATTTGATATGTCCGAGTTTATGGAAAAGCACTCGGTTTCCCGTCTTATAGGCGCGCCTCCCGGATACGTTGGATATGACGAAGCGGGTCAGCTTACCGAAAAGGTACGCAGAAAGCCTTACTCGGTCATCCTTATGGACGAGATAGAAAAGGCGCATCCGGATGTTCTGAATATACTCTTGCAGATACTTGATGAAGGCAGAGTTACCGACGCGCAGGGGCGCACCGTTAATTTTGAAAACACGGTTATCGTAATGACTTCAAACGCCGGAAGCGATAAAGCGACTAACCTTATGGGCTTTGGACAGAGCGCCGCCAAGGCGTCGAGAGATAAGGCTCAGAAGGCGTTAAGAGAGTTTTTGCGCCCCGAGTTTATTGCCCGTGTTGACGAGATAGTCGTTTTTGATCCGCTTTCAAAGGAGTCCCTCATAAAAATCGCGGCGCTTATGCTCAATGAACTGAAAAATTCTCTCGCCGAACGCCGCATCGCTTTCAAATACAGCGATTCGGTTTGCGATTTCGTTGTGGAGAACGCCGATACCGATAAGACGGGGGCGAGAGAACTTCGCAACGTTATCCGCAGAAATATTGAGGATAGAATTGTCGATCTCATAATTGAACGTGAGGATAATATCAGCGGTATAAGCGTTACCGCAAAGGACGGTAAAATAAAAATCGACGTTCTTTAAGGAGAATGGATATGACCGTTAAATTTGTAAAGCTTAATGAAAAAGCCATTGTGCCGACCTACGGTACAGAGTACGCCGCCGGTGCGGATATATACGCTCTGCCTTGCGGCGATACGGAGATTATGCCCGGGCAGACGGTTATAGTGCATACGGGTATCGCCATGCAGATACCCGAAGGCTGCGGCGGCTTTATTTTCGCACGCAGCGGTATTGCCACAAAACGGGGACTTGCTCCGGCAAATAAAGTCGGGGTAATAGACAGCGATTACCGCGGCGAGATAATGGTGTCGCTTCACAATCATTCGGACGTGCCGCAGGTCATAGCTTCCGGCGAGCGCATAGCGCAACTCGTTATAATGCCTTATGTAAAAGCCGAATTTGCCGAAAGCGAAAGCCTTGATGAAACCGAAAGAGCGGATGGCGGCTTCGGTTCTACCGGCACCAAATAAATGCAATTCTCTGATTATGACTTAAAAATACGGTCAATACTCTTAACGCATAGGGAAAAGACGTACTCGCTTTTTTCCTGCGTTACATATTCTCATCATTTTTAACTTAACTTTTGGAGGTAAATAATTTAATGAACGAAACACAAACCAAAAAAACCGCAAAAGGCCGTTATAAAAGGAAAGACGGCGGTGTTTCTGTTGCCAAAAACGCGGTAAACAGTCTTGTGAAAGGCAGTTTCAAACCTGAAAAACAGACCGCCAAAAAGGGCGGCAAGAGCTCTTCTGACGTCAAAAAGAGGAACCGTACAAAAAACGGTAAGCCGGCGTCACAGCAAAAGAATAACAAACCGATAAGAATAATTCCGCTCGGCGGACTCGGTGAAATCGGTAAAAACATAACGCTTTACGAGTTTGACGGCGATATGATAATCGTGGATTGCGGTATGAGCTTTCCCGATGAGGAAACTCCGGGTATAGACGCGGTAATACCCGATTTTACCTATATTGTTGAAAATAAGGATAAAATCAGAGGTCTTGTCGTAACTCACGGTCACGAGGACCATATCGGCGGAATACCGTATCTGCTGAGAGAACTGAATGTGCCGATTTACGCTACACGTCTTACCGTAGGTCTTATAGAAGGCAAGCTTTCGGAGCACAAATCGCTGCCGGAGGCGAAGCTCAACGTTGTAAAACCGGGACAGACGGTAAAACTCGGCAAATTCAGCGTAGAGTTTATCCACGTTAATCACTCGATTCCCGATGCTGTCGGTTTTGCGATAACCTGCGCGGCGGGAACCGTGGTGCAGACGGGCGATTTCAAAATCGATACCACGCCAATAGATGACAAGGTTATTGATATTGCCCGTTTCGCGGAGCTCGGTAAGAACGGCGTTCTTGCTTTGCTTTCGGATTCCACCAACGCAGAGAGACCCGGGTACACACCTTCCGAGCGCATTGTGGGCGAATCGCTCGCAAATCTTTTCAGGAAGGCGCAGGGTCACAGAATAATAGTCGCGACCTTCTCGTCCAATATTCACCGTATTCAGCAGATAATCGACGAGGCGCACAGATGTAAGCGCAAGGTCGCAGTATCCGGCAGAAGCATGATAAACGTTGTCAGAATGGCGGCGGAGCTCAAATATCTTAAAGTTCCGTCGGGCATTCTCGTCGATATAGAGCAAATCAAAAACTATGCGCCGGAGAAACTCGTGGTGATAACCACCGGCTCGCAGGGTGAACCGCTTTCCGCGCTGCACAGAATGGCGTTTTCCGACCATCGGCAGGTCGAAATAATACCGGGCGATATGATAATTATTTCGGCGACTCCCATACCGGGAAACGAAATTCTCGTAAGCCGCGTTGTCAACGAGCTTATGAAGCGCGGTGCCAACGTTATATATGAAAAAATGTACGACGTTCACGTTTCGGGGCACGCCTGTCAGGAAGAACAGAAGCTTATGCTCAGTCTCATAAATCCGAAATACTTTATTCCCGTTCACGGCGAGCAGAAGCATCTGTACAAGCACAAGACGCTTGCCTATACAATGGGTCTTAAACCCGATAACGTGATAGTTGCCGCCAACGGCAACGTTATTGAGGTATCGGATACCGCTATAAAAAACGTCGGCAGTGTTCAGGCGGGAAGAGTGCTGGTAGACGGTCTCGGCGTGGGCGATGTCGGAAGCATAGTGCTTCGCGACCGCAAGCATTTGTCGGATAACGGCATTATAGTCGTTACGGCGGCTATCGATTCCGTTACCCGCGAGATAGTTTCGGGTCCTGACGTCGTATCCCGCGGTTTTATCTACGTGAAGGAATCGGAAGAGCTTATGGACGAACTGAAAGACGTTGTACGCGAGGTGCTTGAAAGTTGCTCCGCATATCGTGTGCGCGACTGGAACGGCATCAAGACACGCGTTAAGGACGGCGTCGCAAAGTTCCTTTACCAGAAGACGCACAGGAGCCCCATGGTTCTGCCGATAATATTGGAAATACAGTAAAAGGGTGAAAAATATGAAAGTAATTTTACTTGCGGATGTAAAATCCAAAGGAAAAAAGGGAGAGCTCGTTAACGTTTCGGACGGATACGCGAGGAATTTCCTTTTTCCGAAGAATCTTGCCATTCAGGCGGATAACGCCGCTATGGCGGAAATGGAAAGCAGAAAAGCGGCGGCTGAACACCACCTGCAGGAGGAAATCGACGCCGCAAAATCGCTTGCAAAAACGCTTGACGGTAAAAGCGTTACGCTCAAAGCCAAGGCGGGTTCCTCCGGCAGGCTTTTCGGCAGTATAACTTCAAAGGAAATTGCCGATGAGATAAACCGGGCGTTTTCAGTTTCGGTTGATAAGAAAAAGCTTTCGGTCGCCGATATAAAGAATTTCGGCGTTTACACCGCCGAGGTGAAGCTCTATAAGGGTATAACTGCAAAAGTTACCGTAAATGTAACAGAATAAAGGTTGAATAATATGAATAACGAAAACTTACTGTACGACGCGGAGGGCAGGCGCGTTCCGTATTCGGTAGAGGCGGAACAGGCGGTGCTCGGTGCGATGATAATCGACCCGCAGTGCATTGCCGACGTAATAACCGAGATAAAACCCGACTATTTTTACATACCGCAGAACAAGGAAATATATAACGCCATTATTACTATGTTTGAGGTGAATCAGGTCGTAGATTTTGTGTCTTTACTTGAAAAGCTCAAGGATAAGAACGTTTACGACGAGGCGGGCGGCAAGGCGTATCTCACACTGCTTGTTGAAAATGTGCCGACCTCAGCCAACGTAATGACGTATACCGAAATCCTGCGGGAGCGTTATTATGCGCGCGCACTGACCAACGCCGCGCGAAATATCCTTAAAGATATTGAGGAAAACGCCGTTGAGCCGGATAAAATGATAGAGCGCGCCGAGCAGCGCATTTATGATATCCGCACAGGCAACGATAGATCGGGACTTACCTCGATAAAGGATGTTATAGAGCAGGAAACCTATGACCGCTTATCAAAAATCGCGGACCCGGAAACGCACGACGATTACGTCGGCATCCCCTGCGGGCTCAGCGAGCTTGACAGAATGATAACCGGTCTTAACAAGTCCGACCTTATAATTCTCGGCGCAAGACCCGGTATGGGCAAAACTTCGCTTGCGCTCAATATTGCGCGCAACGTAGCGGTTGATACCGGGAAGACGGTCTGCTTTTTCTCACTCGAAATGTCGCGCGACCAGTTGGCACAGCGTCTGCTTTCGAGCGAATCGGGTATTGAGAGCAGAAAGTTTCGCACCGGCGAGCTTACGGCGGATGAATGGACCATGCTTACCCGTGCCGGAGAGCACCTTGCAAAAACCAGGTTGTATCTTGATGAAACTTCGGATATAACCGTGCCGCAGATAAAGGCAAAGCTTCGCCGTATGAAGAACGTTGATCTGGTGATTATAGATTATCTGGGACTTATGCATTCGGCGCGCAAAATTGACAATCGCGTTCAGGAAATATCCGAAATAACACGTAATCTTAAAATAATGGCAAAAGAGCTCGCCATTCCCGTAATTGTTTGTTCGCAGCTTTCGCGCGGAACCGAAACAAAAGGCAAGTCACACAGACCCATGCTTGCGGACCTTCGTGATTCCGGCTCGATAGAGCAGGACGCGGATATAGTTTTGTTCCTTTACCGGCCGGATTATTACCGTGCCGAAAATGAAGGTGCGGACGATGAGGGCGCTCCGGAGGGCGGTTCGCTCAACAGTGAGTGCATTGTCGCTAAAAACCGTCACGGTGAAACCGGCAAGGTGGAACTGCACTGGGATGAAAAGCACACAAGGTTCACTTCTATCGACAGGATGAGATAATGTTAAAAAAGGTTAAAGAAGCGCTGTTGCTGCCGAGAGGGAAAAGGGTGGCGGTCGCCGTATCCGGCGGCGCCGACTCGGTGGCGTTGCTCAGCGTTATGCTGAAACTTAAAAGTGAATACGGTATTGACGTTTTCGCGGCACATTTTAACCATAAGCTGCGCGGCGAAGAGTCCGAGCGCGATATGTTTTTCGTAAAGGAGCTTTGCGCGGATCTCGGAGTTGAGCTTGTTTGCGGCGAGGGCGACGTCGGGGAGTTTGCCAGAGAGCATAAACTCAGCACGGAACTTGCCGCACGGCAAATGCGTTATGACTTTTTTGATGAACTTCCCGCCGATTATGTTGCGACCGCGCATACCGCCAGCGATAATCTTGAAACCGTTATTTTTAATCTTACCCGCGGCAGCGGTATAGCCGGACTTTGCGGTATACCGCCAAAACGCGGCAGGTATATCCGCCCGCTTATTTTCTGTACGCGGGATGAAATCGAGGCGTATTGCCGCAAAGAGAATCTCGGATACGTTACCGACAGCACAAATCTTTGCGACGATTATTCGCGTAATCTGATAAGGCATAAAGTAGTGCCTGTGTTAAAACAGCTTAACCCTTCGGTTGAAAACAGTGTTGCGAATACCTCGGTTGAGCTTGCCTTCGACCGTGACGCGCTCGACTCCGCGGCGAAAGACGAGTATAAAAAAAGACTCTGTAAAGAGGGACTCAAAGTTAACGGGTTAGCCGAATCCGGTATGGCGACGGCGGGCAGGGTACTGCGGCTTTTCTGCCTTGAAAAAACCGGCGAATCGCCCGATTACAGGCACACAAACGACCTGTTCGGCGTGGCGGTAAGCGGCGGCAGATGCGGTCTTTCAGGCGGGGCGACGGCAATGCGGCAAAAGAATATTTTGAAAATACTTTTTCCGTATGATACGCCGCATTACAAAGTCAGTCTTGAAAAGATAAAAAACGATTTAATAAAAAAAGATAAAAAAGTTAATAATTTGTTATTAAAAAACCTTTTCGACTGTGATAAAATAGCAGGTGAGGCGATAGTGCGCACACGTGAAAGCGGCGATAAGATACGGCTTTTAGGCAGAGGCTGTACCAAGACGTTAAAACAGCTGTTTAACGAAAGCGGCATTCCGCTTTTTGAACGTGATGTCTTACCTGTGATAGCGGATGATAAGGGTGTTGTATGGGTTTGCGGTTTCGGCGTTGCCGAAAGGGTCGCTCCCGATGAAAACAGTGCTTTTCTTTGTAAAATAAGTTATGAAATAATTTCAGGGGGAAATAATACAAAATGAAAAAAGAAGACGTGCTTGGGGTTTTGATACCGGAGGACGAATTAAAACAAATCTGCAAAAAGCTGGGCGAGCAGATATCCCGCGATTACGAGGGTAAAAATCTGCTTTTGGTCAGCGTGCTCAAAGGCGCGGTCGTCTTTCTTTCCGACCTGCTTCGTGAGATAACCTGTGATTGCCGTATAGATTTTATGGCTGTGTCGTCATACAGCGGAACAAAAAGCACAGGCTTTGTCAAGTTCAAAAAAGACCTTGATATCAGCCCCGAAGGATGCGATATACTTATAGTCGAGGATATACTCGATTCCGGCGTTACTCTCGCTTATCTTAAAAACATTCTGGCGGACAGAAACGCCGCAAGTATCAAAATATGCACACTTCTTGATAAACCGGAAAACCGCAAGGCGGATATAAAGGCTGATTACGTCGGCGCCGTAATACCGGACAAGTTTGTCGTCGGATACGGGCTTGACTATGATGAGAAATACAGAAATTTACCGTATGTCGGCGTTTTATCGCCGAGTGTGTACGAGAAATAGGAAGGGAGATTTTTTCTTTTGAAATGGAATAAAAAATGGCTGATTTATATCGGCATACCGCTGATTATGATTGCCTCATATCTGGTGGTCACCAATATTTCAAAGAAGAGTACGCAGACGAAGTATTCGGAGGTAGTACAGCTTGTAAGAAATAATGAGGTTTCAGAATTCAAAATCAATCTTTACAGCGGCGAACTGAATTACAAACTCCGTTCTGACGGCAAGACATACCGTTACACCGTCGCAAATCCGACGATGTTCTATAACGACGTTAACGATATCGTGCTCGAAATCAACGATAAGGCAAAAGAAAAGGACAGCAATGTTAAACCGATAGAGTACGACGTCATTCAGGGCGGTCAGGGCTCGTGGATACTCAGTATGCTGCCTACAATAATTCTGATAGGCGCGCTCGTCATATTTTGGATATTCATGATGCGCAGGATGAACGCCACCATGGGTACAGATAAAACGCTCGGCTTCGGCAAATCAAAGGCAAAACGCGCCGATAATCGCAAAAAAACCACCTTTGCGGACGTTGCGGGCGCGGATGAGGAAAAAGAGGAAATGGCGGAAATCGTCGAATTCCTTAAAGACCCCAAAAAGTTTAACGAACTCGGCGCACGTATACCGAAAGGCGTATTGCTTGTCGGTCCTCCGGGAACCGGTAAAACACTGCTTGCCCGTGCGGTCGCAGGCGAAGCTGACGTTGCTTTCTTCTCGATTTCCGGCTCGGACTTTGTTGAAATGTACGTAGGCGTCGGTGCTTCAAGAGTAAGAGACTTGTTCCACGAGGCAAAGAAAAACGCTCCCGCGGTTGTCTTTATCGATGAGATAGACGCGGTGGGACGTCAGCGCGGCGCGGGTCTCGGCGGCGGCCACGACGAACGCGAGCAGACTCTTAACCAGTTGCTTGTTGAAATGGACGGTTTCGGCGAAAACGAAGGCGTAATCGTTATGGCGGCGACAAACCGTCCCGATATACTCGATAAGGCTTTACTGCGCCCCGGCCGTTTTGACAGGCAGATAACGGTTAATTATCCGGATGTTAAGGGCAGGGAAGAGATACTTAAGGTTCATGCCCGCGGCAAGCCGCTCGGTCCGGATGTTGACCTTAAAACCATTGCAAAATCCACCGCGGGCTTTACCGGCGCAGACCTTGAAAACCTTCTTAATGAGTCGGCGCTTCTGGCTGTCCGTCACGGCAAAAAGGCAATAACGCAGGAGGAAATTGAGGAAGCGACTATAAAGGTCGTTATGGGTACGGAAAAGAAATCGCACGTCGTAAGCGATAAAGATAAGATGATAACCGCGTATCATGAAGCGGGTCACGCGGTGGTCTCTTTCTTCCTGCCCACGCAGGACCCCGTTCATCAGATATCGATTATTCAGCGCGGTATGGCGGCGGGGTATACAATGTATCTGCCGGATGAGGATAAGGGTCACATGACGCGTAAGCAAATGCTCGAGCAGATTTGTTCATTGCTTGGCGGACGTGCGGCGGAGCAGCTCACGCAGGACGATATCTGCACCGGCGCTTCAAACGACATTGAGCGCGCTACCGACCTTGCGCGTAAAATGATCACCCGTTTCGGTATGAGCGAGCGCCTTGGACTTGTAACCTACGGTAATGACAACAACGAGGTTTTCCTCGGGCGAGATTTTTCCTCAACGCCGAATTATTCCGAAAAAACCGCAGCTACTATCGATGATGAAATAGAATCGGTCGTAATGACGCAGTATAAAAAGGCGATTGAAATCATTAAATCGGCAATGCCTAAGCTTCACGAAGTCGCAAAACAGCTTTTTGAAAACGAAAAGTTGTCCGGTGAAGAGTTCCAGAAGATTATGGCGGCTGAATAACAGAACAGTAAATAATAAACGCGACTGCCGGTTACCGGCAGTCGCGTTTCAATATAATCCTATTTCTTTTTGGGCAACGGTAAATCACCGTACATTGCTTCAAAGAGTTCTCTTAAAAACTCTTTGTTTTCCATATCTTCCACCAAAAGCATTTTTTTTGCGCCTTCGTACGGTGTTTCAAACGGAGCATCCGGCATAAGCCGCCGTGACGACGCCGTTTCTTTAACAAGAAATCTGTCATCGTAGATGCCGCCTATCACTTTGCCGCCCTTATATATTATGTACTCGCCCATCATTGCCCGGAAAGAAACACCTTCGGTCTCGGATAACTGTTCAAGTACAAATTCAAGATATTCTTTGCTTGAAGCCATTTTTTGTCACCTAAAAAAGTATTACAGTATTTTTTCCTGTACTACGGAACTGATAGTTGCTTTCAGTAAGCACAAACCGGATTCGCATATTTACGGCGCGGCTGTTTTTGTAACCGCGATAATATGCGGGTTTACGCCCTCGTACCAGTACAGATAACCGGTAAGGTCGATCACATCGCCGATTTTAAGGTCTTTAACCGCCTTGTAAACCTCGGTGTCCGGCCCGCAGAGATATGACTCGACGGTAAAGGTATACTTGCTTCCGTTTACGGAAGCGTCAAAATACAGGTCGCTGCCTTCTTCGCCGGTGCCGTCCCAGTTGAAAAGAAATGCCGCTTCATTGCCTGCGGTATCTGTCTTTGCCTCAACCGTCATACCGGTAAAATGTACAAGCTCGTTCTGGTGGACAATAAGCTCGTCCGTGCCGAGAAGCGCGGTTACATCAACAGCCTCGGCGACGTAGTTTCCGTCAAGCGTTTTGAATGTGGCGTCGGTTATCTCCGATTCACCCGACCACTCGGATTTTTTGCCTGAAACTCTTATTTTCGTTCCAACCGTCAGCGCGTCAAATTCCTCTTTTGTGCAGGGCATCTGGTAGATGAAGTATGCACCGTCCGGCGCCTGAGTATAGAAGGTTGCTTTTCCCTCCCACCAGGACTGTTTTGCCTGAATGTAGGTTTCAACGGTGACGTCACTCCCGATTTCCGCCGCCGCATATTCGGCGTGCGACATCACTTCTGTGTCAGTAACCTTTCCGGTATCATTGCTTTCTACGACTGCGTCCTTACCGCATGACGTAAGCGTAAGTACAAACACAAAGCACAACGCTAAAACAATAATTCTTTTCATAATAGATTCTCCTTACCATAAAGTATTACAAAGTCTAATTATACAGGTTTTTTTACTAAAATCAATACTTATTTTTGAGTTTTTGATATTCGTTTGGAAAGCTTACCGCAGCGGAGTTAATCGGTAATGTGAAATGATAATATCATTATGCAAAGAAAAAGAAAAATCAATGATGCCGGCGCGTTGCGCCTGATGATGTATCGGCTTTGCCGAAATGATGTAGATTGCTACGCAATCAGTGATGTGATGCGTTCCTTTTCACTTGCCGAAGGCAAACATCACGTCCAAAGGATACATCACGCACGAAGTGTGCATCACGTTCCGCGAAGATGGAACACATCGTTCAAAAAACGCATCTTTTGGTAGACAAAAGATGCGTTTTTGGTGTATAAGTCCGCCATAATGATACGTAAACCGTAGTAAGTCAGCCAAAATGATACACGTTTTGCAACGATACAATAGTAGCAACAATATATAATATTGGCAAAATAAAAGAAGACAAACTACCGTCAGCTAAACTAATAGCCGTAGTGGGGTCAAAGCCCCTTGGTAATATGTCTTCTAAACATAATATACCCACTTCTGCGGAAAATGTCAATAAAAAAGTGAACTCGCGGCTATGCCGCGGTGAAATCTTCGGACTACGCCCCTCAGGTGAAATCGAAGTCTGCGACTTCGGTGAAATTAAATCCGTCCCTTCACCCGCACGAAGTGCGGATTTCACCACGAAGTGATTTCACCGCCCGTTAGGGCGATTTATCCCGTCCGCAAGGACGGATTTAGTTGAAAAGACTCATCTTTTGGTAGACAAAAGATGAGTCTTTTCTGGTCGGAGTGTTCATAACGCAAGTGAATTTTATTATGAAATCCGGCAGAGATACACATTCTGAAAACCGACTGAAACAACTATTCGGCTTGTCTGAAACAAAAAAAACAAAGAAATTTTGGAGGTTTCAGATTATGAAAGAATCAGAAAAGTATATTATTGACGAAAAAACCGGGCTGAAATATGAATTGGTGGGCGATTACTATTATCCCTGCCTTGCCGCACCGGAGGCACCAAAGGTCGGCAGATTCGGGATGATGTATCACGATTATCTGCGTAACCATAAGAGAGTTACATATTCTGGGCTTATGCTTTCTGGCAAATTGAAAGAGCATATTGAAGATATTGACCGTCAGGCGGAGGATATGTTTGCTCAGCTTGTTGATCAAATGAAGCAAGCCGAAGGCGTAACCGAACAGCTCAAAGCTGCCGACCAGTTGGAATGGGTGTGCCGTATGAATTCCATCAGGGGCCGCGCCGAAGAGATCGTGAAAAGCGAGGTGGTGTTCGCATGACGGCTCTTGAAAACCTTTGGTACGGCAATATCCGTCCGGTCGAACAGTTCGTTGAAGGCAATAAGGAATACAAGAACTTGCTTCGCCTTGTAGGAAGCAACCGTGAAAAACTCGAAGCAACTCTTAACCCTGAACAAGCCAAACTATTCGAGAAATACTACGCAGCAGCAAATGAAATGAACTCCGTCTCCGAAACGGCGGCGTTCAAATTCGGTTTCGATCTGGCAGTATGGTTGCTAACAGAATCAGCCCAATAACATTAAAGCGGAGCCGCTTACACGGCTCCGCTAAACACTATAACATATTGCAACATATTTGTTTTTACTCTAATATGTACAATTCACTCAATGCTCTTGTGTATGCTATGTATTTTTCGTTTTTATTCATTTGATTAGCATAAATATATCTAATTGCTTATCACAATAAAAATATCTCTACTCTTTATTGTTCATTTCAACTTGCCCTATAACTTCATTATTGCAGCAAATAACACTCGGTGCTTTTCCGTCCTCTGCGGCATATTCAGGTCGTGAAGAAAGCATATCAACAAGTTCGTTAATATTATTGAATTTTGTTGCTTGATACGGTTGCTCAAACGCCAATTTTTCAACAAATAAAAGATGATCACCTTCGTCTATCAGTAACCCGGTGTGACCGACAAAAGCGGTCGGGCTCATAGTATCTTCCATTACAACGCTTATCAAAGATATGTTTTCCGCGTCAAAATGAATTCCGTGCTTTTCCCAGTTTTGCGGCAGGGCGTTTACCAGTCCGATATCAGGAATTGCGGTCTCACCGAAAAGGGTCGTGAATTCATAATACCTATCCTTAATCATACTGTATTTTGCTTCGTTTTCTATCGCATCAACATCCATCATAAGATAGGTGCCGTTATACTCTTTTTCGGGGTTATCGACCTTTATCAAATCACCCATTAAAAGCATTGCCGTCATTCTACAATTCGCATCCGAATAGTTATGAGTTTTCTCCCAATAATCTGCGCACGCAAAAGTATCCCCTTTAAGGTCGGAGAGTTTAGTCCATTGCTGCGGCAATTCTGTTTTTTTAGCCGAAGTGTCGGAAAATTCTTTCACCCATTCTTTATAAACACTCGTGTTTTGAAGTCCGCTTTTTTCGAGTGCGACACATACCTCGTCAATAATTTTATTGTCTATCAGATACGCCGATTGCGGTAACTTGCCGCTTTCAGGCGTGTTTTTGTTACAGGCAGTGAAAGTTACCGCAACAAATGCAAGTATAAAGCATAGTATTCTTTTCATTTAGTCATATCTCCATAAAATAATTTTGACTGTGCTAATCACAATTTATCTTCCTTTATTACAGATTTTCCAAAACAAAATCCGCAAGTATTTTTTGTGTCTCTTCAAATGATACTGAAGGCTCGCTGTCAGGCATCAGTTTTTCAAAACAATGCCCTGCATTATGGGATAAAACCAGTTTTGCCTTAACATTCGCCTTTTTGAGTTTTTCATATAAAATTTCGGACGAATTGGCAAAAACTATCGGGTCTGCACCGCCTGCAAACAAAATCGTAGGCGGTGTCAAAGAATTAACATATTCCATCGGGCCGGCTTTTTTTCTGTCATCCAAACAGGAGGGGTCCGAAAACAGATAATCTATCCCGAAGCCTATTGTTTTAGGATACCCTTCGGTATGAAAAACCGTTGCAGGCGAAAGTGCCGCCACAGCAGACGGTTTTATTCCTTTACCTTTAAAATCATAACGGTTTGAAAAGATATTTCCGTCTGCATAGGCTAACATCAAAGCAAGGTGTCCCCCTGCAGAATGACCTGATGTTACTATCCTTTTAACATCAATGCCGAATTCCTCGCTATGCTCGAACATGTAGCCGAGTGCGTCGAAACAGTCTTCAAGCGTATCGAAAACAAAAGTCTCTTCACCAACTGTGCGGTATTCTATTGATGCAACGGCAAACCCGTTTTTTCGCAGTATTTCAACGGAAATATTTGAAAAGTTAATCATACTCTGGCGGTCTGCCGAATGCCAGCCTCCGCCGGGAATTAAAAAATAAAGCGGAGCGTAATTATACATTTTAACAGTAGGGGGCAAAAAAGAAAGTTTCAGTTCTTTTTTGCCCACCGTTTTATAAATGCACTCCGTATCTGATAAATACAAAGCAGCCATGACTATATTACGCCTTGTTCTGTGAACCGAAAAGTTGCATTTTGGTCTTTACTGCCGCTTTAATAGCCTCAACCTTTTCGTTTCTCATTTCAAGATAACCCTTATTTTCGGCTATTGCCTTTTTGACCGCATTTTCACCGGCAACACAAAGGTCGGTAAAGATGTTAACTTTGGCAATACCCTCTTTAATTGTGTTCTTGAAATCGTCATCCGAAAGTCCCGAACCGCCGTGAAGAACCAGCGGTGTGTCAACATTTGCTCTGATTTCTTTTAATCTGTTAATATCAAGGCAGGGCTTTGCTTTATATGCGCCGTGTGCCGTGCCGATAGCAATAGCAAGAGCGTCAACACCTGTAGCCTCAAGAAAATCTTTAGCTTCTTTTACAGTTGTATAGCGGTCGCTTGTAGCGTTATCGCAGTTTGCCGCTTCGCCTACATGACCGATTTCACCCTCAACAGTAGCACCCATAGAATGAGCTATACGGACAACCTCTTTAGTATCGGCAATGTTTTTGTCCGAGTCCCCTGCCGAGCCGTCAAACATAATACTTGTAAAGCCGAGCTGCAACGCTTCCATACATCTTTCAAATGTAAGGCCGTGGTCATAGTGAACAACAACCGGAACTGTAGCTCTTTTTGCCGCCGCAATAATTGAGGGAGCAATAAGCTTTAATTCGCCGTAAGGCAGTAAAACTTCCGCTGTGCCGAGAATTACGGGAGATTTCATCTCTTCTGCGGCTGCTATTACAGCCTCTAACATATCGGAATCGGTAGTATTGAAAAGACCTACCGCATAATGTTCCTTTTGTGCTTTTTTAAGCACATCATTTAAGTTTACAAGCATATTTTATCCCTCTATTTTTGTTTCTCTTATTATTGCTTTATCGGTAAATACATCGGTTTCGTCGGTGCTGTGGGTTGAAAATTCCGAAACAACCGCACCGTCTTTACCGCCCTGGAACCAATGCTTTGTTCCGGGATAAATTGTATACTGTTCGCCTGCATGCAAAATAACCTCGTGGAAAACAGTTACGGGGCTGTCGGGCAACTTGGCTTTAATTCCGTCAGAAGTTCCCTCACCGTCAACATAAAGATAAACTTCACCGTATCTGCAACGGAAGGTTTCCTCTTTGCCTTCCATTCCGTTTGTGGGAACATGGATATGCTCGGGGCAGGTCTGACCGGGAAGCAATACCATTTCTTTGGCACAAACGCGGTCGGTATTGATATAAACTACCAACTGTAAACCTATGTTATTAACCTTTCCGAGACCGAAATCAGCAACCTCAATGTTTGCCTTTTCCTCATCGGTAATCACAATGTTGGCTTTGTCATAATAAGCCAATGCTTTTTTTGCCTGCTCGGCGTATTCTGTTTTTGTCATAAAAGTCACCCTTTCAATTATCTTTGAGTTTTATCATATTTACCGAATACAAGACCTGTTTTTTCGTCCCGTTTCCAGTATTTCTCGTCATATGTATATACGTTCTTATTTTTGCTCATTTCCTTCATAAGCTCTTTGGTTTCCGCCATTGACTTAATACCGGAAAGCGCATCCAAAGCAGTAAGGTTTTCAGCGCCCGTAGCACAAGCGGTTTTTACGCAGTCATAAATACCGTCGCCGTTAAGGAAGCATGACAAAAATCCTGCTATACTGCTGTCACCGCTGCCTGTTGCAGACTTGATATTGTCAACATGGTAACTTTCGCAGATAATTTCCCTGCCGCTCCATTCTTCTGCATTTTGGGGAGCAACTCTGCCGAAGCCACTGAGGTTTTCGGCGGTGCGGATGTAATAACCGCGGACACCGCACTTAATTACGGCAATTTTAACGCCGTATTCAATAAGTTTTTCACCCAAAAGCGGTAAAATCGACTCGTCCATTGTTTCAAGCGGGTCGTTTTCGCCGGTGTGAATTTTTACAAATTCATCATACTTATCAGGGAAAAGCATAAACATTGTTTCTTCAACGCTGGGGATGAAAATATCAACATATTTAAGGGTATTTCTTAAAATCTTGTCCCAATTCTGCTGTCCGCTTTCGGAGTTTTTGTCAGGCTGTGCCATATCAAGTGATGTGGTAGCGCCTGCTTCTTTAGCACGCTTAAACATTTCGGCAAGTTCCTTGCCGTCGTTCATATATATCTTCTTCATCTGCGGCGGATAACCGAAATGGAAAAGACGGCAGTTTTCAACCTGACTGTAATCTACATCGTCAGCACCGAAGTTTCCGTTTGCACCCGGGTCATGAAGGAAAATTCTGTCGTTACCGGGAATAACAACCGCAACAGTATATGAAGATTCAACATCCTTGTCAACGGCAACGATTTTTTCTGTTCCGTATTCGGTGATTTTTTCACCGATGATTCTGCCGAACATATCATCGCCGACTTTACACATCAAAGCCACATTCTGCCCTAAAATACTCATGGCAATACCGGTGTTTGAAACCGGTCCGCCAAGTGAAATGCAGCACTTACCTGTGTGAACAAGTTTGCCGGGGAGAAGCACCTCGCCTACGGTTTTTCCGTGAATATCAAGTGTGGGAGTAAGGTCAAGACAAACGTGACCTGCAATAATAGCGTCAAAATTTTTAGCCATAAAATAACCTCCTGCATTTTAAAGCCGAATATTAAAATTCAGCATAAACTGTAATGATTTTCTTGGGGCCTGCCTCTATTTCGGGTTTAATTTCACCCTTTACGGCAAGATAAAACGTCTCCTGCGTGAGTTCTTCCGAGAGATCGGGATTACCGGTCCTTGAGAGGAGATAACGGTACACAGTCTGTGCGTGTTCGCGATATATTTTTTCCAAAGACTGCATAGTCATATCTCCTCCTTTCATTCGTCTGTACATTAAAGCCGAAAAAATGCAATTCGTTACATCAAATTAAAAATTTTTTATATCAGGCATTTGCCGATCGGGCGTATTTTTACTACAATTTGGCTTAATCTGGCGAGTTCAACTCTCGCCAGATTAAATTAACTTACCATAATCAAAGACGAAAGCAAGGGCGAATAGATTTTATAATGCTCCTCGGCTCTACCGGGGAAATACTTGTTAAGCAACTCCCATGTATCGTATTCTGTATTCATAAACATACCGTGCGCACCGATTGAATAATCGATTGTCTCAACATAACCGGTATAAGACGTGGCGGTAACATCATCGTTTTCACCCTCTGCAAACCAGTTTGTCGCCTCAAAATATATGTATTCTATGCACCTGTCCATAAAGCCCGTGTGGTCGCTGGCGGCAAGTGTCGCAGGTGAAGGCACAGAATAATTGACAGGCGATTGATTTTCAAAAGTCCATGGATTTGTGTACAAGGTTTTTATCTTAATTTCGGGACCTTTTTTATGCTTCTCATAATATCCGTCTAAATCGGCGGTTCTCATCACATTAAAGCCTATGCTTTCGGCTGTTTTTGCCGCAAATTTATATCCGTCTGTTTTACTCGGTTTTGTATATTCATCAATTAAGTTGTTTAGGTCTCCGCCGTAAATATTGCAATAATCACCAAACGCCAATGAGTCAATATTTATCATATAGATTGTTGATTTTACCTCTTCTTCGCTCATGTTTTCCGCATAATAATTACTGCCCTTACATCCGCACTCTTCCGCATCAAAGAAAATATATGTTATAGTGAAATGCGGCTTAATTTTAGCAAGTCCCACGGCATTTGCCAAAAGCAATGCAATACCTGAACCGTTGTCGCCTATTCCGTCACCGTCATAATGTGCACCCGCTATTATCCTGTGCGAGTCGTCTTCACCTTCGACTGTAAGCACAATATTTGCTCCGCTTTGTTCTTTATCGTCATAATCGCTGTAAGTGAACTTTTGTAATACTATTTGTTCCTCGTTGTAACCGCCTTTTTTTAACTCGGTAACTATCCAATCGGCAGTTTTATCGTGGTCTTCTTTGCCCATATTTCTGTCCTTAAAATTCTCGCCTATATAAGTAAGGTATTGAAAGGCGGCGGCACTAAAATCATAACTGTTTAAATTTCCTCTGTCAACTTTGGAAGTAAGCGCGGATATTAAAGAATTTTTTATCTCTTCTTCCGGATTCGAAGAACTATCATAAAGTTCTCCGCAGGATGCAAATACAGTTAAAACAACTACGGTTAAAACTGCGGCAATTATTTTTTTCATTAGTTTCTCTCCTTATATTACATGGTTAATTATAGACTGGTATTAAAAAAATAGCAAATAAATTGTTTTAATGCTTTTTAATAATATGGGTATCGCTCATATTTAATGTTTTTGCAAGGAGCAGCGTCAAGATACCGCTGGCGACAGCCGAAACGCTTGCCATAAGCCAAACTCCGTTTAAGTTCCATAATCTGTTATTCAATCTCGCCTGTGCGATAAATAAATTTCACCTGTCCATCCATACCATCAGGGAGTCCGGCAAAGCTCTTATAGTTTTTAGAAACCTTTACCGTTGCTTTCAAGCGTTCGATAAGGCCCGTAAGATTTCCGTTTACGACGCCGATGAGTTTTTGAACGCCCTTCTCATTGAATTCTTTAAGACCGCCGGACAGTTTCATAGAACCGTCACGAAGCTCAGTAACTCCGTCAACCAGCGCAGGAGTCCCGTTTTTCATTGTTAAAATTCCGTTATAGAGTTTATCTGCTCCGGCTGAAAGTTTTGCGCTGCCGCCTTTTAGGCTCGCTGCGCCGGCTTTAAGTTCATTTGCGCCGCCTGCCGCCTGTGTTACACCTGCCGTGTAGGTTTGAAGTCCCAAATAAAAAGCATTGTACCAGCGCTTTATGTGAAGAATTGCTTTCTTGTTTTTTGATGCAAAATCCGTTGCCGCGAAAAGAGCGGCTTCGGCGGATTCTATGGTGGGATATTTATTTATGATTTCATCTGCCTCTTCGCGAATCATTTCTTCTATAAGAGTAGGGAGATCCTGATAATGATAATAAAAAGAATTGCGGTTGATGCCACATTCCTCCACAATCATTTTTACGGTGATCTGTGTAAGCGGTTTCCGCTCAAGAAGAGATATAAATGTTTCTTTAATCAGTTCTTTTGTCAAATTCTTCAACCGCTCGCCCCCTCGTATGCGAATTTAAGCTGATATCATTGTATCATAAAACTTAAGTTTTGACAATATTGAAATATGTAATTTGGCAAATGTTGCTTTTTTACTTGACAAACGAACAAATGTTCGTTATAATGTTATTTGTGACAATTTGCCTTGTGCGAAATGTCACGAAAACTGAATATCGGTGTCACATATACATATTGCCGGCGTTAGCCTGCTAATGCTGCGGTAAGCTGATTAAATTACCGCACACATCCCTTTTGCCTCTGGAACACGGGCGGGATGCAAGACAGTGTTCCCGGATCCTAACAAGAGCCGTTACATAGACACACTTTTTTAAGCGAGGTAGTTGTCTCGCTTAGTGGTGTTTCTATGTAGCGGCTTTTTTGTATACAATTTGTAAATTTTTAAGAAACATATGCACAAAAAGGCTGTTTTTAGACGTTATATGGAGGGGCTAAATCTGAGAAATTTTAAAAATTTTTTAAAGAGCTTAATTTTTAGACCTTTTCAGTGCCTTTTATATGGGGATACTTGCACCTTGACAATTTAATGACCGTCTGAATGGGATACGACTGTGCGATGATATGAGCGCGGCGACTCCGGAGAGATCCTCGGGAAGGAACTGCATTCAGGGAAAACGGCAAAAACAATACTATACATATTTTGCTACGAAAGGGGGGTTAAAAAATGGAAAAAGAAAGCAATCCGGCGGGAAACGCAATTTCGGAAGCGGTTTCCGAAAATAAGCGCCGGCGTGGCAGACCGACCGTATTTGAGCGCGATCATATGGAAGATTTCGACCGCCTTATTACAGGTGCGTATAGGGAGAAAACTCGAAGAACAATTGTCGCCCATTATTACCGCAGTGCTGTATTCGGCATTTTAGAGGATCACAATGACATTCCTTACCTTGAAGGAATCTTTCGAATCGACGGAAACGCCTGTATCGAAAAATGTGAAATCATTGAGCAGCTCGGACGGATGCATGTGCAGGACGGTTACGGCGAAGACACTATCATTTACGCCGCAACGCTTGCGGCAAGATTTTATCACAACGGTAATACCGTAAAAGAAATTGCGGCATATTTACGGCGCGTCAGAAAAGAAAAAAGTTGGGATGTTTAATAATTTCGGAAACCGCTTCCGAAATTCATTATGTCTCTATTGGGTACGCTCCGCAGAGCGTACCCCACCGAAGGAAATATGATGCGCCGACGGAAATGGCGCGGCATATTCTCCGCAGGCAAAGGCGGTGTCCGCAGATACCGCAATCTGCCTCGCAGAGCCCACGACCATGACATCTTTGCAGCTTTGCTGAAAGTGTCATAGTGGGTTACGCACTTTTTAAAGTTGCGTAACCGCAAAGCGAACCATTGTAAGAAAAAAATAAGGAAAGGAGCGATGAATTATCGCAAAAAAGAACTATAGCGTCGCCCGCGTAAAAGCGTACACGACGGAGGGCGTAGGAAAAATCGAACGCCATAACGAGCGCAAGAACAAAAACTACGGGAACCTGAACGTTGTACCGGAGCGGTCGCCGATGAATGTGCATTTCAAAGATCCCGGTGAGATGACCTACAACGAAACGCTGAAAAAGATGCTTGATGGCGGAAAGGTATCAACGAGAGGGCTGAAAGAGAATGCAAAGGTCTTTGACGAAATGGTAGTGGATATAAACACACAGTATTTTGAAGAGCACGGCGGCTACGATTATGCCGTCCGATTCTATGAAGAAGCGTACTGTTTCGCCGCTAACAAATACGGCGAGGAGAATATTATCTCCGCCGTTATGCACGCCGACGAACTGAATAAGGCAATGACAGAGCATTATGGTTATCCGGTGTATCATTATCATATGCACATTGTGGCAATACCCGTCGTGGAGAAAAAGATACTCTGGTCAAAGCGGTGCAAGGACAAAAATCTTGTAGGCACGGTAAAGGAAACCGTACAGCAAATAAGCCACTCAAAAAAGTGGAAGTCTCTGCCGCAGTTAGATGAACGAGGTTCACCGGTTATATTGCCAAACGGCAAGCCTGCGCTTATACCGTCATACAGTCTTCTGCAGGATAGGTTTTTCGAGCATATGAGCAGTGCCGGTTTTAAGGATTTTATTCGGGGTGAAAGAGGCAGCACGACCGAACACCTTTCTTCTCTTGATTACCAAATCAAAAAGGATACGGAACGGCTGAATGAAATACAAAAGAAAGTTGAAGCCGAAACCGTTCGGTATGACGTCATAAGTCCCGAGCACAAGACCTTTATGGAGATTGACAAAATGGGAAAGAAAGGCATCACCGGTAAGTACACAGTGGCGAAGGAAGATTATGAAGCCCTCACCGCACTTGCGAAGGAAGGTATTTCGAGCAGAGGCAAAATACGGGATCTGAAAGACGAGAACGGTCGGTTACGGAATCGTGTCTGGAACCTTGAAAGTCAGATAGAGCGGTTACAAAGCCAGCTTGAAAGACTTGAAAACTTCTGCCGTCCGTATCTGGAAGCGATGAAACGGTTTCCCGAAAAGGTCAAAGCTTTCTTTTCAAACCTGCTGAAACCAAAGGAAAAACCAAAAGAACAGCCCGAATTACAACCTAAAAGAACAAGAAAAAAGAAGGAGGAAATTGAAAGATGAGTAAAGACAGATTTATTATCGGTATCGGACAGGGAGAACATGAATACACCGTCAACGGCGTGAAGTATATCGTAAACTCCGAGTTCAAAAAAGTTGACTTGAATAATTTCAAAGATACGCTCGCGGAGGTCATCGGAAAGTATATTCAAAACGATCTCGCACAATGGACAAATGACGAAAACGGTGGTATAATGAGCACAGAATGTGTATCGACTGCCGGGAAGGAGGACTAATGCAGTCGAACAAGAAAAAACAAAACGCGGGGATCACCGCTTTGTACTGCCGTTTATCCCGTGACGACGGCACCGAATGCGAGAGCAATTCCATCGCCAATCAGAAAAAGTATCTGGCGCAGAAAGCAAAGGAATACGGGCTTACCAACACAAAGTATTACCTTGATGACGGTTATACAGGTACGAATATCAACCGTCCGGGCTTTCAGTCGATGCTTGACGACATTGACATGGGCTTTGTCAGTACCATTATGGTAAAAGACTTGTCCCGTCTCGGTCGTGACTATGTGGCGGTCGGCACCTTTCTCGACAGTTACTTTCCCGAGCACGGCGTCCGCTTTATCGCCGTAAACGATATGGTGGACAGCGCGGAGGGAGAAAACGAGATCGCACCGTTCAAAAACGTTATGAACGAGATGTATGCGAGAGATATTTCGCAAAAGATCAAGACGTCGCATAGGCTTCGAGGCAATATGGGCGAGCCGCTATCTCCGCCGCCTTACGGGTATATGAAAGACCCGCTGAATAAGAAAAAGTGGGTAATCGACCCGGAGGCCGCCGGAATCGTGCGAGATATTTTCCGTATGTGCATCGAGGGCAAGGGCAACGAGACCATCGCCCGGCTTTTGCAGGAACGGCAGGTGCTTGTGCCGATGGCGTACTGGCAGAGCAAGGGATTACCGCGCGGAGGCAAGAAAACACAGGAGAACCCGTACAAGTGGTGCAAATCGACGGTTGCCAAGATCCTTGCTCAGCAGGAATACTGCGGTGACGTGATCAACTTCAAATCCTACTCGAAATCTTTCAAGAACAAGACACGCATCCCGAATGATCCGTCAAAATGGAAGATTTTCAAGGACGTTCACGAGCCGATCATCAACCGCGACACCTTTGAGCAGGTGCAGGCGCATATCGCCAAAACAAAGCGGCGTGCGCCAAACAAAAAACTGGCTGAGAAGAATATGTTCTGCGATATTCTCTACTGCGCCGATTGCGGGCATAAGATGTGGTTTAACGTTTGTCATCCGAACACAAGCATCACCCACTTCAAATGCTCCAATTACAAGAGTAACAGAGGCACCTGCGAGGGAACGCACTATATCCGTGCCGATTCGCTTGAAACCGTTGTGCTGATGGAACTAAAGCGTCTGACCGACTTTCTGAGAGACGACGAAGATTCCTTCGCCGACCTGCTGGAATCCAAGACGAACAGCGACATCGCCGCACAGCAGAAAGCCACTCAGGAAGCGCTTCAAAAAGCCATCGTCCGCAGTAAAGACGTGGACCGGCTGTATGAAGGACTGTATGAGAATATGGTAAACGGCAAGGTCACGGAGCAGTGGTATATGCACATGTCGCAGAAGTACGAGATCGAGCGCGGCGAATTGCAGGACAAAATAAAGCAATTTCGGATGCGGCTTCTGAATTTAGAGGACATCCGGCACGAAAAGGATCATTTTCTCTCGGCAATACGCACTTTTATGGAGATGCAGACGCTTACGCCTGTACTTCTGCGAGAACTGATCGAAAAGATCGAGGTGTACAACATCGAAGGCACCGGCAAAAACCGAACCCAGCGAATCAAGATCCATTATCGTTTTATCGGAGCATTGGAAATTCCTGCAACACCGTTGCAGAATTTTCACAAGCTCAACACCCGTCGGGGCGTCGCGGTCGAATATCTTCCCCATACCGTGACCGCCTGACAAAAATAGAGCAGACTCACCGAGCCTGCTCACCTACATACGAAAATCAGATAAGTTGAATATATAAAAAGCCGGGTGTCCATAACTCACTTGCGTTATGAACACTCAGCATGGCTGGGGTGGCAGGATTCGAACCTACGAATGCAGCAGTCAAAGTGCTGTGTCTTACCGCTTGACGACACCCCAATATTAAATTGTTTCAGATGAATCCTGCCACAAGTGGCAGGGTACTCTGCGCCATGGATTTTTTCGAACACTGCGGGTGTTAACGAAAAAATCTCATTGCTCGAGACTCCGCGGTTCGCAAAACCTGACGCGGTTTTGCGCCCACTTCGACGAACCTACGAATGCAGCAGTCAAAGTGCTGTGTCTTACCAAATGACGAAGCAATGAGGGGCGAAAATTTTGCCGCTTAAGCGTTACGGATTTGACCCTTATCAGCTTCCGGCCTGACGACACCCCAATATTAAATTGCCGGCGGAAAAATCGCCATAATATGAAAGATGAATAATGAATATTGAATATCTCAGAAAAGCCACACAGGTCAATTCCCCAACTCTCTATTCATTATTCATTTTTCGCTTATAACTATTGGGGTGGAAGATGGGACTCGAACCCACGGTCTCCGGTGCCACAAACCGGCGCTTTAACCAACTAAGCTACATCCACCGTGACGTACAAGTTATTATACCACAAAGCCGCTGTTTGTCAAGGTATTTTTCGTTGAAAAAAAGCGAAATCCGCCTGACAAAAGCAGATTTCGCAGGAATTCCTATTTTTGCGTCACTATTAAACGAAACTGTTTCGGAGTAATGCTTTTTTCGTTTGTAAAGCATTTGATGAAGTGACTGAGGTTTGCAAAACCACATTCGAGCGCGATATCGTTGAGACTCAAATTTGAATTCGTGATGAGATTAAGAGATTTTTCAATGCGCTTTTTAATCACATAGTTCGAAAAAGATACGTTGAAGGTGGATTTAAACATTCGGCTGAAATAACTGTACGAAAGTGAACAGAAATCCGCTGCCTCTTCAAGCGTTACAGAAGCGTAATTGTTATCGATGAAATCGAGCACCGCCAAAAATACGTCGGGAATGGCTTTGGACCTCTCCGCATCAATGTTGCTTATTGAATTTTCAAAAACGTACGCCATAAGCTGCATTATATTTGCGCGTAGCATAAGGCGCTTGAAATAGTCGGTATGAGAGTAGTTCTCATACGCCTCGAAAAACATACTGTTTATACGCTCTCTGTTTTTCGGATTTGCTCTGAAAACGTTATAGCTGCCGGTAATCGACAAAAAATAGTTTACGGGCGGTATTTTTCGGCTTGCCGGAACGTGCAGTACCGAAGGTAAAAATTTAATGAATATATGCTCGTTGATATCACTGTTTGTGTCGGTGGAATGGGGCGTGTTAGGCGCAAGATAAACAAAATCTCCGGGTGAAAGCATTATGGTCTCGCCGGGAATATTGACCTCCAACTCTCCTTTAACACAGTAAAGCAGTTCTATACATTCGTGATAGTGAAATATGCCCGGATCGCTGCTGCGTCTGATCCTTCTGAAAATTCCTTCCATATAAATCGGTAAATTAGCATCGGATACATTAAAAGACTTTTTTTCGTTTATCGGTTTGCGTTCCAAAGTTACCACCTCACGAGTATCATTATAAAGTCTTTGATATTGAAAATCAACAATATTTTTCGCTTATATTCGTTATTATTTTTATTTAGTGCAAAAAAATGACAAAAAACCGCAAAAAAATGATATACAAATACTTTTCGGTGGTGTATTATTAAGTAGTATAATTGCATTATCATGCATAATGCCGCGAAGTAAGCAAGTTTTATTTGGAGAGAGAATACAGTGAACAGTGCAATAAAGAAATACTTGAATGAGAATATTGATAAGACGGTCAAAACCACAAAAGAAAGCTGCGATACGCTCATAGGTCTGCCTTTTCCTTATACCACGCCCTGCGCGGAGGACAGCTTCCAGGAAATGTACTACTGGGATACATATTTCACCAACGCGGGTATGCTTTTGCTCGGCAGGACAGATATTGTAAAAAACAATATCGAGAATATGTTTTATCTTGTGAATAAATACGGATTTATGCCGAACGGTAATCGCACATATTACCTCAACCGTTCGCAGCCGCCTTTTTTATCCGAAATGGTAAAAGATCTCTTTAACGTCACCGGCGATAAAGAGTGGTTGGCTCACGCTTACACGGTGCTTAAAAAGGAATATGACTTCTGGCAGGGCAAGCGCGTAACGCCGACCGGACTTAACGGATATTTCAATTACGAGTTGTTTGAAGACGTGCTTGTAAAGAATTATTCGTATTTTTACAGAAGACTCGGTCTTACCGCAAAGGAAAATCCCACAAGGGAAGATTTGCTTGATGCGTATTACGGCGGTGTATCCTGCTATGAAAGCGGTTGGGATTGCAGTTCGCGCTTTAAGGGCGAGGGCAACAAGTTTGATATGATAGACCTCAACAGCCTGCTTTACGGTATGGAGGAAAATATGCGTAAGTTTTCCGGAATTCTCGGCACGGGTGAGGAAGCAGAGTGGGAGGCGCGTAAGCAGTCGCGCCGTGATAAGGCGGCGCTTTTATGGAACGCCGAACGCGGTCTTTTTATGGACAGAAACTTTGAAACGGGCGAGTTTTCAACCTATGCTTCGGTTGCGAGTTTTTATCCTATGTATGTTAATATGGCGTCAAAAGAAGAAGCAGAAAAGACAGTTGCTCTCTTTGATGACCTGAATTTGGAATACGGCATAAGCGCGGGCGAGTCGAAAAGACAGCTTAACTGTCAGTGGGATTATCCTAATGTTTGGGCGCCCTTGCAGTTTATTATGTATAACGCGCTTAAAAATTACGGTTATGACGCGCAGGCGCGTACCGTCGCGGAGAAGTATGTCGCTTTGGTAGAAAGATGCTTTGAAAAAACCGGAAACCTTTGGGAAAAGTATAACGGCTTGACCGGTGATGTCGCCTGCAGTGATTACAAGGCGCCTAAAATGATGGGGTGGACCGCCGGGGTGTACGTTTATCTGAATCACGAACTCGGCTTGATTTAGAGGGTGTTTTTATGAAAAGAAAATTTGGTATTGAGCTTGAATGTCTGCGATTTTCGGGTCTCGATAACGCTGCGGTTCTCAAAATTATAAAAAACGCCGGTTTTGACGCGGTTTTCAGCAACCAATATGATATGAAAACCGTGGGTGAAATAAAGGCGCAAGCCGATTTGCTCGGCATTGAAGTTGAGTTTTTGCACGCCCCGTTTCGGGGAATTAACAATTTCTGGTGCGCGGGCGACGCTTACCTTGCGATAAAGGACACTATTTATCAGAGCGTAAACAGCGCCGCCGAATACGGTATACCGGTTATCATTATGCACGTTGATTCGGGATGGAATCCTCCGCCCATCTGTGATATCGGCTTAAACCGCTTTGACGCACTCGTTCAGTATGCCGGTGAAAAAGGCGTGAAAATAGCGTTTGAGAATATACGCAATTTCGGCACTCTCTCCGCTATGATGCAGCGTTACCGCTCTCTCGATAACGTGGGTTATTGCTATGACTGCGGTCACGAGCATTGTTACACCGAAACAGTGCATTTTACCGAGCTTTTCGGTGACCGCATACTTTGTACCCACATACACGACAACTTCGGCAGGGACGGGCGCGACGATCCGGACGATCATCTGATGATGTTTGACGGTAATATCGATTACGCCGATATGATGCGGCGGTTAAACGCGGTGGGCTATAAAGGGACTCTCACAGTTGAACTCGAAAAGAATGATAAATACGCTCATATGACTGATGAAGAGTACGTTAAAACCGCATACGAGCGGATAGTTAAGATATCAAAAATGTGACCTTTTTGCACGGTGCAATATAATTTGCACCGTGTCTTTTTAGTTTTGATAATTGTAGTGTTGACAATTCAAGGTGTTTGTGTTAAAATGATTTGGTCACACGGAGAGGTATCGAAGCGGTCATAACGAGGCGGTCTTGAAAACCGTTTGGCAGCGATGCCACATGGGTTCGAATCCCATCCTCTCCGCCAAAAGATATCTCGGAAGTTAATATATTGTTTATGATGTTTATCATTATGGAGTAGTACTCAAGTGGTGACGAGGCTCCCCTGCTAAGGGAGTAGGTCGGGCAACCGGCGCGAGAGTTCAAATCTCTCCTACTCCGCCAATATTAAAAGCACCCCTTTTCGGGTGCTTTTAATATTTTGTAAAGCAGAGGAGAGATTTGAACAGGGCGGTTTTGCTCAGCAAAATTGCGACCTTTCGGTGAACGGTCGCAAAGCCCGCGTGCGTGCTTCTTTAATACCGTATCGGGCAAACTTAATAAATATATATAATATTTTTTGTGCGGGTTGCATTTCGTTTTTGTAATTTAACCGAAAAAGGCTGTTATTTCATAAAAAAACCGTTGCAATTTACATATTCATAATATATAATTATTATTGTAAAGCACATGACTTGGTATATCGGTTGTGGCGACTATACAATATAGACACATACGGAGGATTATTATGGCATTTTTCGATGATTTAGGTAAAAAGATTTCCCAGGGCACGCAGAGCGTTGTTCAAAAGACTAAAAATATGACCGATGTTGCAAGAATAAACGGTATGATTTCCGATGAGGAAAAGAAGATAAACAGCACCTATCTTCAAATCGGTAAACTTTTTTACGCAAAGTACAGGAATAATTGTGACAGCGAGTTTGCAGGCATGGTGGCCGCGGTTGCCGATTCCGAGTCGAAAATCGCTGAATACAGACAGCAGATAAAGGATATAAAAGGCATTACGCACTGTGAAAAATGCGGAGCCGAGGTTCCTGTCGGAGCACAGTTCTGTAACGCCTGCGGCAACAGAATGTCCGCTCCCGCAGTTGCCGATCCGAATATGGTTAAATGCCCCGCCTGCGGCGCGATGATTGATAAGAATATGCGTTTCTGCACTTCCTGCGGTCAGGCAATGACGGTTGTTTTGGCGTCTGCGGCACCTGCGGCTCCGGTTACCCCCGCTGCGCCTGTCGCACCGGTTGCTCCTGTCGTACCTGCCGCACCGGCAACTCCCGCCGCTCCGGCAGCTCCCGTTGAACCCATCGCCGCTCCCGCGGCTCCGGTTGAGCCCGTTGCCCCCGCGGTAAAAAGATGCCCCGCCTGCGGCGCTGAACTTGAACCCGATTCTCTTTTCTGCACCCAGTGCGGCGCGAAACTCGGGTAAACACCTCTTGTAAAAATCTTTTTTACCGACGCTCCTACGGACTTGAGCGAACTGATTCGGTTACATTATTTTGTACATACAAAAATTTTTTTGAAAGGTGGAAACTCAAATGTCAAAATTTTGTGCAAATTGCGGCGCTCAGGCTGATGACGCCGCTATGGTGTGCGGCAGCTGCGGTACACCGTTTGAATCCGCGGGTGCGGATAACACTACCCCGGCGGCAGGCGTTGCCCCTGCGGCTTCCGGCTTGCAGAAGTACATCAAACCGATAATTGCCGCTGTTGCTGCCATTCTTGCTATAATTCTTTGCATCAGCATTTTCGGCGGCGGCGCTAAAAAGGCCGCGAAGAAAACCATGAAGGCAATGATCAAGGGCAATGAGAAGACTGTCGCTAAAATGCTCAGCGCGAGATACGGTGATAAGGATGACAGAGAAACCTACGCCAAATACTTAGCTCTTGATGATGACGATGTAAAAGTCACCTTTAAGGTTAAAGGTACCGAAAAGGTTAAAAAAGATGACCTTAAAGACATAAAAGAAGCAGTTGCCAACGGTGGCGTACTTGATGAAAAAGATGTTAAAAAGGCAGTTAAAGTTAAAATCGAGGTTACTACTAAGGATAAAGACACAGGTGATAAAGATACCAGTACCATTCGTCTTACTATGACGAAAGAGAAGGGCTCTTGGAAACTTTATGACTTCAACTGATTACTGATCGGCGATTTCGCCTCGCTTTCGGGCGAGGCGAAATATTTATTTAATGAAAGGTGTGAAGGATATGTCAAAATTCTGTACTAACTGCGGCGCACAAGCGGATGACGCCGCCTTTGTTTGCGGTAATTGCGGTACTCCGTTCGGCGCGGCTCCGGTTGAAGCCGCTGTTCAGGATCCGGCTTCGGGTAAAGCGTCAGGCGTATTAAAAAAGATACTTGTCCCGGTTATATCTGTTATTGTTGTTTTGGCTTTGGCTCTCGGCGCACTTAAGATTTTTCAGTCTGTCGGTGTTAAGGGAGCGGTTCGCAAAGGTCTGAACGCCGGCATAAACGGTAAAGCCGATAAGCTGGCTTCGGTTTTAAGTATTCGCTACGGCGAAAAGGAAAGCGCAAGAAAAAAATCGGCTAAGGAACTTGATTTTTACCTGACAAACAGCGAGTCCAAAAAATATAAAATTACTTATAAGATAAAAGGCGTAAAGGATATGCCTTCGGATGAACTTGAGGATATTCAGGAGAGCATCGCAGAAAGATTCGATGAGGATGAGGATTACGTATCCGATGCAAAAATCGTTAAAGTTCAGGTTACCACAAGGGTTAAAACCACCAAAGAAAAAAGCGGTTTGTATAAGGGTGATTATCATACAGTTACCAAAAAGGTGATAATGACAAAAGAAAACGGCAAATGGAAGTATTACGGATATTATAGCGGCGATGACGATGACGATTGATTCGCGAATCGTAATAAAACCTGAAATGTTAAATCATTCTGATTAGAAAGGTGAGATTTATATGTCAAAATTCTGCACTAACTGCGGCGCTCAGGCGGACGACGCCGCCTTCGTATGCGGTAATTGCGGCACGCCGTTCGGTGCGGCTGACGTTGCCGAAGACGGCGCTTCAGTTAAGCGCGCAGGCGGAATAAAGAAATTTATAAAACCGGCTATTGCGCTTATTGTTGCCGCTATCATTGTTGTTTCCGGCATTATCGCTATTTCAAACTTTACCGGTGCGAAGGGCGCCGCGAGGAAATATTACAGCGCCATGAAGAAGTCTAAATCCTCGGCGCTTGCAAAGGTGCTCAGCATAAGGTACGGCGAGGACGAGGAAGACAGAGAAGAAGCGGCGGAAAGTATGGTTGGCGATGATGACGATGATGAGCAAGACAAGTATAAAATCAGCTATAAAATCAAAGAAGCCAAAAAAGTTTCCTCTTCCGAATTGAAGGCGATTAAAAAGTATATTAAAAACAATACCGACGAAGACAGCGATTATATTAAAGCCGCTAAAAAAGTTAAAATAACCGTTACTTATAAGGAAAAGAAAACCGGTGACGGCGGCAGAAATACATCGTGGGTGGTATTCACAAAGGAAAAGGGCAAGTGGAAATACTTCGGCTCATATTACGAGGTAGAGTATCTGGCGAAGAATAAGAGTTCCGGTATCTTCACGCCGGAGGAATACTACGATGACGACGAAGAAGAAGATTACGACTACTTCGATGACGATGATGAAGACTACGACTACTACGATGATGACGATGAAGATTACGACTACTTCGATGACGACGATGAAGAAGATTATGACTACTACGATGACGACGAAGATTACGGCGACTATTACGACTGGTAATTTCAAAGGGGTCGTTTTCTGAACGACCCCGCACTTTCAAATAAATAAAGGGAAAATTTATAATGAAATCAGTTTGCTTGAAAAAGAGAATATTCTATCTGATTATATCGGTTTTACTCGCATTTGTGTTTGTGCTCTGTACGGCGGCTTGCGGCGCTGAAAAGGAAAAGTACGCTTCCGGCGAAAACGGCAGTCCATCAAAGCGTGAAGAGCCGTTTGACGCCATCAAAACAGATGAAGCTTCCGAAGCCGCGGATATCGCAATGACAGCCATCGTCAGCGGTGACAAGGAAACGATGAAGGAGCTTTTGAGTTCAAAATTCGGCGACAGGCAGAAGATTGAAGAGCGTTCGGTGGATATGGTACTGCCGGAGAACGTCAGAAATGAATACGAAGTTACGTATACAATCGGTGAAACCCAAAAGATAAGCAATTTAGGCGAGGTTAAAGCCGAAGTCGCAAAAGGCGGCGTTATTGGTGAGGGTGACGTAACAGACGCAGTCAGAGTTACGGTAGAGCTTGGCGTAACGGATAAAGACGGCAAAACAACCAATAAAACGCGTTATATGATATTTACAAATGAAAAAGGTATCTGGAAGCTCTATGAGCTTACCTGATACGCACATATTATGCGGGCGGAGATTATCCGCCCGCGTTTTTTTGCTTTTTTGTAATTTGTTGTGGCAAATATCCGGGTTTTGTGGTAAAATATTCCTCGGCATAAGGGAAGTCGGGTGAAATCCCCGCACGGGCACGCCGCCGTGATAAGCGATTATTGTTTGCCGTATATCTCCGCCGCAGGGGATGAACGCCATTGGAAGCAATTTCCGAGAAGGTCGGTAAGCATGCTTTAAGTCGAAAGACCTGTGCCGGAAAAGCGAAACAGCGCCATATCGGCAGTTGCGAGCGCCGACTATGTTTCGCGACAGATTATAAAGGAGAAATGTTTATGAAAAAAAGGAATTTTTGTGTAAAAATCTCCGCGCTTATCATAACACTTGTGCTTATTGCGGCTATGGCGCTTTGTGTGACTTCGTGCGGAAATGCCAAGTCTGATAAAAAGACCGGTTCGACAACGTCTTCAACTCAGACCGGTGATGTGAAGACTGCCGAGCCGAAGGAAGTCGGCGAGGGCGAGACTTCGTTTAAGTTCACCGTTACTTATGACGGCGGGAAGTCTGAAAACTACATTGTTAAGACCGACAAAAAGACCGTTGGCGACGCATTGCTTGACGCCGGTCTTATCTCCGGCAGTGACAGTGAGTACGGACTCATGGTCGATACGGTGAACGGCGTACGCGCCGATTTCAATCTCGATAAAGCGTATTGGGCGTTTTACATTAACGGCGAGTACGCGAATACCGGTGTCACCGCTACCGAAATAGAGGCGGGCGCGGAGTATTCATTCGTATATACGCCGGCGTAATGAAAAAAGCGATAATAAGTCTGCCGGAGGCGGTGCTTTACGCATTGCTCGGCTCGTTTATGTTCGCCTCAAAGCAGGTTATGGAAGTGTTCCCGAACGTACATATACTCGGCATGCTCACCGTGCTTTATACGCTGCTTTTCAGGGTAAGAGCGCTTATCCCCGTATACGTCTTCATTCTTTTGGAGGGCATACTTTGCGGGTTTAACATCTGGTGGGTGCCGTATCTGTACATTTGGGCTGTTCTCTGGGGCGCGGCCATGCTGATACCGCGCAGACTTAAACCTGTTTGGCTTTCACTTTGCTGTATCGCTGTTTGCGGCGCTCACGGCTTCTTGTACGGAACGCTTTACGCGCCGTTTCAGGCGTGGGCGTTCGGGCTGAATTTCAAAGGAATGATCGCCTGGATAATATCCGGTATTCCGTTTGATGTTGTGCACGGCGTGAGCAATTCTTTTATGGGCATACTTATAGTGCCTTTGTACCTGCCCCTGAAAAAAGAAGTTGAAAAGCTGAAAAAACTGTAAAAAAACACAACCTCGTGTTAATCGGGGTTGTGCTTTTTGTTTATTAAAGAACCTTGCTGAGGAAGTCTTTAAGCCGCGCGCATTTTGGATTTTCAAACACCTCTTGCGGCGTGCCCTCTTCCATAATTATTCCGTCGTCGATAAAGAGGACTCTGTCGGCGACTTCGCGGGCGAAGCCCATTTCGTGCGTAACTATTACCATAGTCATACCGCTTGCGGCAAGCTGTTTCATAACGGCGAGCACCTCGCCGACCATTTCGGGGTCAAGGGCGCTTGTCGGCTCGTCAAAGAGCATAACGTCCGGATTCATGGCAAGCGCGCGGACGATAGCCACACGCTGTTTCTGCCCGCCGGAGAGCTTTGAAGGATATACGTCGGCTTTTTCCGCAAGTCCTATTTTATCAAGCAGTTGGAGCGCTCTTTCCCGTATTTCGTTTTTTACCTGGGCGCGCGTCTTGTTTTCCTTTTTGCAATTCTTTTTTTCAAAATATAACGGAGCGAGCATTATATTATCAATTACGGTTTTATTATTGAATAAATTGAACTGTTGAAACACCATAGACATTTTGCGGCGATATAAGTTAATATCAACTTTTGGGTTTACCAAGTCTACGCCGTTATACAAAATCTGCCCGTCGGTAGGGTCGTCAAGACAGTTGAGGCAACGAAGGAAGGTTGATTTTCCCGAACCGGAAGGACCTATGATGGCGATTTTTTCACCGTCGTGTATGGTTAAGGAGATGCCTTTCAGAACATTTGTCTTTTTATCAAATGTTTTTACAAGATTATTTACTTCTATCACTCTTTTTCAGACTCCTTTCCATCCACTTTATAAGTAATGAAATGAACATAACAAGGACAATATATATCAGCGCCATCGCCAGATAGGGGACCATAAACTCGTAATTGTTTGTGCCTATGTATTTAAACGCGACGTATAAATCCATCGCTCCGACGAAGCTGACTATTGAAGTGTCTTTAATAAGTGCGATAAACTCGTTTCCGAGTGTGGGAAGTATGTTTTTTACGGCTTGTGGAATTATTATTTTAAACATTGTCGTGCTGTACTTGAATCCTATTGCTCTGCCGGCTTCCATTTGCCCCGGATCAACGGAGTTGATACCGCCGCGCATAATTTCAGATACGTAAGCGCCGCTGTTAAGCCCGTATATTATCATACACGATTCGATAGCGTTTACGGTAATACCCATCAGCGGGCGCAGAACATAGTAGCCGACAAGTAATTGAACGACAAGCGGCGTGCCCCTGAAAAAAGCGACATAGACGCGGCAAATACGGTCAAGAATTCTCGGAACTATTTTGTATTTAGGCATTACCTCGATTGAGGCGATGATTATACCGATTATTATTCCTATAACAAGACCTGCAACGGCTATAAGAACGGTGTTCTTTAATCCTTCAAGAACCTTTAAGTACCCTTGTTTATCTATCAATTCTTCCCTGAACAATTGATATCTTAATCCAAAATTTCCCATTAAGTCTCTCCATATAATAAAAGTCATACCTCGCCGTTGGGGCGAGGTATGGTATCAAGATAAATAGAAATCAGTTGGCAAATTTGTTGATTGCTTTTGTAATGCAGTTTGCCGGAGCTTCATCAATAATAACATAGCTTACGTCGCCGTTCATCATAGCTTGTACCGCCAATGAACCGGTTGCAAAACCGACTGCCTTGGCATTCAGTTTAGCAAATCCGAAATCATCGTCGCCTTCTACGTAGAAATTTCCGGTTGTACCGGTCTGTACGCCGATTTTTACAGATGAATCAAAGCTTTGGAGAATTTTATCAACATCCTCTTTGGTCTTGCAATCGTTGAATTTTGTGTCGTCGCTTTTTACTATGAGCTTTTGAGCGGCATTGTAATAGGGATTGCTGAATTTAACAAGCAATTCACGGTCGGGTTTTATTGTGATGCCCGCCATACCGATATCCGCATCGCCGTTGTTAAGAGTGTTGAAAATCGAATCAAAATCTATTGATTTAATAACAAGCTCTTTTCCTAAATAATCTGCAAGCATTTTTGCAAATTCCATATCGATGCCTACGTATTTGTTACCGCTTGTATACTCAAACGGTTCAAATCCCGGCTCAGTAATGACGATCAGCTGGTCTTTTGAGGTATCTTCCTTCGCGGACTCAATTTCGACAGGTTTGCCGTCGCCGAAATAGTGGTCTATCACTTCGTCATACTTGCCGTTCTCTTTGATTTCGGCAAGGAAGGCGTTAACGGACGTCAAAAGCGCCTCATCCTTCGGGTTTACCGCAAAAGCATATTCTTCACTTGAAAGCGGAATATCGATCACCTTTGCAGTCAGGGCGCTTCCTTTTGAACCGCCGTTACCGCTGCTTTCACCGCAAGCCGCCAGTGAAAAAACAAACATAACGGCAAGCAGTAAAGCCATAATTTTCTTAAAGTTTTTCATTTTAGTTTTCCTCATTTCTTTTTAGGATGTTACGAGTATAGCACCGTTTTTCTGCTTTGTCAAGCATTATTTGCATAATTATACATTCTTTTTTGACATAAAATGCGTTGAATTTGCATATATATTGCATATTGACGAATATTATTCATAAAATTTGCATATTAATACAGACTTTGCAATGTGAACGACTGCTCGCGCTTTACGGCGTTAAGCGCCGTTGTTATCTGACTGACAGTCGAATAAAACTCAAAACCGTTGTTTTGCCTTATCGCTTCGGGCAGTATGGAGGCAAGCTTTGTTATGTCGTCGAGCAGACAGTGGTTTGTATAAGCGGAAATACCTTTTGCGCGCTCGATCCAATTCGCCTTAAAGCTTAGCGCGGCCTCAAGCGATTCCTTTAATCGTCCGCTTTCATAAA
The DNA here is from genome assembly GCA_016287385.1 of Clostridiaceae bacterium. Classification (GTDB taxonomy): domain Bacteria; phylum Bacillota; class Clostridia; order Oscillospirales; family Acutalibacteraceae; genus UBA737. The sequence continues at coordinate 7,789 of JAEEWM010000013.1, read as the reverse complement.
GGTCTTTGCATTCGTTTATCTGAGCTTTCGCATCCTCTATGCGGCGGCAAACGGCAGCGTTGCTGACGGCGCAGGCGGCGATTATCAGCGCAAGAATAATAAATGCGGGTATCAGCCGTTTCATCAGACGCCCGCCTCCTTATTTATGATTTTATATTTGCCGTCGCGGTCAAGCGTCATGACTAAAACTTCATTTAAGCTTGTACGGTTGGCTGTAATAATTTCTTTAACCGTATTTTTGCCTACCGACAGAGCGTCGAGCGATTCGGATATTATTTTGCCGTCGCATACAACAGGAAGGGGGAGAGCGTCGGGCTTATTTTTAATTTTAAGGTCCTGCGCGGTGACGGTTTGCTTATCCGATTTCAGCAATACGCTTAAATTGCCGTTTGCTTCCAAAACGGCAAAGTTCACGTCTTCGATATTAAAAACGCTTTGACCGCGCAGCAGCTCTATCAAGTCGAGCACCGTCATACGAACATCGCGCATCGCCTGCATATCTACCGTGCCGTTTTTGATTATAACGACCGATTTGCCGCTTAAAAGCTTTCTGGCGGCAAAGCACTTAATGGTCAGCGCCGATACACCTATTTCGAGTATCACAAGCATAAACACCGCGACAATTCCGTTTACGAGCGGCTGGTCCTTGTCCTGTAAGGGTATGGCGGCGATTTCGGATATCAGCAGAGTAATTACAAGCTCGCTTGGTTGCATATCTCCGATTTGCCTTTTACCCATAAGCCGTATCGCTGTTACAACAGTCAGATAAAGAATAAGGGTTCTTATTATTATCGGTATCATAGGGTCACCTCAAAGGTATTATTGCAAATTTCTGTTGCAATATTATAGTATCGATGTTAAAATAAATATAATAGTCTTAATGTATAGGAGTTGATTATCCTTATGCCGGACGACCCCGGGAGTAGCATCGCGCTTCTGATTTTTTATTTTCTGATGATAGTGCTTTGCGGATATTTTGCCGGTGCGGAGACCGCGCTTTCAAGCGTGAACCGTATTCATATTATGAGTTATTCCGATAACGGCGACCGCCGCGCACAAAAGGTACTTTACCTTCTTGATAATTTTGATGAGGCGCTTTCGACACTTCTTATAGGTAATAATATAGTAAATATCGCCTGCACCACCGCGGCGGTAGTTATTGTAAGACGCGCATTGAATTCGATGAGTGATGCGCGTGCCGCGTCGATTGCCACACTTGTAACAACGGCGCTTTTGTTCTTTCTCGGCGAAATGCTGCCGAAGTGCTACGCGAGGTACTGTAACGAGTCGTTTTCAAAATGGGCGGCTCCGGCGCTTATACTTCTTATGAAGATATTTAAGCCGCTGGCTCTGTTTTTCGCCTTTATATCAAAGGCGGTGTCGGCGCCCTTCGGCAAACATATCGAACCGGAAGTAACCATGACCGAGGATGAACTGCAAACGATAGTTGAGAACATTTCCGAAGAGGATGATTTCGATAAGGATACGGGCGAGCTTGTAAAGTCCGCGCTTAAATTCTCCGATAAAACGGCAAGGGAAATAATGGTTCCGTGGTCTGACGTTGTGAAAATCGAAGCGGGAACAAAAATATCCGATATACCGGAAATAATCAAAACCACGTCGCATTCGCGAATACCGGTTATGTCGCGTGACGGCGAGGTAAGAGGAATTTTGCAGATAAGAAAATTCCTGCGCGCTTATATAAAGAATAACCGCGTTATACTCGCCTCGGTAATGGATTATCCTTATTACGTCAAGCCGGATGTGAATATTGACGACCTTCTTACAGACCTCAGCAATCACAGAAGAAATCTCGCGATAGTAAAGCGCGGGCAGTCGCTTCTCGGTGTTATAACAATTGAAGACATACTTGAAGAGCTTGTCGGCGAGATCTACGATGAGGAAGAGATCGGGGGTGACGCCCCGTGAGTGATTTTGTTTTGTATCTTGAAATCGCCGTGCTTTTGGCGTTTTCCGCCTTCTTTTCGGCGAGCGAAATGGCGTTTGCTTCGGTAAGCACTCTGCGGCTTAAAACTCTTGACGAGACAAAAAGCACGCTTTCAACCCGCGCGGCGCTCAAAATCAAAGGCAAGTTTGACGATTCGCTCGCCGCGATACTCGTAGGCAACGGTCTTGTAAACAACTTTTCCGCGGCGATAGCGGCGGTAATAATCATTTCGCTTCTGGGTCAGGGTTACGCGTTTGTTTCAACCCTTATTATGACCGTTTTGGTGCTCACCTTCGGCGAAATAATACCGAAAAGTCTGGCAAAGCGTTTCAGCGAAAAGTTCTGCCGCATTTCAGCAATTCCGATTTATGTTATAACCGTTATACTTAAACCGTTTTTGTTTGTGGTAATTAAATTTATCGAATTGATTTCAAAGCTTTGGCAGGACAGGGTGGACGATACCGACGCCGTATCCGAGGACGACCTTGAAAACATTATAGATATAGTAGGCGACGAGGGCGTGCTCGACGAGGATGAAGTCGACCTGCTTCAGAACGCGCTGGATTTCGATGAGGTTTTAGCTTATCAGATTATAACTCCGCGCGTCGATATGGAAGCGCTCGATATCCGCGACCCGTACGACGTGAATGTTAAAAAGATACTTGAAACGACCTATTCGCGTCTGCCCGTATACGAGGATACGCCTGATAATATAATAGGCGTACTCTATATTAACCACGCCTTAAAGGCAATGGCGGATAAGAGTACGATAAGTATCAGAAAAATCATGCTTGAACCGGTTTTCGTGCACAAAACCATGCCTATACCCGACGTACTCGAAAAAATGAAAGAGAGCAAATGTCACCTTGCGGTGGTGCTTGACGAGTACGGCGGTACGCTCGGTATTATCACTATGGAGGATATACTCGAACAGCTTGTAGGTGAAATATTTGACGAAACCGACGATATCGAGCCGGAATTCGTCTGCATTGACGACACTCATTACGAGGCGCTCGGAGATATGCGAATATACGATTTCTTCGATGAGTTTGATATCGATATTGAACAGAACGAAGATTTTGACGGCGATATTACGACGCTTGGCGGCTTTGTAACCGCAATGCTTGAGGGCGAGGTTGAAAAAGGAGATACTTTTGATTACCTCGGACTTCGGTTTACCGTGGAAGACATCGAAGATTTCAGGGTGCTTAAAGTCGGCGTGGAAATATTGCCGACGGAGCTTGAAGAATAATTAAAGAGGACTGATTTTTCAGTCCTCTTCTTTGTCTTTGTACCATATCGAATACTTACACCCGCAGTAGTTTTGCCGGTATAAGCCGAGTTCGTTTGAAAGCTCGGTAGATCTTTTGTAGCCCTCTTTTTTCTTAAAGTCGGAAACTAAGAATTTTACGCCGTATTCCTCTTGTGCCTGCAAACCGATTCGGTTTAACAGCTCGGCGTTTTTATGCGGGCTTACCGTCAGCGTGGTTGCAAAATAATCCGCGCCGATTTCTTTTGCCTTTTTCGCGGTTTCAAAAAGGCGAAGTATAAAGCACTTTTCGCACCGCGCGCCGCCTTCTTTTTCGCTTTCTAAGCCTTTTACCGCTTCGTCGAATTTTTCCGGCTCGTAAGGTGCGGGTATCATTTCGGCGTTGTTTGAAAAGGCGGGGAAGTTAAGCAGTTTATCAAACTGTTCTTTTCGTTTTTCGTATTCGGCGGCGGGGTATATATTCGGGTTATAATAGTACAGTTTAAGAATGAAATGTGCGCTTAGTCTTTCGAGCACGGCGCTTGAACACGGAGCGCAACAGCATTGAAGAAGCAAGGTCGGCTTTTTGCCGCCTTTTTCTATTTCGCATATTACCGAGTCCATTATAAGTTGATAGTTTTTTTTCATTACACTATCAACCCTTGATTTCGTTTACATATCTGCAAGCGGCGAGCGCGGCAACGGTACCGTCAGCCGCGGCGGTGGTGACCTGCCTTATTGCTTTACTGCGGCAGTCGCCGGCGGCGAATACGCCTTTTGTTTTGGTCACGCAGGTTTCGTCCGTATCAAAATACCCGTATGCGTTAAGGTCGGCAAGGTTCTTGAACGGCTCATTTTCCGGTATAAGACCGATAGCCACAAAAAGCCCGTCGGCAAAAAGGCGCTTAATTTCGCCGGTCGCGGCAATACTTATTTCGACGCCGCGAAATTCGCCGTTTTCGGTGAGCAAGCCGGTTATTTTAACGCCTGTATAAGAAGATACGTTATCGCGCGCAAAAAGCAGCTTTTGCAGACTTTCTTCACCTGTGAAGAAGTCAAGGTCCTGCAGCATCGTTACGCTTTTGCATTTATCGGAAAGCAGTATCGCCTCTTGAAGCGCGGAATTGCCGCCGCCCGCCATAAGTACGTCTTTACCGGTGTAAAAGTCGCCGTCACAAACGGCGCAGAAGGATATACCCTCGCCGATAAGGTCTTCTTCGCCGGGGAGTCCCAACAGGCGGTGCTTAACGCCGGTGGCAATTATTACCGCGAGGCACTCATATACGCCGCCCTCCTCGGTCTTTACGGTTTTCGTATTGCCTTTGTCCTCGATGGACGCGACGGTTTCAAATTCAATGTCGGCACCCTGTTCGAGTATCTGAGACATCATACTGTCCGCGAGTGCGGTGCCGCTTATCGTTACTGTTCCGGGAAAATTTTCAACCTTCGGCGAGTGGGTTATCTGGCCGCCGAAGCCGGTTTTCTCGATTACAAGCACGCTCTTGCCGTTCCTGCGGGCATATAGCGCCGCGGTCATACCGGCGGGTCCGCCGCCGACAACGATTATATCATACATAGCAAAATCCTTTCTGCAAAATTAAATATTTAACGAAAAACATTAAAAAAGTGTTGACAAAGATAAAATGATATGCTATACTACGTTTAACGATAAACGTTAATTGTTTTACGATTAACAAAAGGAGTTGTATTTATGGAAACAAAAATGAACAAAAGAATCAACACTATCGCCAAGGTCGGAAGAATACTTGCAACGATAGCAGCGGTGTTTATGATTATCGGCGCCGTAGCTTTCGCCGCGGGTATCGGGGTGGTCGCGTCAATGCCTGAGGACGCGCTTTCGGTTGAAGTTACCGGCACTGCCGATGTAACCGCAAAGGGTAAGATACTCGAAAGCGTTACCGATGCAATCATTGATTCGGCAAAGGGCGGAAAAGGAAAAATCATGATCGGCGACACAAACATTGCGATCGGTGATGTTAAAGATTCAGTCTCCGGAGACGTTACAGCCCGGAAAACCGAAAACGGCTTTACGCTCGGCGTGAATTCACATCGCCTTGATATCAGCAAAAAAGGAGTTTTGACCGCTTTTTCGTTTACTTTTCTTGATACCGTTTGCATTACTGTCGTGCTTTTTATGATCAGAGCGCTTATGAAAGCGATCGAAAAGTGCGAAACACCGTTTTGCGACGATGTAATAAAGAAAATGCGAAATTTCGGTTTCTCGCTTATACCGCTCGCGGTTTTCAGCGGAACAAGCGAAAGCGCGTGGAACTTCCTTTCTGTTAGTTTTCATATCGGCATAGATTTGAAAGTTGTGTTCGGAATCATTGTTGTGTTCATGCTCGTTATGATTTTTACCTATGGCGCGTCGCTTCAGAAAGAATCGGATGAGACACTTTAAGGGGGCGTCAATATGGGACGGATAATTCTGCGCCTTGACCGCGTTATGGCGGACAGGAAAATCAGTCTGAACGAGTTGTCTGAAAAGGTCGGCGTTGCAAACGTTAATCTTTCAAAAATGAAAAACGGCCACATAAGCGCAATCCGTTTTTCGACCTTGCAGGCGCTTTGTGAAGCACTGCGCTGTCAACCGGGCGACTTGATTGAATATCAGTTTGGCGAATAAATAAAAAGGCTGCTCAGGCAGCCTTTTTATTTTATTGTTTGCTCATTATATAACCCTTAATATCCGAAACGCCGCGGTATTTTTCAAATTCGTCGCCGTTCATAACTATAAGAGTCGGCGCCTGTTTGATACCGTATTTTGCAACGAGCTCCGCGTTTTCGTCAGCATTGAGCGCCTGATACTCAATACCTGCTTTTTCGAGAAGCGCCGCCGCCGCTTTGCAGTTCGGGCAGGTAGCCGTCTTGAAAAGAATGATATCGGCTGTACCGGCAGACGCGCCTGCCGATGCGGCGGACGCCGGATGCTCTTCGCAGGAGCAGGGGGCGTCGTCAACCGGGGCGGGCTTGGGTCCGGTATGTGTCAAATGCGAGTTGCCGATGTTGTAAACCTTACGATCCTTATACTCCTGGGCTTTGCCGTCATTCCAGTTCTGTATCGGGCGGTAATAGCCGGTGATACGGCTGTTGACTTCGGTTTTCTGACCGCATATCGGGCATGTGAACTGCTCTCCGGTAAGATATCCGTGGTCTTTACATACCGAGTAGGTGGGCGACATGGTGTAATAGGGAAGCTTGTAGTTTTCCGCTATCTTGCGAACGAGATTCGCCGCCGCTTTCCAGTCGGGCAGTTTTTCGCCGAGGAAGGCGTGGAAAACGGTGCCCGAGGTATAAAGTGTCTGTAAATCATCCTGAATATCAAGAGCCGAGAAAATATCCTCTGTGTAGCCGACCGGCAGATGTGACGAATTGGTGTAATACGGTGTGCCGTCCATATTAGCGGTCTTGATATCCGGAAAATCTTCCTTATCGTGCTTGGCAAAGCGATAGGTGGTAGATTCTGCCGGCGTCGCTTCAAGGTTATAAAGGTCGCCGTATTTTTCCTGATAATCCGAAAGGCGTTCGCGCATATGGTTAAGAACATCGCGCGCAAAACGCTGAACACGCGGGTCGGTAAGGTCGGCGCCGAGCCAGTTTGCGTTGAGACCGACTTCATTCATACCTATAAGACCGATGGTAGAGAAGTGGTTTGCAAAGGTGCCGAGGTAGCGTTTGGTATAGGGATAAAGACCCTGGTCGAGAAGCGTGGTTATAACCGTGCGCTTGGTTTTAAGACTTCTTGCCGCGATATCCATAAGCTTATCGAGACGTGCGTAGAAGTCCTTTTCATCAGTCGCCTGGTAAGCGATACGGGGCAGGTTGATAGTTACGACGCCGATAGAACCGGTTGATTCACCCGAGCCGAAGAAACCACCGGATTTTTTGCGGAGCTCACGCAGGTCAAGACGAAGCCGGCAGCACATTGAGCGCACGTCGCTCGGCTCCATATCGGAGTTGATATAATTTGAAAAATACGGGGTGCCGTATTTCGCGGTCATTTCAAAGAGGAGCTTGTTATTCTCGCTTTCGCTCCAGTCAAAATCACGGGTTATCGAGTATGTCGGTATCGGGTACTGGAAGCCCCTGCCGTTGGCGTCGCCTTCGATCATTATCTGGATAAACGCCTTGTTGACCATATCCATTTCTTTCTGGCAGTCGCCGTAGGTGAAGTCCATCTCCTTGCCGCCGATAATCGCCGGCAGATTTTTAAGGTCGTTAGGAACTACCCAGTCAAGCGTAATGTTTGAGAAAGGCGCCTGCGTGCCCCAGCGGCTCGGCGTATTTACGCCGTAAACAAACGACTGTATGCACTGCTTGACTTCCTTTTGAGTAAGATTATCCACTTTAACAAAGGGGGCAAGATAGGTATCAAACGATGAGAACGCCTGTGCGCCCGCCCACTCGTTCTGCATAATGCCGAGGAAGTTGACCATCTGGTTGCAGAGGGTGCTCAGATGGCTCGCCGGGGCGGAGTTGATCTTGCCCGGGATGCCGAGGCCCTGCTGAATGAGCTGCTTGAGGCTCCAGCCGGCGCAGTAGCCGGTGAGCATGCTCAGATCGTGCAGGTG
>JAEEWM010000012.1 GCA_016287385.1 Clostridiaceae bacterium | reverse complement strand
ATTACTCCCGATGAATATCGCCTTCTCGGTGGTGGTAGCCGCGCTCGCTGTAAGGGGAGCGGCGGTGTTTACCACCAACGTCATCGCGAAGAACATAGTGAATATCATCACTATGGACATCACGCCTGACAAAAGTCTTTTAGTTTTCATTCTTGACACCTCATTTATGGAAATTGTTAATTGCTTAACGCAGTTATACACATACATTATATAATGTGCACAACGAAATGTATATCAAATTTTTGTCCAGTTTTATCAAAATTTTGCGCTTTTTCATATTTTTCAACTCCAAAAGGGTGAAAAAATAACATTTTTATATCTTACCATAAAAATAACGCGGCGGTGAATTACACCGCCGCGCCGGGCTGTCAAAAAGCATATTGTCGAAATTCGCGCAGCGTGAAATGCGCATTTCGTTTTTCCGGTGACATGTGCGGCGGAAAAACACCTTGTAGGCGAAAATCGCCCTTATAAGGCGATTTTCAAGGGGCGTAGGTGGTATTGGCGGGAGTGGAGTGCAGTCCGAAAATTTTTAAGATTTTCGGCGAACGGAATTCCCGTCCAAGAGTGTGTCGACTTTTTCGACACGCTCACGCGGCGGTGAATTACACCGCCGCGCCGGGCTGTCAAAAAGCATATTGTCGAAATTCGCGCAGCGCGGGCACGCTACTTTTCAACCTCGTATCCCGCCGCCTCTATCGCGGCGATGAGGGCATCGTCGCTCACTCCGGGCGCGGCGTCTATTTCCGCAGACCCGGTTATATGGCTTGCCGTCGCGCTCTTTACGCCGGGTACCGCCAGAAGCGCCGATTTTACGTGCGCCTCGCAGTGTTCGCACATCATTCCTTTGATTTTTACGGTTTTCATGTTTTTCTCCTTTTCTGTTATTATATTTTGTGTGCTCACGGCACTTTTCTGTGAACCGAAACGGGCAAGGCGCAGCGCGTTCGATACCACGCACACGCTCGACATACTCATGGCCGCCGCGGCTATCATCGGATTAAGGGTTATACCGAGTGGGGAGAGCGCGCCCGCGGCAAGCGGTATCGCCGCCGCGTTATAGAAGAACGCCCAGAACAGATTTTGCTTCATGTTTTTGTAAGCGGCGCGGCTTAACGCGAGCGTATCGACAAGACCCGAAAGATTACTTTTCACAAGCACGATATCCGCGCTGTCAATGGCGATATCGGTGCCGGCGCCTATCGCGACGCCCACATCCGCCCGGGTAAGCGCCGGCGCGTCGTTAATGCCGTCGCCCACCATCAAAACCTTATTTGAGGTCATAAATTCCTTTATTTTTTCATCCTTATCGCCGGGCAGCAGCGAGGCGTAAAATTCCGTTATTCCCGCCTGCTTTGCGACCGCGGCGGCGGTCAGCGAGTTATCGCCGGTAAGCATTACCGCCCGCTTGCCGTCCTTTCGTATCGCGGCGATACACTCTGCCGCCTCCGCTCTTATTTTATCCGCCACGGCGATTACGCCGAGCGCTCTTTCGCCGCGCGCGAAGAAAAGCGGCGTTTTCCCCTCCAGTGAAAGCTTTTCCGCGGCGCTTTTCATTTCTTCGCTTATTTCGGCGTTTTCCGATACGAATTTAAGGTTGCCGCCGAAAAGCCGTTCACCGCCGAGAGTTGCCGTTACGCCGCCGCCCGATACCGCGCAAAAATCTTCAACCTGCGCCGCGGAAATTTCGTTTCCCTCGCAAAAAGCGACAATGGCGCGGGAAATCGGATGCTCGCTTTTTTCTTCAAGCGACAGCGCGAGAACCAGAAGCTCGCTTTGCGGGGAGCAGGCAAGCACGTCGGTCACCTCAAACGCGCCTGAAGTTATTGTGCCGGTTTTATCGAAAACAACCGTTTCCGCCTTTCCGGCGTTTTCAAGCGCGGCGGCGTTTTTGAAGAGTATGCCGCGGCGCGCCCCCGCGCCCGAAGCCACCATGACCGCGACCGGCGTGGCAAGTCCGAGCGCACAGGGACAGCTTATTACAAGCACGCTGACCGCATGCGACAGAACTACCGAAACATCAGCCGAAAGAAGCGTCCACACAAGCGCGGTTATAAGTGAAATGAGAAGTACGACAGGCACGAATACCCCCGCCGCCTTATCCGCGAGCGCGGCGGACGGCGCCTTGCTCGCCGCCGCTTCGCTGACCGTTTTTATAATGCCCGAAAGAGTGGTATCTTCGCCGACCGAAGTCGCGCGGAATTCAATATATCCCGTGAGATTTACCGTACCTGAAAAAACGCGGTCGCCCTCGCGCTTTTCGGCGGGAACGCTCTCGCCGGTGAGCGCCGATTCGTCAACCGCCGTACTGCCGCCGATAACCTCGCCGTCAACGGCTATGCTCTGCCCGGGGCGCACGATTACGGTATCGCCGACGGCAATTTCACCGGTCGGCACGGTTTGCTCCCTGCCGTCGCGCAGTACCGTCGCCGTGTCAGGCGCAAGGCGCGCGAGTTTTTGAAGAGCCAGTGCGGTTTTGCCCTTTGCGCGCGCCTCAAAGGTTTTGCCGAGCGTGACGAGGGTCAGTATCATAGCCGCCGATTCAAAATAGTATTCGCCCTTAAAACCGGGGTTTGCAATAATGGCGAAAAGCACCGCGGTGCTGTAAGCGAACGAGGCGAAGGAGCCGAGCGCGACCAGTGTATCCATATTCGGTGAAAGCCGCACTGCCGCCTTTGCGCCGTTTACGAAAAATCTGCCGTTTATAACCGCGACCGCCGCCGAGAGCAGAAGCTCGGCAAGCCCGGTCGCCGCGCGGTTCTCCGCTAAAAATGAGGGCAGGGGAAGCCTTAACATAGCGTGCCCCATCGAAATATACATAAGCGCGATAAGAAAACAAAGCGAAGCAAGAAACCGCCGTTTAAGGAGCTTCGCCTCGCTTGAAAAAGCCGAAACTCCCGCCGCGTCGGCGGAATTCTTTTTGCCCGAAGCGCTCGCGCCGTACCCCGCCGCGGCAACCGCGGCGATTATATCCTCCGTTTTTGCCGTGCCTTCAACCGTCATTGAGTTTGTAAGCAGATTTACGGCGCAGGAGTTTACACCGCCGACGCCCTTTACCGCTTTTTCCACCCGTGCGCTGCAAGCGGCGCAGCTCATACCTGTTATGTCAAATTTTTGCATATTTGTCACCGCTATTTCATGAGCTTGTAAAGCGTTTCGGCGAGCTCGTCTATCACGCCTTCGTCGCCCGCTTTTATATCCCTTATAACGCAGGTGTGCATATGACTTTTAAGCAGTTCTCTGTTAAAAGCGCAAAGCGCCGCGCCCACCGCCGCCGACTGCACAAGCACATCGTTGCAGTAGGCGTCGCTTTCTATCATTTTCTCGATGCCGCGAACCTGACCTTCTATCCGCTTTAAGCGGTTGAGAAGGGCTTTTTTGTACTCCGCGCCGCGGCAGGTCTTTTTTTCTTCACAGCAACGGCATTTCTCTTTTTCCATAAAAACGCCTCCTTTGTCACGCTCTTATTATATACCCCCACGGGGTATATGTCAAGACAGATATCAGATGTCAGACATATAGAAAAGGGGGGTGGTGATAAGTCGCCGCCCCTTTGAGAAAAAAATTCGGGGACCGCGTTTGCGATCCCCTGTTTTCAATTATTAACGGTCAATGCTTATTATTATATCGCCGGTGGAGGTTTCAAGCTCGCATACACCGCCCGCGGTGCTCTTAGGCACGTCGGTTTTGCCGGTGGAGGTTTTGGCGAAAAATATCTTTTCGCTGAGCAGTACGCCCTTTATATTGCCGGTGGAGGTCTTCGCCCGAATATTCGCCGCGTCGGCGCCGTCAAACCGCACGTCGCCGGTGCTCGTTTTTATGCTCATATCGCCCGTGGCGGTAACGGTTTTAAGCGTAACGTCGCCGGTACTGCCGTCGGATGTCAGCGACTTACAGCTTACGTTTTCGGCGAAAAGATTTCCCGTGCTCATTTTCGCCGTTATTTTGCCCTCGCAGTGTACACCGCGCAGGGTTATGCCGCCGGTAGACGTCGTGACGTCTATTTCACCCGCCGTGCGGGAGCTTAAATAGATGTCGCCTGTGGAAAGCTTTATTTTAACCGGTCCGGTTACGGAGGAAAAACAACTTACGTCCGCCGTGTGCGAGTCGATATCAAGCGCGGCGAAGGTAAATACCGCGGGCAAATCTATATCGCCGGTATCGCTTTTAACGCTGAGCGCGCCGTAAGAGTCCTTCGGCAGATAAACCGTGATTTTCGGCGTGGAAAAGTCCAGATTGCCTATAAAAGAGTACCACTTTTCTTTGCTTTCGGCGCGAATATTCAGCGCGCCGTCCTCAACCTTCACAGAGCGCGGCGATTCTTCCGGAGCATGGCAAACCACGACGCATTTGCCGTCTTTCGACGGTTCAAACGCTATTTTATCAGTGTTAACGTCAATTTCTATATTGTTAAAGTCCTCGTTTATTTCATAGGTTTTAGTTTCGTATTCTACCGTGCCCAGCTTTGTGAAATCCCAACCGAGAGCCGACATGGCGCCGGCGAATACCGCGCCGCCCGCAAAGAGCAGAACAGCGGCGGTGATTATAAGTATTTTAGTCGACTTTTTCATCTGACTTCTCCTTTCTCACCAGCATTTTCTTTATGCCGACGGTTACTTTTTTCGTAAGCAGCAGAACGCCTTTTGAAGCCATCGCGCAGCCGAAAATCATAAACAGCGAAACCCCGACGGCGCAAATCGCCATACCGATTACGGCAACGGCTGAAAGAATATTTTGCTTGCTAAAATGTATAGCGGCGGGAACTATCAGCGCGACTCCGGTTATACCGACCGCGAAGGACGCCGCCCAGAGCGAAACGATTACCGCCCAGAGCGAAACGTAAAGCGAGAATATGACCGCCGCCGCGGCTATGAGCAGGGGAAGCCACACCGGGGCGCCCAGTATTATAAGCACGATTTCCCAGGCGTAAAGCTTGCGCTTCGTCTTGATTTTTTTCTTTACGAGCGCGCCGAGCGGGATATCCGAAAGCACACCGGAAATAACGCTTTCAACCGTACCTATTTCGCTTATCGCCTCCTGCTCGCTTAATCCGTCCTCGACCTTGTCGTCTATCATTTCGCCGTAAAACGACACGCGCTCGTCAACGTCCGGTTGAGGAAGCCCCGCGAGGCCTTCTTTCAACTTTTCGAGAAATTCCTGTTTATTCATTGTCATCATCCTCTCTTGTGACAAATCTGTATATGGAAAGTATCTCTTTCCAGTCTTCTTTGAAGTCCGCTATACGCCTGATACCGCCCTCTGTTATGTGATAGTATTTGCGAAGTCTCCCGTCGTGCTCGGCGGTGCGCACGGTTAGCATATTTGCCGCTTCAAGACGTTTGAGTATCGTATACAGCGTTGATTCGGAAAGCTCGATATACGGCTTCATATCCTTAATTATTTTGTAGCCGTACGAATCGCACGAACGTATCGCCGCCAACACGCAGACGTCTAAAAGACCGCGTTTGAGTTGTATATCCATACTATACCTCCCTTCGCGTAATACATCATATCACGAAGTATTGCTTTTGTCAATACTTTTTTAAAAAATGACGTGACGCAGGCCGATACGTCCGTGTTCCGGACTCACAGCGCACAAGTCTTACCGCACTCCGCGTGAAATTTTATGCGCCGCCGTTCACAAACACGCATCAAACCGAAATATTTTCTGAGTATGCGCCTGTTTTCAGAAATTATTTTCCGTTTATTCTCCGTTGCTTTACTTTTTGCTACGTTTTTAGTATAATTAGACTATATTTTTTGGGGGTGAAACCGTGGATACGTTGGATTATAAAATTTTGTCGGTTTTAAAGGATAACTCAAGGCTTACCGCGAAAAATATCGGCGCAAAAGTGAACCTTTCTACTTCCGCCGTTATCGAAAGGATAAAGAAGCTGGAAAGCACAGGAGTCTTAAAGCAATACACCATTGTTCTTGACCAAAAACAGCTTGGAAGAGAGCTTATGGCGTTTATATACGTACGGCTCGACCACCCGAAGTATTACGAAAACTTCGTTCAGGTGATCAAGGGCAACGATTCCGTTGCGGAGTGCTATTACATCGCCGGGGATTTCGACTTTATCCTTAAGGTCATAACAAAAGCCGATTATACGCTTGAAGACGTGCTTAACAGCATTAAATCAATAAGCGGCGTATCGCTTACCCGCACCTCCGTAGTGCTTTCAACAAACAAATACGATATTTGTTTGCTTGATAATAAATAATTTTTTATTGAAAGGATCTGTTTTTATGGTAGTAGGTATTCCGAGAGAGATCATGCACGGCGAGGGACGCGTTTCCGCAATTCCCGATACCGTAAGCAAATTAAAGACCGACGGCTATGAGGTTTTAGTCGAAAAAAACGCCGGAACGCTCGCCTTCTTTTCAGATGAGCAATACGCGGCGGCAGGCGCCGAGATAGTTTCCGACGCAGCAGAGCTTTATAGGCGCAGTGATATTATTCTTAAAGTAAAAGAACCGCTTTTTAACGAGGAGAAGGGCGTTCATGAAATCGACCTCATGCATGACGGTCAGTATCTTATAACCTTTATCCACCCCGCCTCCCCGGTAAATCACGAAATGGTCAAAAAAATGGCGGCAAAGGGCATTATAAGCCTCACGCTCGACGGCGTTCCGCGCATTTCCCGCGCACAAAATCTTGACGCGCTCACCTCCATGAGCACCTGCGCCGGCTATAAGGGAATACTTATGGCGGCAAACGACCTCGCAAAATTTATCCCGCAGATATTCTGCGCCGTAGGTGCGATAAAGCCCTGTAACGCGCTTGTTATAGGCACCGGCGTCGCCGGTCTTCAGGCTATTGCCACGGCAAAACGCCTCGGCGCGATAACCTATGCGGCGGATATTCGTCCCGCGGCGGCGGAGCAGGCGATGAGCCTCGGTGCAAAGATAATAGATACCGGTGTTTCAGCCGAGGCCGCCGTGGGCGAAGGCGGCTATGCCAACGCGCTCAGCGAAGATTGGATACTTAAAGAGAGAGAAGCGCTGAAGGACACCGTAAAGGATATGGACATAATATTCTGCTCGGCTCTCGTTCCCTCCAAGCTCGCCCCCGTTATTATCACCGAGGAAATGGTCAAATCAATGAAGCCCGGCTCGGTCATTGTTGACATTTCGATCGACCAGGGCGGCAACTGCGAGATAACCGTTCCCGGCGAAACCGCGGTAAAGCACGGCGTTACGATAGAGGGTATAAAGAACATCCCCGGTATGCTTCCCACAAGCTCCACATGGATGTTTGCCAACAACATTTATAACCTTGTAAAATATCTAACCAAGGACGGTAAAATAGTTCTTGATACCTCCGATGAAATCGTCGCCGGAACTCTTACCACCATAGGCGGCAGGCTCGTTCACAAGGGCGCGCTTGAAGCCATGAGCAAATAACCTTAAAAGGAGAAAACGGATATGTCACCTATTATACTTATCATAGTATTTCTTGTGGCGACAGTCGTCGGATACTTTATAATAAATAACGTTCCCTCTCTTCTTCATACCCCGCTCATGTCGGGCATGAACGCGCTGTCGGGCATTACCGTGCTCGGCGCACTCGCCGTTACCGCGGTGGTGCTGAAGCCGTACAGCGGTGTGCTTTCCGTAATAATCGGCGCCGTCGCCATAGTGCTTGCGGTAGTGAATATCGCCGCAGGCTTCGGCGTTACCGCAAGAATGCTCAAAATGTTCAAAAAGGAGGATAAATAATGGATACCGTTATACCCTCCGCAGTGTTTTACGCGATAAGCGGTGTGCTCGTGCTCGGTGTGCTTATAGGGTTGAGTCTTATGAGCAAGCCCAAGACCGCCCGCGCGGGCAACGCGCTCGGCGCCGCATGTGCGGTAGCCGCCATTATCGTTACTATGTACAATTACAGCGTGCTTACCGCGCCGGTCATACTCGCTTCTATCGCCATGGGCGTGATTATAAGTCTGTTTATCGTGTTTAAGGTAAAGATGATACAAATGCCCCAGCTCGTAGCGCTTTTAAACGGCTTCGGGGGTCTGTCCAGCGCGCTGGTGGCGGTTTTATCCTACAGTCAGGCGGAAAGCAGATTTTCTTCAGTCTCTTCCACGGTGGCGCTTATCATCGGTTTTATCACCTTTACCGGAAGCCTTATCGCCGCGGGCAAGCTGCATAAGGTGTTACCGCAAAAGCCGGTGGTTATCAAGGGGCATACGGTAATTGTTCTTCTGCTTACAGCCGCTGTCATAGCTTGCGCGGCTTGCGGTTTGCCGGTTTGGGTAACGGCACTGCTTTCCTGCCTGTTCGGAATAGCTTTTGCCGTTCGCGTAGGCGGCGCGGATATGCCTATCACCATTTCTCTGCTCAATTCCTTAAGCGGCGTTGCCGGCGGCATCGCCGGTATCGCAGTCGGCGATATCATGCTGGTCGCGATAGGCGGTATAGTGGGCGCCTCGGGACTTTTGCTCACGCAGATCATGTGTAAAGCGATGAACAGAAAGCTTTTGGGTATACTGCTCGGCAGTACCCCGGCAAAAACCGCAGTCGCCGAAAACAGCGAAAACGAGCCTGCAGAAGAAGACCCGGCAGCGCGGGAAAAAATCGCTCTTGCTCCGGAAGAAATACTTAAAGACGCCAAAAAGGTCATAATTATCCCCGGTTACGGCATGGCGCTCGCACAGGCGCAAAGCAAGGTAAAAGCGCTTGCCGATAAGCTTGAAGAAAAGGGCGCCGAAGTTAAATTTGCAATTCACCCGGTCGCCGGAAGGATGCCCGGTCACATGAACGTTTTGCTATGCGAGGTCGACGTTCCCTACGATAAGCTTCACGAAATGGAAACGATAAATCCCGAGTTTGCGGAATGTGACGCGGTAATAGTCGTCGGGGCAAACGACGTTATAAACCCCGCCGCAAACACCGCCGAGGGCACGCCGATATACGGCATGCCGGTGCTTGACGCCGCGGCGGCAAAAGCGGTCATCATCTGCAACTTTGACGAAAAACCGGGATACGCCGGCGTCCCCAACCCGCTTTATAAAAGCGATAATACCCTGTTGCTTTTGGGCGACGCAAAAGAAACGGTATCAAAGCTTATTGATTGCATATAAAAATAAAAACCGGTTGAGTCAAAATCAATCGGTTTTTATTTTAACGTTGCTCGAGACAACTCATAACTTGGCGAAGCCAATCATAACTGCCGCTTCGCGGCTCATTCCCACTCTATCGTCGCTACCGGCTTTTCGCTGATATCCCAGAGCACGCGGTTGACGCCGGGAATCTTAACTATTCTGTCTCGCATTTTGCAGAGAACGGAGAACGGAATCTCGGGAACCGTGGCGGTCACCGCGTCCACCGTGTTGACCGCGCGGATAACGACCGCCCAGCCCATATAGCGCTGACCCTGTCCGTCAATATAGCGGATACCGGTTGACTGAATATCCGGTATGGCGCAGAAATACTGCCACGGAGTTTCGGGGAGCTTGCCTATTTCTTCACGAACTATCGCGTCGGCTTCTCTTAAAGCTTCAAGCCGGTCGCGGGTAATGGCGCCTACGCAGCGAACGCCCAGTCCCGGACCCGGGAAGGGCTGGCGGTAAACCATACTGTCGGGCAGACCGAGTTGCTTGCCCACAACGCGTACCTCGTCCTTGTAAAGGAATTTTACCGGCTCTACGAGCTCAAAATTGAGATCTTCCGGCAGGCCGCCCACGTTGTGGTGAGCTTTAACGCCGACGCTTTCCAGAATATCGGGGTAAATGGTGCCCTGCGCCAAAAATTCTATGCCCTCAAGTTTCTTTGCCTCTTCCGCGAAGACGTCGATAAATTCTTTGCCTATTATCTTTCTCTTGGTTTCGGGGTCGGATACGCCCGCGAGCTTATCGAGGAAGCGGTCTACCGCGTCAACGTATATGAGGGTGGCGCCCAGCTCTTCGCCGAAAACCTTTATTACCTGCTCGGGTTCGCCCTTGCGGAGAAGTCCGTGGTTTACGTGAACGCACACGAGATTTTTACCTATCGCTTTAATAAGAAGCGCCGCCACTACCGAAGAATCGACGCCGCCCGACAGCGCGAGCAATACTTTTTTATCGCCTATCTGTTTTTTGAGCGCTTCGACCTGCTCGGCTATGAACGCGTCGCCGAGCGCGGGAGTGTTTATACGCGCCATGTTTTCAGGCCTTTTATTATCTGACATACCATTTACCTCCATATGTTTTTATTAAAGTATTTTACTCTTTTTGTTCGATAATATCAAGACTTTTTTACATAAGAATATCCGCCCGCGTTTTGCGGGCGGAAGCTTTCTGTTATACGTTCCCGGTAAGAGGGGGCATAAATCGGTTTATCGGGCAAATCAGTATATATCCACAGCCCGGCAGAAGACGGTCGGGCAATACAGCGAGTCCTCGCTTTTTATACTGCCGCCGCAATGATTCTCGGTTCCTCGCTCCTTAAAAATATCTTATTTTTAATTCCCGGGGCCGGGAGAGATATACTCCGCCGAGCAGTAGCCGTCGGTACCGTTGAAGCATGCGTACGCCCACTCGCCGTCAATACTGTAAACCTCTACGGTCGAAAGATACGGCATTTCGAGTATTATGCCGTTATCAAGCGACGGACCGTAACGAAGCCGCAGACCCGAGGTGGTCGAAACGTGGTAGGTGGTCGTTTCCCTGCCGGCGGGCTTCGGCGCGGAGCTCGTATTGGAGGAAACGGCGGCGGAGCTGTTGTTGCCGCTGTTTGTATAGCTTGAAGTTTCTTTTTTGCCGCTTTCATTCTTACTGCCGTCAGGGTCGGAATCATCCGCTTCGCGCACGGAGGAGGACCTTTCCTTACGGGAGCCGCCGCTGCTGCTTGAAGTATCGTTTATAAAGCCCGAAAGCCAGTAACCGAAAACAATAAGTCCCACAGCCGCTATCGGAATGATTACAGCCAAAACGATTTTCAGAGCGCCGCTTTTTTTGCCGCCGCCGTTTTGCGCGGAGGGCGGGACAGCGCCCGTACCGCCAACTGCCGGTGCGGCGGGAGCCGCTTTTACCGCGGCGCCGTCTATTCTGCCTGTATCCGCCATCACGCCTATTATCTCCGACGGGAAGTTCGGACAGATTTCGGTTTTAATGCTGAGCAGACTCTGTCCCGATTGCAGCATATTTATTACGCCTATCGATATTTCACGTAAAGAAGCGGTCGAAAAATCGCGCGCGTCGGAAAAGGAGGAAATCGCCGCCTGCCTGCGCTGCTGCTCCGGCGCGTCGGTAATACCGCATACGGCTATAACGCCCTGATTGAAAGAATAAGTCGAAAGGAACGGGCGCATATCGTAATCGCCGGTATTGTGCAGCGTAACGGCGCCGTTTAACATCCTGTCAATTCCCGCCGCCGCCGCTTTATAGTTGCCTTCTCTGAGCTTCTCTATGACCTTTGCGTTGGTTTCCTTCAAAAAGCTTATGCAAAAAGCGCCTTTCTGTTTCGCAAACTCCACAGTCCACTGGTTAGGGTCGTAAATGTCCATAATATTCCCCCCTGTATTCCGAACTTCCCGCTTTCGCGGGAATACCCCGTATATTCTGGCAAAAGTTTATCATAAAAGCAGGATAAAATCAAGTGGCGATGCCCGGGAGGTTTTTGCTTCCGCGAAAGAACCTCCTTATATCAACAAATGTTTGCTAAAATGAAGAACAGATGTTATAATGACTTATAGAAGAAATCTGTAACCGGAGGACTTGTATGAATACCAACCCGTTTTTCCCGGAGATAAAAGGTAAACTGGCGTTCGGATGTATGCGGCTGCCGATGAAAGGCGACCGCGTCGACACCGCCGAGTTTGCGAGAATGGTTGATGAATTTATCGGGAGCGGATTCAATTATTTTGATACCGCGCATGGATATATAGACGGCAAGAGCGAGCTTGCGATAAGAGAATGCGTTTCGGGGCGTTACAACCGCGAAGATTTTGTGCTTACCGACAAGCTTACAAGCCCGTATTTTAAGAGCGAGGCGGATATTCGTCCGTTTTTTGAAAAACAGCTTGAGCTTTGCGGGGTGGATTACTTTGATTTTTATTTGTGCCACGCGCAGGATTCCTCGAATTATCCCCATTTCAGAAAAAACCGGGCTTACGAAACGCTGTTTAAGCTTAAACGCGAGGGCAAAATACGCCACGTGGGAATATCGTTTCACGACAAAGCCGATATGCTCGAGCGGATTCTTACCGATTTCCCCGAAATAGAAGTCGTGCAGATACAGTTCAATTACATGGATTACGGGGACGACGGCGTGGACAGCAAAAACGTGTATGAAGTATGTGAAAAACACGGCAAGCCGGTGCTTGTGATGGAGCCGGTAAAGGGCGGCAGTCTTGTCAATATCCCCGATGAAGCGAAAGCGGTGTTTGACGCGCTCGGCGGCGGCTCATACGCGAGCTACGCCATACGCTTTGCCGCCGGCTTCAAAAACATTTGCGCCGTGCTTTCGGGTATGAGCAGTTTTGAGCAGATGACAGATAACATAAGTTATATGCGGGATTTCAAGCCGCTTGACGAACGCGAAAGAGAAGCGGTAGACAGAGTGCGCCGGATAATAAGGTCCAAAAACCTTATACCATGCACGTCGTGCAGATACTGCGTTCCGTTCTGCCCGCGGGGCATACTCATCCCCGACCTTTTTTCCTGCTATAACGCAAAGGAGAACTTCGGCAGCTGGAATCAGGACTATTATTACGGCATAATAACCGCCCGCAGCGGAAAAGCGTCAAGCTGTATCAAATGCGGAAACTGCGAGAAAAACTGTCCGCAGCACATTCAGATACGGCAGACGCTCGAAAAGGTGGCGGCAAAATTTGAGAGGAGATAAGCTTATGACGGGTACAGGCGTTAAAACAAAACTAAACATAAAAACGCAGACGGTTTATACCGTGGGCGCGATAATCGCCGCGGTGCTTCTGCCGCAGGTCGTTCACGTGCTGGGCGCGAAGTCGGGCGTCGGCAGCGCGCCCGGTGAGATTTTTCTGCCGATGCACCTGCCGGTAATTCTGGCGGGTCTGCTCGCGGGTCCTTTCGCCGGCGCGGTTTCGGGCGCGGTTTCTCCCGTTATCAGCTTTGCGCTGACCGGTATGCCCAAGACCGCAATGCTCCCCTTTATGGTAACAGAGCTCGCCGCCTACGGACTTTTCGCGGGACTTCTTAAAAATGTGAAGATGCCCTGTGTGCTTAAAGTATTGCTTACGCAGATCGCGGGCCGCGCCGTCCGCGCCGCGGCTATACTCACAGCCGTAAAGGGCTTCGGCTACGGCGGTCTGAAACTGCCGGTCATTTGGAACAGCATAACGGCGGGACTTATCGGTATCGCGCTTCAACTGCTCATTATACCGCTGGTTGTTTACAGGGTGCAAAGCAATGAGCGGTGACCTCGCTTTGCTGAAAGAAAAGCTTGCCGGCGGCGCCGTTCTCGCGCTTATGACCGAAAGCGGCGTCGTAACGCGCGGCGAAAGCGGCATTAAACCGCTTTTTGAATTTGTTAAAGCGGGCGGCAGCGCTTCCGCCGCGGCGGAGATATTTGACCGCTTCGGCATTGTATATTGTTATTCGGTGCTGACCGGAAACATCATAAACCGCAAGGGCGACGGACTCTGCCCCATGGAAAAAGCGGTGGAGAATGTAAGCGGGCATAAGGAAGCGGTCATTAAAATCGAAGCGGCGCTTGAAAAGCTTAAATAAACACCGGTGAACACGCGCGCCTTGAAAGACTTGTTCTTTTGAGGAGTGTTAAAAACCTGATTTTACGAAAACAAAGTTTTTCGGATTTTTAACCTTGTTTAAGGTTGGGCGGGTATGCTTTAAGCCGTAAAGGGGGCATATTTATGCGAATACTGCTTGCGGAGGATGAAAGGGCGCTTTCAAAGGCCGTTGTCAAAATATTTGAGAAGAACAACTACTCGGCGGACGCCGTATACAACGGCGAGGACGCGCTCGATTATCTGCAATCGGGGTGCTACGACGTCGCGGTGCTTGATATCATGATGCCTAAAATGGACGGCATCACCGTGCTTAAAAAAATACGGGAGCAGGGCAACCGTATACCCGTGCTTATGCTTACCGCGAAATCGGATATAGAGGACCGCGTTCTGGGACTTGACAGCGGCGCCAACGATTATCTGCCCAAACCGTTTGATACACGCGAACTGCTCGCCCGTATCCGCAGTATTACCCGCGGTAAAAGCGAGCTTGACACCAAACTTACGGCCGGCAATATAACGCTTGACCGGGCGACCTTTGAGCTTTCCTCGCCGACCGGCGGTTTCCGCCTTGCCAACAAGGAGTACCAGATAATGGAGTATCTTATGGTTAATCCGCACAGAGTGCTTTCCACCGATATGCTTATGGAAAGGATATGGGGCTTTGACAACGAGGCGGAAATAAACGTGGTTTGGGTGTATATATCCTATCTTCGGAAAAAGCTGAACGCGCTCGGCGCCGATATTCAGATAAAGTCGTCAAGAAACGCCGGCTATTCACTGGAGGATAAAAATGATAAATAAGCTGAAACGGAAATTTTTGATAACCGGCACGGCTTTTATGTTTGTCCTGATGAGTGTGCTGGTCTTTACAATGAATATGGTGAACTATCACGAGGTCACGGCGGACGCCGACTCGGTGCTCGAAGTGCTTACAAATCCGGATATGCCCTTTGACGGAGACGGGCGGGATAAGGAAAAGGACCGGAACCGCCCCGAAAGGGCGGAAAACTTCGTTCCGCACGGAATGTCGCCCGAGGTGCCTTATGAGTCGAGGTTTTTTATTGTGAGAGTATCGGAGGACGGCGAAGTGCTGCAGTCCGACCTCTCAAGGATTGTTTCGGTAGACGAGGATTCGGTAAAAAGCTATATAAACAAGGCGCTTGACAGCAAAAGAGAGCGCGGCTTTATAGGCAGTTTCCGCTATCTTAAAGTTACCGATGAAAGCGGAACGCGGATATTTTTCCTCGACTGCGGACGCAAGCTCGATTCGTTCAGAGGTTTTCTTTGGATAAGCGTGGTAGTAGGGCTTATCGGCTGCGTCGTCACTTTCATAGCGTTTATCTTCACGGCGGGCAGAATCGTCGCTCCCATAGCCGAAAGCTATGAAAAGCAGAAGCGGTTTATATCCGACGCGGGGCACGAGATTAAAACGCCGCTCACCATTATAAACGCCAACGTAGACCTGCTCGGCGCCGACGGCGACAGCGAGGAGCTTTCCGACATACGCCAGCAGACAGAGCGCCTTACAAAACTTACAAACAACCTTATTCTGCTTTCAAAAATGGAAGAGGCGGAGCACACCATGCAAAAAATAGAGTTCCCGCTTTCCGACCTTGTAAGCGAAACCGCCGGTACTTTTCGCGCTCTCGCCGCGTCGCACAGCATCGGTTTTGAAACCGACGTCGCGCCCGGCGTTACGCTGACCGGCTCTCCGGAGGCAATACGGCAGTTGGTATCGGTAATGCTTGAAAACGCGGTCAAGTATTCACCCGGTGGCGGGAAAATATCGTTAAACCTTTCCGCCAACAGAAAATACGCGACGGTTTCGGTCAGCAACGATACCGAAAAAGAAATACGGCGGGAGGACCTCAACAATGTTTTCGACCGCTTCTACCGTTCGGACGCTTCGCGAAATTCCGAAACAGGCGGCCACGGCATAGGGCTTTCGATAGCAAAAGCTGTTGTCGAGGCACACGGCGGCAGTATCGAAGCGACGACGAAGACCGGAAAAGACTTCACAATATGCGCGGTTTTACCCGTAAAACCGTAAAAATGTGCGGCTTGCTGCCGCGTAAAACTGAAATCAGGCTTCGGACAGACCGAAAGAAGCGGCAAATCTTTGCCGCTTCTTTTATTTTGCCGTAAAGGTTCAGGATACGATACAGGGGCGCCGCGCCGTGATATTACGCGGTTTGTACGGGGATAATAAGCGGCTCGCCGCGGTTCGGCGGCGGTTGTTCGCCGAGGGTAAATCGTACGGCAAATTATAAACAAACAAATAAACAAACAAATATTAACTTTTTTTGAAATTTTTCTCACGTTTCCACAAAAAAAGGTTTACATTTAGATGAATATGTGTTATTATGCTTTTGGTGCAGTTTAACTTTCTGCGAGTGCGCCTTGATAAAAATACAAAAAATTAAAAAGATGTATTTTATTTGTCAACATCTGGTAAAATACATACGCGCAGTAAGAGCCAATCAGGAGGTATATTTATGAAAAAGGTATTTGCTTTGTTACTTGTGCTTGCGTTGTTGCTTACGTTCGGCGGTTGCCGCAAATCGACCACCGAATCGGAGGAAACTTCCTATTATGAGGGCGACGAGGGCATATCCTCAGGCGGAGGAGACGTGTCCTCCGGCGACGGGTCCGGCAAAAATACGTCTGACGGCGAGGTTGCGCAGCCCGGTAAAAACTCCGTTATCAGCGATCCGTTGAAGTCGGATCTTAAAGGCGCGACGGTTACCGTGTATGACGTAGGCGATATTTTCACTCCGGACGCGAGCAAATCCAAGACCGACGCCGCGAGGGCGGAGCTTATCAAGAAGCTTCAAAAAGAGCTTAACTGCAAGTTTGACGTTAAAAAGACCGAGCTGAAAAAGCTTATGAGTCTGGCGGCGGCTTCCGCCGCGTCGGGTAAGGCGATAAGTCAGATAATAGTTACCGACCTTTCAAGAACGGGCTATTTTATAAGTTCAAACCTTGCCGCGGATATGGGCAAAATATCCTCGATGGACCTCTCGAAGGACTATATGAACGTGGCGAATATGCCGGAGGCGACCAGATTCGGCTCGGGCAGATACGCCGTTGCCGGCGACAGTACGGTCGGCTCGTGCGTTGTGTATAACAAGCGCATACTTAAAGAATTGGGTCATCCCGATAATTACATATACGATTTAGTCGATTCGGGCAAGTGGACTTATACGGAGTTCCGCAAGCTTGCCAAAGAGGCGACAAAGGATCTGGACGGCAAAAGCGGTATGTCGATGGCTGACCAGTGGGGTATCGCCATTATGGACCGTTCCACCGCCGGAACCGCCGACCTGCTCGTTTCCGCGAATACTCCGATGATAAAGCTTGTAAACGGCAAGCTGGTTTCAAATATGAGCGACCCTAACATTTTCAAGGTAGCCGGCTTAATGAGGGATACATACAGACTTGACGGCACCACGATAAACGATAACGGCGCAAAAATTGACGGTACGAAAGCGCATGACGCCTTTAAGACCGGAAACGTGTTTATGGAATATACCACAACCGAGGTCATACCGCTTTACTCAAGTATGAAGGATGAATTCGGTCTTGTTCCCACTCCGAAGATTGACGGGGCGAAGAATTATTCCTGCGCTCTCGACTGGAACTACAAGGGAATTATGATTCCCGCCGGATTATCGGCAAAAGACCAGTATAACGCCGGCGCGGTGGTTCAGGCTTATATGTACCTTATGCAGGATATTTACAAGGTCAAAAAGAATGAATACGTAAACAGATATCTCTGCGACGCAAAGTCGGGCGAAAACTTTGACACGGTAATCCGAAACGTATCGGCACAGCCGGCGCAATGCTACGCGGAGATAAACGAAACGGTTTTAAGCGGAACTTACAGAGTCTTCTGGAATTATATCGCCGAAGGCACGTCGGTTTCCGCCGCGGTAGAGTCTACAAGCTCATCGCTTAAAAAGGCGCTCGACGACCTTAACACAAAAATAAAGGATAAATAAAGCGGCGAGCTTTTAAGGGTCGACCGCAGATTCAGGGGGTGTTGTTTTGAAGCGGATATTATCTTTAATGCTGGTTGTTCTGATGGGAACGGCGTGCGTTTTTGCGGCGCTGCCCGCGGGACTTACCGTCTGCGCGGAAGAACCGGCGAGTTATATCCCGTCGCCGACCGACCTTACAGCCCGTGCTGATTTCGGCTTCGGAATAAACATGCACCCGAAATCGTACGAGGCATATCCTGAGGTGTATCTTGAAGAGCAGGTGCACGCCATCGCCAGAATGGGAAGCGAATGGGTGCGCGTGGGCGGCGCCATACCTTCCGACGGCGACTGGACTTATCTTGATACGCTGGTGGGACTTTGCAATAAGTACGGTCTTAAAATAATAATGGTAATAAGCCCCGATACTACGATAAGTCTTGAATACATCACGATTTACTGCGAGACCTTCGCGTATCGCTATAACGGCAGTGACGGCAGAGGGTACGTCGATATCTTTCAGGTGTTCAACGAGCTTGACCTCCCGCTTCTTAAAGCAAAATACGGCGGCGCCTCACCGGACGGCAAATCCGAAACGGAATATTATACGATACCCGTTGACGGGGCGGCGGATCTTCCGGAGTATCTCGAATACTTGGAAGCGGCGGAAAAGGGTATTCACTCGAAAAACAGCAAATCGCAGTTTATGGTGAATTTTTCCATGACTCACTACGGAATGATCAAATATTATCTGAATAAAGGGCTTAAAATAGACGTTGTCGGCTGGGACCTTTATTCATCAAACGCGGACAGGGAAATCTCGGCGGCGAAGCTTACAGAGTTGTATAACGCTATGGAAGAAGACTTCTACAACAAGTATAAGCTGCCCGTTATCCTGTGCGAGACCAACGTCAATTCACGTTCGCTTGACGCGACGGAGCGGGCAGAGGCTCCGCTTGAACCTTACATGAGGCTTATCGATACTTTGTATCTTGCCTACGCCCGTCCGTGGGTAAAGGGCGCGATAGTTTACGAACTGCTCGACGAGCCGGCGTTCAAGTCTGAAAATCCCGAGTCGTGGTACGGAATGTTCAAAAATCCGGGCGCCGGCGGCAAGGGTATTACCGACCCGAATAACGAAAAACCGATTTATAAGCTGATACAGTCCCTTATCGGCGGAAACGAGAATATGCCGGTTATAAAGCGCAGCGCGGTAAACTTAAAGCCGTACGAGAAGCTTACGGTAAATACCGCGGATGATTCGGGCATCGGCAATACCGATAATAACGGTAATGCGGAGGATATCACCGTTCCGGATATTATCTGGCATACCGACGATACCGAAACAGACGACGTAATAGACGGTACGGAAGCGGACGACCCGTACGAGACGGCCGCGGATGACGCGCACAGCGCTCAGATCAGGGAAATCAAGACCAGAGAGACGCATTACGAAATGCCGTGGTTGGTTATAGCTTTATCGGGCGCGGGCATTCTCGCCGCGGGCGCGGCGGTCGTCGCGGTTTATCTTATTGTTTTGAAGAAAAAGCTTAAAAAGACGGAATGATTAAATTCTGCTCACAGGGGTAATAGGCGATGAGAACAGGTAAACGTTTAGTAGCGGTAATATTTACGGCGCTGTTTTGTATAAGCAGCGTCTGTATACCCGCGCTTGCCGAAAAGGGAGGCGGCGCCGCGGTTTTGAAATATGACGGTTACCGCGAGACGAATACCGCCTTTCCGTACGGCGAAAGAAAGACGCTTATCGCCGCGGATATAAACGAAAAATCCGAAAACTCCGAAATAAAAGAGGATATAAACTCCACAGGCACCGGCGGCGTAATAATCCCGGACGATGGCTTTGCCTCGTGGAAATTCACCGCCGAAGCGGACGCCTCATACATAATAAGCGTAAAATATAT
>JAEEWM010000011.1 GCA_016287385.1 Clostridiaceae bacterium | reverse complement strand
GAGTAAGCGGAGCAGCATTGAGTTGCACGTCAGCCTTTTGGCTGAGAGTATCGGGCGTTCGTTCCGATTAGACTTCCCATGCACCGTATGAAGAATGGAACAGAGCAATCTGTTTTATTGTCATGCGGTGTTTGTTCCGCAGACACGCTTCATACGGTTACTAAGAGTCCTTTCCGGCTTTCGCTTGGAGAGGACTTTTTATTTTGAATAAATCGCTCATTTTCCTTTTTTTCGACCAATAGGATAGCGAGGGATAAAAAAGTTTCGCGCGAAGTCGATTTACAGTAACTACTTGATAAGTGAGAGGATGTAAAAGGATTGGTACTGGCAAATTATTTGCCAGTACCAGAAATCCAGAGCATAGCCAAAAGGATAGGCAAAGGACGATATTACCCTGTTACTTGCCAATCTTTTCAACAGTTGTTAGTACTTGTCCATTTTGGACAAGTACTAAGCTTCCCTTATACCGTTGCCTCTAAAACTATCACTTGCACCGTTTGTTCTTTTCTCAGCTTTACGAGACCTTTTTGCTTTGAATAAATCGCTCATTTCCCCTTTTTTTGAGCAATAGGATAGTGAGGGATAAAAAGGTTTCGCGCAAAGCCGATTTTCTGTAACTGCTTGATAAATGAGAAAAGTTTTTTGTACAAACCGATTTTTTCGTACCAATAAGTATAGTGGAGGATTAAAAAATCGTACACCTCATTTTTTCCTACCAATAAGATAGTGAGGGACATATAAAAAGTATTGAATAATTTGCAATTATTTTTTTGAAAAACCTTACTTTTTCCCATTTTTTGTCCTAATAGTGGGGGGATATTTTTTCGGCAACACAAAACATAAATCGAATAAACCGTCCTATGGCGATTTAGATAAATGATCCTTGACAATTGAATGACCGTCTGAATGAGATACGACTGCGCGAAGATATGAGCGCGGCGACGCCGGAGAGACACTCGGGCAGGAACGCGATTCAGGCAAAACGGCAATTCTCATCATTACGAATATTGCACCCACCTCCGGAAGGCAGAAACATATTTCAGCGAAGTTCAGGGTTACATACGGAGCAATCCGTAAATCTGTTTTAAGGAGGATTTTTTATTATGAAAAAATCCAAAATTGAGCTTTTAGAGCTCAAAGAACACATTGCCCTGGACTTCCCGGAAATGCCGAGCTTCGGTCATCAAAGAACTACGCTCGGCATCCATCGGGTGGGCAAAAACGGCAAAACCTCCATCGGCACGGTCCATGCTGTATGGGATGGAAACAGGTTGCTGATTCCAAAGACTGCTCTGATTTCCGACCTCTTCGGTAGCAACCAAAAGGAGGTGAAGGAATGAATGCGCAGACCCGTGGAGTAGGTTTAGCAAGCACTGGATTTGTATATACAAATCCGCTTGTTGGGGTGGAACCCCAAGCCCCCGGAGGTGACGACAATGGCTGACGCAAACAGAACGAAAGCGCTGCTGGTGCGGCTGACCCCTGCGGAGTCAGCACTCTTAAAGGAGCAATCCGCGCGCACCGGCAGAACGCAAAGCGATATCCTCCGTTCGGCGTGGAAAAAGCTGAAGATCATCGAACTGCCTCCCGACGACTTTGCGGAAATGGTCATCCAGCTCCGTCGTATCGGCAACAATCTTAACCAGGTCGCCCGTGCGATCAACATGGGCGAAGTTCATATTCTCGAGATTCAAACCGTACTCAGCGAGATTGTTGCCATTGACAAAAAGCTGAACCGTATCCTGATGGGAGGTGGTCTGTAATGGCAGTAACGAAAATCTGGCCGGTGCGCGACCGTTTTGATAAGGTTCTCGACTATGCGGCAAACGTAAAGAAGACTGACGCGGACCTCGAAAAACTTCACGCACTCGACGGTGTGATCGACTATGCGACCGACGGCGATAAGACTGAAAAATGCTTCTATGTCAGCGGAATAAACTGTCTGCCCGAAAATGCCAAAGAGACCTTTGCCGCCACGCAGAAACGCTGGGGCAAAACTACCGGTAAGGTTGCTTTCCACATGTATCAGTCTTTTGCACCGGGAGAAGTAGACGCCAAAACAGCGCACGACATCGGCGTAAAGTTGGCGACGGAACTGTTCGGCGATCGGTTTGAAGTCATCGTTGCCACCCATCTGAACACGGATCACCTGCACAATCACATCGTTCTGAACGCCGTGTCATGGAAGGACGGTTTGCGCTACAACGACTGTAATTCAACCTACGCGCGTATCCGCGAAGTCTCTGACCGCCTCTGCCGGGAATTCGGCTTGTCCGTCATTGAGCATCCGCAGGGCAAGGCGAAGCCCTATGCCGAATACAAAGCGGAACAGGACGGCAAATGGACGGTGCGCGGAGCGATCCGTGCGGCAATTGATACCGCCGTGCGCGGTTCAAACACCAAAGCACAGTTTATCGACGCTATGAAGCAAATGGGGTTCGTGATCGACCAAAGCGGCAAGTACCCGAAAATCAAACAGGTCGGCACAGAACGGTTCGTTCGGTTCAAGTCACTCGGCGAGGGGTACGACATTGAAGATATTATAAAACGTATTTTTGAAGACCATAAGCCGATGTTTCCGCGCATTCCCGATCAGGAAGACCCAAAGCAGGTCTTTGACGGTGAGAAAGAGCCGGTCGCGCTTATGACCTTTGTGCCGCTTTACCGCTGTTACAACCGGGCGCTGAATCTGGCGACAGAGCGACCGAAAGCCAACCGCCGCATCTATTTTCTCATCCGGCAGGACACCAGCGCCATGCGGCTGTACGTTGACTCAGCGCGGCTTGTGACGGAGCATCAGCTTCACACTAAAGAAGATGTGCTCGCATACCGTAAGCACGCGATGGACGAAATCGACCGCCTTACAAAAGAACGGCAGGAGGCGCGAAACGCCATAAAACGCGCACAGCGTTCTGGTGACACAACCCTCTATTCCCACGCGAAGTACAACGTCCAGGTGCTTACAAGGCGGCTTGCCAAACTGCGCCGGGAAGTCACGACCTGCGGCGAGGTGATCGAGCGAAGCGAACACGTAAGAGAGAATCTGCGGCGTATCGCGGAAAACGATTTTCGCGGCGACATTATCAGAGGCAACTTCTGCAACACTGTTGCAGAAGTTGAACGAACTTGACCCGCGCCGTAACTTCTGCACCACTGGTGCAGAAGTTAAACGGTAATGGCTTCGCGCAGAAAATTCTGCACCACTGGTGCAGAATTAAATCGGTCGGAATCGGGCACAAAGAAATTCTGCAACAGTGTTGCTTAAATTTTGACCGAACGAATAAAGCAGGAAGAAAATACCAAGAATAACAAGTAAGGATTGGAGAATTATAATGAGATATTCGATTGATGAGAATAAGAAATTGGCTACCGTGTACTGCTCCCACGCGGATCAGGAAAGCGCGAAACAGCAGCAGACGCTGAAAGAATTTATCGCCGCATGTCGCGCGAGAAAAATCTTTGTCTGTGTGTTCAATTCGGGTGACGGAGATCTGCTGGAGAACACCAAGGAACTGCTTGCCTACAACTATCAAAACGCAGTGACCCGCGTTTCAAAGCCTCGTTCCCGCGACGACGGTGCACGGTAACCCTAAAGCGGTAGCAATGCTACCGCGATACATAATTCTCAATCCAATCCTTAAAAAATGATACTTATGCAAAACTTGTTATCTACATTTGCGGATAACAAGTTTTGTTTTTGGAATCAATCACTTGACAATTTTGAAAATGTAGTTTACAATGTTGTTAGTTTATAAAAACGAAGGAGGTAACAACGATGAAAATTGTCGGATACACGCGTATCTCTGTCGACCTGGATGAAGACAAGCGCGACAATACCAGTATCGAGAATCAAAAGCGGATTATCCGTGATTACGTTAAGCGGGAGTTCCCGGACGCGACGCTAAAAATGTACGAAGACCGCGACCGAAGCGGATACACTTTTGCGCAGCGAGAGAACTATCAGAAAATGCGAAAAGAGCTGATAGACGGAGAAGTCCGCATTTTGGTCGTCAAGGACTTTTCGCGTTTCTCGCGCCGTAACAGTTTGGGGCTATTGGAGCTGGAAACGCTCCGCGACGCGGGGGTGCGGATCATCTCAATCGGTGATAACATCGACTATCCCACGCGGGACGACTGGATGCTCATTCAGTTCAAATTCTTAATGAACGAAATGCCGGTCACCGACACGTCCAAAAAGATCAAGCAGATGATTGACAACCGACAGAAAAACGGTCAGTGGATCTGCGCCGTGCCATACGGCTACCGCATCACCAACACCAAGGAGATGACCTACGAGATCGATCCGCCGGCAGCGGAGGTCGTGCGCGAAGTCTTCCGGCTTTACAACATCGGTTGGGGCTATAAAAAGATTGCCAACCACCTGACCGACGAAGGCGTACCGACGCCGCGTGCCAACGAAATCGCGGCGAAAGAGGCGGAAGGCAGATCAACCAAACTGAAAGCTCGAAACGAGTGGAGTATTATCACGGTCCAGTCGATCCTCAAAAACGACTTTTATATCGGCACGCTCCGTCAGCGTAAATACACCCGCAAGGGGATCAACGGGCAGGACGTAAGGCTCGACGAGGGCGACAACATCGTGATAGAAAACGCTCACGATCCGATTGTGGATATCAAGACCTTCGCCTACGCCAAAGAACAGTTGGAGCTACGCTCCAAGACCCATTATCGCGGCGAGAAGAAATACGCCACCGATTATTCCGGTTTTATGTTCTGCGGCGACTGCGGCAGTCCGATGTTCTCCATGTCCCGCCCCGACCTTGCCGCCGCCTACACCTGCGGCACCTATCACAAGCGGGGACTTAAGGGCTGCACCTCCCACCACATTCGGGTGGACGTACTGGACGAGCTACTGAAATCCTTTATCCGTCTGCTCAAAGAGAATTGCCGGAGCATGATCGAGGAACTGCAAAAGAGCATCGACGAACAGCCGGAGCGTGAAGAACAGCTCGGCGCCACACTTTCCGACATCGAAAAGCGGCTGGACGAGGCGAGGGCTAAGCTCAAATCCATTTACAAAGAAAAGATCCTCATCGACGCAGGGCTTGCCGACGCGAAAACACGCGCCAAAGCGGCGGTCTATGAGGAAATGGAGCAGGAGCTGTTAGAGAGCGTGGAGATGCTCGAAAAGCAGTTCGGCGACTTAAACCATATGCGCAACACCATGATCGAGACCAACCGCAAGGCGAAAACAGTCATCGAGGTATTTGAGGACATTCTCAAAAAAGAAAAACTCGATAAACGCGATATCGGGCTGATCGTCGACAGGATCACGGTGTACGAGGATCACCTGAACGTGAAACTCAAATCCGACGTGGATGCGCTGTTATCCCTGACACCGGAGGAGCATTCCGTAAATTTTAATTCAGGCAGTAAGGATATCTCAAAAATAACCGTTAAATCCGCCAACCACGCGGATAAGGTCTTTACTGTCAATGTCATCAATAGCGGTGACCCGCTGGAAATATACACCGGCACGGGCGGCGAAGTCGTGTTCAAAAAATACTCGCCTATGGGCGAGCTTTCCGCCTTCGCGGCGGAGTATGCCGACGCGCTTTCGGGCAGCACGAATCTGTCTGTTATAATTTGCGACCGCGATCACTGCATAGCCGCGGCGGGCGTGCCTAAAAAGGACGTGCTTGAACGCGCGGTCAGCGCCGACCTTGAACGGATATGCGAGGAGCGGCGAACTAAAATCTGCGAGGCGCGCGAGGTGCTCTACGCGCTTGACGGAACAGATCTTGAAATATGTATCGCCGTGCCGATAATTTCGGCGGGGGATATCACCGGCGCGGTGGTGTTTTTGCGCAACGATAAAGCGGTGCGCCCCTTTGAAAGCGATATAAAGCTCGCCGGCGTAGCGGCAAAATTTTTAGGTAATCAGACGGAATAACGCGGCAGGCGGGGGCGATTCACGAATCGCCCCCAAGGCGGACGTCGGATTAAGGACAATTATGCGGCGGGCAAAAGCCCGCCGCATAATCATTATAGGGACACCGGGGACGGCTGTCCATACAATGTAAACGCATTGACACAGCGCGCAGGGGATGGCGTCCCGGACATCCCGAAACATAATAAACGGTTAATAAAGTTTGCATACGAGGGGCGGATATCATCCGCCCGTTTCAGACTTGCCGCCGTGCTATGAGCTAATGCAAATCCAATAATTCTTCGATTGTTTTTTTGAGAACTCGGCTCAGGGCAACTATCTCAATATCTGTTACAAATCGCTTTCCCGCCTCTATTCGTTGTATGGCGTTTTTGTCAACGTCTAATCCGTTGATTTGCAAACGGTCGGCAAGTTCCCTTTGAGATATTCTTAATTCCTTGCGATATTCGGCGACTTTTTTGCCGCAAATATTGTTTCTGTTGTCTATTGTTTTATTTATGAACATAATTCTACTCCGATTTTGACATTTACTGCTTGTCAACAGTAGAATTATATGTTATAATACCGCTGGATATGACATTCACAAGATGTCATATACTAATATATATTGTGAGGTATGTATCATGAAATTCTGTTCACATTGCGGAAAAGAAATTATGGATGAAGCGATTGTTTGTCCCGGCTGCGGGTGCGGTGTTCAGGTGCGGAGTGTTGAAAATTCATACTGCGGAGAGAAAGCGGAGTCAAGCAAAACAGCGATTATTTTGGGAGCTGTTGGAATAGCGGGAGCCATATTATTAGCTATTGTCGGTCATATTTGCTCTATTATTGCCATTATATTGGGAATAATTGATTGCACTAAAAACAGAAAACCAACCGGATTGATTCTGGGAATTGTCGGCGAAGTGCTTTCGGTTTTTTCTTCACTCATAGGCGCCGCATTAGTTACTTCAATGTTTTAATGGAGGTAGAATAAAATGAAATTCTGTTCACATTGTGGAAAAGAGATCGTGGACGAGGCGGTTATATGTCCCGGTTGTGGGTGTCCCGTTGAAGGCAAAAAAACAAAAGTATTGGGGGATAAATGCTCTATCGGATGGGGTGTTTTGGGATTCTTTATTCCTATTGTCGGATTGATACTTTATTTAGTAAATAGGACAAAGAATCCCGCAATGGCTAAAACCGCCGGGATAGGGGCTCTGATCGGATTTAATTTTTGGGCGATGTTTTTGATAATAGGACAGCTCAGTTCTGTTTTGGACAGGTTGGATAGTATTTATTTTGAGGTGCGTTACCCGAGTATATCGAGATTGTATTACTAATTATGCGGCTTGTTGCCGTATTAAAACTGAAAATCGGATTTTCGGCAAACAAAAAATCCTCGCGGTTATACCGCGAGGATTATATTAACTGTACATTGGTATTCACCTGTTATTTGAATTTTTTTTGGGTTTTCATAATTCTTGTTGCAATGAACATAATTATCGCCTCTTAAAAAATTCGCTCTGGGATACTTTACGTGTACATCGGACTCACCTTCAATAAATTTCGTTCGGGGTTAAACTAAACTGTTCTTCGGACTCACCTCTTTCTGTATCAATTCGAGGTCGGGTTAAAGTTTAACTGTCTTTCGGACTCACCCTTTCTTTTTTCTGTCCTTATTATACTGCACAATTACCAATTTGTCAAGCAAAAGTTGAAAACTTTTGTAAAAATTTTATAAAATATTTCAAAAGCCCAGTAAAATAGGGCGTTGCGGGGCACAAAAAATTTTTGAAATTTTTCGGAAAAAGGCGTTTTCCGGCAATTTCCTGCCGGAAAACGCGCCTGACACTATTGACTATTTCCCCGGTTTAATGTAAAATAATAATCGGTAAGCGGGCTTGCCAGATTACTTCCGGAGGCGATTTTATGAACAAAGACGAGGCGTACAACCCCGATCTGATAACCTTAAGCGATGACGAGGGAAAAGAGTACACCTTTGAGGTACTCGACGCGATAGAAACCGATGAGGCGCGCTACCTCGCGCTGCTTCCCACCTACGACGACCCGCAGAAAATGCTTGACGATTCGGGCGAGCTTGTGATAGTCAAGGTCGGTGAGGAGAACGGCGAAGAGTTCTTCTATGAGATTGAGGACGACGAGGAGTACGAAACCATTGCCGACGCTTTCGTTGACCGCCTTGAAAACTTTTTTGAAATAGACGAAAAATAAGATAATCCGTCACATATAATATTATAAGTCCTGCGCTGTTCGCGAACCGCGCTTTTATAACCCTACAAACTTTTTTTAAGGGACCATCGCTCGGGCAGTGGGCTTGCAGACCTCCCGCGGCTGTGCCGATTACGGAAGAAGGGAGCGCGAAGCTGTCCGGCAGGAACCCACCTGAATAACATCAGGTTATCTTTAGCCGCTACGGCAGGGCGGGACGCAGTTTAACGGTTACGGGCGGATTATATCCGCCCGCTTTTTTATGCCGCGGGACGAAACGCGGCTTAAAGGAAAAACACGGAATACTAAAAACGGAGGTTATACGTCATGAAAAGGATTGTTTCATTGCTTCTTTGCGTTATACTCGCCGTCACGCTATGCGCGTGCGGCGGCAACAAAACGCCGGGAAAAGCGGCGGAAAAGGCGGAAATCAAGCCGCAGGCGCCTGAACTTAATGCCGACGATATAAAAACGATCAGCAGTAACGTTGTGGCAAACGGGTTTGATGAGGCGTTTATTTCCTATATCGCCGGTAACAAAAGCGGCAACTTTATGGTTTCGCCGGTTTCCTTCAGGTATGCGCTGGGTCTGCTTCTGGCAGGCGCCGAGGGCGATACGAAAGAAGAACTGCTCAAAGCGCTTGGAGTGGCGGACGTCGAAGAATGGACCGCCTACTGCACCAAATTTAACGGCTTTGTAAAGAGTTTTTACGGGCAGCTTGATTCGGAGATCGAACAGCATAACGAGTATGTAAAAAAAGGATACGTCGATAAGAACAGTCCGGCTCCGGCGCGGGCGCTCAAGGTCGCAAATTCCGTCTGGAAAAGGGAAAATATAGAGAAGGACTTTTCAGAAGAATATAAAAAATACATAGCCGCGAACTACGGCGCCGAATATTTCGGATTTACCGAAGATAACGCCGTTCAGAAGATAAACGGCTGGGTGAATGAAAAAACGGAAAAGCTCATACCGCGGCTTCTTCCCGACGGATACGATACGCAGGGGCTTGCCGTCGTGCTGATGAACGCGCTTTACTTTAAGGATAACTGGGAAACGGCGTTTAATGAATCGGCTACGATACGTGACGATTTCCACACCGAGGGCGGCGAGACGGTCAAAAAGGATTTTATGCGGCAAACCGAAAATTACGCATATTACGAAGACGGCAAAACGCAGGCGGTGATACTGCCGATGTCGGGCGGCATAAATATGGCTTTTGTGCTGGGGGATGAATCCGGTTTGAGCGAAAAGCTTTCAAAAGCCGCCGGGCGTCAGGTCTCCGTTAAAATACCTAAGATGGACATTGAAACCTCGCTTGACAGAAAAGAACTTATGAATTTTCTCGCGGAAAACGGTGTTAAAAGCGCGTTTAGCCGGGAAACCGCAGACTTTTCAAAAATGATAGATCACAAAATCTGGGTTGACGATATCATTCAGAAAACAAGAATAAAAACCGATGAAGAGGGCGTTGAAGCCGCCGCGGTCACCGCGATAATGGTAAATGACACCGCCATGCCCGCGCCCGTCGAACCGGTTGAGTTTGTCGCGGACCGTCCGTTTTCGTTTTACATTTACGCAACCTACGATGATGTGACGGCGATTCTGTTCGCCGGGAAAATGGTGCAGTAGCGCCGGCGCTGAAATCAGGTATAAAAACCCCCGAAAGCCGTTTTCCGGCCTTCGGGGGTCGCTGTATTCATAAGCCTTTTAAGGAGAGTATCAGTTCATGTGCTCCTGAATGTAGTCTACGACGCTGCCCACGGTTTTAAGACTCTCTATC
This sequence comes from Clostridiaceae bacterium, assembly GCA_016287385.1. Lineage (GTDB taxonomy): Bacteria > Bacillota > Clostridia > Oscillospirales > Acutalibacteraceae > UBA737. Next base: position 2,603 of record JAEEWM010000011.1, on the reverse strand, counting down.
TTTTCATCGGGTATCTCGACGTCAAATTCATCTTCAATTGACATCAGAAGCTCTACAACGTCCAGACTGTCAGCCCCGAGTTCGTCCGCGATGTTCGTGTCCATGGTGATAATGTCGGGATTGACTTCAAGCTGTTCGCTCAAAATTGTTTTAATCGTTTCAAAAACCATAAGGGAAATACCTCCGTATGAAATTCTATATAAAATAATATGTTTTACAGGCGCGTTTGTCAATAGTTTTTTATAAGATTTTATTATATTTGAAAAAAATCTTGACTTATCGTGTTTTTGGGGTATAATTATTACTGCTGACCTTGAACACAGTAAAATATTGGGGAATTGTGTAACGGTAGCACGACAGACTCTGACTCTGTTTGTTGGGGTTCGAATCCCTATTCCCCAGCCAAAAAATAAACCCACCCTTTCGGGCGGGTTTATTTTTTCGTTTAGGTTGGTAATAATACTGACGCAGGATATGTTTGTTTGTGTTGATGCCGAACAGTGTATTAAAACAATACCGTTTCAGGGGCGGAGGTGAAGGATGAGAATGTGGCGGTGGCGTTTTTGAAATAAAACACCTGCGTATTGCCGTCGTTTTCGTCATACATACCGCGAAGCTCGGGGTAGGCGTCGAGCATGGATTTTTTGGCTTCGATGCGGTCGTCTTCAACGAGTTCGCCGGCTACGCGGAGCCAGACGCCGTCTTTGAACGCGCATATTTCTACCTTTCGGTTTGCCGCTATCTGCTTTGATACCGGCTTTACCTTTCCGGTCTGGATATAAAGTTTGCCTTCAAAAATATTGACTGTTCCGAACGGACGCACTCTCGGCTGATCGCCCTCAACCGTTGCCAGATAATATGTACCGGCTTCCTTCAAAAAATCATAAACCTTTTTCATTGTTGTTACCTCCGATTCTTAATATAAACAATTATACCGCTTTCTTTCTGAAATGCCAATAGGCAATTCCGGAAACTACTGTATCAAACGCGTTGCCGCAGCCGAACATCAGGGCTATGCCTATGAGCGTCGGAGTCCATACGCCGGTAAGATACAGCAGGAAAAATGTTCCGTAATATATCGAGTTTGTAACCACCGATTCAAAAAGCATATAGTTGGTTTTGCCCCTGCCGTAGAAAGTGCAGTCGAACACATTCTGAAAAGCGTAAAGCACATAAAATCCGAACAAAACCATTACAAGCCGGAAGAGTTTATTTACATCATCAAACTCGAGCACATAGTGCATAAACGGCTTATATGCCGGTATAAGCACCGCCCACAAAACGCATACCACCGTCGTTATGGCAAAATAGCCGGGAGTATTGCTCTTGACCGCTTTTTCATCTTTGGCGGTTTCCTGCTTTATCAGTTCGCCGAGTTGGGTAACCGGCAACAGCATCCAGCCCCATATAAAATTGTTTGCTACCCAATAGGTGCCTTGCTCGCCGACCATATTCACCATACGCGATACCATAAGCATATAGGCGACATTGCGGACAAACGATTCAAGCCCGGAAACGCCGCCGATTTTGGCAAAATCTTTTGCCCACGCGAAAGACATCTTGCCGCCGGCAAAAATGTTATATCCTTGCTTGTAAAGCAGAAACAAGACGGTTGCAAATAGCAGAGCATTTACTATTATATTTGATACGCCGATACCGTTTACACCGAGGTTCACCGAGCAGGGCAGAGTTGAAACAAGAAAAGTATCGGAAAGCAGGCACAGTATAAGCTTTGCGGCGGTCAGCAGGTAGACAAGTTTATCTTTGCCGAGTGAAATAAGCGCGACCGAGCCGAAACTCAAGAGTATACCGAAGATATTTGCCACGCTCTCAATTCTTATGTAGGTTGCCGATTCGGAAATTATATCCGGCGTTGCCGCCATTGCTCTTAAAAGCGGCTCGGCAAAAACAATGATAATCGCCGCTAAAACCGTATAAATTCCGAGCGATAACAAAAGCCCCGTTTTCAGACGGTTTATAAACTCTTTTCTGTCCTCAATAACCTTGCCGATAAAGAAGAACAGCGGCAGAATTATCGCTTCGTTGATAATTTCGTAAATAAGGTTTACCCAAGATAGTTGACCCGCGATAGAATACGACCATTCGCCCGGCAGTTGACCGAGAAAGAACGTGCGTACGGTGGTATATATCGTAGGGCAAAACCCCATTATAAGCAGTGCGGCGAACAGCCGCCGGTTAATGTTTTTGAGTGATTTTATTATTTTATTCATACGATATTTACCCCTTTGGCACAATGATACCATAATAAAGCGGTTTTTTCAATTATAACAAGGCGGCCGGTTGATCTTATTAAAAGACCTGTTGCAAGGCGAGTGAAAAAGTGATACACTTTTATCGGATTACAGAGACCGGGATTTGTAAAGGCATTTTGAGAAATCCCGGTTTATAAAGAAGAATAAAAACATCCCGGTAAATCGGGATTTGTGAGGATGGATTATGAGAGTTTTGTTATGCGAGGATGCAGATTGGCTGCTGTCAGAAGAAGCTTTCTCGATCTATGCTTCCTGTATGTATCATCCGACATACGATGAGTATAAAACACAGATGGAAGACTATTTGCTCGATTCATCGGTGAAAGTATT
>JAEEWM010000010.1 GCA_016287385.1 Clostridiaceae bacterium | reverse complement strand
GCCTATGCGATATATCCGCATAAGGGCGACTGGGAAGAGGGCGGCGTTTACCGTCAGGCGCAGGAATTCAACGCGGGCGTTACCGTAATGCAGACCGCCGCTCACAAGCGCGGCAGTATAAAGCCCGGAAGCAGTCTTTACAGTATCGATAACGAAAAACTGGTTATGTCGGCTTTCAAAAAATGCGAAGACAGGGATTCCCTGATTTTGCGTTTCTTCAACCCGACAGATACCGAACAAACCGCCGTAATTTCTTTCGCGGGTGATATTAAAGCCGCGTATCTCTGCAATCTCAACGAAGAAAGAATATCCGATATTGCCGCCGATAAGAACAGTATAAAAACAACGGCGCAAAAAGGAAAAATAGTGACTGTCGAAATCGGTTTTTAACCGGAATAACCGCCTTGTAAAAGCACAGGGTCAGCCGCGGGAGGTCAATAAAGTGAAAACAGCATGCGAGTTTAACAGAGAATTGATAAGGGAAAAAACGCCCGAAATGTCTTATCGCGGCGGGGATTACGAAAACTGGAAGCGCGCGGCGCGAGAAAAGCTTACGTCGCTTCTCGGTCTTGATAAATTCACAAAGGTTGACGATGACCTTGACGTGGAATACGAAACCGAGCTCGATAACGCGCTTGAAATCAGATTTACGTTTCAGTCGGAAAAAGGGTACCGGGTACCCGCGCACCTGTTTATTCCGAAGGGCGCCGAAAGGCCCCCGGTTATGATATGCCTTCAGGGGCATACGACCGGTATGCACATTTCCTTTGCCAGACCGAAGTATAAGGGCGATGAGGAAGATATCGCAGGCGGCGACCGCGATTTTTGCGTAAGGGCGTTAAAAGAGGGATTTGCCGCCGTTGCCCTTGAACAGAGGGCTATGGGCGAAACCGGCGAGCACGACGGCAGAATGTGCTTGCAGGAATCTCTCGCCGCTTTGCTTTGCGGCAGAACTACGCTCGGAGAACGCGTCTGGGACATAATGCGGCTTATCGACGTTATCGAAAAGCATTTTAATGAAAAAACAGACGTCGGAAAAATATGCTGTATGGGTAATTCCGGCGGCGGAACCGCCACCGCCTACGCGGCGGCGCTTGAAGACAGAATCGCGCTCGCAATGCCCTCGTGCGCCATGTGCACGTACAAGGACTCCATCGGCGCGATGTTCCACTGCGCCTGCAACTATGTGCCGGGCATAGTAAACTGGTTTGATATGAGCGACCTTCTGGCAATGGCGTACCCGAAGCTTTACATTCAGATAAACGGTACGGAGGATAAGATTTTTCCGATATCCGGCGCACAGGCGGTTTTTGAAAAAGGAACGGCCGTGTATAAAGAAAACGGCGTTTTTGACCGTTGCGTTCATATCAAGGGGAACGGCGGTCACCGCTTCTTCGCCGACGACGCCTGGCCCGCGGTACATAAGCTTCTCGGCGGGCGCTGAAACTCAAAACTTAAAGGAAGGTACTCTTAATGGCAAATAAAAGCAATGTTGCGGAAGTGTTGAAAAATATTGTTGCTATAACGGTAAGCTCGTTTTTATACGCGATTGCGTTCAACTTTTTCTTTGAAGCGAACAATCTTCCAATGGGCGGTTTTTCAGGACTGGGCCAGGTGGCGCACCGCTTTTTTGACTTCATGACGCCGGGTATCGTCGTGTTTTTCCTTAACCTGCCGCTTATGGTTATCTGCATAAAGAAGCAGGGGTGGAAAGCGTTTGCGGCAACGGTTTTTGCCATAACCGTAACGGCTGCGATGATGGACGGTATGAACGCGGTGGTAAAGCATATGGGCTGGACATATCCCAAAATGGACCAACCGCTGCTCGCGAGCATATTCGGCGGCATTATATGCGGTGCGTCGCTCGGATTTATGATGCTCAAGAACGCCACTACCGGCGGAACCGAGCTTGCGGCAAGACTTCTTAAATACATATTCAGGAATATATCAATAGGGAAAATATGTCTTATTATCGACATAAGCGTGGTTTGTCTCTATGCCATAGCTTATCGCCAAATCAACGCGGCTTTGTACGGAATTATCGCAATGTACGTATCGAGCATAGCGATGGATATGGTGGTATACGGCTCGGTAAACGCCAAGCTGGCTTATATTATCAGCGACAAGAGCGAGCAAATATCCGAAAAGATTATTGAAATGAAGCACGGAGTGACTTTCCTGGACGGCAAAGGCGCTTTTACCGGTGTCCGAAAGAATATATTGCTCTGCGCTGTTAAGCCTTCAAATATCGCGAAAATTAAGAGCGTGGTAGTTGAAGTTGATAAAGACGCGTTTATAATAGTAACCGACGTAAAGGAAGTGTACGGCGAGGGATTCGGTGTTTACAACGATGACACGCTGTAAAATAAAGTTTTAAGAACGGGGGTATATTTTATGCAAAGGGAGTTTTTTCCCGATGGCACACCTATTGCGGATTGGTTTTATGATATACCCGGGATAAGTTTAAGCGATCTCGGAAAACAGTATGTTATAACCGATTACAAAATTGCCGACGACGGCAAAGTCCACACAAGTGAGTTTCAGGCGCTTATTGACGACGTTTCCTCAAACGGAGGCGGCGTTATCGTGGTGCCCGCGGGTACGTATTATACCGGAGCACTGTTCCTTAAAAGCGGCGTAAACTTATACATAGAGGAAAACGGCGTTTTGAAGGGGAGCGAGGATATATCGGATTATCCTTTATGTATGACGAGAATAGAGGGCGAGGTTTGCAGGTATTTCCCCGCGCTTATCAACGTCGACGGCGCCGACGGGGTAAAAATATGCGGTAAAGGTACGATAGACGGCAACGGCGAAAAATCGTGGAAAGCGTTCTGGCTTCGCAGGCAGTGGAATCCCAAATGCACCAACAAAGATGAACAGCGCCCGCGGCTTTTGTTTGTTTCAAACAGTCAAAACGTGCTGGTATCGGGGCTAAATCTTCAGAATTCGCATTTCTGGACAAGTCATTTTTACAAGTGCCGTTATGTTAAATTCCTTAATAATTATGTTTATTCGCCGGCAAAACCGGTCGCGGCACCCAGTACCGACGCCGTCGATATAGACGCCTGCACCGACGTTCTTATAAAGAATTGCCGTTTCCATGTAAACGACGACGCGATAGCGCTGAAAGGCGGGAAAGGACCGGAAGCGGACAGACAGCCCGAAAACGGCGCGAACGAGCGCGTACTTATTGAGGACTGCGAATATGAATTCGCGCACAGCTGTCTTACCTGCGGCTCCGAATCAATACATAACCGGAATATTTACGTAAGAAATATCAAGGTAGGCAGCGCATATCATTTGCTATGGCTTAAAATGCGCCTCGATACGCCCTCGCACTACGAGTATATAACTATTGAAAACGCCGCGGGAAACGCAAACGAACTGATAAATATAAACCCCTGGAAGCAGTTTTTCAATATGCAGGGTAAAGACGTTGCGCCGAGGTCGTTCGTGAACAACATCACCGTCAGGAAGTGTGATATGGAGTGCGCAAAATATCTTAATATAAGAGCGGATAATTCGCAGTATGAGCTGGCTGATTTCACGCTTGAAGACCTGCGTATCAAAGCAAAGTTCAAGGGGTGCTTTGAAGACGCGATAAAAAATCTTACGGTAAACAACGTTACACTTGATATCGAAAATAAAACGGTGTAAGCATTTTTGCCGCGAAATATTAAACACAAGAAGGAGATTATTATGAAAATTGCAGTTTTGGGTTCGGGTAACGGCGCGCTCGCCGTTGCGTTCGAGTGGTCAAGAGCGGGACATGATGTTTATATGTACGATTTCCCGCAGTTTGACAGGCAGATAAGCGCCATATCCGCCGCCGGCGGTATTTACAGCCAGGGCGAAATGGAGGGCTTTATGCCCGTAAAATATGCCGGACACGATATAGAGATATGTCTTAAAGACGCCGAGCTTGTTTTCGCGGTAGGTCCCGCTTACAGTACCGAGCCGTTCGGTAAAGCGTGCGCGCCTTTTGCGAAGGCGGGGCAGATATTCGTCGTTTGCCCGAGCTCCTGTATGGGCGCGATTTTATTCAAGAATTCGCTCGGACTCGGCATTGACGATAATTCCGTGACGGTCGCGGATACTTCAACGCTTCCGTACGCGGTAAGAATTATTGAGGACGGCAAAATCATGGTTTACAACCGTCTTGGCGGCGGCGTTCTGCTCGCCACACTGCCGAGCAGTAAAAACGACGCCGTTTATGACCTTATCAAACCGGTTCACCCCTGTGTTGAAAAGGCGAAAAACATTTTCCAGACCTGCTTGCAAAACGCGAACCCGATGATTCACCCCTGCATTACCACGCTTAACGCCGCGCGCATTGAGGGACCGGACGATTTCCTCTTTTACGAGGAGGGCGTGACTCACGGCGTGGGCAATCTGCTTAAAGCGATAGACGAAGAGCGTATGGCGATAGGCGCGGCTCTCGGTCTTGAAATAGAAAGCGACCCGCATATAAGCATCCGTCAGGGTTATATGGTCGAGGAGGATTATCACACCGGCTATGCGACTTCGCCCGGCTTTGCCGGAATAAAGGCGCAGACACAGCTTGATTACCGCTATTATAACGAGGACGCCGGTTTCGGTCTGGTGTTGTGGGTAGACCTCGCGGACAGACTGGGTCTTGAAGTGCCGAACGTGCGCGCTATGCTTCAAATCGTTTCCTCGATTATGCAAAGAGACTATAAGGCGGAAAAAGCCCGCACCCTCGATACCCTCGGTTTAGCCGGATATTCCATTGAGGAATTGCTGCGTATTCTGTAATGCTATGGGATAACGGCTTAAAAGCCCGGTAAAATATAAATAAATCAACGCAGAAAAGCCCCCTGACCTATAAGACGGTCAGGGGGCTTGAATTATGCCTTTTACTTTTAATCGGCGTTCGGCAGATACGCGCCGCGCTTGTTCTGAGTTGTGAGGTCTTTTCTGAATTGCAAAAATAACGAAGGCGTTTCGGTTTTTCCGAAACGCCTTCAACCGCTTTTTGAAGCGGTATTTTTATTTACTCAATAACGTCCGGGTTTACAGTATCCTGAATTAAGTCATCCCGGTTTTTTTTCCCCGTGTATTCGAGACATACCATTGTCAGGTCGTCAAACTGCTCCGCGTCCAGAACGAAGCCGTCCACGGCTTTGCGCATACCCTCCAGTGTTTCTTTGGGTGAAACGTCGGGCGAGGCGTTGAGCGCTTCCAGCATCCGCTCCGTGCCGAAAAGCTCTTTATCGCCGCTGGTTGCTTCCGGTACGCCGTCCGTATACAAAAACAGCTTTGAGCCGGGTGTGAGCTGAAGCTCGTACTCCTTGTATCTCGCACCGTCCATACCGCCTATGACAAAGCCGTGCTTATCTTTGATAAGCTCGTATTTACCGCCCGGCAGTTTTATTATCGGGTATTCGTGACCCGCGTTGGCCGCCGTGAGTTTTCCGGTGGATATTTCAAGTATTCCCATCCATACCGTGACAAACATTTCCTCGCGGTTGTTCGCGCAGATCGCCGAGTTTGTGTCGTTGAGTATCTGTGCCGGGCTTTTACCCATCTGGGCGTTATTTGCAAGGATTATCATGGACGCCATCATAAACAGCGCTGCCGGAACGCCCTTGCCGGATACGTCCGCGATGAAAACGCACAGGTGGTCGTCATCAACAAGGAAGAAGTCGTAAAAATCGCCGCCGACTTCTTTTGCCGGAGCCATGGATGCGAATATATCAAATTCCGGCCTGTCTGGGAAGGCGGGATATATATTAGGAAGCATATCCGCCTGAATACGGGTCGCAAGTGACAGCTCGGCGCCTATGCGCTCCTTCTCCGCCGTGACCTGCCGGACCGTTGAAATATATTCCAGCGTTTTAGCTGAGAGCATGGCGAAGGATTCGGCAAGCACCTCGATCTCATCGCCGGTGCGGAACGTATCTTCCATTTGGAACTGTAAATCTTCCCCGCCGAGAGAACGCACCCTGGCGGTGATCGCTTCAAGCGGTTTTACGATGCGTTTTGAAAGCATAGCGGCAACCGTCACGGTGAGCACTACAACAACGGCGATAAGGACCATTACCGTCGCTTTTGCGTTTGAAATGCCCTTGGTGAACGTATTTTCCGCTTTGCTTTGGATATCATTGAAATCAGTCAGCATGGCTTCGGCGGGCTGATCCGCGAGCGATTTCGGAACTACGCTTATAACCGTCCAGCCGACATTCTTTATCGGCGAGCCGACGGCATAGCACGGTTCTCCGTCAACTTCAATTAACCGCAATTCCGTGTTTTTTTCGAGCGAATCACGCACAAAGTCGGCAAGCAGAGTATTCTCGTCGGCTCGAAGGTCTTTCGCTTCGCCTGCCGGCAATACTTTGAAAACGCCTTCGGTCTGCGGCGAAAACAGAACGTGTCCGTTATTATTGACAATGCAGACGAAACTGCCGCTGCGCGCCGTGCTGTTCACCGCGTTCGATACGTCGTTAAGGAACAGGTCGGCGCCTACAACGGCGACAAGCTGACCGTCCCGGTATACGGGAAGCGAGCACATGATGCTTATTTCTCCGGTGAAGAGATCGGTCGTCACGTCGGTATAGTAAAGCTTTCCCGTCTCGGCGGCGCCGGTGTACCACATACGCTCCCTGATGGGAATGGAAATAATGTTGCCGTTTGCGTCAAACTTTGTCGCCGAATGGTCGTCAACAAGCAGCATTGCTCCGTCGGGCAGCGCCACATAGCAGGAATCCACGTTGGCGTCGGCGTAAACCGCGGTCATGAGGTCGGAAAGATTGCCGATCAGTCCGAGTTTGTTTTTTATCGCGGGGTCGGATATGTTGACGCCCTGCTCCGTGAGCACCTGTGCGCTTATATTTCCGTCCTTTGTTTTGTCCGGCAAAGAGACCGCGCGGGCGGGATACGCGCCCGGATCGGCAAAGAGCTTGCCGGTATAATCCGCAATAACATTCACGACCCGCACCGCGTCGCCGAAAACATCTTCGGCAATGTACGCTTCCATTTGCGTACTTTGAGTGAGGTTCGAGTTCAGCACGGCGGACATGGTTTGTTCGGAAATGTCGGTTATCGACCGTTTCTGCGAATCGCTCGCGTCGCGTACGAGTCCGGTAAGTCCGTTTACCTGGTGCATGATTACGGCGGTATATACGGCTATCATCAAAACGATTGTGATAATTACCAGATTAAAAATTTTTTGCTGTATTCCGCCGATGGTAATATATTTGAATTTTCTCATGCGCTTATAAACCAATCTCTTTCTGTAACGGTTTGCAATGCTTTTGGTTAATTATACTGTAAAATCCGCTTCCTTCTTTATACGGTAACTGATGATGCTTGCGCCTTTTTTGGCGAAACGCTATGTATCATGGCGGAAATGTCCGCACCCCGGTTCAGGAATCCTGCGGCTTCTCACCTTTTTTCAGCCGGTGCGTTTTGCCGTCGCTTCCGAGGTAGGTGTTCTCGGCGGTATACGGTTTTAACTTGCCGGCGGTGATCATTTCGACGACGACTTTGGAAATCTCAGGATCGAACTGAGTTCCCGAGCAACGTTCAAATTCGCCGATAATCACGTCAAGCGAGAACGGCTCTTTGTAAACCCTCTTGGAAGCCATCGCGTCAAAGCAGTCCGCGCAGCAGATGATCCTTGCCACGAACGGGATATCCTCTCCGCCGATCCCTTCCGGATAACCGGTGCCGTTGTATTTTTCGTGGTGCGATTTTGCACCTTCCACGATTTGCGGTATGGTCGAGATCCCTTTAAGTATCGCGGCGCCGCGCGTCGTGTGACTCTTCATAACGCCGAATTCCTCATCGGTCAGTTTTCCGGGCTTGTTTAAGATGTTGTCCGGGATCGCGATCTTTCCGATGTCATGAAGAAGGGCGATATAGTAGATGTTATCGACCTCGTCGGAGCTTAACCCAAGGTTCTGAGCGATCAGTTTGGAATAATACCCCACGCGGATGGAATGACCGTTTGTGTATTCGTCCTTTGCGTCGATGGTCCTGGCGATCGCCTGAATGGACTCTAAGGTAATATTTTTGTATTCCAGCTGGCGTTTCAGCGATTGTCTTGTTTTCACGCGTACAAACATCGCCGTGATGAAGAAGATCGCGGCTGCTGCGGCAGCGGCAATAATCGCCCAGAACCACCACTGCTCCGTTACCTTCTTGTCCTTTTCGAGATGGATAGTGATCATGTTCGAGCTTTGTCCGTATTCATCTTTTACATAGACCTGAAAATCGTAACTGCCGCCGGGGAGATTCGTGTAAAACATACTTTTGTTGCCGCTGGAATCCACGTTGAACTCGTCGTCTACGCCGTTCAGCTTATAATAGACGGTAAAGCCGTTATTCGGACGGAAGCCCATAACGGAAAGATTGAAAGCGACACGGTACGCGTCCTTATTGACGTGGATGTTATCCCCGTAATACTGAACGCCGTCAAGCTCCACGGAAGATACGACGACTTTTACGGGAGCGGGCACTTCTCTTGTCAGATTGCAATCATAGACAAAGATGCCGTTCGTTGACTGCAGATAATATTTCTGCTCCGTCTCGTCGTAATATCCGGAAGTGTTGGCGATGATGGGTTGCAGCCCGCTTGTTGCGTCGTACACCTCGTAATCCTTCAGGTAGTCGCCGTCAAGGGAATTGGCGATATACAGCTGAGTCTGGCTCCCGATCACGTATTTATACGTCGGTTTTCCGTTCTGACCGGTGTATTTGATCTTTGCAAGCTCCACAATGGAGCCCTTTATATACGGAATTGTGATCTCTTCGGATACCGCGTTTTCATCGTTAGTATTCAATCTGAACAGACGGCTGTTGAGCGTGTAGAAGATAAGATCTCCGTCTACGAGGAATTTCAGGCGGTTTCCGGAGATGCTTTTTTCCGTGGGGATCTCCGTAACGTCCGAAAAATCATCGTCGATAACGAACAGCCCCTGCGTCTTGTCAAACAGGATCTTTCCGTCCTTGGTCTTGTTGATATACAAAACGTTCGAACCGATATTCATGACGGAAAAATCAGTACCGTCAAAACGCATGATGCCTCTCGCATATCCGAGGACAAGATAATCGTCAAAGCTCCGCATGGAACGAATGGTATTGGTCAGCCCGAGATCCGGGTCGCCGACCGCTTTGCTGATATGGTTCCGGATGTAGTCGGAGCCGTATATCATAACGTTTTCCGAAACCGGGTCATATTCCAGAAGTCCGATGCCGGAAACGGCAAAATAAATCTTGTCTTTGAACACCTCGACATCTTTGGGTGAGTAGGAAAACGTGAAATTGCCGTCGCCCTGCGCTTTGCCCTCCAGCGTTTTTGCCGCGGCGTATTCGTCGATGGTCTGCATGATGACGTTGTCCGGCAGGATCTTGTTTTGCTTCAGGTCATACCGGTAGATCCTCGTCGTGGCAACGATATACAGGATATCTCCGTATTTTTCCACGGCATAAACGTTTCTGTCAAACGCGGGCGGCTCGTTTAGAGCGTGCCACACGGGATCGTCGTAGAGCAGTTCCGAAAGAGCGTTTCTCGTGATGATGGACACACCGGACGCGCCTATATAATGCGAAGCTACCCAGAGATTGCCCTCGTAGTCTAACATCAGGTCTACAAGCTGACTCTTGTTTTCCAGATTGCCCGCCAGAGAGACGGCGGGTTCGCCGTTGCTGAAATCGACACAGTAAATGCCGTTTTTTTCGCAGGCGACGAACAGTATACCGTCTTTTTCGGAATACAGCATCTTGTTGACCTGATCGGGAATGGTGAGGGCGGTGAGCGCTTTCCCGCTCCTCATGTCGAATCTGTGAATGATGCCGCTGTCTTCCGCCATGAACAAGGTATCGCCGTATGAATAGATTTCCAGCAGTCTCGAATTACGAAGGATCTCTTTCCCTTCCTGATCGTAGACCCCATCGATTGTCTGATAAAAATACCGGTTCGTTTCGGCGTCGAGCGCGACTTCGAGAATGTCCTTTTCCTCCGTGCCGGGGATCCGGCTTCGCGTCTTGTCGGCGATGTTATAGATTATTCCGCCGTGGTTTTGAGTGCAGACGTATACAAGGCCGCTTTGCGCGTCGAGCGTGATATCGTTGATCACGCCGGCGTCGACTAACAACGGGAAAAACTGATGATCTTCGTACGCGTAGAGATTTTCCGATGTGGCAATGTAGAGTGTGTTCCCGTCGGCTGCCAGCGCACGCACATTGATGATGGAATAGTCCTGCCCTTCGTATTCAAAGTTTTTATACGTCACAAATTCTTCGGAATCATAGCGCGTCAGTCCGGAATATTGGGCGATCCAGACGTAGCCGTCATCGGTCTGACATAACGCCTCCGCTCCGGATACTTCCAGGTCAACAGGGATCTCCGTTTTGTTGTTCATATAGGAAGCCGCCGCTTCCGTTACAAGAGCGAGGGAGGCAGATAACAGGATAATACACGCGAGAGTAAAAGCCAAAAATCGTTTTTTCATACTAACACCCTATGAATCATAGATTTTTTGTTTACCGTTCAACTGTTTTGTTATTTTATAATTATAGCAGAAGTTAACAGAATATTCAAGACCTGCGCGCATTTTTCCTTTGCTTTGCCGGTTCCGGAAAGATGAATCGCGGCAAAGAACAAGCCCTCTTGCCTTTTGTGTGAAAAAAGGGTATACTTATTATATCAATGTTTATAATTGAGGCGGGTTTCGATCATATGAACGGTTTTTGCGAGCGGAAGTTCCGGTCAATGCTTTTGTCCGGGATTTTTACAAAAGCGGTTATGTACATAATGCTTCTCTGCGACAGTATCATCGCGGGATACTTTGTCGGCGAGGCGGGAGTCGCGGCGATCAACGCGATCACGCCCGTTACCGGCGTTGTGACGTTTTTCGGCGATCTTTGTTCGACGGGCGTCGGCATCGTCTTCACCAGAGAGGTCGGAGCGATGCGAAAAAAGCGCGCCGACGAGATCTACGGTCAGGGGCTTATCATCAGTCTTTCGATCGGTCTTTTATCGGCGCTTGCGATTTTTCTGATGCGCGGCGTTTATTTTGACCTGAGCGGTGTGGCGGGGGAGATCCGCGCCCAGGCGCTCAAGTATTATATGCTTATGCCGCTCAACGCTTTTCTGACTATCGTAATCTTTTATCTTGAACAGATGGTTTACAGCGACGGTGACGAGCTTTGCAACAACATCTGCTACGCTTTCCAGATCGGCGGAAACATCGTGTGCTCCGTCGTTCTCGCAAAGTTCATGGGGATGACCGGCATTATACTCGGATCGATCATCGGAAACGGACTCGGAATACTTGCCTGCGTGTGGCATTATTTCCGTAAAGGCAACACGCTTGCCTTCACGTGGCACCTTTCATTCAGGGACTTTCTGCTGACGTCGCGATACAGCATAGTCGATTCATCGGTTTACCTGTGCTGGGCGCTGATGGACTACGTTCTGATCGGATTTGTTTCAAAGAATTACGGCTCCCCGGGGCTTATTACCCTCGCCGTGGTCGTAAGCCTTATCGAATTCGGAGTCGTGCTTGACGGCGTCGGTATGGCGATGCAGCCGCTTATAGGCACTTATTTCGGAGAAAAGAATCACCGTCTTATAAAGCGGGTAATGAAAGCGGGGATAAAGGCGGCGCTTATTCAGGGCGTCGCGGCTACCGCGCTGATCTGTGTTTTTGCAAAGCAGTTCTGCGGCCTTTTCGGTATCACCGGCGGCGCGGCGCTTGAGCCGTCAATCGCGGCGGTCCGCATCGTATCGTTCGGATTTACCTTTGTCAGCGCGGTATCGCTTACGACTTCATACTATATGCTGATCGACCGGATCGGAATGGCGACGTGTATCGCCTGTTTGCAGAACGGCGCGCTGTATATGGCGCTTCCCGTCCTCGGAGGTGTGATCTTCGGTATGACAGGTATGTGGGCGGGATTTGTCATATCTCCGCTTTTGACGTTGATCGCCGCGCTGTTTTTCGTATATCTGCGCTTCGGAAAGGACAACTTTCCTTTCCTTCTTAAAGATATGGATTCCGAGATCGTCGTTATGGACGACAAGCTGACTCCAAAGACTTCCGTAAAGCTTTC
>JAEEWM010000009.1 GCA_016287385.1 Clostridiaceae bacterium | reverse complement strand
TATAAATCACTCTATATTTCCACCTTTTTCACTTTTATGAGCTTTAACAGCACCGCCGCCGCGGTGGATACCGCCGCGACCGCAAACAGAAGCGTTATGACCGTTCCCCAGTCGTACCTGTCAGCCACAGCGCCGAGCGCATAGGTTGTAACGGCGCTTCCGATATAACAGAATCCGTCAAGAACACCCGCGGAAATGCCGGGGTTCATATAATCGCGCAGGAAAAGCGGGGCGATGCTCGTGACAATATTGTTTACCCCGTAGCCGCCCATGATTACCGCGCCGAAGCACGCCGTCACCGGAACGGCGGAAATGTCGAGGAAAACCCTGATGCCGCCGATTATTGCCGCCATAACGGCAAAGAATATCACGCAGAGTATGATAAAATCGCCTACGTATTTATGAATCTTTTTTGCGATAAACGTACCGCAAATGCCCAGGATATAGACCGACATCGCGAGCACCAGCGAAGCGGAATTTGAAAACGAATAAGTATCCTTGAGAATCGTGGGTATCCAGGTCTGAAGTCCGTCCTTGATAAAATTATTGGATATCGCGAAAATCGAAAGCCCGGCGAAGGTTATGATGACGTACGCGGGTATCCTGCGGCGCGGCTCGGCGCCCGGCACCGCTTCCGGTTCGGATGTTGTATCGGTACGCTCGCACGGCTCAAACATTATAAACCACAGCATACCTACCGCGCTCATAATGACCGCCGCCAGAACAAAGGAAATCTCAAAATGCCCGAAGTGCACCGTAAGCGAGCTCGTACAGTAGGCGATAAACGTGCCTACGGGAACGGTAAGACCTATAACAAGACCGGCGCGGGAGAGATTCTTTTTATCTATATTTTCGCCGAGGGTATATATTATCGAGGTCCAGATAAGCGACTGCACAATACCGTTAAGCATCCAGATATATTTTACGAGATAAAAGTATTCGCCCATGTAACCGGTAATTATTCCGGCGAAAATGATAAGGTTTATAATCGCGGAGCCGAAAAGAGCTATCGGGAATATGTAACGCTTGGGATAATGCTTGCATAAAAAGCCGTTTACCACCTGACCGACGCCGTAAGCGACGAAGAAAAAGGTCATTACAAGTCCGGTTTCGGATTTACTGATACCGTACCTGTCGATAAAGGAGTTTATACTCGCGCTGAAGCTGTAACGCCCGAAATACGCGGAAGCGTATATTAAGAACGTGAGTAGAATTACTGTATTCTGCTGTCCGGCAGGATTTTTACGGCTAATGCTTTTCATTATTTTCACCTTAATCTGTAAAGAATAAAATATCAGACAGTATATTGTACAATATACTGTCTGACAATACAAGAGTTTTACGCAAAAAACTCAAAAAATTCAGTTTCCTATCCGCTGGTGATAGGCGGGGCTTGAAGCGGTGAGCGGCGCGAAGGTATAGCCGTTGTTTTTACCCCATATTATTATGCTTTCAACCGCGTTGACGCTGAAATTCTTGATATCGTGCTGAAGCACTATGGCGTACGGCTTGTTGCCTATGCCGCGCGTTACGTTGGTATATACCTGACCGCTTGTGCGCGCGCCGCCCGCGTCGCCGCTTACGACGTTCCAGTCAAAGTAAACAAAACCTTTTTCGGTTACGGCGGCGGCAAGACGCGTCATTATACCCTTGCAGTATTTCGCGCTTACGGTATTTGAAGAACCGCCGGGGAAACGCAGAATATTTGAATAGGAGCCGGTCTGCTCCTTTATTATATCGTTCATGGTGTTAAGGTCGTAAAAGAAGGCTTCCTCGCTTGCGTATATCTGGGCGTAGTTATGCGAAAAGGAGTGGATACCCACTGTGTGACCCTCGCGCGCCGCGCGGCCTATCATGCTGCGGTTTGCGGCCCTGCCGGTGACAAAGAAGGTCGCCTTTACGTTGTATTTCGCCAGTATATCGAGCAGATGCGCCGTGTAGGGACCCGGACCGTCGTCAAAAGTCAGGTAAATAACCTTTCCGTTTGCCGCAGCGGGGTTAAGCTGCGGGGGAGGCGGAGGAGGCGGGGGAGGTTTTACTTTAACCGTTATCTTCCTTGAAGCCGAGGCGGTGTTTCCGCTTTTATCGGCAACGGTGTATTTGATTTCCTTTACGCCCGCGGAAGATGTATCCGCCGCGGTCACCTGCACGCTCGCCGTAAGGTCGCCGTCAACCTCATCGGCGGCGGTAAAGCCCGGCTCTTCATATTTTTCGCCCACATATATAAATTCTTTTTTATACTCGTTAAGCGTTATCTGCGGCGGCTTTGTGTCAACTACCCTTACAATGCGAACACCGCTGCTGTCGGCGCCCGCGGCTGACGCGGACCACCTGATTATCTGTTCGCCGAGCAGAGAGGTATCTATATCGCCCTCGACCTTCGCGGCGATTTTTCTGCCCGATTTACAGTTTATTCTGCCTTTAAGGTACGCTTCAACCTCGGGCACGGTATATTCACTGCCCCATTCCACGGTGTCGACCTCGCCCGAGGGCAGGTTGAATTCTATCCGGAATTTATTGAGACGGAAAATAATACCGCCCGCGGCGATAGCGGCTATTATTGCCGAAAGCAGAACAGAAACGGCAAACTTCACCTTTTTCATTTTCCGTCACCCCCTTAAAGACTAACTGAAATAAGTATATCACCGCAAAACGGTTTTATCAATAAAAGTGACTTTTTTGTAACAGATTCAATAAAAAAACCGGGGCATCAGATAAACGCCCCGGTTTATTATCAGTCTGACATGCGAAGTATTACCGTATCGTAAAAATCGGATTTTGCGGAAAGATTGCTGTTGAGCTCTTCATAAGAATACTCTTCGCAAAGCGTAGGCAGGTCTGAAAACAGATTGACGCCGAGACCGAGACGGTCGCCTTCGATTTTACATCCCAGAGCGGCAAGTACGGTCGGGAACATATCAAACGACGAAAACTCTCTGTTTTTCGTCTTGCCCGCGGTCACCCGGGAGTTTATAAAGCAGTCGTATACCCTGCGGTCAAAATCCTCGGTAATGTTGTTCTTTATATAATCGTTATCCATTGAAGGATGGTCGCCCATTATGACTATCGTGGTGTTTTCGTAAAAATCCTGCTTTTTTATCCAGTTTACGAAATTGTTTACCTGGCGGCTTGAACAGGCGATGACGTTTGAATACTGGTCGGGATATCGGCTGCGGCAATATCTGCAACGGTAGCCGCCGACGTGGTGAGTATCCGCCGTAAGAAGTGAAAAGGCAAACGGTTGGCTCTGTTTTGCCATTTTTGTGAGTTCCTGTTTTGCGTACCGGAAAAGATAAAGGTCTTCCATACCCCACCAGACGAAGTACCCCTTCGGTATTATGCCGTCATCCACGGCGGTTTCTAAATCGTATATCGTATCTACGCCGTGCTGGGTTAAAAGCTGCCTTCTGCTGCCGAAGCTTGCGTCCGAGCCGCACATAAACGCCTGATAGTATCCGTTTTTATGCAGTATATCGGGAAGCATTGTGGCGCCGGGAGCAAAGGAATCGGCGCCGAATTCGTTTGCGTCGGCACCCGCAACCTGGTATTGAGGAGGCTGTTTAAGCGGAAGACCCGAGTTTATCGCCATCATGGCGGCAACAGTCCACGTGGCGCCGTACAGCGCCTTAAAGCCGCCTACCGTTTCGTTGCTTGAAAAGTTGATATTTTCTTCCGCGAGCTCGCAAAGCTCGGGAATAAGATTATATGCGCTGCCGCCTTCATACTCCTCCGATAAAAACGACGTTTCCATAGATTCAAGATATATCATTATAAGGTTCTGCTTGTTCTCGGGGAATGTTATCTTTACGTTCTGCGGTTGAACGTTATTATCATAAATAAACGGAATAGGCGGGGACAGCATATTTTTGATATACTTATCAAGACCGACGACCGTCATGGAATAAAACACGATAAGTCCGCTTAAAACAAAGGAAACCGTACACGAAAGCCACTTCGGGAACGGGAATAAAGACAGTTTTTTGCTTTTGCCCAGTGAAACGACTATCTTGTTGCGGTAATTTGCGAACATGAAGGATACAACGCCCGCGCTTATGACCAGCGCCGGAAGCAGGGCGCAGAATATGTAGTTGTAAATAAGCTCCGGCGCCGCGTTGCCCACGTCTGAAAAAAGGGTGTAGACGAGCGCGTCCGCGCCTACGTTGCCGTAGACGTTAATATACCAGAGCGCGGAGGTGAGACAGAGCGTGCCTGTAAAAATAAAAAGCGCGCCGGGTATCGACCAGAAGCTAAATCTGCTCTGCTTCTCCGCTTTGTTCCTGTTTCTTTTCATTTTTATTAACCTCTAAATCAACGCTCACCTTTTTGCAGAGCAGCGACTCGATGAGCCCGAGCACTATCGCCGCGACTAAAGCCATACCTATGTATATTATTGAAACGTCGGGCACGGCGTCGCCTGAAACGAAAAGATACTCCTTGCCTGCGCCGAGCACGAACTTTTTGATTAAAAAGCAGACGAGATTTATAATCAGCGCATTCGTGCAAAACCTGTAAATGAACTGCTTTAAGCTGAAATCCCTTCTTGTGACGGCGTCAACCATACCGACGGAAACAACAGCCGGAAAAAACAAGCAAATAAAACCTATCATCTGTATTGCCTCCCTGATTTGTTCGTTTTATCAAACAATTATATCATACTTACCGTTGAATTTCCACTTTTTTTTGAAATAAACCGCGGCGCAGGTAACCTGCGCCGCGTGTTTTTTGCTTTATTTAAGAAAAATCGGATTAGTCCAGGCGAGCTTGTTATCCTTATCGCCCACGCTTATCCTCACATAATCGTAGGGCGCGAAATTTTTGGTCAAATCAAACTCCGCGTGGGTAAGCTTGCCTTCCTTGTCGCGGACTATCGTAGTCGGGTGCCGGTCGGAATGAAGCCGTATTTTCTTCACGGGCGAGCAGTCTATTACGGCGCGGTCGCCGTCAACGTAAAAATCGTATATTTCAGGTCCGCAGGAGGAATAAAATTTTCCGGCTTTAAGGGCGTCCAGTATATCCTTTACGTTGTTTTCCGCGTTTACCATTACCCAGCCGACGCAGTGCTGCCACATCGCGTGTCCGTCGTCAACAGCTACGCCGTAGATCTTTTTGCCCATACCGAGAAGCTCGTCCCAGTACGCCGCGTCGGTATCCTGCTCGTTTTCAAGCGCACAGCCGGAATTGAATATTTCCATTGCGAAATCGCCCTCGAGCTTCCCGAAGTGCGCCACCGACGTCGCGCTCCACTGCGGGTGGCAGTATATCGTCAGGTTTCCCTTGGCGTGGATTTCATCAAGGTACGGCTGATACTCCTCTTGCGTATCCGCTCTGACCGAGGGATAGTATTCGTCCTGATTATAGTCGTTTCCGTCTTCTTTCAAATACCCGAGGCAAACGGTGTGGAAGGTGCGTATGCCGGAAATGTTCGCGACCTGATGGTTGTTGAATTCCATGCCGGGCATTATGGTAATGCCGGTCTCGGGCGCAAAATTTTTGTAATTATAGAGGCGGTGATCGGTAAGCGCGAGGAAATCATAACCGTTCTTTTTGTAGTAACGTATGGTATCCTCGGGGGAATCCTGCCCGTCCGACCGGGTTGTGTGGCAGTGAAGCCCGCCCTTTAACATTTTTCTTTTTTCCGAGAACGCCTGCTGGCGAATCATAAAATCACCCTTCTAAAAAAGTTTTACACGGTAATTATAAAATAATTACCGTGTAAATTCAAGTAATAATTGTTTTTTGTTTTCGCGCATTACGCCGTTTTGCCGTAATACTCGGCGGTCTTTTTTATGAATTCCGGCGTTACGCCGAAAAACTCCGCGAGCGAATAGACGTCCTCATACCCGTGGTGAAGCGCCCATAGGAATTTCGGGCGGGGTATGAGCTTTTTGATCGCCCAGATATTCGCCCTGCGCTCGTGCTTGCCGCGAACGTCAAGCGGCGAATAGACGTTATAAAAGCTCATAGTCTCGCAGTGTCCGAGCTCGTGAGCGAGGCACACCTTCTCGTCAGCGCCGGCAAGCTTCCTGTCAAGTCCCACAAAAAGCCGCGAATTTACGCAAACCGACACAGACTTGTTCTTATCGAGAAAAAAACGTTCAACGTCTATGCCGTCGCGTTCGGCGATGCGGTAAAGTTCGGTTGTTTTCATTTGCGTCCTTTCTCCTTGACGTACTGCGCGTAACGCTTTACCTCATTCCACATCTCATCCGTGACCTCGCCGTCGCCGCCGAAAAGGGCGACTTTAAGCTCGCGCTCAACCGCCGGCGATTCGCCGCCGTAAAGGTAATCCACGCTTACGCCGAAATAATCGGCTATCTTTGCGAGCGCCTTTGCGGACAGACTCTGCACTCTGCCGGTTTTATAATCGGAAAGAGAGGAACGGGGAATACCGCACTGTCTGCACATCAGGGTAACTGTTATTTTTCTTTCTTTGCACAATTCTTCGATTCGTTCATAAGCGGCAGGCATTTTAACACTCCCCTTAAAATGTTTACGAAATTTCGTAAAAAATGCTTGACAATTTCGTATTTTCGTAATATAATAGTCCTGCGGTTACGAAATCCCGTAATAATTAACCTGTATTTCAGATTATATTACATAATTTCGTAATTGTCAATACTGTTTTAGGAGGAACAAGTAATATGTACTATTGTACGGACTGTAAAATGTTTATCGAAGACCCCATTTACCGCACGCGAAGACGCGGCGGTGAAAAACGCCGCCTGGCTCTTTGCCCCTTATGCGCGGGCGAGCTTATAATATCCGCGCCGGAATATTGCCGCTATTGCGGAAGCCGCCTTACCGGTGAGGAAAAGGACGGATTTTGCACCGATAACTGCCGCAGACTCGGCAAGAAGCTTTGGACAAAGGAAATGCGCCGTAGAAGAAAAATCAAGGAAGACCCGATAGCGCGGGTTCTTCGTATGCTCGATACATATAACAGGGAGCACAGCACGAAATACAGCTACGGCCAGTTTGTATCACTTGTTCTGCCGAAGCTTGAAAGAAAACATAGGCGCGCCTATGGATGTTGAGAAAAACCGCGACCGCCTTAAAAAATACCGCGTACTTATTTCAAAGATATCCCGGCTTAAAAGTATGGCGAAGCTGTGTCCCGAAAACCGCCGCAGATACGGCTGTGAAATAAAAGAATGTATCGCCGAGCGCGACGGCATAGAGCAGGCGATAACAGGAGTCGACGGCGGAATACTTACCGAAATACTCGCCTTAAAATATATGTGCGGCAAATCGCTTGAAGAAATCGCGCTCGATATCTGTTACAGCAAGCGCCAGACCGAAAGATTACACCTTAAAGCGCTGAAAATCATAAAAATCTGAAATTGCCTCTTTACAAACCGGCTTATTTTTTTTATAATGTATAAAGAACATCTGTTCGAGGAGGTGAGCTTATGTCTGACAGAATCATACTGCACTGCGACCTTAATAATTTTTTTGCTTCGGTTTCGCTGCTTTCAAATCCCACACTTTACGATTTGCCGGTCGCGGTCTGCGGCAGCGTTGAGGCGCGGCACGGCATAGTGCTCGCCAAAAACGAGATAGCCAAAAAATACGGGGTTAAAACCGCGGAGGCGGTGTGGGAGGCAAAAGCAAAGTGCAAGGACCTTGTTATCCTGCCGCCCGATTATAAGAAATATCGTGAGTATTCGCACGCCGCGCGGGAGATTTATTCGAGATATACCGACCTTATCGAGCCGTTCGGCATAGACGAGTGCTGGCTTGATGTTACCGGCAGCACCCTGCTTTTCGGCACCGGCGAGCAGATGGCGGAAAAAATACGCAAAACGGTCAAAAAGGAACTCGGCATAACCATATCGGTGGGCGTGAGCTTCAACAAAATTTTCGCAAAGCTCGGCTCGGATATGAAAAAGCCGGACGCGGTGACCGTAATCAGCCGCGAAAATTTTAAGCGGAAGGTGTGGCCGCTTCCGGTCGGCGACCTGCTGTTCATCGGCAAACATACCGCCGAAAAGCTGAACGCGAACGGCATATTCAGCATAGGCGATATAACCCTTTGTGAGGACGGTATGCTCACCCGCCTTTTCGGCAAAAACGGTCTTCTGCTCAAAACCTACGCCCTGGGTCTTGACGATTCGCCGGTATCTCCGCCCGATGAAAACTACAAGCCAAAAAGTATCGGCAGGAGCACTACGCCCGACCATGATATAACCGGGCGCGACGAGGTGTGGCGGATTTTCCTTTCTCTCGCGGAGGAGGTATCCGACGAAATGCGGAAAACCGGTCTTTACGCGACCGGCGTGCAGATACATACGCGCGATACCGCCCTTAAAATAAAGGAGACGGCGCGCGTTATGGATATGCCTACAAATTCAGCGCTGATTCTGGCAAAATGCGGTATTGAGCTATTCGATAAAACCTACAAATGGGACCTGCCCCTGCGTTCGGTGGGTATTCGCGCCGTTAATCTTAAAGGCGACGCCGTCGCGGTGCAGGAGGATCTTTTCGGCGAAAGCAATAAGAACGAGAAAATCGAAAAAATCGAGAACTCCATATATGACGTCCGCGGCAAGTTTGGAAAGGGAAGCATAAAGCGCGGCAGAAACGTGAAGACGGACGGCAAATGAAAGATATCAGACGGCAGATATACAGGGCTGTTCGACTGAATATTATATGTTTTCCCCTCAAAGGGGGGAAGGCAGCGCATAAGAACACCGGCGAGGTTTCCCTCGCCGGTGTCTTTCTACGCCGCAGGCGTTATTTTATCTGATGTCTGCTATCTGCCGTCTGACATCTGTTATCCGAGGTCGCCGAGCCAGATTACAGCGTTCGGTGCGGTATCAAAGGTTGCAACCGCAGCGGCGAGGGACGCCTTGTCGCTCGCGTACTTATATCCGCCGGCGATAGGTCCGTAAGCCATAACAGCCCAGTCCGCGGCGCCTTTCCTTTGAATATATGTGTTGCCGGTGGCGGTAAGACCCGCGTGATTGGCAACGCCGTCGGTGCCCCAGCTCCACATAACGTGCGCCATTCTCGTGCAATCGAAGATATTATTCCTTATATAGGTGTTGCTTACGTTGTTGATATAAGTGTTCTTGGATGCCGCGATATTGGCGATTCTGTAGCCGCCGTCGGCGCGGTCGTAACAACCCCAGCCGTAGCCCGCGTCTCTGAGAATGTTATCTTCAATATAGATATTATTCATCGTATCGCTGCTGTTTCTGTTCATAAAGAACTCAACATTATATGTGCAGTTCTCAATTACATTACGGCTGAAATAGATATTCGAGAACGAAACAGCCGAGCCGGTGCCGTAGGACTGGAATGTAATGCCCGCATCAAAACAATCGTGAACAAAGCAGTCACATACTCTGCCGTTACTAAAGCCGTTACCGAACTCAACGCCGTTGCCTATGCGGTTAGAGCCTTCGCTTGTGAACTGAACGCCGCCGCCGATATAGGCGATTTCGCATTTTCTTATCCAGAAGTTGCTTCCGCCGCTGATACTCTTGATACCGTGGTATCCGCCATACTTAACGGCGACATTGCTGAGCATCGTAACATTCGCTTCTGCAGTACCGGTGCCGTTGTTACCCTCAACAATAGTATGCCTCGGGGCGATCTCGATCCTCGGGAAGCGTGTTGCCGGATTGGTGGTTGAATATACATATATTCTGCCCTGCGTGCTGTAGGATCCGGCTGTTATGGTGTTGCCGCCGCTCTTGTTGGGTGCGAAGTATTCAAGATCACTGTCAAGATCTCCGGCAGTGTAACTGTAAGTATTGTTGCTCTCGTTAGGGCTTGCTATCGATTTACCCGGATGAACGGTGCCGTCACTGTCGATAAAGTAAATCATACCGGCGTTTGCGTTGGTTGTGGCACTGCTTGATGAGATATACTGATAATACCATACATGAGAGCCCGAAGAGGTTTCGGTCCAGCCGCTTGCGTTAGACGAACCGCCGTAGTTTTTGGCTGAGCCCAAAAGCTCGGGCTTGGCACCCGTGCCGTACGCCGTGTAATGAACGCCGGATTTAAGGGTGAAGGAAGCATCGGCGGTGAGGTCGGTATTACGCCAGGTGTCTCCGCGCTTAAGAAGAACGGTATCGCCGGAGGACGCCAGGTTGTTTGCCTTGCTGATAGTTGCAACAGGAGCGGATTCGCTAAGACCGTTGTTGCTGTCACTACCGCTGTTGGATACATAAATCTTTTTGCTGCTTGTTCCCTGGCCGCTTGAATCGTCATCCACCATTATAACAGTATCAAGGAGAGCCGCTTTTGCGGAATCGGTGGCGTTGGTGATTGCTTTCGCGTTGTAAAGCGCGGCCAGCTTAGTATGAACGATATCCTTAACGTCGCTTCTTGTTGTATCGTTGTTCGGGTCATAATCGGGGTTTATGCTGTCGGGTGCGATAAACCCTAAAATCACTTTACGCAGATTTACAAGGCGCTGAGCGGGAGTTAAATAATTGAAGAAATCTACCGGAACTTTTACAAGCTGAGCGTCGTTGGTATAAGCGTTGCTACTGTTGCCTATAAACCAGCCCTTTGCCAGTTCACGCGAAATATTTGTAGAGTCATCCTGGTTAAGGGTGAGATCAACAGTGCTTCCCACGCTTGAAAGCGCGCTGTATGAACTATCGTTCAAAATCGGGTTCAAATGACCCATTATATTTGCGCCTACCGTGGAACCGTTATTACCCGTAAGCTCATAAACCTGAACATTGCTGATATAAAGCGTTTTACTGCTGCTGTTTGCGCCGAAGGAGAAGCAAATTCTCGTGTTCGGGTTATCCGCGCCGGAGTTATAAAGCTGATAGGTCATACGGTATTTACCGCCTGAAGTTGAAGAAATCTTGGTTGCGGTAATATTATCACCGTTTCTGATGGTAAGACTCGGAGCGTCCTCAATATTTCTGTAATCGTAAGATAATTTATAATAGGTATCCGCTTTAAGTCTTACTTTATATTGAAGCTCGGTATAATTGCCGCCGGGAACCTTCAAAGCTATATCGCTCTTGCCCGAAAGCGCGGTGCCGCTGAACAGATCATCCTCAGGCAAAGCGCGGATATCGATTTTATCATAGCCTGCCACGAAATTGGCGGTATTCTCCCAGCCGGGGAGTATCGTGCCGGTGTTATCCGAAGTAAGCGTGCCGTTATCAGAGAAGACGAAATCGCCGTAAATCATAGAATTATTACCGGTCGATACGCTCGTTACCTTAACGTTTGTATAATAGGCCGCACTGGATCTCTGAGCATCATAAGGCAAGCCGAGCTTTAACAAGAAGTTACCGTCGCCCGAACTGCGCAGTCCCTCAGGGGTAGTAAACCGGAAAGAAATATGAGAGCCGGTATCGGTAACACTGGTTCTTGAAAGATCGGTCCAGCTGCTGCCGGTGTGATAACAAGTAATAATATAAGGTGCGTATCCGCCGAAGGTACGGTAATCGACATCAAACTGATAGGTCTTTTCACTGTCAAGGAACAGCTGCTTCTGCACGAAATATCTTGAGTTCGAATTGCTCTTAAGGCCGTTTATTTCAAGCAGTTTGGGTGTTGTGGTACCCTCATAGAAACCGGTGGGGATATTGCTGGCGGAAATCCAGTTCTTTTTGCTGCCGGTCTTATACCATTTGCCTACAGGAGCCGCGAGCGGGTTGTTGCCGTTGGTCCAGGTGGCAACGTACTCGCTGTCAAAGTCTATGGTTTTATCGGTCATGGGTTTAAGAAGGTTATCACCGGTGGTGGACTTTGTTTTTGCATCTGCAAGACCGGAAGAGCCGCCGGTAGTAGCCCCCGAAACCTTATAAAGAGTGGGTTCAGTTATGGCAAAACCTGTGGTGTGGCTATCATCAGCATAACCGGTGCCGACATATCTGCCGTTACCGATAACTATCGCGCAGTTGGCGCCCGATACCGGATTGATACGCTCATAAGAATAACGGCTGCCCTGGTTGATAGTATTCTTTATCCACGCCTTCATATATCCCGTAAGTATTCCGGTAGAAGGATCATATGAAGACTCCCAGAAGGCAAAGTCACCGTCGTTAGAACTTGACACGGTGGTTTCGCACTGGTTTTTACCGTCGTAATTAGCATAAAGCGATGATACTACCGGATAACTATCGCCGAAACATTTAACCTTACAGGTAAACTTATACCACTGATTATTCTCAAATCCGTTAAGCTTAACGGGATAGAAAACGCTTTCGGAGCCCGTGCCGCTGGCGGCAAGTATCGCCATCTGCTGTGTAGAGGTAAGATCGGTTATCTCTTCCAAGCCCCACGGATCGGCAAAGTTTTTAGAGCAGGAAGCGCAGGAATAATATTCACGCGTAGTAGAAGTTGCCGCATGCTGAGTGAGAGAATGGTTGCCTCTCATACAAGCGGTAAGGTTCTTGGTGTGAACCATACCTACGCAGCCCTCGGCGTTCCAGGTCGTCTGGCTCGCTCTGGCGACATCTCTTGAATGAGCCGAATAGGATTGACCGTTGCACTGATACGCCCAGGGTGTGTTTGTATCTATGGTCTCGGCATAAAGAGGTAACGCCACGTCTTCATATAAAAGACTGTCAACCGTGTAAGAGCCGGTATATGAATACAAATCTACCTTAATATCGCTTATGGCAAAGGAAGAATTGAATTCGGTGGTATCAAAAGTACCGTCCGCCCAGACGTGCTCGGCGTTACCGATAGTTATAATTTCGCTTGTGCCGTATTTGGTTTTATATGTAGAGTCGCCGCCCTTAACGCGGATCCAGCCGACAAACTCGCCGGTAGTTTCGTTATACGAATAATCGCCGCCGGTGTACTGTTCGTGGCTGCCCGCGCTGTAGTAGCCCGAAAGATGCAGGTTTTTAGCCATTTTAGCGAGCGCCTGCGAATGGTCGGTATCACGGGGGGTTATTCTGCCGAGTACCGGGTAACCGTCACCCTCAAGGCGAACCGCCTTCATAGATACCCTTGCAAGATAACTGGTATCGGTGGTTTTGCCGTATTTATTGATATTATACTGACCGAGGGAAAGAGGAATAAAGATGTTTGCAGGTCGGTTGTATACCGGCTTGTAACCGTCGGTAGTTCTGTTATCGGCTTCGCCTTCGTGGTTGGCGTCGATAACGATCATCTTTTTATTTATATCGCTTATTACCTGATAGCCCGCATCGTTGCTGTTTGCCAACTTGGCAAATGTAAGATCGGTGTAATTAGTATTTGTATAATACTCGCGGGTATATGTTGTTTCAGCGGTCCGGCTGAAGTTTGCCGCGTTATAGTTTGAAGAAGTATTATAATCACTCGGAACGGTTACATACTTAACATGATCGGGCATAGCAACTACATGCCATTTATTTGCGGAAGCAGCCAAAAGAGAGTCAGCAACGGTACTGTCAGAGTTGCCGTCACCAAGCAGATAATATGTGCCGCCGAAATCAACGCTTGAATCGTTGATCTGAGGAATCAGATTATCGCCCGAGGTTGCGCCGCCCTGGCTTGCCGCCTGATAAAGCGAAACGTCACTGAATATAAAGGAACAACCCATATTATCAAAAGCAACATGGCTATTGAAATTCCTGTAAGCCGCGTTACCTACGGTGAGATAAAACGATCTGTTGCCCTGGCTGTATTTATCGGCGGATTTATTCCATGTACCGCCATCCAGCTTAAAGTACATTGAATATACACCGCTTGTAAGGTCGGCATTGTAGTTATAATCGTCATAATCTGTATTTTCCGTAGCATAAGCGCCCGCCCAGGAAGGACAGGTTCCTACCTTATAAGCCGGAGAAGCATCGCTTGCGGCCTGGCCTACAATGCCTATTGACGGCTTGCCCGCCTGAGCGGTAGATCTGCCGTTTTGAAGCATTTTGCACTTAAAGGAAAGCTTATACCACGTAGTGGATGAAGGCGTTATATTCAGCGGTATAAAAGCGGCAGTAATAGTTTTAGTATTACTCCCGATGAATATCGCCTTCTCGGTGGTGGTAGCCGCGCTCGCTGTAAGGGGAGCGGCGGTGTTTACCACCAACGTCATCGCGAAGAACATAGTGAATATCATCACTATGGACATCACGCCTGACAAAAGTCTTTT
>JAEEWM010000008.1 GCA_016287385.1 Clostridiaceae bacterium | reverse complement strand
TCTTAAGGATGGCACGGCTCAGCTCAAAGCCGGAGCCGCTACACTTTTCGATGGTATCCTGCAGTTAAAAAACGGAGCCCCTGCTTTAGTTGACGGCGTATCTCAGCTGAAAAACGGAGCAATGCGGTTAAGTGACGGTCTGAAGAAGTTCAACGAGGAAGGCGTTCAAAAGATTATTGAGCTTGTGGATACCGATATGAAAGGTATTGTTACTCGCTTGAAGGCAACGATAGACGTATCAAAGAATTACCGAAATTTCTCCGGCATCAGCGATGATATGAGAGGTCAAGTCAAATTCATCTATCGTACAGAAGAAATAAAATCCAAGTAAGCAATACGGCGGCGGGAAATCCCCGCCGCCGTCCATTTATTATGTGTATATCAAATCATTATTGACTGTTTTCGTTGCCGTTTCCCGCACTTCGTTCATCCGTTGCACCCAAAGCAGCTGATTTTTCGCTTCGAGCGTTTCCGTGCCGTCATAAGGCACCCGACCGGTAATCTGTGCTCAAAATCGTCCAGGTAATAGTATTTTTTTCATAGTTCTCGCCTCCTTTTCCTATATTGCAGGCGATAACAAGAAATAAATCGAATGTGTGGATTTATAACAACAGAAAAAACGCCCGGAAAAGCATTTCGCCTTTCTGAGCGTTATTCTTTGCCTTTACGATGCTACGGTATTGTTTTGAAA
Source organism: Clostridiaceae bacterium (assembly GCA_016287385.1). GTDB lineage: Bacteria > Bacillota > Clostridia > Oscillospirales > Acutalibacteraceae > UBA737. Next base: position 12,145 of record JAEEWM010000008.1, on the reverse strand, counting down.
TTACTTCCCTTTCCACCCGTGGCATTATCTTCGCGCTTTTAATTTTATGCTCATATTTATTCTTGTCTTATATTCTTAAAGAATTCGTCGAGGAGCTGTTTGCATTCGTCCTCTTTTATACCGCCGAAGACGGTTATTTTGCTTCCGGCAAGCCGGTTTATATCCGCGCGGCTTACAATATATCCGCGCTCGTTATCATAAGCGCCGAACACTACCTCGCTTATCCTTGCCGCCGCTATCGCACCGGCGCACATCAGGCACGGCTCAAGCGTCACATACAAGCTGCACCCGTCAAGCCGCCAGTCGCCGAGCGTTCTGTTCGCCGCCTCTATCGCCTCGGTTTCGGCGTGGGAAAGCGCGCGATTTTGCGCCTCGCGAAGGTTTCTGCCCTCGCCTATTATCACTCCGTTTTTAACTATCACCGCGCCCACGGGTATTTCTCCCTGCCCGCCGCCGACACGGGCGAGCTCTATCGCGCGGGACATAAAGCGGCTGTCCATTACTCCTTATCCGCTTGCGTTTCCGCATCCGCCGCGGTATCCTCAGCGAGAGCCGCGTTCTCTTCCTTTTCGCGTGAAGCGATAAACAAAAGCACCTCGCCGAGCGGACAGCAAAGCGCCGCGAGCACCGTAAACAGGGTGGCTTTCGCCGTTTTCCCCATTGCCGCGGTAAACGCGCCGTAATAGCATATCACAAAAGCCGCCTTTGTCGCCAGCATAATGACCGCGGTGATTATCACCGCCGCGATACAGTATGCCACCGGGAACTTATAAAGCGCGGAGAGCGCTATCGCGCTGCCCGGCTTGTTCTCCGCCGCAAAGACGAGTCCCGCCGCCGCCACGGTGAGCATTGCGTAGGTCACGGTAAGTATCACGAATTGAGCCGCGCACAAAACGGGCAACAGCAGAGAAAATGTTTTTTTGTTCTTTTCGCTTCCCGGAGCGAGCTTACCGAGCGCGATATAACGCAAAAACGGCAGATAAGCGTAAAAGCTTTTTTTATCGCCGCACTTTTTGGCGATTCGGGCAAGTCCTATTCCGAAAAGGCAGTAGATAAGAATAGCGACCGCCGCCGTAATGATTGCGCAGGCGGCGCCCGCCCAGACGAGCGCGGTCACCCGCCGCAGGGTTATACCGAAATCTTCCAGTTTTAACATACGAATTCTCCTTTGTGCTTAAAGAATAGCATATACTACGCCGAAAAGCAATAATTTTAAGAAAAGACGCCGTGGGTAAAACCGCGCTTTTTTACAGAAGCCTGCTTACGGCGCGAAACAGATAAACCATGAAAACGGCGAGAAACGGAAACGAGAAGAAAAAGCCGACGTATCTTTTTTTCGCGCTCAGCGCGCCTGTATGCTCGCTGAAACTGAATTTGCCCTCGCCCTTAATGAGCGCCACGCCGAGAATCGAAAGCGTAAGCGCCAAAAGAACATAAACCGTGTAGATTATATTCGATATCGCAACCGGCAAAACTCCCGGGTAGGAGGCAAGTACGGCGATAAGGTTGTTTGCCGCGTGAACCGCCATGCAGACCGCGATCGAGCCTGTCTTAACCCTTATAAAGCCGACCACAAGACCCACGAGGAAGGCAAAGGGTATCTGCTCGAAATTGCCGTGGACCATACCGAAAACCGCCGCGGAGGCGAATACCGAAAACGCCTCGCCGAACGGCAGAAGTATGCCCTGCACTATTCCGCGGAAGGCGAACTCCTCCACGAGCGCGGGCACTATCGCCGTAGCCGTTATCGAAAGCAGAAGCCCCCATACTCCGTCGGGATTTACGTCTTTGACGCCCGTATCCTTAAAGCCGAATCTCTCGAAAACCCTGCCCGCCGCCGTCACGGCGATGTTCGCAAAGGCGCAAAAGCCCACGCCGAAGAGAAAATACGGCAGTCGGGTGCCGTTCTTCGGCCTGTTCAGCGCCGCAAAGCGCGAAATGTTAAAGCCGTAAATCTTTGCGCAAACCGCAAACGGCAAGGCGATAACGGTCAGCGACATCGCTATCTGAACCGTCTGTAAAACGTACGGATCCCTTAAAAAGGTAAGCGTCTGCTCCTGCGAAAAGCCGAGACTTGACCCGATAAACAAAACTATCTGCCTGTAAAACTCGGTAACCAGGAAAAACACGAAACACGGTACCGTCACGGCAATCGCCGCGCGGAGCAGTTTCTTTTTTTCCGCCGTTTCGGCAAGGTTCGCCTGGGCCTCTTCCGGGGTCGGGTAGTAATTGAAGTTTTGCACTTTTTTACTCCACTTCTTTATTTTCGGTTTCTTCCGCCGGTTCGTTTCCGACATCGCCGGCGTCGGCGTCCGCCGCCTCGGGCACGTCGTTTACTTCCTGCTCGTCGTGCTCCGCCTTGGCAACCGAGAGTATGCGTTCACCCTCGGCTACGCGCATTACGCGAACGCCCTTTGCCGGACGCGCGAATTCGGAAATATCGCCCGCGTATATCCTTATTATTATACCGTTTGACGCTATCATTATGATATCCTCGTTATCTTCAACGGGGAGCACCGCCGCCACCTTGCCGTATTTCTCGGTGCGGTAGTTGGTAAGACCCTTGCCGCCGCGCGACTGCAAACGGTAGTGTGAAATCGGGCTTATTCTGCCGTAGCCGGTCTCGGTCACGGTGAGTATGCGGGTGTCATCCTTACAAAGCGCCATATCAACGACTATATCGCCCTCGCTCATATTAAGCGCCCTAACGCCGCGGGCGGTTCTGCCCATCGAGCGTACCTGGCTCTCGTTGAATTTTATCGCCTTGCCGTTTCGCGTCGCGACAAGCAGGTTATCGCTGCCGTCGGTCATGCGGACGTGCGCGAGCTCGTCGCCCTCGTCTATCGAGATGGCGATAATGCCGCTCTTTCTCGTGTTCTTGAAATCCGAAAGCCGTGTGCGCTTCACCACGCCCTTGCGGGTTATCATGCAGATGTAGCGCTCGTCCTCATCCTCGGCGGTCACCGGGATGATTATCCTGATTTTCTCCTCCGGCATTAGCGGTATGACGTTTACAAGGTTCATACCCTTCGCGGTGCGCGAGCTTTCGGGTATCTCGTACGCCTTTATACGGTAAACTCTGCCGAAGTTGCTGAAAAGCATTATCCTGTCGTGCGAGGAGCAGACAAACATATTCTCTACGCTGTCTTCCTCCCTCGTCGTCATGCCGGTAATGCCTCTGCCGCCTCTGTGCTGTACGTTATACGTATCGGCAGGCAGCCGTTTTATGTAACCCGCGGTGGATTTTGTGATAACGCACTCCTCCTGCGGTATAAGGTCTTCTATATCCACCTCGCCCGCGACGTCGCTTATCTCGGTTCTTCTCGCATCGGCGTATTTATCGCGGAGGTTTAACGCGTCGGTCTTTACGATATCAAGTATCTTCGAGTGGTCGGCGAGTATCTCGTCACACTCCTTGATAAAGGCGTGCTTTTCGTCAAGCTCGTCGAGTATTTTCTGCTTTTCCATACCGGCGAGTCTGCCGAGCGGCATCTGCACTATCGCGGTGGTCTGAATGTCGTCAAGCCCGAATCTGTCGGACAGCGCCTGCTTGCTTTCGGGTATGGTCTTTGAGTTTCTGATTATCTTTATTACCTCGTCGATATAATCAAGCGCAACTTTAAGACCCTCGAGTATATGCGCGCGCTCCGCCGCCTTGTTGCGGTCGAAAATCGTTCTGCGGCGTATGATATCGCACTGGAAATCAATACTGCTTTGAAGCATATCTTTAAGGGTGAGCACCTGCGGCTTACCGTCCACAATAGCGAGCAGTATCGCGCCGAAGGTAGTTTGAAGCGAGGTGTAGGAGTAAAGCTTGTTGAGCACCACCTGCGCGTTTGCGTCGCGTTTTATGTCAACTACTATGCGTATGCCGCCGTCGCGCTTTGAGGAATAGTCCACAACGTCGTCTATTCCCTCTATTTTTTTATCGCTCGCCAAATCGTAAATATGCTTTACGAGGTCTTTTTTGCGCACCTTATATGGAAGCTCGGAAATAATTATGCGGAATTTGCCGTTTGAAGTCTCCTCTATCTCCGCCTTGCCGCGCACCACTATTCTGCCTCTGCCGGTGGCGTAGGCGGCGCGAATGCCGCTTCTGCCCATTATAATGCCGCCGGTCGGGAAATCCGGACCCTTTATATGCGCGCAAAGCTCGCTCATATCCGCCTCCGGGTTATCTATAAGACAGCACATCGCGTCTATAACCTCGCCTAAATTATGCGGCGGTATCTCGGTCGCCATACCTACGGCGATACCCGACGAGCCGTTTACGAGAAGCTGCGGAAATCTTACCGGAAGAACCTCCGGCTCCTTCATACTGTCGTCAAAATTCGGCAGCATATTTACGGTATCTTTTTCGATATCGTCAAGCATATGAAGCGAAAGACGGTTCATACGCGACTCGGTATACCTGTATGCCGCGGGGGGATAACCGTCTATATTACCGAAGTTTCCGTGACCGTCGATAAGCGGATAACGAAGCGAAAAATCCTGCGCCATACGCACCATAGCGTCGTAAACGCTGGCGTCGCCGTGGGGGTGAAAGTTACCGAGCACGGCGCCTACGGTCTTGGCGCATTTTACGTACGCCTTGTCCGGCGTATAACCGTTATCGTACATCGTATAAAGTATTCTGCGGTGAACGGGTTTAAGTCCGTCACGCACGTCGGGTATGGCGCGTCCCACCAGTACCGACATCGAATACTGAAGCATACTCTGCCTTACCTCGTCAGTAATTTCAACGGGGACTATATTCGTCTGTTCGCTTTCGGGCCAGTATACGTTTTCCTGCTTAGCCATATTTATGTTTCTTCTCCTTATAAACTAATTATGCCTTGATAGTTATTTGTATTTCTTTGTGCTTCTAATAAAGTTTCCGGTACAGTCTGTACTGTGCCGCGGAACAAATCCGTAAGACCGCTTGCGCCGTTATATATCCAAATCGGTGGCGTAGATGGCGTTCTCTTCAATGAACTTACGCCTCGGCTCTACTTCCTCGCCCATAAGCACGGTAAATGTCTCGTCGGCAAGCGCCGCGTCTGACATCGTGACGCGAAGCATTGTGCGCGTTTCGGGGTCGAGCGTCGTTTCCCAGAGCTGCTCGGGGTTCATTTCGCCGAGACCCTTATACCGCTGAACGTCGGCTCCGCCGCCGAGACGCTCGATATACTCCGCTTTTTCCTCATCGGTGAACGCGTCGAAATGCTGTTTGCCCTTGGATATTCTGTAAAGCGGAGGCTGTGCGAGATATATATGCCCCGTTTCTATAAGCTCCGGCATATACCTGAAAAAGAAGGTGAGAAGCAGCGTCCTGATGTGCGAGCCGTCTACATCGGCATCCGCCATAATAACAACCTTGTCGTAACGGAGCTTGGTTATATCGAAGTTTTCCGCAATACCGGTGCCGAGCGCCACTATGACGGGGGTCAGCTTATCGTTGCCGTAGACCTTGTCCACCCTCGCCTTTTCGACGTTGAGCATTTTACCCCAGAGGGGAAGTATCGCCTGATAGGTCGAGTTTCTGCCCTCTACCGCGCTGCCGCCCGCGGAATCTCCCTCCACGATGAATATTTCGGTCTTGGTCGGGTCGTTCGAGATACAGTCGGTCAGTTTTTCGGGCATTCTCGATTTAGAGCCGATGCCCGATTTGCTTCTCTGCAAATCGCGCGCCTTCTGCGCCGCTTCGCGCGCGTTGGACGACGCTATCGACTTATCAAGTATTATCTTGGCTTCAGCCGGGTGGTCTTCAAGATAGTGATACATCTTGTCCGCCACGATATTATTGACGAGCGTGCCTATCGAGGTGTTGCCGAGCTTCGCTTTGGTCTGCGACTCGAACTGCGCGTCGGTAAGTTTGACGCTTACCACCGCCACGAGGCCCTCGAAAATATCGTCGCCTTTAAGGTTGCTGTCGGCTTCTTTTAAGAATTTGAACGCTCTTCCGTATTTGTTTACCACTCGCGCAAGACTTGTCTTAAACGAAGACTCGTGCGTGCCGCCGTCCGCGGTGTGTATCGTATTTGCAAAGGAGAGTATTTTCGCGTCGTACCCCGTACTCCAGAGAAGCGCCATTTCGGCGGTGGAATCCTTATCCTGCCCCGAAAGGTAAATAACCTCGTTATTGAGCCGCTCCTTTTTACTGCCTGCGAGTATGTATTCAACGTATGAACGGATACCGCCCTCGAAGCACAGGTCGTCCTCCCTGTCGGGCGTTTCGGTATCCTTTCTCTCGTCTTTGAGCACTATTCTGATACCCGCGTTAAGGAACGCCTGCTCGCGAAGACGGGTAAGCAGCGTTTCATAATCGTAATGCGTGGTATCGGTGAAAATGGACGGGTCGGGCTTAAAGGAGACTACCGTTCCGGTCTCGTCAGTATCGCCGATAACCTTAAGGTCGTCTACGATGTTACCCTTCTCATAGCGCTGATGATAAACGTGCTTACCGTCGCGCACCTCCACTTCAAGCCAGACCGAGAGCGCGTTCACTACCGAGGCGCCCACGCCGTGAAGACCGCCCGCGACCTTGTATCCGCTGCCTCCGAACTTGCCGCCGGCGTGAAGAATGGTGAATACCACGCTTACCGTCGGCATATTCTTCTGCGGATGGATACCGACCGGTATTCCGCGGCCGTTATCGGTCACTCGGACCACTCCGTCGTCAAGCAGCTCCACAAGTATCTTGTCGCAGTAGCCCGCAAGCGCCTCGTCTATCGAGTTGTCCACTATCTCGTAAACAAGATGGTGGAGTCCGCGCTCGCCGGTAGAGCCGATGTACATACCCGGCCTTTTCCGTACCGCTTCAAGTCCCTCGAGGACCTGTATGGAGGTTTCGTCATAAGTTTCCATTACAGGCAAAGATTTCTGATCGCTCATTTTATGTCTCCTTAACATTTTATCTTTCTTTATATTCTTAATATCCGTTTTAAGTTTGCAAAGGGTTAATAATTCCTGCCTTTTGCGCCTGCAAACCCTCTTCTCCTCTCTTAATATCCTTTGCGCCGGTTCAGCGTTGCCGGCGAAAGCTGGGATATGAAAACTTTGTTTTCGCCCTTTTTTGTCGCCGCGACTATAAAGGATTTCGGCAAATCGGTGCCGGTAAGTATCACGTTGCCCGAATTTTGCGCTTTTTTAAGAAAATCGCGCGTTCTTGCCGACACGGTGGTATTGTCAAGGTCAAAAATACCTATTATTTCTTCTGTTTTTACTATCGCGTTATTACCTAAATGTATATACATCAGAAAACACCGCCGTCTTTTATTCTGAAAACGCCGCCGGAAAGCAGCCGCGTAACACTTGAAGGGTCGCAGCAGGTAATAAAGGTCTGCCAGCCGCTCACATGGTTAAGAATATAATTCTGCCTGTGCTCGTCAAGCTCGCTCATTACGTCGTCAAGCAGACACACCGGATATTCGCCCGACACCTCGAAAATCACGTTCAGGCAGGCAAGTTTAAGGGTAATCGCGATACTTCTCTTCTGCCCCTGTGAGGCGTACTGTCTCGCCGATATGCCGTTTATGAGAAGATCTATATCGTCGCGGTGCGGACCTTTTGAGGTAACGCCCGAAAAGGAATCTTCCTTTCTCGCTTTTTTAAGCTCGTCGCCTAGCAGTATAGCGTCACAATTTGCGACATACACCGCCTTTATTTCTTCTTTTCCTCCCGAAAGCCCCGAAAAAATGCCTGGAATATAGCCGTTGAGCATACCGAGAAACTTTTTACGGTATTCTATTATCTTTTTTCCTTTTTCGCTGATTTCGTTTTCAAAAACGTCCAGCATAATAGAAACCGACGGGTCGTATTTATAATCTTTTATTATTTTATTTCTCTGCATTACCGCGCGCGCGTAACCGCGAAGCACGTCAATATAATTAGGATATATCTGACCTATAAAGAGGTCTAAAAAACGCCTTCTTTTTTCCGGTCCGCCGGTTACGAGCGACAGGTCGGCGGGTGAAAATACCACCGCGTTGAATATCCCCGCGAGTTCTCCGGGGTTTTTAAGATTTTTTTCGTCTAAAACCGCCGTCCGCCGGTCATCGAAAATCATTTTGGCGTTATGAAGCGTTCCGCCCGAAATAAAATCAAGATGAGATTCTCCTTTTTCGGCGCCGAAACGTACAAAAGAGGAATCTTTCGAGCCGCGAAAGCTTTTTGCGCCGCAGAAAAGCCATATGCTTTCAATAACATTTGTTTTCCCCTGCGCGTTTTCGCCGCAAATGACATTCATTTTGCCGTCAAATTCAAAATCGGCGGTCTTTATGTTTCTGAAATCCTTTAATCTTAATTTATCGACCTGCATTTTTTATAACGAGCCTGTTGCCGCCGTATTCGGCGACATCGCCTTTATAAAGCTTTTTTCCGCGCATTGTGCATACGCTGCCGTTTACCTTCACCTCGCCGTACTGCACCGCCATTTTCGCGTGTCCGCCGGTGCTTACGAAGCCGGCGAGCTTAAGCGCGCTGTCAAGCCTTATATATTCCTCTTTTACGTTTATTTCCTTATCCATTATTTTAACCTCAACGGCATTATAAGATAAAGGAACGAATCGTCGCTTTCATCCGCCGGTTCTATTGTTACCGCCGCGTTGGGTCCGTTGAATTTTATATTTATACTCCCGTCGTCGCACGCTTTCAGCGCGTCAAGCAGATAGCGGCTGTTAAGTCCTATTTCAAAAGGCGATCCCGAAAGATTTATCGGAAAAGTCTCTTTTGATTTTCCTATTGATGTAGCGCAGCTGAGCGTCGCCTCGTTTTCGTCAAGAAGCAGTCTTACCGGGGTTGAAAACGCGTCGTTTATAAGAAGCGATACTCTCTCCACCGTGTTTATAAGGTCATTTTTATTTACCGTTACGGACTGTTTGAAATCCTCAGGAAGTACCTTTTTGAAATCAACGTATTCTCCTTCAAAAAGACGGGCTATAAAAGAATATCCGCCTATAAGGAAGGATATAAGGCGCGCGCCTATTACTATTTCCGCGTTTTCTCCCTCTTCCTCGGCTATCTTTACTATTTCGCTTATCGCTTTCCCGGGAACGACAAAATTAACATTCTTTTTTATTTCTGTTTTTTCTTTTCTTATCGCGAGCCGGTAACCGTCAATAGCCACAAACTGAATAACTCCGCCGTCGGTAGATATGTTTATTCCGGTATAAATAGGTCTGCTTCCCTCTATCTGGGAAACGGCAAATATTGTTCCTTTTACCATGTCGCAGAGAACTTTTCCGTCTATTTCTATTCTTTCCCCGTCGGCAACTCCCGGCATTTCAGGAAAATCTCCCGCCGCCATACCCATAATGTCATATGAGGTCTCATCGCTCTTTATATGACACATAAGCTTTTCGTCAACTTCTATTTCAACCTGCGCGCCGCCGAGTTTTCTTAAAATATCGGATAAAAGACGCGCTTTTATAACAATATCTCCCTCTTTTTCACAGTCGCAGTAAATTTCTTTTTTCATACCCATTTCAAGATTATACGCGACAAGGGTTATTCTACCCTGTTCCGCCGAAATGAGTATTCCTTCAAGTACCGGCATGGTGCTTTTGCTTCCTACCACCCTTGAAAGCTTAATTACTGCTTCAAGAAAAGAATCTCTGCTGACTGTAAATTTCATTTTTTTGTCCTCCGTTCATCTTTTTATAAAAAAAGATAAGTATTTTTTAACAGTAATAATAAGTTGTGTTAAAACGTTCAGTAACCTAAAAAAAAGCCTTAATTACTGAATTTTTTGTGTTAATTAAAATGTGATGAAAAAGTTTATAAAAAACGCCTTGAAAATGAAAAAGTTAATAATGTGGAAAAGTGTTAATTAAAAGCTGTTAATTATGTTGATAATTTTTATCTGTCGCGCTGTAAGTTTTTGATTATATCGTCTACAAGTTCTTTTTCATTAGGCTTGTCCGCTAAAAAGCTTTCAACACGGTTGCAGTTATAAAGAACCGTGGTATGGTCTCTGCCGAATTTTTCCCCTATGGCTTTATATGAAAGCTCGGTAGTCTGTCTCGCGATGTACATGGCAACCTGACGGGCAAGGGCTAATTTTGCGGTCTTTCTGTTTGAAATTATATCGCTTTCCGAAACGTTATATGAGCGCGCGACCTCTTCTATGATTTTTTCAACCGTTACAGGTTCGGGTCTCGTATCGGCGATAACGTCCTTTATAAAATTCTGTGCTATTGATATATTAGGCATTTTCTTTTGAATTGCTATGTATGCCTGAAGCTTTATAATAAGCCCTTCTATCTGGCGGGTATTGCTCTTTATGTTTTCCGCTATATAATAAACGATATTTTCATCAAGCGATATATTGCACTGGTCGGCTTTTTTCTTTATTATACCGACTCTCGTTTCAAAATCGGGAAGCTGTATATCGGCGGAAAGACCGGCGGAAAGACGGGAGCGAATACGCTCATCAAGAGTTTTTATTTCCTTTAGAGGACGGTCTATCGTAACTACTATCTGTTTATTGCTCTGATAAAGAGTATTAAAGGTGTTGAAAAACTCTTCCTGTGTGCGCTCTTTGCCGGCGATAAAATGAATATCGTCTATAAGAAGAACGTCGACGTTTCTGTACTTGTTACGGAAATCGTCTATCGTACCCATGCCGAGTTTACCCTCGTTGAGCGATTTTATAAGCTGGTTTGTAAAATCCTCACAACGTGTGTACTCAACCTTTTTATAAGGAAATTTGCGCTTTATATGATTTTTAATAGCTAAAAGAAGATGTGTTTTTCCTACGCCCGAGGGACCGTATATAACGAGCGGATTATATACTATGTTCGGCGTATCCGCAACGGCAAGACTCGCGGCGTGAGCAAACTCGTTTGAAGCGCCGACTATAAAATTATCGAACGTAAAGAAGGATTCAAATGTAAGACCCTCGCTTTCCTGCTCGGCTTTTATTATCGATTCCTCATTATCGCCGACAACGAATACTGGTCTTATAGGAATACCCATGACCGTGCGGATAGCGTCCGCTATAATGTCTTTATAAAGATTCTCAACCGTGGTTTTAAGATATTCCGTTTCGGTTGAAAGGATAAACTCGTTACTGTCAAAGCTTTCCGGCTTTAAGAATTTGAAAAAGGTATCAAACGCAACTTCGGATACTGTTTTTTTGCACTCCTCGCAAACCGCGTTCCATACATCGTTTATGGAATTTATTCTCATTTTTTTCTCCGTCCCATATTTAATATTATTATATATAAACTTAAAAAATTATTATACCTATAAAGTATATCATATAATTAACAATATTTCAATAAAAAAGTTAATAAAACCGCCTCCTTTCCGGAAATTTACCGAATCTGCTCAAAAAACTTATTGACAAACCGATTTTGCTTATATATAATGATATGGCGTATTAGACGTTAGACATTAGATATTAGACTTTAGACATTATAAAAAATTACCGGAGTGTTATCCGCGCCGCAGCGCGAAAAGAAAAAAGCAAACAATAAATCAGATATAAGAAAATTTAATATATCGAGGTGTGGCTCAGTTTGGTAGAGCGCTGCGTTCGGGACGCAGAGGCCGCAGGTTCAAGTCCTGTCACCTCGACCATATCGAGTATTCATAACGGACTTGAGTTATGGATACTCGATTTTCTTTGGAGGGATAATTTATGGTTCAAAATGATTGTATCATCGTTTATGATACCGATGTTGTTGCAATTAACAGATCAAAAAAAGAGAACGAATCTGATTCGATTATTTACAAAGACAATAAAGGTGATTTGCACAAAATTGAATTAGATATGTGCGCGAAGAATTATTCTGAATTAGCAGGGCATAAGAGTAATTGTGTTGGCGGGAGAAAAATCGATGAGTATTATATACTGCTATATACATCCGGGCTATTAACCAAAATTGTTTTCGGCAAGTTTTTTGTTTTTCGCCCAACACGCTTTCTCGGATTATCCGGAACAAGAAATGCCCGGTTCCTCAAATTCATATCCTTATTGAATGAAACAAAGTATAGAACGAGAGATTTATCATGATTGCGCACTGACTCACCGCAAAGCTGTGGTGATGTTTGATTACTTGGCTGAAAATCAAGTCCGTTATCGATATTCGTACCAAAGCGAAAATCCTGTCACGGAAGCGGCGGGATTTTCGCTTTGTATTATTCATTTTTCATTATTCAT
>JAEEWM010000007.1 GCA_016287385.1 Clostridiaceae bacterium | reverse complement strand
AGACAGAGCATTTTTCCACCCGATTCTATAAACATGTATGAATCGTTACGCTTTTCACATTCGAGAAGTTTTATCGTATCTAACGTTAATTTGGAAAAGCGTAAACCGGCAACGTCTTTAATCTCCCGGGCGATATAAAAAATACTGTAAGCATAGTAAAAAATTAAAGTTTCGGTGGGACGTAGAGTCATGTAAGACGAGTGTTTGAAGCAAAGGGAGCTAAAACTACCGCGGAAGTTTTCGATGAGAATATCAAGTATACGTTTCTTATGATACTTTTCATACTTATCGTATGCCGGCTGTATAAGTGAAAATATATAATCGGCATCGTCTTTGCAGTCAGCAATGGCAAGATTAACTTTTCGTTTTAAGTCATCAAGCACATAAAGCGGTTGGAAAACAAAAACTTTTTCGATGAATTCTACTGTTAAATCGCCGGTGGGTATTATCGGGTATAAATCAAAACTTCTGAAAATCTTTTTTGCTGTGCATATTGAATTATCGATTTGAGCAGACCTTTTAATGCTTTCCAAATTGCCTCACCCCTATATGTTATAAATTATAACATATATTTATAACATAAGTCAAGCCATAATAATGGTGAGGTGTTTTTTGTGAAAGAGAAACTTATCATTAATAAAAAGGCGATTAAGGGAGAGGACGGATACAAGGTGTTTTCCGTTCGTATTAAAGATGAAACAATATTCAAACTTGAAGAATTAGCCCAAAAAACCAATCGGTCAAGAAATGAACTGATAAATATTTTAATAGATTATGCGATAGAAAACTGCGAAATAAAATAATCTGCATAAAGCGTTTTTTTAGAAAACGGGGCAGAAAACCGTTCAAGAGTCTTGGCGCGGCGGAATTATCCGCCGCGCCTGGCTTTTATAGAGATGTATTATTTTGTTCCCGCAAGCGCAGTGCCGTTTACGTAGAGCGTATATCCGTTTGAAATGATATTCTTCGCGTTGCCGGTAAAGCTTGTAACGTAACTGTCGGCTGTAAGCGTCCAGGTGCTGTCATTGTCGAGTGTTACCGAAACTGTTCCGACCTTTGAAGATACCGTATCGCCCTTTGCGTTTTTGATATTTCCGTCTATATAGCCTTCAAAGGTCGAGCCGTCCGAGAGAGTTAAGGTAAACTTTGAATTATCGCCTACAAGTATTGCGCCTTCAAGCACTTGCGAGGTTGCGTTTATGGCGGCAATATTATCGCCGCCGCTCCAACCGTCGTCACACACCGAAAGCAGGATGTTTTCGCCGTCGGCGTTGGTGATTTTGACGCCGTCAAGAGTAATTATCGCGCTTGTGTTGGTAACATGGAAAACGTGGCCGTTTTTGCTTGTGAGACTGCCGCCTGACATAGTAAACGATGACGTGCCGTCGTCGGCGTCGCCCGACATGGACTGATATATCATAATTGTATCGTAAAATGTCGCGTTACCGTTGCATTTTGTGTTGTTTGCGGTAAGGTCGCAGTTGCTCAAAGTTATTGAATTAAGTCCCTCAATGCAAACGCCCTCAGATAGATTTGAAATCAACTTGGCGTCTGATACCGTGACATCCGCCGTGGAGTAAATTGCGGGTGAGCCGAGTCCGTTTGAGGTGTATGTACCGCCCTCTGCCGTAACCGTGCCGCCGCCTCTGTCTGTTCGGATAGCCGCGGAAGACTGGCCGCTCGTCGTAACAGTCAGGTTATATGCCTTTGTAATACCGCCGCCGGTGGTCATAATGCCGCCCGAGCCGGAACCGCTTGTGGTGATAACGGTATCGGATATAATAACCGTCGTGCCGTCGCCTTTGGCTCCGTTCTGACCGCCGTTGCCGCCGTATGAAAATACACCGTTGGCGCCTGAAGCGTCGGATGTTATAGTGCCGCCGGTAACGGTGACGGTCGCGCCGCCCTTTACGAGCACAGCCGCGTTTTGACCGTAGAAATTGCAGTTGTCGCCGCCGTCCGAGTCGCCCGACTTGCTTACGGTCGGGTTTTCTATCGCCACCGCGTCGGAAGTGCTGATAAGCAGCGCGCTTTGATCGGAAGTTGCTGAAGCGTAGGTTTTATTTGTTTCGGTGGTTTTGGAGGTTATTTCGGTATCGCCAGAATATACCACATCGGCGTAATTTCCGCCCGGACCTGTGCCGGGGCCTCCCGGACCGTCAGGTCTTCCGGCTGACGGTGAACTGCTTGTGCCGATCGATTTTCCGCAGGCGCAGAGCGCCAGCACGAGCAGAATTGAAATTACAACAGTTGCAATCTTTTTCATGGTCTATCTCTCCTTATAAAATAATCTTGCTTTCCGTTTCAGGTTGATTTGCCGGGTTTTGTTTTTTCGCTTTCACCGTTTGAATCCGAACGCGGCGGCTTGACTTTTTTCGCGATTTCAGTGCCGCTGTCCGAGTCCGGTTTCTGCGGACGTTCGCCGTTTTCACCGCCCTTGAAACCGGGCGCTTCCGGTAACTGACCTTCTGAAAAACCGGAGCCGTCAGAGTCCGGCTTGCCGGGGAAAGGGTTGTTTTTGTCCGGCGTTGCGGAGGTAATCGCATCACTGCTGCCGCCGGGAGCTCCGCCGCGCATACCGTTTTGTTTATCGTTGCCGCGCATACCGCCGGGAGCGCCGCCTGCCATCTGATTCGGAAGCTCGGTTATTTCTTTGCCGTTTACCGTGACTGTTCCGCCGTTTATAATTCCCGTACCGTCATAGTCGAATGACGAGTTGCCGGTTATGTCTACCGTTCCTCCGTTAATCTCTATATTGCCGTTGGAGTCGATGCCGTCGGTATCGCCCTGTCCCATTACTATTTTGATACTGCCGCCGTTTATGATGACCGTGGGTGTGATGCCGGAAAACTTCTTAGCGGCGTTTATGCCGTCGTCGGATGCTTCAATGGAAATTGTGCCGCCGTCGATTATAACGACCGTCGCTTCAAGACCTTCCGCGGCTTTGATATTAAGCGTTCCGCCCGCGATTTGAAGTGTTGTTACGGCGTGAACGGCGTCATCGTCAGAGTTGATATTCAGCGTTCCGCTTTCTATATAAACGTAGCCCTTTGAAGCGTCCTCATCGTTATCGCTGTGAAGTCCGTCCTTGCCGGATGTGATTTTAAGCGTGGCGTTTGTTATTCTTATACTGTCGTTTGCGTCAACGCCGTGGCCCTCGCACTCTATAACATATTCGCCGCTTGTAAACTTTACGTCGTCTTTGCCGACTATGCCGTGTGCGGCGGAGCACTTTACCGTGAGCGTACCTTCGCCGTTAAAGACTATGTCGGATTTTGAAAATATCGCGCCGTCGATGTTGTCGTCGCCCGATGCGTCAAACGCGCCGCCGTTTGAAAGTATGTTGTTTGTGCCCTTTGCGGTGGTTAAAAACACTTTATCGGCGGATTTTACATACAGCGCCGCCGAGGTCTTGCTCGTAAGCGTTACGCCGTTTAAGACCAACTGTACCTTGTCGTCATCTGAGGCGGTGACCGTTATGCTGCCGTCTGTCGCAGAGCCGGTGATTATATAGGTTCCGGCTTGCGTTATTTCCGCGTTCGGTTCTGTATCGCTCAGCGTTATTTTCGTTGCCGTGCTTTCGTCATATCCGGTTTCAAGGTCGCGTTCGGTGAACATATCCGAGGTATCGAGAGAGAGCGAAGCATAGTTTGCGCTTTGTCCCGCTTTCGCGCCGCCGGATGATGAATTGCTTTCTTTGCCGCAACCGCTCAATAAGAGCAAAACTGCGAGCGTTAAAGCCGTAATAGTTAAGAATAGTTTTGTTTTTTTCATAATAAGCACCTCTTTTTTTGAGTATAAAGTCGTAATTTTTCTTTATAATTCGGAGTTCGGCACTTCCTGATTAGATATCGATATTTCAAGATTGCCGTTTCTTACACGCATTGCGTCTATCATTTCTTTTTCAAGCGCGCGGTCTTTAAGAATCACATCATAGGTCAGTCTGAACATACTGCCCATATTTGTGGTTTTAACCTTTTTAAGCTCGTGTTTTTTTGTATACTTATTCAGTATATCGTCGAATACTTCGGTATAGTTGAGGTCTTCGGGAATTGTAACGGACATGGTTTTATATCCGGATGTTTTGGCTTCGCCGAAATCAATCGCGCTGTAAAGCATACTTACAAGGCAGAGTATCAGGGTAAAAAGCACTGCGTACCCGAGGTACCCCATACCGGCGATAAGTCCCGCGCTCATCGCGAGGAATATCATACCGATTTCTTTTGCCGTGCCGGGCGCCGAACGAAAACGCACAAGACTGAACGCTCCCGCGACCGCTACGCCCGTGCCTATATTGCCGTTCACCATCATTATTACCACGCAAACGACAGCCGGCAGTGTGGCGAGCGTCAGGAGAAAGCTTTTTGTATACCTTGTCTTGTACGTGTAACTCAGCGCCATAACCGCTCCGAGCAGCAGACTCAGTCCCACACATATCAAAAAGTTTTTAACGCTGATAACCGATGCTGCGGATGTATCAAATATTCCCTTAAATAATGCTTCCATAACTGTTTCCTTTCTGCCTTATGTTTTATGCTTCCAAGACCGCGGGCTGTGCGAATCTCGGATAGATTGAGTTGGTGTACGCGCTTCCGTATTTTGAAAACGAGGTTTTATATATACCGTTTTTTGAAAGCGTATCAGCGAGCCACGTCGGTAATGCCGTGCCGCACTTGATTTCCATAAGCGTAAGCCCGGGCGGGAGCACGTGTTCGCCGTAAGCGTCGGTTTTAAGCGACATATCGGTCTGCCTGCTTAGAATGTTTTCGTCGAAAGTGATTCGCGGGTCGTCCGCGCCGCTGCCGAAATACGCCTCGCGTTCGTAGCTTAAAAACAGTGACGGACGAAGATTTTTGTAGAATTCCAGGAAATAATCTATCTCCCTCGCTATCTGAGTATCGGACGGTCTTGCTGTTTTACCCGAAAGCCAGGCCTCTGCCGCGGAGGTTTTAAGCGGTATGCGGCGCTTATAAACTATGTGGTCGAACTTCTTTTTCAATTCGACAAACACCGTGCTGTCGTCCCGGGCGAGTTCATAGCTTCTTACTCTCAGTTTCTCTTTGTAGGCGGGTGATTCAATCGAGCGACGTATCAGACGGTAATTATCGGTATCAAAGTAAATGTTTCTGATAGTCGTCCTGCCGTAAGAATCGAGCGACATGCCGTGTTCGCTCATCGCTTTAAGAATTGCCGCCTTTTGCGATTCGGTGAGTATATATTTGTATTCCTGTCTTTCAAAAACGTAAGTAAACGCCATATAATTTGCCTCCCTTTGACTATACTTTACAACGCGAAACTTAAATCAACTTTAATTTTGCGAAAGTTTTTCAAAAATTTTTGCATAAAAAAGGTGTTAATGCCAATACTACCCATGAGGTGATAAAAATGACATTAACACAAAAAGAGCAGAGCTTGCTCAAAGACATGAAGGACGCCGAAAAGCTTTGTATTGAAAAATACAGAAAAGCGTCAGATTCAGCGTGCGACCCGCAGCTTAAAAATTTATTCAGCGATTTATCAAACGCCGAAAAGCAGCATTTGCAGATTTTCGAGAAAATGGAGCAGGGGACCGTTGAGCAGCCGCAAAGCGGCGGCAGTCAGCCGACCTTTAACGCGGTTTACGGCGGAGGGAACACACCCGAAAAACAGAATGACGCTTTTCTCTGTACCGACCTTCTGAGTGCCGAAAAGCACGCTTCGCACCTTTACGACACCTGCGTTTTTGAGTTTACCGACGAGAACGCGCGTAAGGCGATAAACGCTATACAGGCGCAGGAGCAAAACCACGGCAAATCTATTTACGATTATATGAAGGTTAATAATATGTACAATTAACGGACCGTACGGTCTGCGGCATAAACTTAACCCCCGGCGAGTGTGTTTCTCACCGGGGGTTATATGTGATATGTACAGGCGTTTCTACCGGCTGCTTACCGCGGTTTCTTTTTCCTTATACGTCAGCTTGAGCAGTACCGGGGTTATAAGCGCCGCAAGAATTACGCAAAGCACTATCGCGGGCAATATATCCGGGTTGATATTTCCGGATGTTATACCCTTTTGCGCCACCATAAGCGCAACTTCGCCGCGCGCGACCATACCCACGCCTACGCGAAGAGAGTCTTTCCGGCTCATTTTGAAGATGCGCGCTCCGAGTCCGCATCCGATTACCTTCGTTATTACCGCCATAAAGAACAGTACGGCGGCAAACAGTAATACTTTTACCGTGATACCCGATATATCTGTGCGAAGTCCTATACCCGCGAAAAAGATAGGAGAAAAGAAGAGATATGAAGTCACCGTAAGCTTTTTAGCGACGTACTGCCGCATATCGGTGAGGTTACAAAGAATTACTCCGGCAAAATACGCGCCGGTTATATCCGCTACACCGAAAAATCTTTCTGCGCAATACGCCATCAGAAGGCAGAACGCAAGCGCCCAAACCGCAATGCGCCGGTTGTGTGAGTGGTGCACGGCTATAATCTTAAACAGATGATAAACTATAAAGCCTACAACGGCGGTAAACACGAAAAACAGCAATATCTTAACCGTTACGATAACCGGACTTACGCTTTTATCGCTAACACCTGTCAGCACGCTTAAAACTATAATACCTATAATATCGTCAATAATTGCGGCGGCAAGAAGGGTCGCGCCGACATTTGATTTGATTTTGCCCATTTCGGTGAGAGTTTCAACCGTGATGCTTACACTTGTTGCGGCAAATACAACGCCCACAAACGCCGCGCTTAAAAACTCACTCGTATTAAACCCGTTTCCGAAAAACAGGTAATAAGCGCCGCCGCAGCCGAGTATAGGCACAAATACGCCGAGGGCGGCGATAACAAGCGCCGCGCCGCCGGTCTTTTTCAGTTCGGAAATATCCGTATCTATTCCGGCGGTGAACATAAGCATGATTACGCCTATTTCGGAGGTTTTAAGCAAAAAATCCGATTCCTCGAGCAGACCGAAGCAACTCGGTCCCAAAAGCACGCCGGCGACAAGAGCGCCGACTACCTGCGGCATATGCACCTTTGCGGAGGCGATGCCGAAAAGCTTTGTGAAGAGGAGTATTAAAGCGATAGCGAATAAATATCCGTAAGCACCCAAATCAATGCCTTCTTTCCATAAAGTAGGGGCGGATATCATCCGCCCGCAAATTTATGCGTGATATAATTTTTTGGTCTGATATTTCGGCTCGCAGGTCATATTAACGCCGAGCTTTTTGAAGGTCTGCTCGTCAACGCGTGAGAGTATGACGGTTGAATGCGCCTCCGTACCCTTGAGCATTTCAAGACCGTCGAGCGCCTTTTTTGCGGTGCCGTTAGTCGCCGCGCAAATTGAGAGCGCGATAAGTACCTCGTCAATATGAAGGCGCGGGTTGTGGTTACCGAGTACGCCGGTCTTCATTTTTTGTATCGGCTCGATAATGGTCGGCGAGAGCAGCTCAATATCGTCGGGAATTCCGACGACCTCTTTAAGCGCGTTAAGAAGCATTGAGGATGAGGCGCCGAGCAGGGAAGAGGTCTTGCCGGTGATTATTCTGCCGTCCGGAAGCTCAATAGCGGTCGCCGGAGCGTCTGTAAGCTCGGCTTTTTTGAGCGCCGCCGCAACTACCGGTCGGTCGTCAACGGTCAGGTGAAGCTGATTCATAAGAAGCTCGATTTTGGCCACCTCCGACTGGTCGCCGAGCCCCTGACGGACGTTGCACATAGCCGTATAATAGCGCCTGATGATTTCCTGATTTGCCGCCTCGCATACCGCGTCGTCGTCACAAATGGCAAAGCCCGCCATATTAACGCCCATATCGGTAGGACTCTTATAGGGCGAAGCGCCGGTGATTTTCTCCATAATAGCGTTGAGAACGGGGAATATCTCAATATCACGGTTGTAGTTTACGGTGGTTTTGCCGTACGCTTCAAGGTGGAACGGGTCTATCATGTTAACGTCGTTAAGGTCGGCGGTCGCCGCCTCATACGCAACGTTCACCGGGTGTTTAAGGGGCAGATTCCAGATGGGGAAGGTCTCAAATTTCGCGTAACCGGCGTTTATGCCGCGCTTGTATTCGTGATAAAGCTGTGAAAGGCAGGTCGCCATTTTACCGCTGCCGGGACCGGGCGCCGTTACAACTATCAGCTTTCTTTCGGTCTCTATGTAATCATTTTTTCCGAAGCCGTCCTCACTTACGATAAGAGGAATGTTTGAAGGGTAATCCTGTATCGGATAGTGACGGTAGGTTTTTATGCCGAGGCTTTTAAGACGGTTTTCAAAGGCAATAGCGAGCGGCTGACCCGTAAAGCGGGTAATTACCACACTGCCGACGTAAAGTCCTATGCCGCGAAAGGCGTCGATAAGCCGCAGGGTTTCAAGGTCATAGGTGATGCCGAGGTCGCCTCTGCGTTTGTTTTTTTCTATGGCGTCGGCGTTTATTACGATTACGATTTCCGCCTCGTCTTTAAGATTGAGAAGCATTCTTACTTTTGAATCCGGAGCGAAACCCGGAAGCACACGCGAGGCGTGGTAATCGTCAAAAAGCTTGCCGCCGAACTCCATATAAAGCTTGTCACCGAACATAGCTATTCTGTCACGGATGTTCTGCGATTGCAATCTTATGTATTCGTTGTTATCAAAACCTACCTTTTTCATAAAATCCCCTCCCGTAATAACCTATATATTATAACAAAGTATCCGCTGCCTTTCAAGTAGGCAACGGATATTTTTTTGAAAAATTTACCTGCTTCGGCAGGGCGCGGCTACCCCGACACGCCCTGCCGTATAAAGTCTTTATTCCAGCCCTTTTCCGCAGCAGCGTTTATACTTCTTGCCGCTTCCGCAGGGACAGAGGGCATTCTTGCTTACAACGCCTTTGCCTCTTACCGTGGCGGGTTTTTCGCCGGTGCCGGTCTCCTCGGCGACCTTCTCCCGTTTGACTTCCTCTTCTTTGCGTACTCTGACCGTCAGCACGAGCTTGGCGGTCTGTTCGCGTATCGCGTCGGTCATAGCGGAGAACATATCGTAACTTTCGTTTCTGTATTCCACTACCGGGTCGTGCTGACCGTAGGCGCGAAGACCGATACCCTGGCGCAGTCTGTCCATATTGTCTATATGGTCCATCCAGTTGGTATCGACGCTGCGAAGCATCATAACGCGCTCGATTTCGCGCATAAGCTCGCTTCCGAATTCCGCTTCGCGCTGTTCGTATTTAGCGTGCGCCTTTTCTTTAAGCGTTTGCGCGACTTCCTCGCGGGTGGTGCTTTCAAGCTGTTCGGTGGTAAAACGCAGGTCGCCCTCATCGGTTATAACTCCGAGGAAATGCTCGCGAAGACCCGCTACGTCCCAGTCGTCGTGCTCGTCTTCGTTTGAAAGATAAACGCCGGTGTAAAGGTCAATGGTATCGTCTATCATTTTAAGTACCGTGGCTTTTAGGTCCTCGCCGTCCAAAACGCGGTTGCGCTGGTCGTAGATAAGCTCACGCTGTTTATTCATTACGTCGTCGTATTCAAGAACACTCTTACGCGCGGCAAAGTTCATGCCCTCTTTTTTGCGCTGGGCGCTTTCTATCGTACGGGAAAGAATGGGGCTTTCAAGCGGCATGTTTTCGGGTACCCGCATTGTATCCATAAGACCGGAAATGCGCTCGCCGCCGTAAAGACGCATAAGGTCGTCTTCAAGCGATATATAGAATTTGGTGTAGCCCGGGTCGCCCTGACGTCCCGCACGTCCGCGCAGCTGGTTATCTATTCGCCTTGAATCGTGGCGCTCGGTGCCTATAATGCAAAGGCCGCCCGCCTCGCGTACCGCCTGCGCCTCGGGTGCGATTTCCTCTTTATACTTGCTGTAAAACTCCTTGAATTTTTCGCGTGCCGAGATTATATCCTTATCGTCGGTTTCGGCGTATCCGGTCGCCTCGGCGATAATCTCCTCGCTGAGTCCTTCCTTGCGAAGCTCGGCTTTGGCAAGGTATTCGGCGTTACCGCCGAGCATGATATCGGTACCGCGGCCCGCCATGTTGGTGGCTATCGTAACGGCGCCGTATTTACCTGCCTGCGCTATTATCTCGGCTTCCTTTTCGTGGTGCTTTGCGTTCAGTACGTTGTGTTTTATACCCTGCTTTTTAAGAAGAGCTGAAAGAAGTTCGGATTTTTCAATGGTTACCGTGCCTACAAGCACCGGCTGACCCTTTTCGTGCGACTCGATTATCTTGGCGATTACCGCTTCAAATTTGCCGCGCTCGGTTTTATATACCGCGTCGTCGTCATCGGTTCTGATAAGCGGTTTGTTAGTGGGTATTTCGATGACGTCAAGTTTGTAAATTTCCTGAAATTCCGCTTCCTCGGTCATGGCGGTACCCGTCATACCCGAAAGCTTGTTATAAAGGCGGAAAAAGTTCTGGAAAGTGATGGTGGCGAGCGTTTTCGATTCGCGTTCGACCTTTACGCCCTCTTTTGCCTCTATCGCCTGATGCAGACCCTCGTTATAACGTCTGCCGAACATAAGGCGGCCGGTAAATTCGTCAACGATAATTACTTCGCCGTCTTTCACAACATAATCAACGTCGCGCTTCATTATACCGTGAGCGCGTATCGCCTGGTTTATATGGTGGGCGATTTCGATATTTTCGCTGTCGTTAAGGTTTTCGATACCGAAGAACCTTTCCGCTTTTTCAACGCCGGACGGGGTAAGTGTTGCGGTTCTCGCTTTTTCGTCCACCACGTAATCTCCGTCAAACGCCTGCTGTTCGTCGGTCGCTTTATCGTCGGTCTCCTTTACCTTTACCATTTTAAGCGAAAGGGCAAATTTATTCGCGGTGGTATAAAGGTCGGTCGATTTGCTGCCCTGACCGGAGATTATAAGCGGAGTACGCGCCTCGTCAATGAGTATGGAGTCCACTTCGTCGACGATGGCGAAGTTGTGACCGCGCTGAACTTTGTTTTCTTTATATGTCACCATGTTGTCGCGTAAATAATCAAAGCCGAGCTCGTTATTTGTGCAGTAGGTGATGTCCGCGGCGTATGCCGCGCGCTTTTCATCGTTATCCATACCGTGAACAATAAGCCCTACGGTAAGACCCAAAAAGCGGTAGAGCTTGCCCATCCACTCCGAGTCGCGCTTGGCAAGGTAATCATTTACGGTTACGATGTGGACGCCGTCGCCCGAAAGAGCGTTAAGATAGGCGGGAAGCGTTGCGACAAGCGTTTTACCTTCGCCGGTCTTCATTTCGCTGATACGACCCTGATGAAGTATTATGCCGCCGAGGAGCTGAACAGGGAAGTGGCGCATGCCGAGCACTCTGTCACCGGCCTCGCGGCAGGTTGCGAACGCTTCGGGCAGAATATCGTCGAGTGTTTCGCCCGCCGAAAGACGCTCCTTGAATTCGGCGGTTTTATGCTTCAACGCCTCATCGCTTAGTTTTTTGTATTCTTCTTCCAGCGCAAGAGTTTTATCAAGCAGAGGAGTGACCCTCTTGATTTCTCTTTCGCTGTAATTGCCGAATAGTTTTCTGAGTAAATTCATTATATTAACCTCACAAATCAGTTTTAAGTACAATTATGCCGTTTTTGATTTCGAGACCGTCGGTAAAGCTGAGCTGATAGCTTTTATCAATAAAAACCGCCTCGAAACCGTATGTTTCATTTATAAACGCGGTCGCTTTTTCAAGCCCGTACAGAATACAAACGGTGGAGAGAGCGTCGCAATCGGCGGAAGTATCGCCTATTACCGAGGCGCTCAGCAGATTGGTCTCCGCCGGATATCCGGTTTCGGTATCTATGATATGGTGGTAGGCCTTACCGTCCTTTTCAAAACAGCGCTCGTATGTGCCCGATGTCGAAACGCTTTTGTTTTTAAGACTTACCGTCGCAAAAATCTCTGTTTCGCTAAACGGTTTTTTAATGCCGACCTTATAGTACCGGTCGCCGAAAACGGTAACGTTGCCGCCGAGATTTATAATACCTTCTTTAACCTTTTTGCTTTTGAAAAAATCAAGCAGCTTATCTGAAACATATCCCTTGGCTATACCGCCGAGGTCTATTTTTTTGCCGTTCGTTTCTATCGTATCGCCCGATATTTTAACGCTCCCGTAATCTACGCTTTTAAGCGCTTCCGCAATTTCGTCGCGTGCGGGCACCGTTTCGTTTTTGAAATCCCACAGTTCTGACAGGTCCGCTACGGTTATATCGAATTTTCCGCCGGTTAGCGCGCCGTAATAAAGTCCCTTTTCAATTACTTCAAGAGTGTCGCGTCCCGCGGTTTTTCTGCCTGAATTGATAAGCGATACTTCGCTGTCCTCGCGTGTGCGGCTTAGCGTCTTTTCGTATTTTTCACACAACGAAAAAGCGGCGGACAGTACCTCGTCGCTGCAATTTGCCGTAAGCGTTACGGCGGTATCAAAATAAATTTGAGTCGCGCTGTTCTGTTTCGCGGCGTTTGCGCCCGAACAGGAGCAAAGCAAAGTCAGAAACAGCGCGGCGCCGAGTTTCAAAGAATTTTTCATAATATGATTATACAACTTCTTTTCTTTTTTGTAAAGATGTGTTATTATATTATTATGCTATTCTGAAAAAGGAGGCGGCGGGTTGAAAAAAGGCGATATATTTGTAATTGCTGCGGTGTGCATTCTTGCCGCCGCTTTGGCAGGGGTGTTTTTTGCGCTTAAAAAGGACGGCAAAACCGTACTCGTAAAAGTGGATAACGAAGTGGTGTGCGAATACCCGCTCGATACAGACCGTGAAATAGTGCTTGAACACAATACCGCCGTTATAAGAAACGGCGAGGCTTATATGCGTGAGGCGGACTGCAAAAACCAAATTTGCGTGAAATCCGGAAAAATATCAAAAAGGGGTGAGTGTATCGTATGTCTTCCGAACAGAGTTATACTCGAAATCAAATAAAGAAAATCTCTTTATACGCGATGCTCACCGCGGTATGTATAATTATCGGCTATGTTGAAAGCCTTGTCGAGCTTTCGTTCATAGCGCCGGGCGTAAAGGTAGGGCTTTCAAACAGTATAGCCTGCGTGCTCGTGTTTTACGGCGATATAAAAGGCGCGTTTGCGGTGAATATTTCAAGAATACTGCTTA
Source organism: Clostridiaceae bacterium (assembly GCA_016287385.1). Lineage (GTDB taxonomy): Bacteria > Bacillota > Clostridia > Oscillospirales > Acutalibacteraceae > UBA737. Next base: position 2,562 of record JAEEWM010000007.1, on the reverse strand, counting down.
CCGCGCTGCTTTTCGGCTCGCCGGTGTCGCTTTGCTTCGCGCTTGCGGGCGGCATTATCTCGCTTACCGTAATGGCGCTGCTTAAAAAATGCCGCTTTCTCTCGGTAATAGGCGTGAGCGCGCTCGGCGGCGCGCTGCATAACGTTGCGCAGTGCGCGGTGGGGCTCGTTTTCGTAGGCAGGGGCGTTATTTTTTATTTGCCCGTGCTGTTGGCGTTCGGCGTCGCCTGCGGCGCGGCGGTCGGCGTACTTTCAAAACTGATACTCGCAAGAATCGGAAAGAGTGAAAAAAATGTACGGTAATTTTGCAAAATACTATGATGCTCTGATAAAAGACGTCGATTATCGTGAGAGGACCGATTATATCCGCGGACTTTTCAAAGAATTCGGCAGGGAGCCTACTCTGCTTCTCGACCTTGCCTGCGGCACGGGCGGCTTTTCAAATGAGTTCGCCGCGCGCGGCGTTTCGGTTATCGGCGTCGATATTTCGGAAGAAATGCTTGCCGTCGCACAGGAAAAGTCAAGAGAGCGGGGAACCGACGTGCTATACCTGTGCCAACCCGCGCAAAGTCTTGACCTTTACGGTACGGTGGACGGCGCGGTCTGCCTGCTTGACAGTCTTAATCATATCACGGATTTCGGCGAATTGTGTGAAGTGTTTATTAAAGTTTCGCTTTTTCTCGAAAAAGGCGCGCTTTTCATTTTTGACTTGAATACCGTTTATAAGCATGAATCGGTGCTTGCGGATAATACTTTTGTTATCGAAGAGGGCGACGTTTACTGCGTGTGGCAGAATTATTATTCCAAAGATGAGCGCATAACGGATATTGTGCTTGATTTCTTTGAAAAAGAAAACGGTGTATACATACGAAGCGGCGAAGCGTTCAGCGAGCGCGCATATACAGACGGCGAAATCGCCGCCGCGGCGGAAAAATCGGGGCTTAAAATCGAGGCGGTATACGGCGATATGACCCGCACCGCGCCGAAAGCGGACGAGAGCCGTGCGGTATTTGTGCTCAGAAAGGTTTGATATTATGGGAAAACAGATAAGATGTATCACGACTGACGGACTTGTAGTCGCCTACGGGCTTGACAGTACCGATATAGTATCCGCCGCGGAAAAATACCATAAAACGTCCGCGGTTGTGACCGCGGCGCTCGGGCGGCTTCTTACCGCCGCCTCAATAATGGGCAGCATGCTTAAAGGCGAAAAGGATACCCTTACGGTGAAAATCGACGGCGGCGGACCTGCGGGCGCCGTTATCGCCGCATCTGATTCGCTCGGCAACGTGCGCGGATACGCCGTAAATCCCGTGGTGGAGCTGCCGCTGAAAGAAAACGGCAAGCTCGACGTCGGCTCGGCGGTTGGCAGAAACGGCACGCTTTACGTTATAAAGGATCTGGGGCTTAAAGAGCCGTACAACGGCTTTGTTCCTATTTCCACCGGTGAAATAGCCGAGGACATAACCGGCTATTTTGCCGTAAGCGAGCAAATTCCCACGGTTTGTGCGCTCGGTGTGCTTGTGAACCCGGATTTGACCGTAAACTGCGCCGGCGGATATATCATTCAGCTTTTGCCCGCCGCGGCAGGCGACGAGAAAACAATATCAAAGCTTGAAGAGAATATCCGCAAAATGAAACCTGTGACCGAGTTGCTCCATAGCGGCAGGGATATTGAAGAAATTGTGCGTATGGCGCTTGACGGGTTTGAAGTTGAGGTATTAAGCGAGGGCAGCGCCTCGTATAAATGCACCTGCTCAAGAGAACGTTTCAGAAATGCGCTTTCGAGTCTAAAAGAAAGTGAGTTAAATGAAATAATCGAGGATATCGGCGAGGCGCGCACGGTATGCCAGTTCTGCGGAAGCGAGTATAAATTCACCAAAAGTGAACTTGAAAATATACTGGATAATAAAAGGCAAAAAAATCAAAAAAACACTTGACAACACTATTGCCTTATGATATTATATTGCTTGTCGCCGGTGAGTTGCAATGCAAAACCAGCGCTTTTGTGGGAGCATAGCTCAGCTGGGAGAGCATCTGCCTTACAAGCAGAGGGTCATAGGTTCGAGCCCTATTGTTCCCACCATCCGGCCTGGTAGTTCAGCTGGTTAGAACGCTAGCCTGTCACGCTAGAGGTCGTGGGTTCGAGCCCCATCCAGGTCGCCATTTGCCTCTGTAGCTCAGTCGGTAGAGCAGAGGACTGAAAATCCTCGTGTCGTTGGTTCGATTCCGACCGGAGGCACCATTTCGCGGATTTAGCTCATCTGGTAGAGCGCCACCTTGCCAAGGTGGAGGTAGCGAGTTCGAGCCTCGTAATCCGCTCCAAGGGCGCTTAAATTATTTAAGCGCCCTAAATTTTACCAAACTGAATACGGCACCATGGCCAAGCGGTAAGGCAGGGGCCTGCAAAGCCCTTATCCCCAGTTCGATTCTGGGTGGTGCCTCCAAAAAGGGACGTCCTTCGGGACGTCCCTTTTTGGAGGCACTATCAGTGAAGAGAACCGGCGCCCGAGCGAAGCGAGGGCTCCAGTTCGCATTAAGCGAGCAAGGCGCGTGTTTGCTT
>JAEEWM010000006.1 GCA_016287385.1 Clostridiaceae bacterium | reverse complement strand
CGTAGTTGGCATTGTAGGAAAATCCAAAAGTTTAGATTTTCCCACAATGCTTATCTTTTGGTCTTTGGTTCGGAATAGTGTAGTGCTGGCGGTCTATCTCTTGTTTTCGGTTGCTTGCTTCCTTACCGTACATGAGCATTTTTTCAGCGTATCTTACGGCTTCCATAGCGTCTTTGGCGTATTTATCCGCGCCTATTTTATCGGCGTATTCCTGCGTCATAACCGCGCCGCCCACCACGATTTTGCACCACGGAGCCGCCTCGCGCAAAAGCTTTACGGTTTGAGCCATGGAGGCGACCGTCGTAGTCATAAGAGCCGAAAGTCCGACTAAGGGCGCGTGCGCCTTTACAACCGCGTCGACTACCGCCTCGGGCGGTACGTCTTTCCCTAAATCGATTACGTCAAAGCCGTAGTTTTCAAGGATAACCTTAACGATGTTTTTTCCGATATCGTGAATGTCGCCGTAAACCGTGGCGATTACGAACTTACTGCGCTTCTCCCGCGACTTGCCGGAATCGGCGTAATAAACCTTTATTTTTTCAAAAGCCGCTTTCGCCGCCTCGGCGCTCATAAGAAGCTGTGGGAGGAAAAGCGTTTTTTCTTCAAACCCTTTGCCCACGGTATCAAGCGCGGGAATTATCTCGCCGTTTATTATTTCAAGCGGGTCTTTCGTTTTGAGTTCATCCTCCGTAAGCGCGCCCGCCGATTCTTTAAGCCCTTTTACCACGGCGTCCGCGATACCGGAAACAGCGGTTTGAGCCCCCTCGCTTTTCGGTTTTGAGGTATCCGCTTTTAAGCTTAAAGACTCTTCGTTTTTTGCGGCGTATTCGATATAATCACGGCAGCCCGGGTCGCGTCCGCGAAGCAGGTTAAAGGTGAAAAACGCCTTGTTCATTTCGGCGGAATAAACGTTCATGATCGCCGCGTTAAGCCCGTTTTCCATAGCGAGCGTGAAAAACGCGCCGTTTACCGCGTCCCTTGCAGGCAGACCGAAGGAAACGTTTGAAACGCCGAGACTGGTACGGTAACCGTTTTCGTGAAGCAGTCGCACGGCTTCAAGAGTCACCTTACCGGCGTCCTCCTTCGAGCTTACCGCCAGCGCGAGCGGGTCAAAAATGAGGTCCTTTCGGTCAATGCCGTATTTCTTTGCCTCGTTCTCGATTTTTACGGCGATACCGAGCCGCTCCTGCGCCGTATCGGGTATTCCGTTTTCGTCAAGAGTAAGCGCTACTGTAAGCCCGCCGTATTTTTTTGCGAGAGGGAACACCGCGTCCATACATTCCTTTTTGCCGTTTACCGAGTTTATCATCGCCTTGCCGTTATAATGGCGAAGGGCGTGCGCGAGGGCGTTCGGGTCGGCGGTGTCTATCTGTAACGGTAAATCGCATACGCTTTGAAGCTGCTTTGTAACTTCAAGCAACATTGCCGGTTCATCGATTTCCGGCAGACCGACGTTTACGTCCAGCACGTCCGCGCCGCATTCCTGTTCGCCGATACCTTCTTTCAGAATATAACCGATATCGTGTTCTTTGAGCGCCTGCTTAAAGCGTTTCTTCCCGGTCGGGTTTATGCGCTCGCCTATGCGAACGGTTTTGCCGCCGGTAAACTCCACGGCGTGCGTATATGATGAAATGAGAGTGAAATTTTTATCGCTAACGGGGGAAAAGGGCAGATCCTTCGTTTTATTTACCGTTTTTTCTATATATTCAGGCGTGGTGCCGCAGCAGCCGCCGAGTATATTTACGCCCGTGAGGGCTATTTGTTTCATAAGCGAGGAAAACTCCTCGGCGTCAACGTCGTAGGACAGCTTGCCGTTTTCTTCTTTAGGAAGACCGGCGTTGGGGTTTATGATTACAGGAACGCTTGAGTATTTAACGAACGCGGGAATAATCGGCAGCATTTGCCTTGCGCCGAGCGAGCAGTTCATACCGAGCGCGTCAACGCCGAGTCCTTCAAGCAAAGCTATCATTGCCTCGGGCGTTGCGCCGGTCATAAGCTTTCCGTCCTCGCCGTAAACGTTGGTGACAAATAAGGGCAGATCGCTTTCCTCCTTCGCCGCGAGCACAGCCGCCTTTGTTTCATAGGAATCGTTCATCGTTTCAACGAGTACAAGGTCGGCAAAATCCCTGCCCGCTCTTACTACTTCTTTGAACGCTTCCACCGCTTCTTCAAAATCAAGGTCGCCGTAGGGTTTAAGAAGCTTTCCGAGCGGACCGATATCGAGCGCAACATAACCGTCGTACCCGTCCGCCGCGGTGCGGGCAAGCCGCATTCCGGCGGTGACTACCCGCGTAAGTTCATCTCTGCCGTATTTCAGCGGATTTGCGCCGAAGGTATTGCTTTTTATTATTTGCGCGCCGGCTTTAAGATAATTCTCGTGAATACCGAGAACGGTGTCGGGGTGGGTGACATTCCAGCGTTCGGGCAGTTCGCCGAGAGGGAGTCCCGCCGCCTGCAAGAGGGTGCCGGTGCCGCCGTCAAAATACGTACGTTCTGTTTTGATTTTTTCAATTATGGGTTTTCGCACGGTTGTGCGCCTCCTTTATTTTCTGAACGCGCAGTCGGTTTTATTACAGTTTTCACAAGGTACGGCGCTTTTTCCGGGACTCTTTCCGAGACCGATCAGCGCGGTGACCGATTTCGAGGGCGACATCAGAAGTCCGTTTGTCAGCGTCAGCCCTATTTTACGGTTGCAGTCAAGAGCTGAAAAGAAATCGCGCTGTGCTTCAATGGAAAAATCGCCGTATCCGCAGGAAAAGCGCGGCTTTGGCAATAAACCTTCCTCTTTATACCGCTCGGCGATTTCTTTGCAAAATACGTCGCAAAGCGACTCCACGCGCTCGGCTCCTATCGCTGAAACCGCATAGGCGCGAAGCGGCGTAATGCTTTGATATCTTGTAATGAGACGGTCAATGCCGATGCCCGCCGTCGCGGCAAAGGCAATCGCTTTTTCACACCCGGCGAGATTCTGTGAAAGCGCCTTGCTTTTTGTAACGGTGAAGCCCAGATCGAGAGCGTCGCCCGCCCGCTTTATCGGGAAAACCGAAAAGCAAACCCGAAAAGAGCAAAGATCCAGAACCTCTTTCGCGCATTTGTCGAAGGTGCTCTTTACCGCCGCGGGTATTTCTTTTCCGGCGTATCCGAAATAGCGCAGCGCCTGCGCCTCATCAAAAGGAATAAGTTCCTTTTCGTAATTTCTTACCGATATCATAACGGTTTTCTTCCTATTATATCGGTGAGATTTTCAAAAATTTTACGCGCAACATCCGGCTTGTTCATCGTATATACGTGAACGTGGTTTATGCCGTTGGCGTAAAGGTCGATTATCTGGTCTGTGGCGTAAGCGATACCCGCCTGCGTCATTGCCGCCGGACTTTCGCCGAATTTATCAAGTATCGCTTTGAACCGCTGGGGCAGCTGCGTGCCGGATATCTGCAAAATACGCCGGATCTGCGCGGCGTTAGTCACCGGCATAATACCCGCTATTACGGGCACTCCTACGCCGGCTTCGCGCAGGTGATACAGGAAATTAAAAAGTATATTGTTATCGAAGAACATCTGGGTGGTAAGAAAATCACAGCCCGCCTCCACTTTATTCTTCAAATGCGCGATATCCTCGCGGCGGCTTTTCGATTCGGGGTGAATCTCAGGATAGCAGGCGCCGCCTATGCAAAAATCGCCGTATTCGCGTATTGCCCGCATAAGCTCGTCGGCATGCGAATACGCCCACTTTTCGCGCGGGAGCGTTACATCCTTCGGTATATCTCCGCGAAGCGCCATGATATTCTCAATGCCCGCCGCCTTAAAAGAGGCAAGCCGCTCCTTTATCATTTCCGCCGTTGAGCATACGCAGGTAAGGTGCGCGAGCGAGGGTACGCCGAATCTGTTTTGTATATTCTCGGATATATCAAGCGTGTAGTCACCGGTCGTTCCGCCCGCGCCGAAGGTCACGCTCATAAAATCCGGGCGCAGTGCGGCGATTGCCTCGGTCGTGCTTTTAACGTCGGTAAAAGCGGTGCCGGTTTTCGGCGGAAACACCTCGAACGAAAGCGTCGGGGTGTTTGCTTTAAGTATTTCGGAAATTTTCATTTATGTTACCTGCCTTTTCGGATGGATAAAAGCTTTATCAATATATTTTAGCACAAAAACACGTGCCGCTCAACATATTTTTAACTGCGAAAAGCGCGTTTACGGAATGTTGCTGTAATAGACTCCGCGTGTGAATTCGCCGCCCGGCGAGCCGCCGCGCAGATATTCGTCTATAATTTTGCGAACGCGCCCGGGCGTTTCATCAAAAAACGAAAGCAGTAAAAAATCAAACGCTGCCAAATCGTCTCGCTTATCGGCGAGGTATACCGGCGCAGAGTTCAGTATCTCGCTTATACCGTCGCGGCAGTATACCGGGAACCGAACGCCTTTCCTGTCGGTAAGAAAACCCGATTTACCGCATTGCGCGCAGGTTTTAACATTTCTTACCGGACAGTTTCGCGTAAGCATAAGCGGCAGTCTTCCGTAGGCGAAAATTCCGGTGGGAACAGATGTGATCAGTTCTTTCGCACTCGGCATGTAAGTTTCGGCGCTGAGCGTAACCATATCCGCGCCAAAACGCCGCAATACGTCGATACCGTACGTGTTCGCGCAGTTGAAAAAGTTGGACGTTATTACACCGAAACCTTCACGCTTTGCGAGAGAAAGCGCGGACAGCGTGTCGCAGTACGCCGTTTGTACGCCCTGCTTTTTAAGGACGTTCAGGCGCTCGGATATCCGGCTTTCGTCGGTAATATACCGCGGCAGGTGCGCGATTTTAACAATGCCGTGTTCAAGGGGTGGAAAATCGCATTCAAACGGGAGTATTACGCCGTAAACGCCGGATAAATCTTCCGGCATCCGCGACGGGGAGTTAAACCTCGCGTAAAGCTTTACGCCTTGCGCTTTGCGCCTCGGCGGTTCGCAAAATTCAAAACTGCCGGCGGGAGGGATATCCCTGTGCGCCCGCTTTGCGCTGAGCTCCTCTACGGCGGACCTGCGAAGCTCGTTAAGCCCTGCCGCGCTGACAAAAAGGCCGTCGTCAAGCGTGACGCTTATGTTGTTTGCAAAGTACGGGGTACCGCCGAGCTTTGCAAGCGCGGTTTTTACGGTTTCTTCATCAAGTGCCCGTGTTTGCGCTTTCTCGGGCAAATCTCCGGTGCTTAAAGAAGAGTTGCCGTCATTGTCGCAAAAAAGCACAGTGACGCTTTCGCCTTTCCTTATATCGGCTTTTATATTCACCGGTACGCTTGTCCGTTCGTTTCTGTAAATATCGTGCAGAAACGAAAACGCGCTCGGGGAAATTTCCGCGTCCTCCTTTGTCCTTATGCCGAACATATCCGGACCGCGCCTGTCCGTATAGTAACCGTCCGTAAAGCCGGAGCGCGAAAAAACGTTTTTGAGCGCGGCGGAAAGCTCACCGTCGCGTAAACCGTCAAGCGATTTTCTGCACGCCGCGGTCGCCGCCGCAACGTATTCGGGGCGCTTCATTCTGCCTTCGATTTTTGCCGAGGCAACGCCGAGAGTTTCAAGGTCTTTGAGGTGATTTATTAAGGACAGGTCTTTAAGACTCAGGTCATATCTGCCGGGCTGTGCCGCCGAAAATTCAAGACGGCACGGTCCGGCGCAAAGGCCCCGGTTTCCGCTTCTGCCGCCGAGAGCGCAGGAAAGAAGACACTGCCCCGAAACGCACATACAAAGCGCGCCGTGGACAAATACCTCGACTTCTGTTTTTAGTTTTTTCGCCGCGTCGCAAAACTCTTTTATTTCCTCACGGCTCATTTCGCGCGCCAGAACCACCCGCTTAATGCCGAGTTGTTTTAGCGATATGAGCGCGGCGGGGGAGTGGACCGTCATTTGTGTGGAAGCGTGAAGCGGAGCGTCAGGCAGCGCCTCTCTCAAAACGGAAATAAACCCCAAATCGGAGACTATAAACGCGTCGGCGCCGCCGGTATACGCCTGCTTTGCGGCGGAAAGCGCCGCGGGCAGTTCTTTTTGCTTTATCATCGTGTTTAAGGCGACGTAAACCTTTACGCCTCTTATATGGCAGTATTCGGCGGCGCGGGTAAATTCATCGGAATCGAAGTTTTCGGCGTTTCGTCTGGCGCTGAAATCTTTAAGTCCCAGATATACCGCGTCGGCACCTGAACGCACTGCGGCAACGAGCGACTCAAAGCTTCCGGCGGGGGAGAGTATTTCCATTTTTTCACCTCCGGCTAATCAAATCTTTAACAAATTATAACATACAAACGCAAAAAATAAAATATTTTTTATTTTTACTTTACTAAACTGCTTTACGGTGCTATTATATACTGGACAGAAAGGTCTGATATTATGAAATATTTAGTGCTTTTGTGCGATGGTATGGCTGATACTCCGGTGCCGGAACTCGGCGGCAGAACGCCGATGCAGGCGGCAAATAAGCCGAATATGGACGCGCTCGCCGCAAAATCTTACGTGGGCATGTGCCGCACGGTTGCAAAGGGTCTTAAACCGGGAAGCGACGTCGCCAATTTATCGGTTATGGGTTACGACCCGTTTGAGTGTTACACGGGCCGCTCGCCTCTTGAAGCCGCCTCGATAGGTATAGATCTTAAAGACAGCGACGTTACTCTCCGCTGTAATCTCGTCACCTTATCGGAAGACGAGCCGTATGAGAATAAAAAGATGGTTGATTACTGCGCCGGTGATATTTCGAGTGAGGAAGCGGCGCGTATAATAAAGACGGTTGACGAACACTTCGGTAAACCGCCTTACAGGTTTTACGCGGGCGTAAGCTACAGGCACTGCCTTGTGGTTGACGGCGGCACTACGGAGCTTGGCAACATGACCCCTCCGCACGACATTAGCGGCAGGGTGGTAGGCGGGTATCTGAGCAAAAGCGAAAACGCCGCCGCGCTTGTTAATCTTATGAAAGAAAGTTACGACCTGCTTAAAGATCACCCCGTTAATATCGAACGCAGGAAAAAGGGTCTTCGTCCGGCTAATTCAATTTGGCTCTGGGGCGAGGGCACCAAGCCGTCGATAGCGAATTTCAAGGAAAAATTCGGCGTAAGCGGCGCGGTGGTAAGCGCCGTCGACCTGCTTAAAGGCATAGGCAAATGCGCCGGTATGCTGGTGCCCGAGGTTCCGGGCGCGACCGGGTATATAGATACAAATTTTGAAGGCAAGGCAAACGCCGGTATAGAGGCGTTCAAAGAGGGCTGCGATTTGATTTATATGCACTTTGAGGCGCCCGACGAGTGCGGTCACCGCGCCGAGCCGGAAAACAAGGTAAAATCGATAGAGTATATTGATTCGCGCGCCTTCTCGCCGCTGCTTGATTTCCTGCGCTCGTGCGGCGACGATTACCGCATACTCATAATGCCCGACCATCCGACGCCCATAGCGACAAAAACGCACAGCGCTGAGCCGGTGCCGTTTATGATATACGACAGCCGCCGCGCAACGGCGGGTGTGAATACTTTTACCGAGCAAACGGCGGCGGGCACGGGCGTATTTGTCGAACGGGGTCCCGATATAATGAAAATACTGCTCGAAAAGTAAACTCTACCGAGCGTAGAAACCGAAAACGTCACTCTATTCCGGATGAATTTTTTGTAGACGTCAAAAAATTCCGGATAGGGTGACATTTTGATTTTACCGTAATATACTTTTTGCAGAAAGGTTCGGTGCACAGATGAAACGTATAAAACTGAAAGACCGGCGGCTGCCCGATTACACCCGCGGCGAAGAGATTTTCAATATGGTATCGCATATAGCGGGCGGCGGATTCGGAGTATTGGCGTTTGCCGCCTGCGTGATAAAAGCGTTTATAAAGCTTGACCCTTACAGAATAGTCAGCGCGTTTATTTACGGTTTTTCCATGGTAGTGCTCTACACTATGTCGAGCGTATATCACGGACTTAAACCGGAAATTGCAAAAAAAGTGATGCAGGTTATAGACCACTGCACCATATTTCTGCTTATCGCCGGCACCTATACGCCGGTTTCGCTTGTGGCTTTGCGCGAGTACAGTCCCGCGCTCGGCTGGGTGATATTCGGTATAGTATGGGGCTTTTCAGCCATAGGCATAACGCTCAACGCCATCGACCTTAAAAAGTATAACGTATTTTCGATGATTTGTTATATCGGACTCGGCTGGTGCATAATCTTTCCGCTCAAATCCGCCGTCAGCGCGATAGGCAAGACCGGCTTCTGCTGGCTTCTTGCCGGCGGGATAGTCTATACCGTCGGCTCCGTACTTTACGGCATAGCCGCAAAGAAGGTGCATTGCTATATGCACTCGGTATTTCATATTTTTGTAGTGCTTGGCAGCGTGCTGCAGTTTGTCAGTATTCTGGTATATATTATATAGATTTTCAGATGATAACAGCCGCGGGTTTGCCGCGGCTGTTTTTTACTGTTCTATAAACTCAAAGCTGCTTGAAAGCAGTGTGGTTACATCTTTATTGACCGTCAGTATACCGCCGCCGATTTTGGCGCGTTTTTCACTGTTGTCGGCGAAAACAACGCTCCCCTCGCACTCCTTTACCGCCGTGATAAACGGTATATGCCCGGCGAGCACCGCGAGGTCGCCCTCGCTGCCTCTGACGGCAAGCAAGCCGGCTTCACCGTCAAAGACGTTGCCCTCCGGCGTTGAAATAATCAGGTGATAGCTTTTCATTTTGCCGCACCTCTGGCTTTTTCGACCGCCTCGTCGATAGTGCCGACGTAAAGGAACGCCGATTCCGGCAAATTGTCATGCCTGCCCTCGATTATCTCCTTAAAGCCGCGTATGGTTTCTTTAAGGGGAACGTAGGTTCCCTTAATGCCTGTGAACTTTTCGGAAACGTGGAACGGCTGGGAAAGAAATCTCTGTATCTTTCTCGCTCTGCCGACGAGCAGCTTGTCGTCGTCCGAAAGCTCATCCATACCCATTATCGCGATTATATCCATAAGCTCGTTATAGCGCTGTAATATGCGCTGTACCTCACGCGATACGAAATAGTGTTCATCGCCGAGGACTTCGGCTGAAAGTATGCGGCTTGTGGATTCAAGCGGGTCGACCGCGGGGTAAATACCCTGCGAGGCGATGGTTCTCGATAAAACGGTGGTCGCGTCGAGGTGGGCAAAGGTGGTGGCGGGCGCCGGGTCTGTAAGGTCGTCCGCGGGTACGTAAACCGCCTGAACCGAGGTTATCGACCCCTTTTTCGTTGAGGTGATACGCTCCTGCAAAGCGCCCATCTCCGTGGCGAGCGTGGGCTGATATCCAACCGCCGACGGCATACGTCCGAGCAGGGCTGAAACCTCACTGCCCGCCTGAGTAAATCTGAAAATATTATCGATGAATAAAAGAACGTCCTGATTCTTTTCGTCGCGGAAATACTCTGCCATTGTAAGACCCGAAAGCGCAACGCGCATACGCGCGCCGGGCGGCTCGTTCATCTGACCGTACACAAGCGCGGTGTTGGAAAGAACGCCCGACTGCTTCATTTCGTTATACAGGTCGTTGCCCTCGCGTGTGCGCTCGCCAACGCCGGTAAACACCGAAAGTCCGCCGTGCTCTTTGGCAATATTGTTTATAAGCTCCATTATAAGAACCGTTTTACCTACGCCGGCACCGCCGAAAAGACCTATTTTACCGCCCTTTGAGTAGGGACAGATAAGGTCGATTACCTTAATGCCGGTTTCGAGTATTTCGGTTGAGGTGGAAAGCTCGTCGTAACCCGGGGCGGGGCGATGGATGTTCCAGCGCTCCACACCTTCGGGCGCGGGTTTGTTATCGACCGCGTCGCCGAGAACGTTGAATATTCTGCCGAGCGTTTCCTCGCCTACGGGTACGCTTATCGCGGCACCAGTATCGGTGACCGGAGTGCCGCGCCGCAGTCCGTCGGTAGATGACATCGCGATACAGCGCGCCACATTATCGCCGATGTGCTGTGCCACCTCGACCGTGAGGGTGCGCTCGCCTATCGGTATGGTAAGGGCGTTGTATATTTCCGGCAAATCGCCTTCGCCGAACTTAACATCAACAACGGGTCCCATTACCTGAGACACCGTGCCGGTAACCTTTTTCTCCAAAAAAATCACTCCTAAATCTGTTCGCCGCTGCCTGCGACTATTTCGGTTATTTCCTGGGTTATCGCGCCTTGACGGGCGCGGTTATACTTAATCTGCAGGTCGGATATTATCTGCCGCGCGTTTTTGCCGGCGTTGTCCATCGCCATGCGCCTCGCGGCGACCTCGCTCGCAAAGCTTTCGCGCACGCAGTCCATAATCACGCCGGTTACGTATTCAAAAACCGCAAATTCCAGAACGGTTTGCTGGTCGGGTTCAAAAACGGTGCCTATGCCGCTGCTCTTTGATTTTTCTATTGGCAGTATCCACTTTACAGAGGGGGTTTGAGTCATTATCGAAATATAACGCGTGTAGACTATGCCGAGCCGGTCGAAATCACCGTTTAAGAACTCACCGCACAGCCGCTTTGAAAGCTGTGCCGCGTCGCTTTGCGAAAATTTCTCGCTTGAAAGATATCCTTCGCCGTAGCGCTCGCAGGCGCGCTTGCCGATAGGCAGAATATCCGGGTTTTCAAACTGCCTTAAAAAGCGGAATACGTTTACGTTGTATCCGCCGGCGAGTCCTCTGTCGCCCGCGATTACCAAAAGCCGCATTTTATCGCCCGATACTTCTCTTAAAAACGGGCTTTTTGCGCACTCTCTCGAGCCGGAAAGCAGATTTATGACGTTTTCTATCGAGCCGCGGTATTCGCCCGCCGCCGCCATATTGATATTTGCTTTCCTGATTTTGGACGAAGCGACCAACCCCATCGCCTTTGTCAGGTGCAGGGTGGAATCGACACTTTTTATTCGGTTTTTGAGCGTCTTTGTATCAAAAGACAATCTACTCACCCATTTCTTCGAGTATTGCTTTAAGTCCTTCTATCTCTTCTTCGCCGTAGTTTCCGGCTTCAAGACTTGAAAGCAGGTCTTGAGCCTTGTTTTCAAGCTTTTCATAAAGCCGCGCCTCATAATCCTTGACCTTGTCAACAGGGGTGGAATCGAGATATCCGTTGGTTACGGCAAAAATTATCGCGACCTGACATCCCACCCTTACAGGGCTGTTTCTCTTTTGCTTCAACACTTCTACTATGCGTTCGCCCAGCGCAAGCCGCGCTTTCGTATCGGCGTCAAGGTCACTGCCGAACTGTGCGAAAGATTGAAGCTCGCGGTACTGCGAGTATATAAGCTTCAGCTCGCCCGAAACCTTTTTCATCGGTTTAAGCTGTGCCGAGCCGCCGACTCGCGACACCGATATGCCGGGGTTTATCGCCGGCATAATGCCTGAGTGGAAAAGCTCCGTTTCAAGGAAAATCTGACCGTCGGTAATCGAAATTACGTTGGTAGGTATATACGCCGAAACGTCGCCCGCCTGAGTCTCAATAATCGGAAGCGCGGTTATTGAGCCGCCGCCGTACTCTTTTGAAACGCAGGCGGCGCGTTCAAGCAGACGTGAGTGCAGATAGAATACGTCGCCGGGGTACGCTTCGCGGCCGGGCGGTCTGCGGATAAGCAGCGAGAGCGCCCTGTACGCCACCGCGTGCTTTGAAAGGTCGTCGTAAATAATCAAAACGTCCTTGCCCTGCTTTCTGAAATATTCCGCCATGGCACAGCCGGAATAGGGGGCTATATATTGAAGCGGCGCGGTTTCCGAAGCGGTGGCGGATACCACCGTGGTATATTCCATAGCGCCGGCTTTTGTAAGCTCGTTTACAAGACTCACAACCGACGTGCTTTTCTGGCCTATCGCGACGTAAATGCAGATTACGCCGGTGTTTTTCTGATTTATTATCGTATCAATGGCTATTTCGGTTTTGCCGGTCTGGCGGTCGCCTATGAGAAGTTCTCGCTGACCGCGGCCTATCGGTATCATACTGTCGATGGCCTTGATGCCGGTTTGAAGCGGCACCGATACGCCTTCGCGCTCGATAATGCCGGGCGCTTCCGCCTCAATGGGCATATATTCCGACGCGTCTATCGGACCTCTGCCGTCTATCGGCGCGCCGAGGGCGTTTACCACGCGCCCTAAAAACTGTTCGCCCGCCGGTACGGATAAAACCTTGCCCGTGCGCTTTACGAGCGTGCCTTCGCGGATACTGTTATCATCCGAAAGTATTGCGACCGATACGGTGTCTTCTTCGAGATTTTGCGCAAGTCCCGCACTGCCGTCGTCAAATTCGAGCAGCTCGTTCGCCATACACTCGCGTATGCCGTAAACGCGCGCGATACCGTCGCCGACAAGTATTACTCTGCCGGTTTCCTTCATCTGTATATGCGAGTTGTAATTCTTTATCTGCTCTTTAATGATGTAGCTGATATTATCGGATGTTTTGCTCATCCTGAAATCACTTCCTTAATGTCGTGAAGCTGCTTTTTTACGCTCCCGTCAATGACCTTGTCTTCAAACTCGATTTTAACGCCGCCGAGCACTTTTTTGTCAATTATCTGCTTGATTTTCACCTGGCTGCCGAGCTTCTTCTCAAGTATCGCTTTAAGGCGCGATACCTGCTCCTCATCGAGCGCAACCGCGCTTCTTACGCGCGCGGTGACTCTGTTTTCCGCCTGCTTTTTAAGCTCGCGGAAAACTTTTATACATTCGCCTATTTCGGTTACTTTTCCGTGCTCGCACAGCACCTTGATAAAGCTTACGACATGCTCGCTCAAATCTTCGCCGAACGCCTTGTCGATAGCGGCGATACGCTCGTATTTCGGAATGCCCGGAGAACTCAAAAGCAGGACGTAATCGGGATTTTCATCAAACGCGTCCTTTACCTTCAAAAGGTCGCTTTGAAATTCATCAAGTTTGTTTTCCTCCATCGCCAGCATAAAAAGCGCGGCGGCAAAATCGTTACTCGTCGAGATCATCTTGTTCACCTATTTTGTCGATAAAGGAATCGATAAGCTTTTTGTGGTCTTCGGTATTTATCTCGCGCTCAAGCAGTTTTTCGGCGAGCAGGGAGGACACGTCCACTATCTCTTCCTTTATTTCTTTTTGCGCGCGCACCTTTTCAAGCTCCGCCTGGGTTTGGGCGCGCCTCACTATGGCGTCCGCTTCCTCGCGGGCGCTGTCGACTATCTTTTCCGACCGCGCGGAAGCGGCGGCGGTGGCTTTGTTTATGATATCGTTGGCTTGTAGTTTTGCACCGTTTAATCTGGTTTCGTACTCCGCCTTCGCGCTTTCCGCGCTCTGCCTTGCGGTGTTTGCCTTCTCATACTGCCCGTTCAATTCTTCCTCACGCTTTTTGAGTACCTTGTTGACCGGTTTGAAAAGAAACTTTTTAAGCACTAAAAACAGTATGGTCAGGTTGATAAGGGCGATCAGTATCTGCCAGATATTTACGGATATAACGTCAAGGTGTTGCATTTTATCTCCCTTTTTACTTTACGGCGTTAAGTAAAATATCGACAAATCTGCCGGGCGCCACAAAGATGAGAAGTATGGCGATAACAAGAGCGTAAAGACCGGTCGTTTCCGCAACGGCGCAGCCCATAAGCATGGTGGTGGTCACGTCGCCCTTGCACTCGGGCTGACGTCCTATCGCCTCGCACGCCTTGGCGACCGCGTTGCCTTCGCCGATACCGGGTCCTATACCCGCGATCATAGCGGCGCCGGCGCCTAACGCGCAACCGCCTAATATAATACCGATAGCAAGCTCTAACATCATTTTTTATTCCTCCGTTAAAAATTATTTTAAGTTTACTTTCGTAAAATCAATTACTGTTTTGTTTAGCCGCGCGCTTTAAGTCCCGCGCCGCTTTTTTCGCCGCGTAATCCTCGGCGGGGAAGCCGCCGGATACGTAAAGCATTGTAAGCATGGCGAATATAAACGCCTGCAAAAGTCCGCTGAATAAATCAAAGTATACCGAAAGCACGGCGGGCAGACCTATCTGTAAGAACGGGATATTGGCAAGCATTCCCGGCAGTTTTCCGAAAATCAGGTGCGACACTCCCTGAAGCGCGGTCGCCACGAGCACCGATATTACCGAACCGGAAAGCACGTTGCCGTAGTGACGGAAAGCCATTGAAACCGGCGTGGCAAATTCGCTTATAATGTTAAGCGGTGCAAGAAACGGTACCGGGTCGCCGAAAGATTTGAGATAATGAACCGGTCCGCACTTGAATTTATAATAAGTGATAAGTATAAACACGAGTATCGCCCAACCGGCGGTTGTGTTTATATCCGAGGTCGGCGGATAAAGACCGATAAGGGTAAGCAGACTCGAGAACGCGGAAAGCCCCATAATTGCCGCCACAAAGGGCGCAAAAGAGGCGAAGTATTCGCCCATGTTACCTTTTACAAGGCTTTTTGTTTTTTCAACTATCCATTCGGCAATGATTTGCCGTTTAAGTCCGCCGCGCACCGAAATACCGTGCGTGATATATTTGCAAAGCCAGAAAATCGACCATATTACCACAAGCGAGTTTACCTGAGTCTCGGTCACCGGCAAATCGGAGAAGGGAAGCTTTACGGTGAAAAATATAAGCGCGCCGGCTATGTTGATATCGTCCGCCTGCGGTGTAAAAAGAACTTTAAGCGCTATGGCGAAAAGAGGACCGAGCGCGAGCAGTGACAGATATATTATGTCCGTCGCTAAAAATTTCTTTTTGTTTTCCACCGTTACACCTCCTTTGCTTAAAACCGTACGTGATTATTTTTTGAACTGCCTTGCGGCTATCGCTATCCTCGGAAAGAAAATCGAAATAACCAGCGCGATGGGATCGAACACCGGGATGAGCACGCCCGCCATTGCGAGTATAAATACCCCGAAAAAGCGCGCGGTCTGCGAAAAGCGCATTACTTTTCTCGCGCCCGCCTCGTCCTTCTCGACTGCCTTCTGAACGCCTATTCCCATAAAAAAGAAGTTGCCCACGCCTGTTATAAGACCTAACAGATTGCCGAGAAGCACGGTATAATCAAAGCGGCGAAGAACTATTAAAAACACCGCTTGCATAAGCACGCTCAACACGCAGGAAAAAAGCGCGATATAGCGCGTTTCTTTAATTACGGTGCTGTTGATCCTCGCCATATCCGACGCCCTCCCGCAAAGCAAAACTTTAACCAATATATATTAACATATAAACGCCGCGTAGTCAACGGTTAAAATGGCAATTTTGCGGGTCTGTTCCGGAAAATTCGCCTCGTGCGGCGCAAAATGTGCGGTCGGCATAAAACCGACCGCACGCGTAAACGGGAATATCGCTTTACAGACTGCTTAACATCTTGTCGATAGCCTCGTCGCTTGAAAAATCAAGGTTGTCGAATTTGTAAAGCGACCAGCTCTCGTTATGCTCTATCTCGCCGCCCGGCGCTACCGTCTCAATAGGCGAAAGGGTTTCTATTTCAATAAATTTGTTGCAGTTGTAGGTTTCAAAGGAGCAGCCGTAATCAACGTACGGCTTTTCGCCGTGGAAGGTTGCAAAATCTTTTTTGAATACTTCGCCGCCCACAAAGTAGTAGGACTTGCCGTTCTTTGAATCAAAGCCGAGCTTCATCGGTTTTTCCTCGGCGGTGTTCTCCACTACGGCGTATTTATTGCTTATTTCAAAGCGATAGTCTTTTGCGTCAGTGTAAGGCCACAGTACCACGGCGCGGTTGGGAAGAAGCACGGTATTGTCGGTGTTCATCGGAACTACGAGCGTGCCGCCGGTGGTGCTCACAGACAGCGCCCAAATGGCAAAATCGCGGGTTTTATCCGATATGTTCTTTACCTTCATTTTAACCTGCATATCGGCGCCGGCGCCCATTACTATTTCGAGAGTTTTTGCAAAACCCGCCTTTACGCAGGCGTCGCTCGTGAACACGGCGCCGCTTTCGGTTTTTGTATATGTTACCGGCACGTCGTCAGGCGTGTAGGTAAGCGGCCACTCTTCGGGTGCCGCCCAAATGCGGTGTCCGCCTAAATTTTCCCATTTTTTGCCCGCGCCGAACAGGTCTTCAAAATCCTTGTCGGTTTTGCCGCCTAAAAGCTCGCGGTTATCGCACATAATATTCTGACCGCCTATAAAGCCGAAAAATATAATTCTCGGGCCTATATCCAGCGTCACCACCGCGCGGATAACGCCATTTTCGATTTCAAGCGCTTTTCCGTAATCCTTGTAAGAGTCGAGTTCCTTAAAACTAATCATTATAAATCCTCCGCTTTCAAAAATTTTCTTTTGTATTCGAGTCCCGCTTCAAGGGGGACGTTAAGCGCGAGTGTAAAAATATCGGTTGCTTTACATTCGGCATCAAATACCTTTTGGGCGTCCTTTCCGAGCGCCTTTATCTGCGCCGGTCTGGTGACGATTTCAGGCGCGTTCCGGGGCAGAGCGGCAAGTCCCGCGCCGCTTGCGCCGAGCAGTCTTACATAGGGCGGCGTTTTCATGAAAAAGGTATTGTCAAACCCTAAAAACGCCGAGAGTATAAGCCGCCGCACCCGTGCGAGCGTGTATCTTTTGCTTTTAAGCTGCGCTTGCAGCTCTTCTGTATCCGTCGCCGCGCGGACTGCAAATTCAAGCCGGTTTTCGAGACCCTCCGCAATGTCCGGCAGATTTTCAAAATCCCTTGCGGTTTTGCCCCTTAAAACCGCAAGTATCGCGGTTTCAAGCCTGCGGTTGTCGGCGATACACCCATTATTTATTACGCCGTGAAGCACAGAGGGCATAAATCTTTCCGCAAAGGCGATATTGCCCTTCGCCATTTCCTCTCTTATGTATGAAGCGGAAACAAAATCACCCGAAACGCACTTGCTGTCGTGCGGTGCGCCTTCGCGCTTTACGCATCTGAATTTTACGGGCAGACCGAGTTTCTTCGCCGCGATTATGTATTCCGTCGCCAGATTATCGTTTGGGCTTTTAAGCACCGAAACGTCGGCGCCGAGAGCGCCCGCCGCTTCCTCGCGGGCGACCGCGAAAGTAAGCGCGCCGTTTACCTTTTCTGCAAGGAGAGCGGCGTATTCGTCGCTGCCGAGGATATCCGCGGCGGTTTTAAGCTTTTCGATATCGCCGCACTCACTGCCGAAAATGATTTCGTCGGCACCGAGGCGGTGAAGCTGCCACACGCCGCCGAGCGCAAAATTCTGCGCCGTGGACATACTCCAAAGCACAGGCAGTTCCGCAACGATATCAACGCCGCACATAAGCGCGCATTTTGTACGGGTTTCTTTTTCAAGAGCGGCGCATTCGCCGCGCTGTACGAAATTCCCTGACAGAACCGCGGCAACCGGCTTTTTTGACGCCCTTGCCTCGTCGATAAGGCGCCCGTGTCCCGTATGCAACGGGTTAAATTCAGCAATAATTCCGATAACTGCCAAAATACGCGCCCACCTTTCAAAAAGCACTTGAAAAATCAGGTAAAATAAAGTATTATTGTTGTTAGTGTAATTTTATCATAAACTTACAGAATCTGCAATACAAATGTTGGGAGAAGATAACATGAAAATTTTTGTTGTAAACGCAGGCAGTTCATCGCTTAAATATCAGCTTATTGATATGGATAACGAAAGCGTGCTTGCCAAGGGCCTTTGCGAGCGTATAGGCGTCACCGGTGCTATCTCGCACAAGTCGGCTGACGGCAGGGAGTACAAAGCCGAGACCCCCATGCCGACCCACAGCGAAGCTTTCAAGGCGGTTGTTTACGCCATGATGAAGAGCGACGCCAAGGTAATCGATTCGTTTGATGAGATTTCGGCGATAGGTCACCGTATAGTTCAGGGCGGCGCGATATTCAAGGGCTCGTGCCTCGTTACCGATAAGGTGATAGAACAGATTTCGGAGCTCGGCGCAATGGCGCCGCTTCATAACCCGGCGCACGTTATAGCCATCAAGGCGTGCATTGAAACCTTCGGCGATAAGATACCGCAGGTCGTCGTTTTCGATACCTCTTTCCACCAGACTATGCCGCCAAAGGCGTTTATGTATGCGCTTCCATATGAGTATTACGAGCGTCTTGCCGTGCGCAAATACGGCGCTCACGGCACGTCGCACCATTTCGTGAGCGACCGCGTCGCCGCGCTTGAAGGCAAGGATAAGAAGGATTTGAAAATTATCACCTGCCACCTCGGCAACGGCTGTTCTATAACCGCCATTAAAGACGGCGAGTGCAAGGATACCTCAATGGGCTTTACTCCGCTTGACGGCTTTATGATGGGTACCCGTTCCGGTTCGCTCGACCCTTCGGCGCTCACTTATATTGCGGAAAAGGATAATCTTTCCGCGGCTGATATAAATACGATTTGCAATAAAAAATCAGGTATGCTCGGCATTTCCGGCGTATCAAACGATAACCGCGACGTCGCCGCGGCGGCTGAGGCGGGCAACCGGCGCGCCGCGCTTGCTATCGAAATGCAGCGTTATCAGATACTTAAATTCATAGGTTCCTACATCGCCGCCATGAACGGCGTTGACGCTATCGCTTTTACCGGCGGTATCGGTGAAAACGACCCCGAGCTTCGCGAATACGTTTGCGAAAACCTCGGATATATGGGTGTTAAAATCGACAGAGAGGCAAACAAGTGCCGCGGAAAGGAAGTTAAAATATCAACTCCGGACAGCGGCGTTGATATCTTCGTTATCCCCACAAACGAGGAACTCGCGATAGCGCGAGACACACTGGCGATTATCTCAAAGTAAAAGGAGTACATCCTTATGAATTCTATTGAATTGAAATCCGCTATACAAAGCGGGCGTTTCGACGAGGATTTTATAAAGCTTTACGGCGAGGCGGCTTCGGCGCGCGAGCGTTTTTGCTCGGCTGTGGACGAGTTTTGCGCCCTTTACGGTGACAGTGACGGTCTGCGTCTTTTCTCCGCCCCCGGCAGGACGGAGATAGGCGGCAACCACACCGACCACCAGCACGGTTGTGTGCTTGCGGCAAGCGTCGATCTCGACGTCATAGCCGTTGCCGCGAAGTGCGGCGGACATAAGGTGCGTATAAAATCCGCGGGCTATACCGAGGACGTAATAGATATCGATTCACTTTCTGCGAAGGATAACGAGCGCGGCAGGGCGGCGGCGCTTATACGCGGCGTTTTGTACGCCTTCAAGAGCGACGGACATGAGATAGGCGCTTTCAACGCGTATACAACCTCAAAGGTGCTTAAAGGGTCGGGACTTTCCTCGTCCGCGGCGTTTGAGGTGCTTGTATCCAATATACTCAACGGGCTTTTTAACTCGGGCAGAGTGGGCGTTGTGAGAATAGCTAAATATTCCCAGTACGCCGAGCGCGAGTTTTTCGGCAAGCCCTGCGGTCTGCTCGACCAGATGGCAAGCTCCGTAGGCGGTTTTACCTACGCCGATTTCCACGATCCGCAAAACCCCGTGATAGAACAGGTCAGTCTTAACGTCCGCGACTTCGGATATACGCTTTGCGTCGTTGATACCGGCGGCAACCACGCCAATCTTACCGGTGATTACGCCGCCATTACTGAGGAGTGCAGGAACATCAGCCGCGCCCTTGGCGTCGATTTTTTGCGTGACGCGGATGAGAAAGAATTTTATAAGCAAATCGGCGGACTTCGCCTCAAATTCGGCGACCGCGCCGTGCTTCGCGCTTTCCATTTCTTTAATGAGCAGAAGCGTGTGGAGTTACAGCGCACCGCCCTTAAAGAACGCGATTTTGAAAAGTTTTTATATTATGTGAACGAATCGGGCGAATCTTCGTATAAATATCTGCAAAACCTGTATTCAAATTCCGCGGTGAGCGAGCAGGGACTTTGCCTCGCGATAGCCGTGACAAAGCAGTTCTTGGGCGATAAGGGCGCCTGTCGCGTACACGGCGGCGGCTTTGCGGGAACAGTGCAGTGCTACATACCCGATGAAAGATTTGAAGAATATCGGGAAATGATAGAAAATGTATTCGGCAAGGGCGCCTGTGTGCCGCTTCTCGTCCGCCCGGTCGGCGGTTGCGAGATAAAAATATGAGCAATTTAATGGGGAATAATCAAAATGACTATTTCAAAGCAGGAATTTGACGTTTTGCAAACGCTTGAAAGTGCAAAAGAAAATATGTCGGCACAGGCGGTATCCAACCTTACGGGTATATCGTTTGACAAAGTGAATAAACTTATATCAGACCTCAAAGCCGGAGGTCTGATAAGCGGGTTTACCGTTACCGAAAACGGATTGGCAGTCCTTGAACCTTACAGGGTAAGGAAAGCTGTTTTTATGGCGGCTGGCTTTGGCTCGCGTATGGTACCCGTAACGCTTGAAAGACCTAAACCGCTTGTGCGGGTTAACGGTGTGAGAATTATCGACACAATAATCGACGCATGTCTTGCGGCGGGTATTGACGAAATATACGTTGTTCGCGGCTATCTCGCGGAGCAGTTCGACGAGCTTTTGGAAAAGTATCCGATGATTAAATTTGTGGAAAATCCGCTTTACAGCGAAGCAAATAACATTTCGTCGGTTTATTTGGCGGGTGACCTGCTTAAAAACTCGTATCTCTTTGAAGCAGATATTTTTGTTTATAATCCTGATATTGTAAAGAAATATCAGTATGTGTCCAACATTTTAGGAATATACAAAAAGAAAACCGAAGACTGGTGTGTCTGCGTTGATGAGAATATGCGTATATATAAGGAAAGTATTGGCGGCGAGAATTGCTACCAGATGGTAGGTATAACGTATATTAACGCGGAGGACGGCGAAAAACTCAAAAAGAATATCAGCGAAACGTTCAACATGCCGGATGGAAAAGAAAGATATTGGTCTACCGTTCCGCTTATCAGCTATAACAGCAATTATAACATATATATCCGTCCGGGGGCCGAGGAAGACGTTATCGAGATAGATACCTTTGACGAGCTTAAAAGTATTGATAAATCATACGAAACATTTTCAAAATGATTTTGAGCAGGTGAAATTATGTTTTGGGATCCGACCTATATTCTTGTGATAATCGGCGCAGTCATAAGCGGGATCGCGTCGCTGGGCGTCAATTCAACTTTCCGCAAATACAGCCGTTATACGAACGCTCGCGGAATAACGGCACAGCAGTGCGCGCAGGAAATTCTGCGCCGCTCCGGTATAAACGACGTGCGCATAGAAAGAACGAGGGGCAATCTTACGGACCACTATTCGCCGGGCGATAAAGTCCTGCGCCTTTCGGAGAGCGTTTACGGTTCGACCTCGGTCGCGGCGCTCGGCGTGGCGGCGCACGAGTGCGGACACGCGATACAGCATCAGGTCGGCTACGCGCCTCTTAAACTCCGCTCGCTTTCGGTGCCTATGGCAAATATCGGCTCGTATCTTTCGTGGCCCATAGTAATAATCGGTCTTATAATCGGCAGTCTCGGGCTGGCGCGTATAGGCGTGGTACTGTTTACGCTCGTAGTGCTTTTCCAGCTTATAACACTGCCGGTGGAGTTCAACGCTTCAAGGCGGGCGATAGCTATTCTTTCAGATTCCGGCA
Source organism: Clostridiaceae bacterium (assembly GCA_016287385.1). Lineage (GTDB taxonomy): Bacteria > Bacillota > Clostridia > Oscillospirales > Acutalibacteraceae > UBA737. The sequence continues at coordinate 66,639 of JAEEWM010000006.1, read as the reverse complement.
TGCTCGGCGCGGAGGAAACCGCGGGCGCCAAAAAGGTGCTTTTTGCCGCCGCGATGACCTACGTTGCCGCGCTGTTTACCGCGATACTGCAGCTTTTGCGGCTCGTGCTCCTTACGCGGAACAAAAGAGATTGAAAAAATCGGAATATAAAAATTCCACCGAAAATTTCGGTGGAATTTTTTATGTAACGGGTTCTTTTTCCTCTTCGCCGGGTGCCTTTTCAGGGGTATCGCCGCTCTCCTCGGGCTGTGCGGTTTCTCCGGGCGGATTTTCCGGCGACGGCTCCGATGTGCCCGGCTCTTCGGTTTCGTCCTCTTCATCTTGCAATATTCCGGTAATTGCTATCGCCTCTTTGCCCATTGAATTGTATCTGCTTTCCGCTATATCCGCGGGATAGCGGCAGTTTTTGCGGGTCAGCGGGTCGTTGAAATAATACCCGGTGTCGTCATAGCCGACAAGGAGCAGACAGTGGTTTGGCGCCGTCCATGTGTATGTTTTTTCGGTATCCACTACGGTCCACGTTTTTGAGGTGCGGGGCTTTTCCATTCCCTGCGTCGCCCATATAATGACCGGAATATTTTGGTCTATATACGATTTAAGCGAGGATATCGGCGTGCCGGTCAGGTCCTCGACGGTATGCCTCTTACTGTCGGTACATCTGTTCAGCGCGGTAATGATAACGGGCGCTTTACAGCCCCAGCCCTTCTTTGAATAAGGATCGCCCAAAAAGTATTCTCTCGGGTCATATCCGTAATACTTGCCGTCTTCACCTATGTACGGCGCCACCGACGTGTCAAGATAATCGTCGATAAATGTGTTTACCGAGATATCATAGCCCGCGAATTTCAAAGCCATAACCGCGCTTACGCTCTCGCAACCCGAGGGATACAGCGTTACCTGATTTATGTACGGCACGTCTAAAAGAGTCGCGATAACAACGGGCGCCGGCTCCTCATAAACCTTTTGCGGCGCGGTCGCTTCTTCTTTTTCGAGCGGCTTTACGTAGTTTTTCGGTACGGGTGCGACCTTTTTGGCCTGCGGCGGCGCGGGTGGTGCGACCTGCTTTACTTCCTCGGTTTCGGGAAGAGGTTGTGCCTCCGGCGTCTCCGGTTCATCCGCCGGTACGTCTTCTATGACCGTATCAACCGTCGAATCGGGCTTTTCTTCCGCGGTATCCGCCGTTTTAGGACGTAAAATAAAAAACAGCGAAACCGCCGCTATAAGGATAAGCGCGGAGCATATCGGTATAATAAATCCGGGATTTTTGAAAAACCCGGCTTTTTTTATGTGTTTCAAGTTATCACCTGCGGTTTGCGAGAATACTAAAACAAAAAGCGTTAAGGCGCTTCGGCAATGCTTTCGACGGTTATCGCCTGCATACCGGTGAGAGTGTATCTGTTCTGTACTATATCCGCGGGGTAGCGGCAATTTTTGTGGGTCAGCGGGTCGTTGAAATAATATCCGGTGTCATCATAGCCGATAAGAAGCAGACAGTGGTTAGGCGATATCCAGGTATACGTATCTTCGGTACCGACTATTTCCCACGTCCGCGAAACATGTGCGGGCGCCATGCCCTGCGTGCCCCACATTATAACCGGTATATCGCGGTCTATATAGGATTTCAACTCTTTAAGAGGTGTGCCTGTAATATTATTGACCTCGTGCCGGCTGTGGTCTATGCACTTTATAAGCGCCTTTTCAATGACCGGAGCCATACAGCCCCAGCCCTCCTTTGAAAAAGGGTTGCCGAGGAAGTATTCCCGCGGGTCATACCCCATACTTCGTCCCTCTTCGTCTGTAAACGGCGCGGGTGCTACCGAAAGAAAGTGTGTAATAAAGTACTTGCCGGATATCTTATATCCTGAGTGCCTGAGCGCCATTACCGCGCTTACCGCCTCGCACCCCGTGGGATAATTCTTTTTTTGATTTATATACGGTACGTCTATAAGCTTTGTCGGCGGAAAATCTACCGCCTCTTCAAAACTTACTTCCTCTTCCTGCCCGATTTTTATTTCGGTTGTGTTTTCGGGCAGGGCGACCTCGTATACAATTTCCTCGGTGTAGGACTCTTCGGCGGTTGTTTGATTTTTGTTTTGCTTGAAATAATCAAAAACCGCGCAAACGCCCGCCGCCCAGAACGCCGCTAAAAGTATCAATATGCTTGCGCCGTAAAGGGCGGCGGTATCAACGGTTTTAACGGTGCTTTTCTCTTTCAAGACCTTACACTCTGCCGTTTATTTCCGCTTTGACTTTCGCCACGAATTCGTCAAGCGACATCTCGGTCGTTTCGTCGGTATCGCGGCTTCTTACCGATATGTTGCCGTTTTCGACCTCCTGCGCGCCGATAATTATCATATAGGGGACCTTGTCCTCCTGGCGCGCTTCGCGTATCTTGTAACCGATTTTTTCGTTCCTGTCATCCAGTTCAACGCGTATGCGCTCGTTGCGTATCTTTTCGTAAACCTTTTCCGAATAATCGAGACTCTTTTCGGATACCGGAAGCACTTTGACCTGTACGGGAGCGAGCCACAGCGGGAAAATACCCTTTGTTTCCTCAATAAGGTACGCTATGAAGCGGTCGAGACTTCCGAGTATCGCCCTGTGAAGAACAACGGGCGTTTTTTGAGTTCCGTCACGGTCAACGTAAGTAAGGTTGAACTTTGCCGGCAGACAGAAATCAAGCTGGCAGGTGGAAAGCGTGTACTCGGCTCCCACGGCGGGATGCACGTTTACATCAAGCTTCGGTCCGTAGAACGCCGCTTCGCCTATTTCCTCGGTAAAATCTATTCCGAGATCGGTAAGCACCTCGCGCAGCGCGTTCTCCGCGTGATTCCACATTTCATCATCCTGATGGTATTTGACTTTGTCGTCCGGGTCGCGCAGGGAAAGTACGCAGCGGTAATCGGTAATGCCGAAATCCTTATATACGTCAAATATCAAATCAACTACCTGACCGACTTCGTCTTTTATCTGTTCGGGAGTTACGAACAAGTGCGCGTCGTTCTGGCAGAAATGGCGGCCGCGTTCGATGCCTTTAAGCGTACCGCTCGGTTCAAATCTGAAATCGTGCGCGATTTCACCGATACGTATCGGCAAATCACGGTACGAATGCATCTGGTTTGCGTATATCATCATATGGTGAGGACAGTTCATGGGGCGAAGGACAAACTGTTCGCCTTCAACCTCCATAACCGGGAACATATTTTCTCTGTAATGCTCCCAGTGTCCGCTTGTGTGATAAAGATCGACCGTACCTACGCAGGGCGTCAGCACGTGCCGGTAACCGAGCATTCTTTCTTTTTCCTTAATATAGTTTTCAAGCTCCTGCCAAATCGTGTAACCCTTCGGCAAAAACATAGGCAGACCTTTGCCGATAAGGTCGTCTGTCATAAATAAATTCATATCCTTGCCGATTTTGCGGTGGTCACGCGCTCTCGCTTCCTTGACGTACACCTCGTATTCCGCAAGCTCTTCCGCGGTTTTGAAGGCAACGCCGTTTATGCGGGTAAGCATCTTGTTGTTCTGGTCGTTTTTCCAGTAAGCGCCGGATACGTTGGTAAGCTTGAATGCTTTAAGCGCCTTTGTATAGGTGAGGTGCGGGCCTACACACATATCTATATACTCGCCCTGCTGATAAAAGCTTATAACCGCGTCGGGCTCGAGGTCGCCTATATGCTCGACCTTGTATTTTTCGCCGCGCTCCTCCATAAGCTTTATAGATTCCTCACGCGAAAGTATAAACGGCTTTACGGGCAGGTTTTCCTTTACGATTTTTTTCATTTCCGTCTCGATTGCCGGCAGGTCGTCGTCGGTCAGCTTCTTTTCGCCTAAATCTATATCGTAGTAGAAGCCCTTTTCGGTGGCGGGACCGTAACCGAAATGCGCTTCGGGGTATAAACGCTTGACCGCCTGCGCGAGAATGTGCGCGGCAGTATGACGCAATACTTCGTTTTCAAGATTTTCCTGTGCTTCGGCGACTACGCCGTCCTTGTAAATGATTTTCATATATTTACCTCCAAAAAAATAAACTTCGCCCCCAAAAGGGACGAAGTCAAACTCTGACTCCGCGGTTCCACCCGCTTTCCGGAAAAACCGGCACTTTAAGGTCTTAACGCGACCGCACGTCCGTGTTGTTGCTCACGGCGCTCAAAGGTGGTTTTCATTTTCCGTGAAAAGCGCCGCTCACACCGCCCGGCACTCGCTTGATTTTCCTGTCGGAAAACTACTGTCCTCATCAACGCTTTACAGTGAAATAATATCTCAAAAACGGCGTTATGTCAAGCAAAAACTTGATTTTGTGCGCCATGTGCGTACAACTGTCCGCAAATCCACGGAAAACCGCATTTTTTTATTGACATACGCGCTTGAAAGTAGTATTCTAAATTATAATTTTTAATAGGGGTGTTTTTATGTTCAAATCAGAGTATCTAAACCGAGTCTATGCAGGCGTAGAAGCCCGCAACCCCGGCGAAAAAGAGTTCCTGCAGGCAGTTTATGAGGTCCTCGAGTCCTTAGAGCCTGTGGTCGAGGCAAATCCGCGCCTCGAAGCCAACGGTATACTTGAGCGTATTGTTGAGCCGGAGCGCCAGATTTTCTTCCGCGTTCCGTGGGTGGACGATAACGGCAAGGTACAGGTAAACCGCGGATTCAGAGTTCAGTTCAACTCCGCTATCGGACCGTACAAGGGCGGTATCAGACTTCACCCGTCGGTAAACGCTTCGGTAATCAAGTTCCTGGGCTTTGAGCAGATATTCAAAAACAGTCTTACCTCGCTTCCCATCGGCGGCGGCAAGGGCGGCAGTGATTTCGACCCGAAGGGCAAGTCGGATATGGAGGTTATGCGCTTCTGCCAAAGCTTCATGACCGAGCTTTCCAAGCACATCGGCGCGGATACCGACGTACCGGCGGGCGATATCGGCACGGGCGCGCGCGAAATCGGCTTCATGTACGGTCAGTACAAGCGCCTTCGCAACGAGTTTACCGGCGTTCTCACCGGTAAGGGACTTTCATACGGCGGTTCTCTCGCACGTAAAGAGGCAACCGGTTTCGGTCTCTGCTATTTCGTTGAAGAGATGTTAAAATGTATGAAGAACGACAGCTTTGCAGGCAAAACCGTTGTTGTTTCCGGCTCGGGCAACGTTGCTATTTATGCGAATCAGAAAGCGACCGAGCTCGGCGGCAAGGTTATCGCAATGTCCGATTCAAACGGCTATATCGTAGATAAGAACGGTATTGACCTTGACGTTGTTAAGCAGATTAAAGAGGTAGAGCGCGGCAGAATAAAGGAATATGCCGAGCGCGTAAAAGGCGCCGAGTATCACGAGGGCTGCAGCGGTATATGGACGGTTAAGTGCGATATTGCTCTTCCGTGCGCCACGCAGAACGAGATAAATGAGGAAAGCGCGAAAGCCCTTATCGCCAACGGCGTTATCGCGGTAGGCGAGGGTGCGAATATGCCTTCAACTCCTGAAGCGGTAGCCGCTTTCCAGGGCGCCGGCGTTCTCTTCGCTCCCGCAAAGGCGGCAAATGCCGGCGGCGTTGCCACAAGCGCACTCGAAATGAGCCAGAACTCAATGCGTTACAGCTGGACCTTCGAAGAGGTCGACGCTAAGCTTAAAGGCATTATGGTCAATATCTTCCATAACGCTTATAACGCGGCTGAAAAGTACGGCAAGAAGGGCAACCTCGTAGCGGGCGCCAACATCGCCGGCTTTGAAAAGGTAGCCGACGCCATGCTCGCGCAGGGAGTAGCATATTAGACGTTAGACATTAGACGTTAGACATTAGACGTTAGACATTAGACAGCGGCGAGGGGAAACCCTCGCCGGTTTATATATCCGAATCAAATCTTCGCTTTACAAAGTTGCGGTTTAATGCTATATTACAAACGGTAAATAATTTATATCGGGTGTTTTTTTATGTATGAAAGATGTTTGGCTTACGCGGAAAGCATAAGAAAAATCACGGGCGGTTTCACGGCGCAGACCGCCGCTATACTCGGGTCGGGACTCGGCGGCTTTACGGACGGAATGAAGGTTGAATATTCGGTGGATTATAAGGATATTCCCGGTTTTCCCGTATCCACCGTGCCGGGTCACCGCGGCAGATTCGTTTTCGGGTTTCTGAACGGCAAGGCGGTCGCCGCGGCGCAGGGCAGGTTGCACTGTTATGAGGGATATACGCCCGCCGAGGCGGTCATACCCGTGCGCGTGTTTAAGCTCCTCGGCGTAAAAAACATAATTCTCACCAACGCCGCCGGCGCCGTAAACAGCGGTTTTAATACCGGCGAGCTTATGCTTATAACCGACCATATCGCCTTATTTGCCGAAAGTCCGCTGACCGGTAAAAACTACGGTGAATTCGGCGTGCGTTTTCCCGATATGAGCGAGGTGTATTCCCGCGATTTAATAAACGCCGCTTTAAGCGCGGCGGGCGACCTTAAAATCACTTTGCGGCAGGGCGTATACGCGCAGTTGAAAGGTCCGCAGTATGAAACGCCTGCGGAAATACGCGCGCTGTCTGTCCTCGGCGCCGACGCCGTAGGTATGAGCACGGCGATAGAGGCGATAGCGGCAAAGCACGCCGGTATGCGGGTTTGCGGGATTTCCTCGATAACCAATATGGCGGCGGGAATATGCGGGGGACATCTTTCTCACGAAGAGGTTATAAAGAATTCCGCCGCTATTCAAAAAGATTTTTGCGCTCTTCTCGGTGCGCTGATCGAAAGAATATAAACTAAAAGCCGCGAACGGCGTTCGCGGCTTAAAACATTTTTTTACGAAATCTTCGTATAAAACGCGTCTATCACTATGTCTGTCAGCGCGTCGTAATCGGGCTTGAATGCGGAATATCCGTCCTTTAAGAAGGTTTCACCCGGTATTTTTACGAATTTTATGGCGTTGCCGAGGTTTATGCGCAGACACGAAGTGGTAAGATACGTTGTCTGCGAAAGCGTTATATTCGTTGAAACGTAGGGCTTCATAAGATTATAGTAGGTTATAACCTTTGAAAAGTTATCCGATATCTGATTTCCGGCTTTGTTCATAAACGCAGTCATAAAGCTTTGCTGGCGCTCCATTCTGTAGTTGTTGGCGTCGACGTCGTCGGTGCGCCAGTGCACATAGTTTACGGCGCTTTTGCCCTTTACCTTTATTGTGGAGCCCGCCTTGTATCGTATGCCGGTATCGGTATCGTAGTAGTCTTCATTTACCGCGACCTCCATGGAGCCGACCGCGTTTGAAAGCTTTTCGAGCGCGTTAAGGTCCATTGTAACGTAGGAACTTATATTTATGCCGAACAGGACGCGACTTACGGACAGGAGCACATTTTCACTGCTTTGCTCCACACTGTCACCGTAAGCGTATGCAAGGCATATCTGTTTGTTTGATACGCCGGAATAGTTGCCGTTTGTGGTATACTGGTTGACATCGACCAGTGTTTCCCTCGATATCGGTATTACGGTTACCGCTCTTGATTTAGTGTCGATCACGGCGACGAGCAGGGTATCCGCCTGACCGTTTACGCCCACGCTCATATCCTCGTTGACGTTGCCTTTATCAACGCCGATAAGCAAAAGCGCGATAACGTCGGGATTGAGCTTATATCTCTCGCCCTTGTAGACAATGCCGCCGTCCTCGGTTGTCACGTTTTTGTTTACGATGTTCGTATCGTTCTTGTGAAACGCTTTTTTACCCATGCTGTTAAGTATTGCGAGGGTGGATATGGCGATTATAAGCAAAACGATAATTACGGATAAAACAATTATCAGAATTTTAAGAAATTTTTTCATTATAAAGCTCCCGTGAGATAATAAAAATGAGACCGTCCGGTTGAAACAATTATACCGATTATTTGAATTTATGTCAACAATTTTACCGATTTTGCAAATAGGTGTGGAAAATTATAAAAAAGTGTAGTATAATAAATTAAATATGTTTTTGGAGAAGGTCTTATGAAGATAATTGTGACCGGTTGCGGCAAAACCGGAGTAGCCGCAATCGAGAGTCTTGTGAGCGAGGGGCATGACGTTATCGCCATAGACAACCGTCTTGAAGCTATCGAAGAAATACGGGATATATACGACATAATGTGCCTTTGCTCAAACGGTGCCGATTATAATACTTTGACCGAAGCGGGCATTGAAGAGGCGGATATGTTTATTGCCGTTACCGGTTCGGATGAACTGAATATGCTGAGTTGTATCATAGCCAAAAAAATGGGCGCAAAGCATACGGTGGCGCGTGTACGCAACCCCGAGTATAACGACAAGAGTCTCGGATACATAAAGCAGCAGATAGAGCTTTCTTTGATTTTTAATCCGGAGTATCTTGTCGCCCAGGAAATATTCAATATACTTAAATTTCCGGCGGCGGTAAACGTTGAAACCTTTTCCCGCAGGAATTTTGAAATGGCGGAGCTTCTGCTTCGCGATAACAGTCCCATAATCGGAATGAAGCTCAGCGACCTGAGGAAAAAGTTTCAGGCGAATTATCTTATCTGCGTGGTACAGCGCGAAGACAAGGTGTTTATACCCGACGGTAATTTTGTCCTCGAAAGCGGCGACCGCATAGGTATTACCGCCGACCCCGCGGAGATACAGAAGCTTCTCAAAATGCTCGGCATTCTGCAAAAGAGCGTACGCGACGTAATGATACTCGGCGGCGGCAGAATTGCCTACTACCTTTCAAAAATGCTTATCGGCTCGGGTAATACCGTAAAGATAATAGACAGTAACCGCGCGCGATGCGAAACGCTTTCCGATTTATTGCCGAAAGCGCGCATAATATGCGGCGACGGCGCGGACAGGGAGCTTTTGCTTTCAGAGGGGCTTACCGCGTCCGATTCTTTCGTCGCGCTTACCGGTATGGACGAAGAAAACATACTGGTTTCGATATTCGCGTCGTCCAAACAGGTCAAAAAGGTCATCGCCAAGGTAAACGGCGTAGAGCTTTCAGATATGGCGGAAAAGCTGGGGCTTGACTGCGTGGTAACGCCCAAGCAGACGGTAAGCGGTATTATTTCCCGTTACGCCCGCGCCGTAGCAAATTCCGCGGGAAGCAACGTCGAAACGCTTTACAAGCTTATGGACGGCAAGGTTGAGGCGGCGGAATTCAACGTGGCTGTGGATTTCGAGTATCAGAATATTCCGCTTAAAGATCTGAAATTGAAAGAAAATATACTTGTCTCCGGCATTATCCGCAGGCGTAAGGCGATTATTCCTTCCGGCGACGAGGTTATCAAAGCGGGCGATAAGGTGATAGTTATCGCCGCGAATACCGTGCTCAACGATCTCTCCGATATAATGAGGTAATCTTTGTTATGAATGTTAAAGCAGTTTTTAACACGCTTGGCAAAATCGCCGTTGTTGAGGGCGTATTGCTTGTGTTGCCGCTGTTTGTGTCGCTTGTTTATTCCGAATTTTTCAGCGCGGCGATTTTTGCACTGACTGTCGTTTTTGCCGCCGCCGTCGGCGGAATACTTATGCTGCTTACTCAGCGGCACAGTCACGTGATTTACGCGAAAGAGGGCTTTGCCATCGTGGCGGGGGCGTGGATACTTATATCGCTTATCGGCGCGTTGCCCTTTAAGCTTTCCGGCAATATTCCCTCCTATACAGACGCGTTTTTTGAAACGGTCAGCGGCTTTACAACGACAGGCGCTTCCATTCTTACCGATATAGAACGTCTGCCAAAGGGTATGCTGTTCTGGCGCAGTTTTACGCATTTTATCGGCGGTATGGGCTTTCTCGTTTTTGTAATGGCGATAATCCCGAATATAACGGACCGCTCCATCCATATACTCAAAGCCGAGGTTCCGGGACCGGCGGTCGGTAAGCTCGTCCCTAAAATCAAGGATACCGCTAAAATACTTTACCTTATATACGTCGCAATCACGCTGCTTGAAATAATAATGCTTATCTGCGGCGGCATGCCCGTGTTTGACAGTGTCGTTCATTCGTTCGGCACGGCGGGCACCGGCGGCTTTGGTATAAAGAGCGACAGCATTACCTCGTACAGTCCCTACTGCCAGTGGGTAATAGGCGTCTTTATGATGCTTTTCGGAATAAATTTCAATATTTACTATCTTGTTCTTATGCGCAAGTTTAAGGATGTGCTTAAAAGCTCCGAGCTTTGGGGTTATATCACTATTATGCTTGTGAGTACGGTGATTGTCACCGTCAACAATCTCGGTATTTACAGCCGTTTGGCGACTTCGTCGAGACACTCGTTTTTCCAGGTTTCCTCGGTTATGACCACAACCGGCTTTGCAACCGCCGATTTTGATACATGGGGCGGTATTTCAAAAGCGATTCTGCTCATTCTTATGTTTATCGGCTCCTGCGCGGGCTCTACCGGCGGCGGTCTTAAAGTTTCACGCGTTATTATGCTTTTCAAAATAATTTCACGCGAAATAAACCGTTTGCTTCATCCCCGCGCGGTGAACACCATCCATTTCGAGGGAAGAAAGGTTGATGAAGGCACCATAGACGGCGTAAGTCACTATTTCGCAATATATGTAATCTGCTTTGTATCGGCTTTCCTGCTCATATCTTTTGAGTCCTTCGGTATTGAGACCAACTTTTCGGCGACCGCGGCGTGCTTCAATAATATCGGACCCGGTTTCGCCCGTGTCGGACCTACGCTCAATTATGCCGCGTACAGCGGTTTTTCAAAAATTGTCTTATCGTTTGCAATGCTGCTCGGGCGGCTTGAAATATTCCCGATAATAATCGCTTTTTCTCCATCTGTATGGAAAAAATAACTGTTACTGGACGGTGAAACTGTGCGTACAACACGTAAATTCAAACTGACATCCTCGCGCATAATAATACTCGGTTTTGCCGGCGTTATCCTTCTGGCGACATTTATTCTCATGCTGCCTGTATCGTCAAGCTCCGGCGACTGGACTCCGTTTATAAACGCCGCCTTCACGGCAACCTCAGCCACCTGTGTTACCGGACTTGTAACCTATGATACGGCGACTTACTGGTCGGCGTTCGGTCAGGCGGTGATACTGCTTCTGATTCAGATAGGCGGTATGGGCGTCGTAACGGTGGCCGTCAGTCTGTCGCGCATTTCGGGTAAGCGCATAGGGTTGCTCGGCCGCAGTTTTATGCAGGACTCGATTTCGGCTCCGCGGCTCGGCGGCATTATGAAGTTTACGCGGTTTGTCCTGATTACCGCGCTTTCGATAGAACTCGCGGGCGCGCTCGCCTTAATGCCCGTCTTTTGCGGCAAATTCGGATTTAAGGGTATATGGTATTCGCTTTTTCACGCAATATCGGCGTTTTGCAACGCGGGGTTTGACGTAATGGGTAAGACCGGTGAATTTTCTTCACTTACTTCGTTTGTCGGCAACGTAGCGGTTAATACCGTTATCATGCTTCTTATAATTATCGGAGGTATAGGGTTCGCCACCTGGAAGGACGTTAAGGAGCACGGCGTAAAGATAAGAAAATATTCGCTTCAAAGCAGAATAATTCTTCTTTTTACGGCGATATTCATAATAATTCCCGCGTTATTTTTCTATTTTGCGGAGTTTTCGGGATTCGCGGCAAAGGACCGGGTGCTGGCGTCACTTTTCCAGTCCGTCACGCTCAGAACCGCCGGCTTCAACACGGTTGATTTTTCACGCCTTAGCGGAGCTTCGCTTATGCTGATGATAGTATTTATGCTTATCGGCGGCGCGCCCGGCTCTACGGCGGGCGGTATGAAGGTTACAACGGTCGCGGTAATGCTTTTCTCATGTTTCAGCGTTTTTTCCCGTAAACAGGATGTTCAGGTGATAAACCGCAGGATAGACGACGATAACGTAAAAACCGCGGCGGCGGTGCTTATGATGTACGTAACGCTTTTTCTGGCGGGCGGCATAACGATCAGTCTTGTCGACGGGCTTCCGCTTCAGAAGTGCCTTTTTGAAACGGCGTCCGCGATAGGCACGGTGGGACTGTCCACCGGTATTACAACTTCGCTTTCTTCAATTTCAAAAACAGTAATCATACTGCTTATGTATATCGGCAGGGTAGGCGGACTGACGGTGATTTTCGCGGCGGCGAGGTCATCGCTTACAGGCGCAAAACTGCCGCTTGAAAAAATAACCGTGGGGTGATGGTGAATTATGAAAACCGTATTACTTATAGGACTCGGCAGATTCGGTACCAATGTGGCGCAGAAGCTGTGCGAACTGAAACACGAGGTAATGGCGCTTGATATCCACGAGGAGCGTATCAATGCGATTTTGCCGGTGGTAACGCGCGCACAGATAGGCAACAGCACCGATGTTGAACTGTTGCGGTCGCTCGGTGTTGAAGATTACGACGTCTGCATAGTTACCATTAAGGATTTTGCCGATTCGCTTCAAACCGTGTCTCTCCTTAAAGAACTCGGCGCCAAGGCGGTCGTCGCGAGAGCCGTGGACGACGTTCACGAAAAATTCCTGCTCCGCAACGGCGCGGATGAAACGGTTTACCCGGAAAAACAGCTTGCGACATGGACTGCCGTATGCTTTACTTCAAACCATGTTTTCGATTACATCCGGCTTGACGACGAGCACTCCATTTTCGAGGTCACGATACCCGACGAGTGGGAGGGCAAAACCATCGAACAACTCGCCGTGCGCCGTAAGCACGGTCTTAACATAATGGCGGTAAAGGAAGAATCGGGGCTTAATATGCAGATTACTCCCGATATGGTGCTGACCCACGATAAGCATATTCTGGTGCTCGGCACGATTAAAAATATCAAGAAGATTTTCAACATATAGTCAAAACCGCGTCACGTTTCACATTTTGTTGTGCAATAACGGTTTAATTTGCTTGACAAACAGGCGTTTTGGCTTTATACTTTTTATGTAAATAATATTTTATTATTGGAGGATAATAATATGATTAGTGCCGGCGATTTCAGAAACGGTGTAACCTTTGAGGAAGACGGTCAGGTTTTGCAGGTAGTTGAATTTCAGCACGTAAAACCCGGCAAGGGCGCCGCTTTTGTAAGAACTAAAACCAAGAACGTGATAACCGGGTCGGTTGTTGAAAAATCCTATAACCCCACCGCGAAATTCCCGACCGCCTATATTGAGCGTAAGGATATGGAGTTTTCTTATAATGACGGCGACCTTTATTACTTTATGGATCAGGAAACCTATGAGATGGTTCCCATCAACAAGAGTGACTTAGGCGATAATTTCAAGTTCGTGAAGGAAAATATGGTTTGCAAGATTCTCGCTTACAAGGGCAAGGTCTTCGGCGTAGAGCCCCCCACATTCGTAGAGCTTACCGTAACCAAGACCGAGCCGGGCTTTGCGGGCAACACCGCCACAAACGCAACCAAACCCGCCACGCTTGAAACGGGCTGTGAAATCCGCGTTCCGCTCTTTATAAACGAAGGCGAGGTAATCCGCATAGATACCAGAACCGGCGAATATATGGAGCGCGCGTAAATAATTGTTTAAGGAGAAAAAAGTTATGGATATTTGCGAGAAAATTTCCTACATCAAAGGTCTTACCGAGGGTCTTGACCTTGACGTAAACACAAAAGAGGGCAAAATTATTTCCGCTATTATCGATTTGCTCGGCGATATTACCGAGGAAATCTGCGAGATAGAGGAGGGCCTTGACGAGCTGACCGAGCAGATAGACGCGGTGGACGAGGATCTTTCCTCCGTTGAAGATATCATTTATGACGACGACTGCTGTGACGGCGACTGCGATTGCTGTGACGACGAGGTTTACGAGGTCGAGTGCCCGAACTGTCACGATACTATTTATCTCGACGAAGATATGCTTGAGGAAGACGGTATTGACTGTCCGAATTGCGGAACTCCGTTAGAGTTCGATTTTGACGGTGAATGCGATTGCGAAGAATGCAGCGAAGAGGCAGAGGACGCGACCGCAAACACGGAGACGGAAGACGCCGAATAATCGGTGAATTACAAAGACCGTGCCTTTTGCTGAGCAAAACGGCACGGTCTTTTTCAGGTGTGGTGAAAATGAACGTTACCGCTTTTAAGCTTGAATACGAGGTCTGCAAAAACGAGGAATGCAAAATGCCCGTCATAATCGTGGCGGCAGGGTCGTCTTCGCGTATGAACGGTATGGATAAGCAGCTTATGAAGGTTGCGGGCATACCCGTTATCGCGCGGACTCTTCTTGCTTTTGAGCGTTCCGGGTGTATTTCCGAAATCATACTCGTAACGCGCGAGGAGAGCGTGCTCGATATGCAGAAGATAGCCGAAGAATACAATATAACTAAGCTGAGCGATATTACGGTCGGCGGCGCGACGCGGCAAGAGTCGGTCATGCGCGGACTCGAACGTCTCGCCGGAGGCGTTGATAAAGTTCTCGTGTCCGACGGGGCGCGTATGCTCGTATCGCAAAAGCTTATTTCGCGCTGCGCGGCGGCGCTCAATACCCACGACGGCTGCCTTTGCGCCGTAAAGGTGAACGATACGGTAAAAGAAGTTGTCTGCGGCAGGGTATCAAAAACGGTAGACCGTACTCCGCTATATCTCGCGCAAACGCCGCAGGGCATAACCGTAAGTCTTTATAAAAAGGCGGCGGGCGAGCACGATATTTCAACGTTTACAGACGACGCTTCGGTTCTTGAAGCGGGCGGCTGCGACGTGGCTGTCGTTGAGGGTGACATAAGAAACATCAAAATCACAACGCCCGACGATATAAAGCTCGCGGAGCTTTACTTAAAGGAGGACTGATTTATGCGAATTGGTCACGGGTACGACGTTCACCGGCTTAAAGAGGGCAGAAAGCTTATTTTGGGCGGCGTCGATATTCCTTTTGAAAAGGGACTTGACGGACATTCCGACGCCGACGTTTTACTGCACGCGGTTTGCGACGCTCTGCTCGGCGCGGCGGCGCTTGAGGATATCGGCGCGCTCGCGCCCGATACTGATGAACGGTATAAGGATATAAGCTCGCTTAAACTGCTGGCGGCGGTTGCGGTTTTGCTGAAACAGCACGGCTTCAGGGTTATAAATATTGATGTTACCGTTATAGCGCAGGCGCCGAAGCTTTTGCCGTACAGAAAAGAAATGGTCGAAAACATCGCGAAAACGCTCGGGATGAGCGTTTTAGACGTCAGCGTTAAAGCGACCACGGAAGAGCGCCTCGGCTTCACCGGAAGCGGCGAGGGTATAGCGGCCCACGCCGTATGCCTTATAGATAATCTGTAATAAGACGGCGCCGCGGCAAGTATATTTATATCGGGTGATTTTTTTGAAAACTTATATTACAGTTACCCGTAAAGGTCTCGCGGCGGCGTTTTTACTGCTTTTAGCGGTGATAATCGTAAGCGGTCGGTTTTACGCGGCGGCAAATCCGCAAATAAACGCAAAGACCAACGCTCAGCGCGTATCGTTTATAAAGTCGCTGGGTCTCGTTCCGGATGAGAACAGCGCCGAAAGCAAAACCGTTACCGTACCGGCGGTGTTTTCGGCGGTTTATGAGAACTATAACTTACTGCAAAAAGAAGCCGGGTACGACCTTTCGGCTTACAGGGGCGCGAAAATCACGCTTTACACTTACCCGGTGGGAAAAATCAGAAAAGACTGTAACGACGACTATTATATAAATTTGATGGTGTATAAGGGCAGAGTAATAGGCGGCGATATTTCGTCGAGGAATATTGACGGCGAAATGCTTCCGCTTAAAACCGTTCGGTGAGAAAATGGATAAGCAGAGATTGGATAAGTTTATATCGAATCAGCTCGGCATATCGCGAAGCGAGGTCAGGACAGGCATTAAGCGCCGCCTTGCTTCGGTAAACGGCGAACCTGTAAGCGATTTTGCCGCTCAGATAATCCCGGGAAGCGACACGGTGCTTTACGGCGGAAAAGAGGTTTGCTATAAAAAGTTCGTTTATATAATGCTTAACAAGCCGGCGGGAATCATCTGCGCTTCAAGGGATAAAACGCGGAAAACGGTTTTGGATCTTGTGCCCGAAAAATATAAAAACCGCCGTCTTTCGGCGGTGGGCAGACTTGATAAGGATACCACAGGACTTTTGCTGATAACCGACGACGGCGATTTTGCGCACAGATGTATATCGCCGAAAAGCAATATCGAAAAGTGTTATATCGCCGAGCTTGACGGCGATATAGACGGCGGCGTCATATCGGCGTTTGAAAACGGCGTTACGCTGGCGGACGGATACGTCTGTAAGCCCGCGCGCCTTGAACGCGTCGGCACACGCACCGCCCGCGTCACCGTGACCGAGGGAAAATATCATCAGATAAAGCGGATGTTCGGCGTTTTCGGGCTCGGCGTAAACCGGCTTCACAGAGAGTCTGTTGGCGGGCTGAAGCTTCCCGCCGACCTTGAAAAAGGCGAGTGCAGAGAAGTGGCAAACATCGCGCAAACCGTGGGCTTTTAAGGCTTTTTATCTGTTTTAGATAAAACTTATATTCAAATATTGTGTGAAATGATTATAGCATTTTTCGCGGTATACTGATATAATATCATAAGACAATTGGCATCTTATAGGAGGTTGAATTATGGCAAGTTTGTCTTTGCGCAATGTTTACAAGAGATATCCGGGCAACGTTACAGCCGTTTCCGATTTTAATCTCGAGATCAAGGATAAGGAGTTTATTATTCTTGTAGGTCCTTCCGGTTGCGGTAAATCGACGACGCTCCGTATGGTAGCGGGTCTGGAAGAAATCACCGAGGGTGAAATTTACATCGGCGATCGCCTTGTAAACGATGTCGCACCGAAAGACCGTGATATAGCAATGGTTTTCCAAAACTATGCGCTTTATCCGCATATGACTGTGTTTGATAATATGGCGTTTGGTCTTAAACTCAGAAAAACGCCGAAGGATGAGATTCGTCGCCGCGTTGAAGAGGCGGCAAAGATCCTCGATATTGAGCACTTGCTTGAGCGTAAGCCGAAGGCTTTGTCCGGCGGTCAGCGTCAGCGTGTGGCGCTCGGTCGTGCAATAGTTCGTGAGCCGAAGGTATTCCTTCTTGACGAGCCGCTTTCCAACTTGGATGCGAAACTCCGTGCGCAGATGCGTACCGAGATTTCAAAGCTCCATCAGCGTCTCGGCACAACGTTCATCTACGTAACCCATGACCAGACCGAAGCTATGACGATGGGTACCCGTATCGTTGTTATGAAGGCCGGCTTCATTCAGCAGGTTGATACTCCGCAGAACCTTTACCTCTATCCTTGCAATCTTTTCGTTGCGGGCTTCATCGGCTCTCCGCAGATGAACTTTATCGAGTCCAAGATACTTAAAGACGGCGGCGATTTCTATGTAGAGTTCGGTTCCGAGGATACAAAGACCCGTGCCGGTGTCAAGTATAAGATTAAGCTTCCGGCGGATAAGAATAAGGATGACCGCCTTGAAGCTTACGTTGATAAGGAAGTTATCATGGGCATCCGTCCCGAGCATGTTCATAACGAAGAGGACCTCCTCGCCGCCAATAAAGACGGTATCGTTGAGGCAAACGTTGAAGTTACCGAGCTTATGGGTGCTGAAACCTATCTTTATATGAACTGTGAAGGGCAGACGATTAACGCCCGCGTCGCGCCGACCAACACCGCGCGCCCCGGCGATAAGATTCAGATAGCCCTTGAGCCTTCAAAGATTCACCTCTTTGATAAGGATACAGAAGAAACCATTTGCAACTAAACCGGTAAAAAGACTGCCCGCGCTCAGAAGAGCGCGGGCTTTTTTGCATTTTAGCGGCCGCCTGATAATATAATTTATTAAACAACGAAGGGGTGGTTATATGGAAAAAAACAGAATAGATTACGGAAATGAGCCGTACATAGCGAATATTGCCGGTGAAACGAACGAGAACCCGTATTACAGGCGCGTTTTATGGACCGGAGACTATTTGCAGGTCGCGCTGATGTCGATACCGGTCGGCGATGAAATCGGTCTTGAAGTTCATCCGGATAACGACCAGTTTATTCGCGTTGAAAGCGGTTGCGGTCAGGTGTTTATGGGGCGAAGCGCCGAGAACCTCAATATTCAAAAGCGACTAAACGGTAATTTCGCGGTAATGGTGCCGGCGGGCACTTGGCACAATATCAAAAACATCGGGAATACGCCGCTTAAAGTGTATACCGTATACGCGCCGCCGCACCACGAAAAGGGTACGGTTCACGAAACCGGGAGGGTCGCGGAGCTTCATGAAAATTAAAACGCTTGATTTTATTGACGTAATAGAGTAAAATATCAGTGTAGGAATTAAAAATAAGGAGTGTCGATATGCCTACGAATAACGCCCGAAAAATAAGAACCAAGAATAAGAATTTGTTTTTGCGTGTTACCAAGGGGCACTTTGCCACCGGACATTCGCATACCAATTATTATATAGACGTTACCTCGCAAAAAACCCGTCTTTCCGAGGCAAAGGCGGTAGCGGAGGCGCTGGTGTCGTTTTACTCGCTGAGCACGGTCGTCGATACCGTTTTGTGCCTTGACGGTACAGAGGTCATAGGAACCTGCATAGCCGAGGCGCTTACCCGTAACGATTTTATAAACCTGAACGCCCACCAGACCATTTATGTCGTTACGCCCGAGCATACTTCCGGCAGTCAGTTGCTTTTCAGGGATAATCTCGTACCCACAATAGCGGGCAAGCACGTTTTGGTGCTCGCCGCTTCGGTGACTACCGGTTATACGGCGCTTTCGGCGATAGAGGCGGTGCGTTATTACGGCGGTAACGTCGTAGGCGTTTCCGCAATATTCGCGACGGTGGATGAATGCGGCGGCGTCAGCGTAAACTCGGTGTTTAATCCCAAGGATTTACCCGATTACGCAAGCTACAACTCCCATGAATGCCCGCTTTGCAGGCAGAACGTGAAGGTTGACGCGATAGTAAACAGCTTCGGTTTTTCAAAACTCTAAAAAGAAAAAACTCGGCTTTTGCCGAGTTTTTTTAACGCTTAAAAATACTGTTTCCGCCCGAATCTATCCCAACGGTCAGAGGAAAGTTATCGAACGTGAGCTTTTTTACCGATTCACAGCCGAGGTCGTCGTACGCGATGACCTCGCATTTCTTTATGTGACGGCAGGCAAGCGCTCCCGCGCCGCCTATGGCGCACAGATAAACCGATTTGTTTTTAATAATCGCCTCTGTAACTTCGCGGCTTCTCTCGCCTTTGCCTATTGTGGCGGCAAGTCCCATATCAAGCAGGGCAGGAGTGTATTTATCCATCCTCGCCGATGTTGTGGGGCCGCAGCTGCCTACCGCAAGACCTTCCGGCGCCGGGGTTGGTCCCGCGTAGTAGATGACGGCGCCGCCGATATCAAACGGCGGTTTTTTGCCGCTTTCAATATCCTCGAATATCCTTTTGTGCGCCGCGTCCCGTGCGGTATATACCTCGCCGCTTAAAAAAACGCGATCCCCGACTTTAAGACGGGGACAAACGCTTAAAAGCTCTTTTGTGTTTATGTAATACTCACTCATTTGATAAAACCTTTATAAGCTCGCGGTATTCCTCTTCGCTTTTTACCGTTGCCGCCTCATGCATGGCGATTTTTCTGCGCGTCTCTTCAAGCGAAGCTCCGAGCGCGTCGATATCGCTCGCGAATTTCGCCGAGGTGCTCACTATATTTTCCTTTACGGCGCCGAGCGATTCCTGCGCGTTGATAATGGAGGTGATATTCAGCTCCGCCTCTTTCCGCGCAAGATCGGCGCTTTCCTGCGCTTCCTTCATAACGGTTTGCGCGTTGGTTTTGGCAACAAGATAAAGCTTGCCGATATTTTTTGAAAGACGTTCTATCTCTTCGTATTTATCGGTAAACACCTTCAACTTTGCCTCGATTTCCGCCTTTTCGGCGGTTATTTCGGCAATTTGCTCTTTAAGTGCGCCGTTATCGCTTTTCAGGTCGTCTATCTGTTCGTTAAGTACGATTTCCTTTTCGGTGAACGCCTTATGCGTTTTTTCAACGTACGATACAACATCGTCACAGTTGAAGCCGAAAAGACTCTTTCTGAATCCTACAGACATTTCTTCATCCCCCTGTTTTGCTTAATCCCTGAGCGCTCTTTCAAGCCAGGTAAAGCCGAGGTCGAGGGCGTCAAACAGATTATCCCTTGCGCCCTCTTTCTTTATGCGGTCTTTCATTTCAAGGTCGGTGTTGCTGTCAAGCAGTTGAACACTTACCTTATCGGCAATATCAAGCTTGCCGTCTTTCTTATATGAAAGAATTTCAAAACGTACGATAAAGCTTTCGCTCATATCGCCGTAGTAAATCTCGTTATTCTTTCTTACAAGCGGTTTGCCCTTGTACTCTAAAAACTTGCTTTCTGCCATATTTACACTCCGTTATTTATTGGGTATTTCCCCGTACAAATCAAATCTGAACAGTTTGGATTCGTCCTCGGGATTTGCGCATCTCACCCATGCCTGACTTATTTCAGTGCTGGCAAGTATGGTCGAGATACCGAGCATCTGACTCAACTTAGATTTAAGGTTAAGTGAATCTCCGTCTTCCGTTTCAAGGTATACGTCGCCTTTGCAGGACTCGATGACTTTTATAAGGTCGTCAAAATCAACATTGTGTAATCCGATTTTCCTGAAATCCATAATTAACCCTCCTATCTCGTAAAATTATAAACCATTGTCTAAAAGATGTCAAGCGAAAGGGCGTTTTAGGGTTGACATTTTTTTCTTTTTTGTTTAGTATAATATGTGTGAAATATGTCACGGAGGTCTTTATATGAAAAGGGAAGAAAAAAGCATGGAAACAATAGTCGCGCTCGCCAAGGGTCGCGGTTTTGTATATGCGGGAAGTGAAATTTACGGCGGACTCGCAAACGCGTGGGATTACGGTCCTTTGGGCGTTGAGCTCAAAAATAACGTTAAACGCGCGTGGTGGAAAAAGTTCGTGCAGGAAAGCCCCTACAACGTCGGACTTGACAGCGCGATACTCATGAATTCCGAAACGTGGGTGGCTTCGGGTCACTTAGGCGGATTTTCCGACCCGCTTATGGACTGCCGCCAGTGCAAAACGAGGCACCGCGCGGATAAGCTTATAGAAGATTACGTCGCCCAAAACGGTCTTGCGGATAATCCCGCGTCGATGAGCGATGAGCAAATGCAGCAGTATATCAAGGATAAGGGGATCGCCTGCCCGAACTGCGGTTCGCACGATTTTACGGATATCCGCAAATTCAACCTTATGTTCAAAACCTTTCAGGGCGTTACGGAGGACAGTACGAATACCCTTTATCTCCGTCCCGAAACCGCGCAGGGGATTTTTGTGAACTTCAATAATATCCAGCGCACCACAAGAAAAAAACTGCCGTTCGGCGTAGGTCAGATAGGCAAGTCTTTCAGAAACGAGATAACTCCCGGCAACTTTATTTTCCGTATCCGCGAATTTGAGCAGATGGAGCTTGAATTTTTCTGCAAACCGGGCACCGACCTTGAATGGTTTACTTTCTGGCGCGGCTTCTGCCACGACTGGCTTATAAATCTCGGTATTGAGGAGGACTCGCTTCGCCTACGCGACCACGAAAAAGAGGAACTTGCGTTCTATTCCAAGGCAACGACTGATTTCGAGTTTTTGTTCCCCTTCGGCTGGGGCGAGCTTTGGGGCGTTGCGGACAGGACCGATTACGACCTGAAACAGCATATAGAACATTCAGGCAAGCCGCTTGAATACTTTGACCCCGAGACGGGCGAGCACTATATTCCTTATGTTATCGAGCCGTCGCTCGGCGCGGACAGAGTAACTCTTGCGTTCCTTTGCAACGCGTACGATGAGGAAACGGACGAAAAGGGCGAAAAGCGCGTCGTATTACGCCTGCATCCGGCGCTTGCGCCTTTCAAGGCGGCGGTTCTGCCGCTTTCAAAGAAGCTGTCGGACAAGGCGATTGAAATCAAAAACTCGCTTTCCTGTGATTTTATGGTCGATTTTGACGACGCCGGCTCGATAGGCAAGCGGTATCGCCGTGAGGATGAAATAGGCACACCCGTTTGCATAACCTACGATTTCGATTCGGAGAACGACAACTGCGTAACCGTTCGTGACAGGGATACAATGAAGCAGGAGCGCATCCCGATAAGCGAACTTAAAAGTTATATCGCGAAAAAAACAGCGTTTTGATTTCTGAGGTGAAATAATGACCCCAACAGAAGTTCTGATTATCTTTGCCACGCTTGCGGGCGGTCTTGCTTTCTTCCTTTACGGAATGAATACGATGTCGTCCGGGCTGGAGCTCATGGCGGGCGGCAAGCTTGAAAGCACGCTTAAAAAGGTTACCAAAAGCGGTCCGCTCAGTTTCTTCCTCGGAGCCGGTATCACCATAGCCATACAGTCTTCGTCGGCTATGACCGTTATGCTCGTGGGTCTCGTAAACTCCGGCATTCTGAATTTTGCCGATACGTTCAGCATAATTATGGGTTCGCACGTGGGTACCACGCTTACGGCGTGGCTGCTTACCTTAAGCGGTGTTTCCGGCGGTAATTTCTTTTTGACGCTTTTACGGCCGTCCACCTTTGCGCCGATACTCGCGTTTGCCGGTATAATACTGCGGATGGTATCAAAGCGGGAAAAACGCCGCAACCTCGGCGTGATACTTATCGGTTTTGCCGTTTTGATGGCGGGCATGCAGATGATGAGCAACTCAATGAGTGAGTTCAAGAATGATCCGTCGTTTATAAATATTCTTACGGCTTTCAAAAGCCCGATAATCGCTTTGCTCGCGTCGGTACTGTTTACCGGAATTATTCAGTCGTCGGCGGCAACCGTCGCTATCGTTCAGGCGCTGGCGCTTTCCGCTTATTCGACCGATAATCCCATAACATATCAGATGGCGATACCGCTTATCATAGGCGCCAACATAGGTACCTGTATGACTGCGCTGATTTCAAGTATCGGCACCAGCAAAAACGCAAAGCGCGTTGTTGCCATGCATATCTACACCAACGCTTTCGGCGGTATATTCTATATGGTGCTGCTTTACGTGTGTATGCTGATAAATCCCGCGCTGCTTTCAAATCCGGTGAGTATTTTCGGCGTCGCGGTAGTTCACAGCCTTTTCAATATAATGAATACGCTGCTGTTTTCGCCGCTTAAAAAGCCGATTGTCGCGCTTTGCAGAAAAACCGTTAAAAACGACAAGTCTGAAAAGCATACCGTTTTTTTGGACGAGCGTTTGTTCAATAATCCCCCCATCGCTATCGCGGAATGCCGCCGCCTTGTAAACGAAATGGCGGATATCGCGTTCGGCTCGGTGCTTGATTCGATAAAGCTGATTTACGGTTACGACGAGGCGCTCGCCTCAAAGGTCAGGGAGCACGAAACGCTGACCGATAAGTATGAGGACAAGCTCAGCACCTATCTTGTGCGTATTTCAAGTAAAAACATTTCCCCCGAGGATTCGCACGCGGTAGCGCGTATGCTTCACGGTGTAAACGATTTTGAACGCATAGGCGATCACGCCTTGAACCTTTGCCAGCGCGGTCTTGAAATAAGGGATAAGGAAATTGTCTTTTCTGATGACGCGAGGGACGAGCTTAAAGTTATAACCAACGCGCTGACTGAAATAATCGGCATAACGAAAGAATCGTTCATAAATGACGATATAACCGAGGCGGCGAAGGTAGAACCGCTTGAACAGGTGATAGACAAGCTTAATTATGAGCTCAAAGACCGCCACGTTGCTCGGCTTAAAGAGGGAAGATGCACCGTAAACCTCGGTTTTGTTTATTCGGATATACTCGCCGATTACGAGCGTATTTCCGACCACTGCTCAAACGTCGCGGTTTATACATTGCAGCTTAATTCGGAAAAAATCGACCCGCATAAATTCCTCGGTCAGGTCAAGACCTCGGATGTCGAGTTCGGCGAGGAATATAAACTGTACAGTGAAAAATATAAGCTTTGATTTTAATAAAGCATAAAAAATGTGCCGTTCATCAGTTTGATGAACGGCACATGTATTTACTGTTCTTTTTTGGTTTCCGGTTCGTCGAAGTATCTGCTTCCGTACTTGCTGTACTTGTGTGAATATCCGTACCCGTAACCGTAACGGCGGTAACTGCCGAGATATCCGTATCTCGAATATCCGTAGCGACCGTAGCCGTATCCGCCGGAGGTGGCGGTGTAATCGTTGAGTATAAAGCCGATAAAGCGCGCTTTACTGTAAAGAACGTATTTGAGTGCGTTCTTGATATCGGTAATGGTGGAATTATTGCACTTTTCAACGAACAGCAAATCGTCGCAAAGGTCGGCGACCGCGGCGGCGCTCGGTACAAGCTTGCAGGACGGCATATCAACAATGATATAATCGTACTTTTCGCGCGCCTCCTCAAAGAATTTTTTGATTCTTGCGTTGCTGTACTTGATATTTTTGTTTCCCGCAAATACGATATCGTAGTTATCCTTGTAGCGCTTTACGATATCCGCAAACTCAACCTCAGAAACAGCGTATTCGCTGACGCCCGAGCAACTGTCCGGCGCTTTGAGCAGATAACCCTGAAGCGCTCTGTTTGAAAGGTCCATATCGATAAGCAAAGTCTTGTGACCGTTATCCGCAAACGCTTTGGCAATCGAAAAAGCGGTGACGGTTTTGCCCTCGTGTCTCGCAGTCGAGGTGACGGCGATGACCTTGTCGTTTTTGCCGATGACAGACTGAATACGTTTTCTCGTCGATCTCGCCGCTTCGATAAAGACCGAATCCGTAAAGGTGATTTTTGAGTGCCTGCTGCTGTGATTTTTGCTGTTGCGCTTGACGTTGACGTGCGGCAACTCGCTGATGCAGTGGCTGTTGAGCTTATAGGTGATATCGTTCTTGTCGTGAATTGTCTCGATCCTGAGCGACCAGAGATAGAATACGATGATATTTATGATAAGCCCGGCTACCGCTCCGGTTATTAAATAGGACCATATCGGTAATTTGTTGAACGGCTGAGTCGGCTTTTCGGATTCATATATAATATTTATGCGCGTATCGCCGATAATGTATTCGGAAAGGCGGGGGAAGGTTTTAAGAAAAGAATGCATCACCTCATAGGAATCATCCGGCGAGTTGCTGTCGATATTCACCTGAATAATGTTCGATTTTACAACCGCGTCAGCGGTTATTTTCGCGTTTATGCCTTTGCCTAAATCGTACTGTATCGCCTGGCGGAGATTATCCGATTCCACAACGTAGGGAAAGGTTTTACTCATCTGCTCGGCAAAACTTGAAACGAAATTAAACTTGTAAACGGAGGTTCCGTTTTTTGAATCGCTGGAAATAAGCGGGGTTATCGAAAGCGTGGCTGAGGATCTATACAACGGCTCGGTAAAGAACATAAAGTATCCCGAGTACACCGCGGTCACCGCCGCAATTATCGCGATGAAAATCACGAAGTGCTTTTTTGCCGTTTTGTAAATATCGCTGATAGTATAAAGTATACTGCCGACGTTTTCTTCGTTTTCGATTTTTGTTTTTGAAATCTTCTTGCTCACGTACTCGCCTCCTATACTTTATATTACCTGTTCGTCAATGAGCTTTTTCTTGTTCTTGAACTCATAGATATCATTGAATACGCAGCCGATAAGCTTATCCTTGCTTATATTGATAACGTAATCGTTGATGGCTTCCACGCTGACGTAATCCTGACGGACTATGAACAGCATTCCGTCGGCGCATTCGGCGATGGTTTCCGCGTCAACCGCTACGCCGCCCGGAGGCGAGTCGATGAGTACGAAATCGAAATCGGCGTTTAAGCGTTTTATAAGCTGTTTATAGGTTTCGGTTCCGAGTATTTTAGCGGAATTAAAGTGCTTGTTCGTGCCGCAGACAATGCTTACGTCGGTTATATCGTCATGCTTTACGATGGATTCATAATCGGTGCCGCCCGAAAGATAGGTGTAAATGTCGTTTTCAGGGCTTATCGGCACTTGCCTGAAAAACTTGTAAACCGCGGGAAGCTTTAAGTCGGAATCAACTATTACGACTTTTTTGCCCATTGCCGCGAGCGCGATGGCGATATTGACTATAACGGTTGTTTTGCCCTCGTTCTCGGCAACGCTTGTTACGACTACCGATTTTATGTTTCTTGTGCGCTGTACGCTTTCGAGCTTAATCGCCATTTCAGAGAAGCTGTTTCGGAAAGTGTAGTCGATAAGCGGGTTGGTAAGCAGAAGACCGTCGTTTTTAAGGCCGATTTTTCTCTTGCGCTTATTGATGTGATATACCGAACCGAAGAGCTTGCATTCGAGCATATCGTCAACATCCGTAATGTTCTTGACGGTATCGCGCATAAATGAAATGAACAAAACTATGAGCGTGCATACCAGCGCGCCGATAACGCCGAACAGCAGGGAATAGGCAAGCGACGCGGACGGATTTGATACCGAGGTCGGTAAAAACGGAGCTGAAATAACGCTTATGATTATATTGTTGAATGAATTATCCGCGATCCTCGGATAGTTCTTGTATATTGATTTAAGCGTATCGTACGCTTTCTGCGACGAGGTATCCCTGACTGAAATATCAATGAGGTTTGTTTCCTCTTTCTGTTTTACGGTAACGGTACCGGTCATCTTTTCGCCCATATCCTTTTCGACCATCGCTTTAAGGGTGCTGCTCGAAAGAACGCTCTGGTACGTTTCGCATATTTCAATGGTCCTTGAAAGCGAAGTGGTAGTGGCGCTGGTAGTATAACCGCTTAAATTTACGGCTATCGTCATGGAGCTGGTGTAGGTCTGCTTTTTGAGAGCGAGATAATATATCTGGCAGGAACAAAACGCGATAACTCCCGCGAGCAGTATTACCCAGATGTTGTAAACAACGTCCATTACAAGCGTAAAGGCGTTGGCTTTCTTGAAATCTATTTTCATACCTCCGCCTCCTCAACTACAACTACGACGCGGCCTCTTATAAGCCCGTCCACCAGATAGTAAACACTGTAAACTCCGGGTGTGTCAGCTTTGAGCTCGCTGTCGTCAATGGTCAGAGTCCTGTTGCGGTCGAGCTGATAGCTTTCGGAAATATTTGCGTAGAAATCTGTTTCACTGCCGACCGTAGTGTATATAATATAATCATTGAGTTTTACTTTTTTAACGTCGGGGTCGTCGTCAACAACTATCGCCATAAAGGTTATTTCGCTTGTGTCGCCGAAAGAATTTGTGACCTTGCAGTTTACGTCGTATTCACCGGTGTAGGCGACGCTGTAGGTGTTTGAGATGATTTTGACTCTGTCGGTGATATCGCCGTCGTAAACGTCCTGCGCTGTGACGTAGTTGCTGAAATCAACCGTCGTTCTTACATAGGCGATAAAATCGCTTTTCAGC
This sequence comes from Clostridiaceae bacterium, assembly GCA_016287385.1. Lineage (GTDB taxonomy): Bacteria > Bacillota > Clostridia > Oscillospirales > Acutalibacteraceae > UBA737. The sequence continues at coordinate 39,369 of JAEEWM010000006.1, read as the reverse complement.
GTAAAGCGCGGCGAACGGTAATCGGTAAAGCGCACATGCTTCTCGATTTTTGAAACGTTGTTGTCGCTGTCGCAAACGGCGTAATTTATTGACGTAAGGCCTTTGGAAATAAAGTAGTTTTTGCGCTCGACAATTATCCTGTCGGTTATGTCGCCGTCCTTCGAGTCACTCGCCGTAACGTATTTAAGAAGCTGTGCGTCGGTAACGCTGCTCGGCACCTCTATATCGCCTTTTACGGAACAGGTGATCACCGGCTTAACGTTCATTTTGACGCTTCTGAACCATAACAGAACCGCCGCCACAATGGAAACTACGGTAAGGATACAGATTGATATCCTCAACTTTCGCATGTGCATTTCCTCCCCGATATAGAATTAGTGTATAAAACACCATTTTAGTCAATACAAAGTGAGTATACCACACCGAAAAATAATAGTCAAGATATCATAATGTTTTTTTATATATACATATTTCACATATTTTCAGTAGTTCTGTCTTAAAATACCGGAACGTTTACTACGCCGTAAATTTTTCTTGACTTTATCGCGCCGTTATACTATAATAATCAAGCCGCAATAATGCTGCTATGGCTCAGTAGGCAGAGCACGTCCTTGGTAAGGACGAGGTCACCAGTTCGAATCTGGTTAGCAGCTCCAGTAATAACCCCGCAAAACCCTTTGTTTATGGGCTTTGCGGGGTTTTGCTATTTCTGCTTCCGGCTTTTCTGGCACTGGTAATTATTGCCAAATACTACACAATTTTGACCCTTTTTTAACCCTTTTTCAAAAAAAGTTGACCCTTTTTTGCCCCCTTTTTGACCTGCTGATTTCAAAAATTTGACACTTCTTATTTTACGAATATATTTCTTTCGTAAATATTTTTAAGGAGTGATTTTTTTGAACGAAAGTTGGACGAAAAACGTGACCCGAAAAGGGATAACCTATACTTTGAGATTTCATTACGGCAGGGCGTCAAGCGGCGCGTATAAATGGAAGAAAGTAACAGCAAAAACCAAAGCGGAGGCAAGACGGAAAAAAGAAGAATTTGAAATTCTTACAGGTATTGCCGATAAGACGGTGATAACACGACAGACATTCCTTTCATATCTTTTGAACTGGGGTGAAACCTTTTATAAGAATTCGGTGAAGGAACAGACTTACGTTGGTTTTCTTAACGCACTTGAAAGCAGAATAAAGCCGTATTTTATTGCGCAACTTGAAGTATCAAATATCAAAATTGACGTGCTTCAAAGATATATCGGTGAACTTATAGAAGCGGGCTATTCGCGCGATACAATTAAGAAAACGTGGTGCTATATTAGGAACTGTCTTGAGTGCGGGGCTTATAAGGGGGAACTCAAAGATATTAAACTCAACCTGATAGAGCTCCCGAACGAAAGCAATGTAAGAAAGAAGAAAAAAACGGTTTTGCCGTTTTCTGAAGGTGATGTTCGGAAAATTGAAAAAGAAAGCATGGCACTTGTTGGTAACAAAAGAAAGTATTATTACGGTGATATTATTATTTTTTTAATCAACACGGGGCTTCGTATAGGGGAGGCGCTTGCGCTTACCTGGAATGATATTGATTTCAAAAACGGGTATATTTACGTAAACAAAAGCTCTGAGGTCACCCAGGATAAATCGAAATCGGCTATAAAGCGAACAAAGGAGGTTGTCGGTTCGGTTAAAACTGCGGCAAGCGTAAGGAGAGTGGTTATCAATAAAACAGCAAGTACTATTCTTAAATCCGTTTTTGTGCGTAATGCCGGGTATAACGGTGGCATGGACAGAGTAATTCTGTCAAGTAGGTTTACGATTCCGTCACGCCGAAATATAAGTCGGTGCCTCGGAGAAATAACGAAAAATGCCGGAACTGATTTGAAAACCTCGTCGCTTCACGTACTCCGTCACACGTACGCAACTATGTTTTTGCGGAAGGGAGTTCCCGTTGCGTTCATTTCAAAGCAGTTAGGTCATGCGCAGGAAACGACTACACGAAACATCTATATTTCTTACCTTGACGAGGCGTTTGACAATGATAGAAAGTTTTTCGAAAATTTTTAACTGTGTCTCTCAAAATTCAAAAATCACGCTCATAGACGGGCGTGATTTTTTTGTTTTGCGAAGCGTTAAGGGTATAAATACACTACCAAAATCCGGCATTATAAAAATATTATGATTTGGTAGTGTTTTTATTGGCCGGAGCAGTGTTAAAAGGGCGTTTTAAGATTAAACGCACGAACTGTTCGGCGCGCGTACACCTGTACGTCTGTTTGCAGCTTTGAAGCGCCGAACAGAAATAAATGAAAATGTGACAGATTTTTAGTATGTAGATTTATCGGATTTATTAGATTTGTGATGCCAAGCGAACGTTAAAAAGCAACGTAGAAGAGTTCAATTTTACTCTTTTCAGAAAACAGTTGTATTAACAGAATAGTGTTTTTAAGCCGTCATTAAAAAGTATTACAAATCAGCAAAAGAAGACTGGCATTCAAAACTTGACACTATTCTTTTAGCAAGTATTCTTATATTAACATTTTCGGGCGCTGGGGAAATGCTCGTTTTGTATTCGTAAGTTTGCTTTTAAATGTTGAATAGACAATTTGTAAAAGCAAATGAGTGAGCGGCGCAATAGTTTTAAAAACCGGTGAGGGAAATGTTATTTGAATTCAGAGAGGAGGGATAGTATGGAAAGAATAATGAATGTGCAAAAAGAATGCATTGTTAATTCGGTCGGGACGTTTATGACTGAAATAAAGAATGTCTTAGATGAGATGGAAGCAGAAGATGAAATGTTTTTGCGTGTGTTTGAAACGTATGGCGATAGAAAGTACTGCATTCAATTAAGTGTTGAAAGACTTTTTTAATATTATCCGCTGAAAACAAAAAGGAGGTGCCCTTGTCGGGCGCCTCCTTTTGTAAATCAGGTAATGCCGAGCTGAATTTTCAAGGCATTTTCCGCTTTTGCGATCTCGTTTTCAGTAAGACAGTAAATACAGTCGCTTATGATTGCCGTCTTTGAGATCGTGAGAATTCTTTCGGGAAGTATAATGCTTTGTGGCAGTAAACCGCTGTTGATAGTGACATGCGTGGGCAAGTAATTTGCAATGCTTTTGTTTGCGGAAATGGGCAGAACCGTAACAAGAGGACTGTGCTCATTTGCCTTGTCATTGCCCAGGATTAGCACCGGACGCTTGTTGCTTATAGCATTATTCCCGACTTGACCTAAGTCGGCGAAATAGATTTCGCCTTTTTTTACCGTTTTTGCAGTTTCCATAATTTTGGACACTCCTTTTTAAAAATAACTCAGGCATTTTAAAAAAAATGACCTATGCACTTAGTTTATTTAAAAAAGTAGCAAATGCAAAAAAACGGAAACGGTATTATTTATTGGAATTGTTATTGTTTTAAAGAGTAATACCAAGTTGATACTTCACCGCCGATTTTACATTTTTGAATTCACGATAATTTAATCTGTATAAACAGGGCGCTTCTAACTGCGATTTGAGAATTGTTGTTATTTGCTCCGGTAAAATTACGCTTTCTTTTTGCAGGCCATTCGGTAAAAACACATGTGTGGGTATGTTGCACTTCTTCCGGATTTTTGAAGTGATAGGGATTACAGTAGCAAATCTGCTGTTTTCATTTTCTGCATTCTTGCCTATTATCAGTACGGGGCGTACGCCGTGCTGAATGTGTTCGCCCGTTTTTACCAGTTCGGCAAAGTATATTTCGCCGGTTTTCAGCTTTCTAAACATATTCTAAACTCCTTACATTTTTTATTTAGATATAAAAAAGCCATTTTTACTTATTAAGGTAAAAATGACTTAGTTTATAATTTTGACGGTATGATTATATTTGCCTGAAAACTTTTGTCAAGTTTTTGACTTTTACCTGATAAACACTTCTTTGCCGATATGATTTGATATCCAAATCCTGTATCGGTCCGCAGGGATGTAGTACTGTCTTCCGATTTTTATTTTCGGAAATCCTGTTGCGTGAATAATCTCGTATATTTTTGTTCGTGAGCATCCAAGATTTTTCATAACGTCATATACCGAGTACATTCTGTTTTCCATAAGAATTAACCTCCTTTAAATTGATTCAGGAAGAGTATACTCGAAAAATTAAAGTTGTCAAATTATGTTTTCAATTTAGTCATTTTTTTATAAAATGATTAAATTAAATGTTGACATGTGTACATTGTTTTGCTATAATATAATGGAATTATAATATGTGGTTATACTTGGAGATGCGAAATGAGAATATTTGATTACAAAAAAGAATATAAAAAGCTTTTGTCCGCAGATATTGTGTCGCTTTTAACAGCAATACATGAATATAAAGGCAAGCAGCTTCAGATTGCAAATGAAAATGCAGATGTGTTGACTCAGCTAATCGAAATAGCCAAAATCCAAAGCACAGACGCATCGAACAAAATTGAAGGTATCAGCACTTCCGATGAGCGCTTGCAGAAAATCGTAAGAGAAAAAACGAGACCTAAAACCCGCAGTGAAAAAGAAATCGCCGGTTACCGTGACGTGCTTTCCACTATTCATGAGAATTATGATTATATTCCGCCGCGCTCTTCTCTTATTCTGCAATTACATCGAGACCTTTATAAGTTCTCAGGTTCGTCTATCGGCGGAAGTTTCAAAAGCACCGACAACTATATCCGCGAAACGGACGACGAGGGTAATGAAACCGTTCGCTTTACTCCCGTTCCCGCATGGGAAACCCCGGATTACATTAACGCGATTTGCTCTGCTTATGAAGATGTGCTTGGCGATTACGAGATTGATCCGCTGGTGCTTATTCCGATATTTATTCTTGATTTTCTCTGCGTTCATCCCTTTAATGACGGAAACGGCAGAATGAGCCGACTTCTCACTCTCCTGCTCCTCTACCGTGCCGGGTACACCGTAGGCAAGTATATAAGTATCGAAAAACTTATAGCCGACAGCAAAGAAACCTATTATGAAGTTTTGCAGGAGAGCTCTTACGGTTGGCACGAAGGCGAAAACGATTATGCGCCGTTTGTCCGCTATATGCTCGGCGTCATTGTTGCGGCATACCGCGAGTTTGAAAACCGTACGGCTTTGATTGTGTGCGGCACACTTTCTAAGCCCGATAGAATCAGAGAACTTATCAAAAGCCGCATCGGACCAATAACCAAAACCGAAATTATGAAAGAATTTCCCGATATCAGCCAGGTAACGGTTCAGCGTGCACTAAACGCCCTCTTGAAAAGCGAACAGATCATAAAAATCGGCGGCGGAAGATACACAAAATACGTTTGGAAACATTGATTGCTATGAACACTTTTGATGAAATAACCGCCAATTATAAAAATTTATCAAACACATTGCTTGAAATCCGTAGCAATTACGAGAATTGCAAAAAAGATATTATGAGCAAAGCCAGACGATTTAGAATATATTTAGCAATTTGTTTGGCGTTTTTTAGTATTATCTTGGGTGCGATAATTGGATGCACATTATACAAGCATGAAGTGAAGGGCTTACACACAGTTTGTTATACTACCGCAACGGGAAATTGTTACCACTCAGCCGGTTGCGGATATTTGCGTTCTTCTTATAAGACAAATGTATATGTAGCTAAAAATGACGGATACACAGCTTGTTCTCGTTGCTCAGTAGGCGAGTTGGATATATCAGATAAAAATGAGGTGGCTTATGGTGTTTTAACAATGTTAGGCATATCGGTGATTATCTTTTTTTGGGCCTCAATAAAACGAAGGAAAGTCACAACCGCAAATATTAGCAGAATAAAAGCCATTAGTGAAGAAAAATCCGAATTAGCCGAGTCGGAATTTGATGCTTATCTTATCAATAAGATAGAAACCAATGGTATGCTGCAAATCGTAGATGCGCCGGAGCATATACAAATAATGAACGGTAAGCTATACTCTACAAAAGAAAATATATACCGCTATATTAGTTACTATGGCGAGTGTTACCACATCAGCAAGAAATGCTTAAGGGGCAGATTTAAAGAAGTCTTGGTTTTTGATGTGATAGGGAAATATCATCCTTGCGGCAAATGCAATTCATTCTATTCAGATAGTAAACCGGAATGGTATATAAAATACGAAAAAATCAATTTGATGCTTAAAAGGAGTAAAACACATGATTACCGGTGAATTAAAAAATAAAATTGACAGTCTATGGGAAGTCTTTTGGACCGGCGGTCTTACTAACCCCCTTGACGTTATAGAACAAATAACCTATTTAATGTTTATTCGCGACCTTGACGACAGCGATAACCTCCGCGCAAAAGAAAGCGCTATGCTGGGGCTGCCCTATAAAAGCATTTTTGCAGACAAAGTGCAGATAGGCGACCGGCTGATTGACGGTAGCCAGTTAAAATGGTCGGTATTTCATGATTTCCCTGCCGGTCAGATGTATTCTGTTATGCAGGAATGGGTGTTCCCGTTTATAAAAAATCTGCACGGCGATAAAAACAGCGCTTATTCAAAATATATGGATGACGCTATTTTTAAGCTCCCCACACCGCTTATGTTGGACAAGGTTGTAAATTCACTCGATGAGATTTATAAACTGATGAACGAGTCGCAGTCCGCCGATGTGCGCGGGGATGTTTACGAATACCTGCTCGCCAAAATCGCCACCGCGGGCGTCAACGGCCAGTTCAGAACACCGCGACACATCATAAAAATGATGGTCGAGCTGATGGATCCGAAAGCGGGCGACGTGATCGCCGATCCCGCCTGCGGAACTTCGGGGTTCCTTGTTGCCGCGGGAGAATATCTCAAAGAAAACCGCAAGGAAGAAATATTCTTTGACCGCGTGAAAAAAGACCATTATATGAATCATATGTTCCACGGTTACGATATGGACAGGACCATGCTCCGTATCGGTGCGATGAATATGATGACGCACGGCATCGATAACCCGTTTATCGAGTATCGCGACAGTTTATCGGATCAGAATCCCGATAAAGACAAGTATTCTCTGATACTTGCAAATCCGCCTTTTAAGGGCAGTCTTGACGCGGATATCGTTTCAGCCGATTTGCTTAAAGTCTGCAAAACAAAGAAAACAGAACTTCTGTTTTTGGCACTCTTCCTGCGTATGCTCCGCGTGGGCGGACGGTGCGCCTGCATCGTGCCGGACGGCGTGTTGTTCGGCTCATCGACCGCGCATAAAGCTATAAGAAAAGCCCTTATTGAGGATAACCGCCTTGAAGCGGTGATCTCCATGCCGTCCGGCGTGTTTAAGCCCTATGCCGGAGTATCGACCGGAATTCTCATCTTCACAAAAACCGAACACGGCGGCACCGATAAGGTCTGGTTCTACGATATGAAAGCGGACGGCTTTTCGCTTGACGATAAGCGTTCACCCGTAGCGGAGAACGATATCCCCGATATTATCACCCGCTTCCGCAATCTCGCCGGCGAGACTGACCGCAAGCGTACCGAAAAATCATTCTTTGTCCCGAAAGACGAGATCGTGAGCAACGATTATGACCTTTCGATCAACAAATATAAAAAGACGGAGTATAAACCGGTGGAATATCCGCCGACAAGTGAAATCATGGCGGAGCTGCGGAAGCTCGAGGGCGAAATCAAAACGGCGATGGACGAGTTGGAGGAACTAATTCAGAATTAAGAAAAACCGGATTTTCAAGGATGTTATGATAGGAATGATACTATTTAGCTTAATAGAAGACCTCATAAATGAGTCGTTAGGTTTGTTATATAAAAATGATAAATATCTTTTAGATATTGACGCCGAGAATATACCCGCCGTGCGTAACGATGATGAAAAACATGTCGGCGAGCGTGCTGCTATGTTTCGATTTGCTTATTATATGCAAAGTCTCGTTAATGATTATAATGATTATTCTTTGCTTAGGAATTATAATTTTGATTGCGAATACAATCGAAACATTTACAAAGTAAAGCGGCTTCTTGACAACAGTAAAGCTATTCCGGATATTATCATACATAAACGTGGCAATAACGATAACAATCTTTTGATTATCGAAATAAAAACATGGTGGAATAATAACAGCTCTAGTGATATATCAAAAATAATGGACTTTACCAGTAAAGAAGGATTTTATAAATATAAATACGGTCTTTCCTTTAAACTATGTGAGGCAAAAGAAGATACTATAAAAAGTATGACATGGTTTTCAGAAGGTAAAGTATTTAAAAGTGAAAATGATAAACACAACAATAAATGAATTGGAGAGAATAATTAAAAATGGCTGAATTTGGAATACGGCACTCAATGCTCTTCTCAGACGACTTTATCAAAGCGTTTAATAGCAAAGAATATGAGAAATTTGTTTTGCAGATAATGAACAAATCAAAAAAAGTATTTCCAAATAAATATTCATATGTAGAGAATCAGTCACACGGCGAATGTGATTTTATTGATGATATCACCGGTGAGAAATTCGATGCAAAACTACCGTTTGAAACTGAACAAATAAGTATGCTAACAAATGGTAAAGCCCATGCGCCTATGATTGAAGAATGGATACACGATTTAAGTAACGAGGCTTGCGAATATAGTTTGGTCGACATTAGAAAAGGCACTTTTCAAATTTCAGAAACGCGATTATATAAGACAATTAAGAAATATATACAGAAAAATAAAAGCGATGAAAATATTATCCTGTTTTTTCCTTTTCCTATTGTTCTTAGTTGTAGAGGCACTATTTTTTCGGAATTTGCAACTGATTATTTAATGGCAATTTACAACGGATTATCAAGCGAAACAGGCTTGTTAAATAGAAAAATATATGCCATTTATCCATCAGCAGAGAAGAGTGTTTTCGCAGTTAGAGATTTGAGTAAGTATATAATTGAATATATACACTGCACATCATTCGATAAATACTTTGTTTATGAAGTTACGGGCGTGTATAGTGAAAAGTAAATCTTTTATAAGGTAGGTAAACGATGGGATTCCAAATAATGTTTGATCAGGCAAACAGTTTTTATATTTGTGCCAATCTATGCAAACGGGAACTGGACAAAAAACCTCAGCGGCATGATCTGTATTCCACGCCGGAAATCGTTAATTTGGCGTTTGCATGTGAGGTATATATAAAAACACTTTTAGATTTTTATGGTATTGAATTTGGAAAAAAGCACAAACTAAACGAACTTTTTGCGTTGCTTCCTGAAAAAATGCGTAATGAAATTGACAAGCAAACTTTTTTTATACATCCTGTTTATAGCGCCATAAACCGACAGATACTCACTGACCCGTTAGGACGTAAGTTGCTTGATGTAGAAGCAGACGCCTTTGTTAATTGGCGATATAGCTATGAAAAGTACCCGTTATCATGCCACGTTGGTTTTTTGCGTGCCTTTTCAGAGGTCTTGAGAGATGAATGTTGTGCTAGACTCTATAAAATAAACTGGGCTGATTATTGTAAAATCAGCAAAATAAATTTGGATTTGTAGGGATGAACGATGGATAATAAAGTAGTTCAACTGGGCACTCTTATATCACAAGCAAAGACTATTCGATGTGGAACAGGAGAGTATCCAATCTTATCAATGACGATGCACGATGGACTTATTTTTCAAGAAGATAAGTTCAAAAAAGTTGTTGCATCAAAAGACACGTCAGATTATAAGGTTGTTTATAGGAATCAGCTTGTTATCAGCTTTCCTATTGACGAAGGTGTGCTTGCAGCTCAACGAATTACAGATGCAGGAATCGTAAGCCCTGCTTATGGAATCTGGGATATTGATAGCAATCAAGTCTTGCCTGAATATCTTGAATATGCACTTCGATGCGAACGGGCTATAGATTACTACAAAGCAAAGCTTCGGGGGTCAACTGCGCGCCGTAGAAGTCTGCCTACGCCAACATTGCTTGAATTTACCGTTCCGTTACCGGACATTAAAACACAACAGCATATTCTTGATGTTATTCATAAGACAAAAGATATTATAATCAATCAAAAAGCTGAATTACAGACTCTTGACAATCTCATCAAAGCCCGATTTGTCGAGATGTTTAATGGCAAGGGATATCCAGAAGTTACTGTTCACAATGTGCTTGAAACAGCTTTTTGGTTAATGCCTGCAACGCCGGAGTTTGTTGTTGACGGAGAGATTCCATATATTACATCAAAGAATATTAAAAATCGACAAATTGATTTTGATAATGTAAAACGTATATCTAGAACAACATTTGATGTGATTTCCGCCAACAGGCCCACTATGATAGGAGATATCCTTGTAAGTATGATAGGTACACTTGGGCAAACAGCAGTGATTACTGATGACCGGTTGTTTTATGGGCAAAACTTGTATTTGCTGAGGCTGAATGATTCAGTAATTGACACAGATTTCTTTTGCGAATTTTTCAATTCCAATGAAGCACAACATATTTTGCAGAGTAAGCGAAATCAATCAACACAGGCATATTTAAAGGCGAATCACGTAGAGGATTTGATCTTACCATTTCCACCATTAGAACGGCAAAAATATTTTGCAGCATTCGTTCATCAGGTCGACAAATCAAAGTTTGCCGTGCAAAAAGCGCTTGAAAAAGCCCAATTACTGTTTGACAGTTTAATGCAGAAATACTTTGGATAATTCAGAATTATGAATTTTGAGGTGAAAAATGTTAAAACCGTTTATCAATGTAATAAGGGCATGCGTTATTAGTTTCGCCATATGTGCTATTTCTTCAATCGTTTTAGAATTTGCTCGTTTTCCACATTCATCTTTGTTACAACAATTTTTAATTGGTGCGGCGTGTAGTTTTATTGTGGTGGAAATAAGCACTTACGCACAATATAAGGTTGAATTTAATAAGGCGTTTTCATATTACATTTCTGCCACTTCTCGTCTTATTTTTACTCTTGCGCTATGCCAGTATGGTTTTGATTCAAAAAGGCAGATTGAATATTCATATAACGAACTCAATAACAGATTTGAAGATTTCCAAAAATCAAAATCCGAAATACTGTATTTGTCAAAGAAAGCCATACTGAAGTTTAAAGGCAAAAACTACATACTTAGTAATATGTATATTGGTTTTTTGAGGGGGCAGATATTGAATTTCCCTGAAAAAGCCGTGGATTCCGTAATAAACAAAGACGACCTTATTCGTGCTATAAACATATATTTAGAGTATTGGCCGGATTGTTTTGAAAAAGAGAATATTAAAACGGAAAAAGAATGGTTGGAAAAAGATATGCCAGATGATTCAAGAATAGTTTGAAGCCATTGTCGCGCAGATCGACAAATCAAAGTTTGCAGTGCAAAAAGCGCTCGATGAAGCGCAATTACTTTTTGACAGCTTAATGCAAAAATACTTTGTGTAATTTAAAATTTGGAATTTTAAAAGCAATGAAAACAAAAATTGATAAAAACAAACCGCTTCCAGAACATACTAAACTTGATTATGATGAGTGTCGCGCAAAACTGATTTTGGAAGAATTGTTCCCCAATCGGTACTGTTATTTGGATCTTGCGGACAAGCCCGACCTGCAAGGTGAAAATGTCGGGATTGAAGTCACTATTGCAAATGATCCAAAATGGCAGGAGCTTTTAAGTAATTGGGTAAAAGCAAATCACTGCAAAAATCAGAAAGATTATGAGCGCCGTGTTGGAAAAATGCGAGAGTCGGGTGTTGAATATACCGGTGGCACACAGGTTTGGCCGGCATTTAGACCAACATTTGAGTTTATAAGGAAAGCCATTGAAAAAAAGATTGAAAAGTTGGAAAAAGGCGAATATAAGCATTTTGGGAGTTATGAATTATTCATTTTTACGGATACATACTTTTTTGATTACATAACGGAAGAAGCAAAAAACTACTTATTTAATAAATCAGTTAGCGATTACTATAAAACAGTTTATATTTTGTCAGAGGAAACTGAACTGCATATTTTTGACACCGAAATCGGCAAGTATGAAATCATAAATATTGATTGTTCTGAACAGACAAAGCGAAATTTTCATGCAAGACGCATAGTAGAAGAGACGGAATATCAACAGTTGAAAAAGCACTTATCATAGGAGTATTTTAAAAAAAGCATAGAAAAACAATATAAAAATGATATGTTTTTAATATGGTAATGCTTTTGTGCCTTTAGTATAATAATTTCAAAAGGAGGTGTATATATGTATTTTTACAATCAAATGTTTAATCCGCAGTATGTTAACCAGGATTATTATCACCAAGTCGCAAATCAAGCAGTGCAATACAACTATCAACAAAACGCAGAGGTAGCAAAGGTTGTTAAAGCATTTCACGACCTTTTAGAATCCGCCAAAAAACTTGATAATCAACATCAGCAGACAGCTTTTAATCTGTGCCTTTTAGAAATGGCAAAACAGCAAAAATGGAATTAAGTATTGAGGGCAAGTTTATAATTATAATTTTTTAATAAAAGTGTATAGAAATATAAATAATCAGGAGTAAAAAATGTTAGGGGAACTTTTTGCAGGCAACATAATAGTAGTTCTTATTGTCACGGTTATTATAATTACTTCCTATTCCCATTTTGAAGAAAACCAACAAATCTTTTTAATTTATTTGATGTTTTACGGTTTGGCATATTTTAAGATCATAAGAGTCGCTATATGCGCAATATATCTTTTAATAATAACCTTCGTGTATTTGGAATACTTATCTGTTGATAAAAAGAAATTGGAATTGATAACTTCTTTTTGGTATAAAGCGATTGATTATATGTTTTTAATGGTGTTTCAACTGCATGTAATAGGTCTATTTGTATCTATGATTTTATTATTCCTAAGCCATATTACAAGCAAACCGTTGAATATCATATTAGTGGTGACTTCTTTTTTGATTATGGCGTTTACCGAACATCTTGTTGTAACGCAACCGTTTAAAATCAAAAATATAACAGATATTGAAAAAACATTTTCTAGAGACCCATATTACCGATTTAAATGCTCTGCAGAAGCCTATAAAAGATATTCCTTGTTGTGCTGCTTTGAAGATAAAAGATATTTCTTAAGAAGTAAGTCTTATTCTACATATTCGCTTGAGTATTTAAACGTGTATGGGAAAAATCGGTTTATTAAAAAATTGTTTTTTGGCTTTTTAAATAGAATAAAACTACTTATTCAAAAACAAATAACTATAAAAAAAATATTGCCTCGTGGTTATGCTTCCCCTGAAATGCAGTTAATAAGAACTATAGGGATCAAAAGAGGTTACAATAATAAATTTCATAGAAAGGTGTTTGAGATTTTATATTCTAAAATATTCTTTGCTTCTTTAGAAAAATATAATCTTAGTAATTCGACATCAGAAGACAACTGTTTTAGAGAATACATCTTAGATATCTATTTGAAAAATGTCTTAACAATAATACACGGGCGACGTTTCTCAAGACTATGTGATGCATTTGAAAATCCAAAAGATGTTTCCACATGGCCATTAGAGGGGCTGTTTGTTGCCTGCTTGGGTCTTAATTTCAAAAGGGCAACTCCGAAAAACATATCGTTACGTAGTAATATTGTAGTTTGTTTTGATTTAGACATTGACAAAATATATGAGTATAGTCGAATGATAGAAGGTGGCAAAAGTATTCCGTGCATAAACAATAAAAATAATGGTTAACAGAAGCATTGAAAATTCTTAACCAAAATAACTCTAACCTCTAATTCATAATTCTTAATTCTGAATTCTAAATTCTTAATTTTCCCGGAGGGAAAGCTATGACCAACTTTGATTTTCTGAAATCGGACAAGCGGTTTGAGGGGTTTGCCGGCGTGGCAATATCCGCCGAAAATTTATTACATATCGACATTGATTCCTGCGTGTCAAACTGCCGCAGGGCGATGGAGTTTGCGGTAAAGTGGATGTATTCGGTTGACCGTGACCTTGTAACGCCTTATCAGGATACGCTTGTGGCGCTGATGAACGATGAAAAGTTCCGCGACATCGTGGGCGATGATATATGGAAGCGAATGGATTTCATCCGCAAGCTCGGGAACGCCGTTTTGCACGGCGGAAAAAAGGTAACAGAAGAACAGGCGGAGCTATGCCTCGAAAACCTATATTACTTTTTGGATGAGGTCGCTTACTTTTACGCCGAGGAATACACCGAGCGCCCGTTTGATAAATCGCTGCTCAAGCTTACCGCGGAAGAAGCGCTTTCGTTTGTGCCGGATGCGGATATAGACCTTGCCGCGCTCATAGAAGAAAACAAGGCGATGAAGGCGGAACTGTCCGCCCGCCGCGCAGAACAGCAGCAGACTTATGTACCAAAGCCGCTTGAGCTATCCGAATACAAAACGCGCAAAATTTACATTGATTTTATGCTGCAGGACGCGGGCTGGGTCGAGGGCAAGGACTGGCTGAATGAGGTCGAACTGCCGGGAATGCCCAATAATTCCGAAGTCGGATTTGCCGATTACGTTCTGTACGGCGACGACGGCAGGGCGCTTGCGGTCCTGGAAGCCAAACGCACCTGCGTTGATGTGGCGAAAGGGCGGCAGCAGGCTAAACTTTACGCCGATATTCTCGAAAAGAAATACGGGCGCCGTCCGGTTATATTCCTTTCAAACGGTTTTGAAACCCGAATTGAAGACAATCTATACCCCGAAAGAAAAGTAGCTTCCGTTTACTCAAAGCGCGATCTTGAAAAGCTTTTTAATCTGCAGACGATGCGGACAAGCCTTACGCACATAATGATAGACAAAAACATAGCCGGTCGCTATTATCAGGAAGCGGCGATCAAGGCGGTTTGCGACGCGTTCGATAAGAAAAACCGCCGCAAAGCGCTTCTTGTTATGGCTACCGGTTCGGGTAAAACAAGAACGGTTATTGAACTTTGCGATGTTCTTTTACAGCACGGTTGGGTTAAAAATATATTATTTCTCGCCGACCGCAATTCGCTTGTAACGCAGGCGAAACGCAGTTTTGTAAATCTGTTGCCCGACTTATCTGTTACAAATCTCTGTGAAGAAAAGGATAATTATACGGCGCACTGCGTATTTTCGACCTATCAGACGATGATGAATGTGATTGACACGGCGAAGGACGAAAAAGGCAAGCTTTTTACCGTAGGTCACTTCGATCTGCTTATATGCGACGAGGCGCACCGCTCGATTTACAACAAGTATCGGGATATATTCACTTATTTTGACGCGCCGCTTGTGGGGCTGACCGCAACGCCTAAAGACGAAATCGACAAAAACACATACGAAGTATTTGAGCTTGAAAACGGCGTTCCGACCTACGGCTATGAGTTGGCGCAGGCGGTAAAAGACGGATATCTTGTAGATTTTATGTCGGTCGAAACACGGCTCAAATTCATCGAGCAGGGTATAGTTTACGACGAGCTTTCGGAAGAAGACAAAGCGGAATATGAAAAGACCTTTGAGGATTCAGAAGGCGAAGTGCCGGAAAGCATCGCGTCGTCCGCCCTTAACGAATGGATCTTTAACGAGGACACCATCCGCGAGGTCATACATATAGTAATGGAGCACGGGCTTAAAATCGATTACGGCCAGAAGCTCGGCAAAACGATCATTTTTGCCAAAAACCATAACCACGCCGAAAAGATCTACGAGGTGTTCAATAAGGAATATCCTCAATATCCCGGATTTGCAAAAGTTATCGACAATTATATGACCTACGCGCAAAGCGCGATAGACGAGTTTTCCGATCCGAAGAAGCTACCGCAGATCGCCATTTCCGTCGATATGCTTGACACGGGTATCGACGTGCCGGAAGTGCTTAATCTTGTTTTCTTCAAAAAGGTGATGAGCAAGGCAAAGTTCTGGCAGATGATCGGGCGCGGCACACGGCTTTGTCCAACGCTGCTTGACGGCAAGGACAAGGAAAAATTCTATATCTTCGATTTCTGCGGGAACTTTGAGTTCTTCCGCATGAACAAAGGCAGACCGACGGCGAATATGATTGCTCTGCAAGGCGCGATCTTCCATTTGAAATCTCAGATCGTTTTCAAATTGCAGGATCTTGCGTATCAGACGGAAGACCTTATAGAGTTCAGAAAATCGCTCGTTGACGATATGGTGCGCAAGGTCAAGGAGTTGAACAAGGAAAATTTTGCGGTAAGGCAACACCTTAAGTATGTTGAACTCTATGCGAATCCCGATAACTATCAAACGCTGACTTACGAAGATACGCTGATTATCGGACAGGAGCTTGCGCCGCTTATTATCCCCGATGAAGACGATGCGAAAGCAGTTCGTTTTGACGCGCTGATGTACGGCATTGAACTTGCCTTTCTTGCCGGAAAGAAATTGGGGCGATACCGCAGCGACCTTTACAAAAAAGTTGCGGCGGTCGCAAGCGTTGCAAACATCCCCGAAATTATGGCGCAGTCAGATCTGATAGAGAAAATTTTACACACGGATTATATAGACACCGCCGGAATCAATGAGTTTGAGCACATCCGCGAGAACCTGCGTGATTTGATGAAATATATTCCGTACGGTAAAATCCGTTATGATACCGATTTTGACGACGATATTCTCTCTATGGACTGGAGCGAATCAGAACTTGAAAATGACGATCTGAAAAACTACAAAGCAAAAGCGGAATTCTACATCCGTCAGCATCAGGACAACGCTGTCATCGCAAAACTTAAAAGCAATCAGCCGCTGACACCGGAAGATGTTAAGTCGCTTGAAGATATACTTTGGAGCGAAGTCGGCACAAAAGAAGATTATGAAGCGGAATACGGGCAAAAGCCGCTCGGTGAGCTTGTACGCGAAATCGTCGGTCTTGATATGAACGCCGCCAAGGCGGCGTTTGCGGAATACCTGAATGATGTAAACCTCGACAGCAGACAAATCTATTTTGTAAACCAGATCGTTGAGTACATCGTTCATAACGGTTTGATGAAAGATTTATCGGTCTTGCAGGAATCACCTTTCACCGATCAGGGCAGCGTTGTAGAGATCTTTACAGATATGTCCGTTTGGTTGGGCATCAGAAAAGCAATCGAGCAAGTGAATGCAAACGCCCTGGCGGCGTAATCGTGTGACCGCTTTTATGCTTGCAGAATTGAATTGAATAGAAAAAAAGGAAACTGTGAAAAACCTATAAACAGGGATTTTTACGGTTTCTTTTTTGTTTTGCTCTTAAAAACGGCAGATTCTATATCAGATAGCTCAAAAATCGGCTATTTTGCAATGTTTTTCGTCTGTTTTACACTATTTTGATTTTGTGGCGGTATGGTATATATAATATATATTGGGTTTTTATGTGAAAAAATCCTTGAAAGGAACAAGGTCGCAAAAATAGCGTCATAAAGACAGCGGTATTACATATTATACCGATTACTGTGAAGGCAAATTGGGTGAATTCCAATACGGCGAGGGTAAAAAGTAAAATGAGGCGATTTTGAAATGAAACCTGAAATCAGAACACCGTATTTTGAGGTGGGCACAAAGAACTATGTCTGGGGCGATAAACTGCTTGAATACGCTATAGCGGCGGATAAGGCGGCGGAAAAGTACGATATAGACGTATTGTTTATTTGTCCGGCTCTTGAAATCAGACGAGTAGCGGAAAACACAAAGCACCTATTTGTGTTTGCAACTTATATGGATACACTCTACCCAGGCAGGGGCTGTGCCGATATACTGCCCGAGGGCGTTAAGGCGGCGGGCGCCGTGGGTGTTATGATAAACCACTGCGAAAAGCCGATGAGTCTTCCGCAAATGAAAAAGACTATCGATAGGGCACGAGAACTTGATTTGCTGGTTTTTGCCTGCGCGGATACGCTTGATGAGGCAAAGGCGATAGCACAACTTCATCCGGATATTATAAATCCAGAGCCGTCCGAAATAATAGGCGGCGGCAACGGCGCAAGCCCGATGTCCTATGTTAAAGATTCTATCCGTGTGATTAAAGAAATCGACCCCGATATAATGGTGGAGCAGGCGGCGGGCATTACAAACGGTCAAGAGGTTTACGATTTTATAATGGCGGGCAGTGAGGCGGCGGGCGCCGCTTCGGGTATTATGAACGCCGAGGACCCTGTCGCCATGATAGATGAAATGATAGCCGCAACGCGCCGCGCGGCTGATGATCTCAAAAACAGAAAAGAGGGATAGTATGGTTTTCAAAAAGACGATAGAACTTGAATCAAGGCATCGCGCCGTTTCGTTTCACGATATAACCGACAGCGTCAAGGAAACCGTAAAGGAATCAAAAATCAAAGACGGTATCGTGGTTGTCTATTCACATCACACCACCTGTTCCGTTATAACGCAGGAATGTGCCTTTGATATGTCTATGACCGGGCTTGAAACCTTACAGCAGGATTTGGTAAACGCATTTGAAAAATGGATACCCACCTGCCGCTATGAGGGTATGTATTTGCATCCCGGCAAAAAGGCGCTCGATTTTGCGGAAAGCGTGGGTGAGGACAACTTCGGATGTCACAATACCGACGCGCACCTGCGATCCTCAATAATCGGCAGAAGCGTTACGGTAGTGATTGAAGACGGAGCTGCCGATTTAGGAGAGTTCGGGAGAGTTCATTTTATAGATTTTGACCAGACGAGGGGCAGAACCCGCACGGTTAAAATCATGATAATCGGTGAGTAATATGGAAAAAGTAAAAATAGGGCTTTTACCTCTTTATGTGAAACTTTATGACGACGGCGCACCCAATATGAGGGTGCGCATCGATGCGTTTACCGAAACAATCGCAAAGATTATCGGCGGCAGAGATGATGTAAAACTGCTAAAGGGTAAAGTTTGCCGCGTAAGCGGCGAATTTAGCGCGCAAATCGAGATGTTTGAAAAAGAGAACGTTGATTGTATAATTACTCTGCACCTTGCGTATTCACCTTCGCTTGAATCGGAAAACGCCCTTAAAAACACAGGGCTTCCGATAATAATACTTGATACGACGCCGAATTTTGAGTTTACTGACGATGATGATTTATCCATATCCTATAATCACGGAATACACGGCGTACAGGATATGTGTAACCTGCTGGTCAGAAATAAAAAGCAATTTTTTGTTGAGGCGGGACATTACGAAAAAAGCGATGTAATCGAGCGGGTTGTTAAACGCGCTAAGGGCATTAAGGCGGCAAATGCGCTTAAAAGCTCAAGGGTAGGCAGAATAGGCGGAGAGTTCGCCGGTATGGGCGACTTTTGCGTAAGTGATTCGGTTTTCTGCGAATTGGGCATTGAGCGAATAGAAATGAAGTCCGATGAAGCAAGAGAGTATACACTTAAAGTGACAGATGATGAAATCGATGCTCAAATTGTTGCGGATAAAGCAAAATATGATGTTGACGGCACTGTTGAACCGGTTTTTTTCAGGAACTGTATCAAGGGTGATTTAGCCGTCAGGAAGTGGATAGAAGATAATAAGCTGACGGCTTTTACCGCTAATTTTTTGAATATCAAAAAAGATTTCGGATTATTCGGAATGCCTTTTTGTGAAGCGAACAGGGCAATGGAACGCAGCATAGGATACGCCGGTGAAGGCGATATACTGACAGCGGCGTTAGTCGGCGCTTTTATGAATATAAGCGATGAGGTTTCATTTATCGAAATGTTTTGCCCGGATTGGAAAAATGATATAATCTTTATAAGTCATATGGGCGAGATGAATACCGCTTTGTCTGCGGAAAAGCCCAAACTGCTTAAAAAGGTTATGAAGTATTCGGATATTGATACAACCTGGCTTTGCGGCACGTATAAAGCGGGTGTGGCAACGATTATTGATCTGGCGCCTTTGGGCGGCAGTCGGTTCAGAGTTATTACCTCAAAGGTTGAAATGAAAACTCCCGACTGTAAGAAGTTCAGAGGCAGTACGACTTGCGGATGGTTTAAGCCGGATAAGAACATAGGAGCGTTTCTTGAAGATTACAGTAAACTCGGCGGTACGCATCATCTGTCAATTATGTACGGCGATATGCGAAAGACCGCTGAAACCTTTGCGGAAGTTATGAATTTTGAGTATTTTGAAATATAAGGGTGACATTTATGGTCGAACTTACTGAATATGACAAGTATGTATATGAAAATGAGCTGAAATCGTTTCTGCCTTATGAGTTTATTGACTGTCATACTCATATCTGGAAAAAAGATTTTCCGCGTGAAGGCAGTTCAAACGGCGGCTCCACCTGGGTCAGGAAAGTGGCGGAATATCTTGAAGCGGAGGAGCTTTTAGAGAGTTACAGGGCGCTGTTCCCTCAAAACAAAGTTACTCCGCTCGTCTTCGGCAGTTGTTCAAGGCATATTCCCACGTGCAACGAATATGTAAGAGAAAAGTCAAAAGAGCTTGGATTTCCCGCGCTTTTCAGGACCGGTTACGATATGACGTCCGACTATCTTGAAGAAGAGGTTAAAAAAGGCGGTTTTTTGGGATTGAAGCCGTACCTTTCAAATTGTCCGCCGTATATACCGACGGGGGAGATAAGGATATTTGATTTTCTGCCGCATGAGCATCTTGAAGCCGCCGATAAAAACGGTTGGATAGTAATGCTTCATATTCCGCGCGCAAAGCGTCTCCGCGACGCTGTCAACATAGCGCAGATAATGGAGATAGAGGAAAAATATAAAAACCTGAAACTTATAGTCGCGCATATCGGAAGAGCGTACGCGAAAGAGGATATCGGCGACGCCTTCGACGTTCTTAAAAACACAAAAAACCTTGTCTTCGATTTCACCGCAAACGTCTGCGACGATGCCATAAAAGCTTGTATTGAAGCGGTCGGCACAAAGCGGTTGCTTTTCGGCTCCGATTTGCCTATCGCCTTTATGAAAATGTACCGCGTTGTAGAAAACGGCGAATACTTTAACGTAGTTCCCCGCGGGCTTTACGGTGACGTTACGGGCGAAGCGCATATGCGTGAGACCGACAGTACCGACGTAACCTTTATGATTTACGAACAGATTTCAGCGTTAAAGCGCGTAGCCGCCGATATGAAACTCAGTGACGGCGCGATAGAAGATATAATGTTCAATAACAGCAAAAGAATTATCGAAAGCGTGAAATAATGGACTTGCTTATAGGGCTTGATATAGGCACTACCGCAATAAAGGGCGTTTTGGCGTCATCCGAAGGGGAGATAATTAAAACCGTTTCCGGCGGCTATAATTATTACAGCAGAGAAAATAAAAAACTGCTTGATCCGGACGGCTTTATCGAGGTTTGCTTTTCAGCAATAGCATCGCTGACAAGCGCAATGGAAAAGGAAGACAGAGTTTCGGCGGTTTGCTCTTGCTGTGCGAGCGGAAACCTTATTTTGCTTGGTGAAAACGACCGTCCCGTCACACCGATAATCGGTTGGCAAACGACAGTAAGCGAAGAGGATAAAAACGCTTTTTTCACTAAGGATGAGCAGGACGCTTTTTATAAAACGGTCGGCTGGCCGCTCGGCAGTCACTTTCCCGCGCTTTACCTTGCCGCGATAAATCTTCACGAGCCGGAATTGATTGAGCGGACGAAAACGGTCGCTATGAGCGCCGAATACTTAAACTTTATGCTGACCGGCAGGTGGGGCATATCCGTTTCAATGGGCACGCCGTCTTTCCTTATGGACCAGGAAAAAGGCGAGTACAACCGCCCGTTACTCAGTAAACTCGGCATAGCGGAAAAAAACTTGCCGCCGATAATGGAAAAAGGTACGGTTTTAGGCGCTGTTTTGCCCGGGATCGCAGAAAAACTTAATCTGTCAGCCGATACAAAGGTCATCCTCGGCAGCTTTGATCACCCTTCCGGCGCTACCGGCGCGGGTGTGTTTGACGAGGGTGAAATGCTTCTTTCCTGCGGCACCTCATGGGTGGAGTTTTTTCCCGTTGGCTCCCGTGACTTTGCAATTTCCGCAAAGGGACTCGTCGATAGATTTATGATAGCCGATACTCCTTACTGCGTTATGAAATCAATAACGAGCATAAGCGAAAAAATAGACGCGTTGAGGGAGTATTATTTGGGCAAAATCTCTCATAAGGAATTTGATATACTGGCGTCGTCAGCGCCTTTCGGCTCTGACGGTTTGAGATTTGACTTTACAAATAAAGATTATGAAAAAGGCGACGGTTACGGTAAAAGCGATATAGCAAGAGCGATAATCGAGAGCGCGGCGTATATTCTTAAATCGAATCTTGAAGCGCTCGAAAAAACCGGTTTGGCGGCTGAAAAAATCACAATGATCGGCGGTATCAGCAATTCTGCCGTTTGCGTAAAAATAATATCTGAGGTTTTAGGCAAGCCCGTAAGTGTTGTAAACGGTCAGTGCGCCGGCGCGATTGGCTCATGTATGCTTGCCGGTGTGGGCGTAGGTCTTTACAAAGATGAAAGGGAAGCTTTTTTGCGTTTTGAGGCGTCGAAAAAATGATTGTAAGTATAATAAAACAAATCGCGGTTCCCCCGGTGTTCATCCTAAGAGGTGATATTTATGTACACAAAACACAAATGGAAATCTGACCGTTATTATAATTTCAATTATTTAGAGTATTTGCCGGAAAACTTCGATAAAAGCAAAGAGTATCCGTTGGTGTTTTCCCTGCACGGCGCGGGTGAGCGCGGCGACGACCCGGATATGATTGCCTTGCACGGCTATTTGCAATACGTAAAAAAGGAAAACGCCGGGTACCCGTTTATAATTATCGCACCGCAGTGTCCCGACGGTAAATACTGGGGTTGTTTTACCGAATCACTGCTTGGCTTTCTGGACTATATCTGCGTTAAACTGCCGGTGGATAAATCGCGGATATATCTTACCGGATTCAGTATGGGCGGCACGGGTACGTATATGCTCGCTATGGCGGCGCCTGAAAGATTTGCGGCAATAGCGCCGGTCTGCGGAAGCGGTATATGCTGGTACGCGGGAGCCATAAAGGATATACCGGCATACATTTTTCACGGCGACTGTGATACGGTAATACCCATATATGAAAGCATAACAATGCTTAAAAATATAAATTTAAGCGGCGGAAACGCAATAATGGAAATATGTTACGGAGTAGGTCATAACGCGTGGGATATCGCCTACAAGGGAGATAAGCTTTATAAATGGATGCTGAAATTCAGCAAAGAATGAGGGCAGCGTTATAATATGATTTTGAAGTTTAAGGAAAACCGCGTATGGCGCGCATATACGGGCGGAAAGCGTATAGATGCCTTTCACGGCAAAGAAAATGCCGTTGACGGCAGAATGCCCGAAGAGTGGCTCGCCTCCGCCGTTGAGGCATTTAACCCTGACAGACCGATAAAGGGCGAGGGGTTAAGCGTTTGTGAGGACGGCAGAATATTCAAAGACGTATTAAAGGAAAACCCTGAAAAAGTGTTGGGTAAGAGGCTTTCGGAAAAGTTTGACGGGAATCTGTCAATACTCGTAAAACTGCTTGATTCCGCCGAAAGACTTGTGATACAGTGCCACCCGACAGTTTCCTTTGCCAGGGAGCATTTCGGTTCGATGTTCGGAAAAACCGAGTGCTGGTATATGCTTGACTGTGAAGAGAAGGCGTGTGTTTATCTTGGCTTTAAGCCCAGAATAACCAAAGAAAAATGGAAGGCGCTTTTCAGGACGCAGGACACCTCGGGTATGCTTGACTGCCTGCACAAATTTCCGGTAAAACCGGGTGATTTATGGTTTGTAGACGGAGGAATACCTCACGCGATAGGCGGCGGTTGTCTTATGATAGAATTGCAGGAGCCGAGCGATTTAATGGTCATTCCCGAAAGAGTGACTCCCGCGGGGATTGTCCTTGCAGAGCAAAAACTGCACGGCGGTTTAGGGTTTGAAAAAATGTTTGACTGCTTTCGCTACGCAGGGTATTCAAAAGAGGAAACAATTAAAAAGTATTACAGAAAAGCGGTCCTGACCGACAACAGGTTTTCTTCTCTTGTGGACAGCGACCTGACTGACAGATTTTCGATGAAAGCGTTAAAAGTAAACGGCGGTGTGACCGTTGATTTAGCCGACCGCTACGCCGTTGTAATCGTAACCGCGGGCGAAGGCGTGATAAAAACGAAAGACGAAATGTCAAACCTTAAAAAGAGCAACAGCTTCTTTGTGACCGCTGACAGCGGAAGCCTTGAACTGTCCGGGGAAATGGAACTGGTCTTTTGCATAGCATAATTCAACTTTTGGAGAAAAAATAATATGTTTGAACATCTTAAACGTTTTTGCGATTCTTTTCTTGAAGCCGGTCTTCCGGGCTTTGATATTGCCGTATACAAAAGCGGCAACTGCCTTTTCAGGCACATAAACGGTTACAGCGATATTGAAAACAGGATAAAAATGAACGGAAAAGAGCGGTACAATATCTATTCGTGCTCAAAGCCGATTACCTGCACCGCGGCGCTACAATTATATGAAAAGGGTATGTTTTCCCTTGAAGATAAGCTTTCGGATTTTATGCCCGAATTTTCCGTTATGTCCGTTAAGACCGAAAAAGGGACAGTCAAGGCGCAAAATCCCATACTGATAAAGCACCTTTTTGAAATGACGGCGGGTTTCTCTTATAACACCGCGTCGGAAAGTCTTTTAAGGTGTCGCCGGGAAACCGGCGGCAGATGCCCTACGCGCGAAGCGATGAAATATCTTGCAGAAGAGCCGCTTTTATTTGAACCGGGCGACAGGTGGGAGTATTCACTCTGCCACGACGTTTTGGCGGCTTTGGTTGAGGTTTTATCGGGGCAAAAATTTGAAGAGTATGTAAAAGAAAACATTTTCGATATTCTTGATATGCCGAATTCAACGTTTATGCTTCCTGAAAGTGAAATTGAAACGATAACTCCGCAATACCGATTTGAAAACGGTAAACCCGTAAACGTCGGCAAGCATATAGCAGCCTATAAATTAGGCGGTGAATACGCGAGCGGCGGTGCGGGCGCTGTCTCCACCGTTGACGATTATATTAAGTTTTTGGAGGGATTGCGCACAGGTAAACTCATAAAACTCGATACGCTCAGTCTTATGACCGCCGACCGCCTTACCGACCGCCAGAAGCGTACATATTGGCTAAACGCCACACACGGCTACGGTCTCGGCGTAAAAACACCCAAAGCGGATAGTCACGATTTCGGTTGGGGCGGTGCGGCAAATGCGTATTTTGCGGTTGATCCTGAAAATGAAATAAGCGTTTATCTCGGCGCTCATATGCTGTCTTCACCTACACAGGGAATTCGCAATATGATTTTCCGATATGTTTACGCGGAACTCTTTGATAACAGCGGCTTTGAAGTTATCGAAAATCAACTTAAAGATTTGTTTAACTATAATTTGACATATTAAGGGGAAAGTGTATGAAGAGTGACGCGGCAAGGGATAACAAATACGGTCAACTTAAAAAGAATACCGTAAACGCGAAAGGTCAGCTTACCGACAGTAAATCGGTGCGCTTTTACGATGCGGATAATAACGGTATACGGATAATGTTTGTCGGCAATTCCATAACTCTGCACGGTGTGTTAAAGGAAATCGGCTGGAATAACGAGTGGGGAATGGCGGCGTCATCCGCCGAAAATGACTACGTCCATATACTTATGAAAAAGGTAAGGGAATACGCACCTGACGCGGCGTTCTGTATCTGTCAGGTGGCGGCGTGGGAAAGCGACTATAAAAACGGCAAAGAAAAATACCCGCTTTATGAAAAAGCGAGGGAATTTGACGCTGACATTATTATAACGCGGTTTATCGAAAACTGTCCCGGCAAAGATTTTGACGGCGGGATTTTCAAAAAAGAGATGTCGGATTTGTTGGATTATCTCAACCCCTCCGGCAAAGCGAAAATTATTATGACCACCGGATTCTGGCATCATCCCGGCGACGGTAAAATAATCGAGTATGCAAATGAAAACAAATTGCCGGTTATAAAACTCGGCGATTTAGGCGATGATGATAAGATGATGGCAAAGGGGCTGTTTGAACATTCGGGAGTCGCCATGCATCCGGGAGATCTCGGCATGAAAACAATAGCGGAGCGTATATTCACCTCGCTGTACGGGTGCCTGAAATGAGTCGTTGACTCTCAAAAGGGATTGATTCGGCGGCGCTGTCTTTTCGCGCAAGGTGTTATGCTTTTCCGTTGATTTTACAATTTTCTTTGTCGATTTTACAATATACAAAATATTCGTTTGGTTGTTAGAATTACTGTGCAAAAAGCAATCGGGTTTTTATATTCTTTTGTCAAACGGAGGATTTGTATGAGAAATCACATATTGATGTTATCGGTTATACTGTGTCTGTCAATGCTGTTTGCGTTTCCCGTAAGCGCGGCCGCTACCGATGTTGACGTATACGTTACTCCGAAGGGTACGGTCATCGATGTAAGCATAGAAACGGACGGTGCCATCGGTGCGTTACAGGGCGCTATTTCTTATGACAGCGATAAAATCGAGTATGACGCCGCCGCGCTTGACGACGGGATTTCGGCATATAACGCCGTCGGAAATTCGTTTAAGAACAGTAACGGTATTACAAGAGTGGCTTTGGTTGGCGACTCTTCAAGCGGAACGGAAAATGAATGGGCACGCGTTACTTATTCTGCCGAAGAGAATACTCCGGCCGCGTTTGAATTGAACGGATTTAAGGCTTTCAATGTCGACGGGACAGCCGCCGACGCGGTGTTTACCGTCGTTGTGCTCGGTGACGCAAACGGTGATAATCTGGTAAACTTGAAGGATTATGTAAAATACAAAAAGGTTTTGGCAATTGGCGAAAGTTATTCCGTTAACGCCAAGAATCTTGATCTTGACAAATCGGGCACGGAAAACGAATACGATATGGTTGTTTTGAGAAGAAGCGTGGTATTCGGCTGATTTTTTAAGCAGCTTTCGGTACTGTCAGATTTTATTCATACGTTTTGATATTGTGCAAATGTTAAAAAGCAAAAACGAAATTTTCGTTTTTGCTTTTGCTATTTGGCTATTTTACAATAATCTTCGGCGATTTTACGATAGAATTATGTTGCGGTTAAACAGTATTATATAATAAAGTTGTTTTATGATGTCACTTTGGTGTCGTTTGGAGGAATAAACATGAAAAAGTTATTAGCGGTATTTGTTGCCATCTGCTGTCTCTCGGCAATATTCTGTGTTTCGGTCAGCGCCGCCGGGGAAAAAGAGGTTTTAGTCGTTGTTGAAAATTCTGACGGTAGTATAAAGGTCGATATCAACGCCGGGTTTGCGTGCGGCGCAATTCAGGGCGCGCTTAAATACGACGGCGACCAGATCGTGTATCAGTCCTCGGATATTGCGGATGCCCTTACCGCGGCAAACGCACCGTCAAACTCATTTGCAAATTCGTCCGGTACCACAAAGGTTGCGCTGGTTTGCGCGGCGAGCGGCGGCGTTCAGGGTAATCTGGCGTCTGTTACCTATTCCGCGGATGAGTATACGCCCGCGCTCTTTGATTTTACTGCCCTTAAAGCATTTGGCGCTGCCGGCGAGCGGCTGAACGACGTCAGCGTGGTCACTGTGATGTACGGCGACGCAAACAATAACGGTTTGGTGACCGTAACCGATCTTGTTCGCTTCAAAAGGATTCTGCTCAACGAGACTTCCGTTGTCGCCGGCAAGGAAAGAAATCTTGATGTAAATAAAGACGGAGTCAGCAGTACCGTTAACGATATGATGGAATTAAGGCGCAGCTTGCTCGATTGATTTTAAGCTGAATGATCGGGCGGGTATATTATCGATGATAAGACTGATCCGGTAAAAATACGACTGAGTTTGTACTAAACCGGTCAAAAATTTAGTGCAAGCGACTACTGATATTAGTTTTCGCTTGCACTTTATTGTCGGATTATTTCTTCGACGTATCTTTATCTTCTATATAGTTTTTTCGATATGACGTCGGTGACATACCGTACTTTTTGGAAAATTGCTTGTAAAAGTTCGCAGTATCGGAGAACCCGCATTTCTGACATATCTTACTTATTGTTTCGTTTGAATTTTCGAGGTAGTATTTTGCGTACCTCATACGGGTTGAGAGCAGATACTCCTGCGGTGATACTCCCATTTCATACGAAAAGTTTTCCCGGAAGGACGATACCGACATGAAACAAATCTTTGCAAGCTTGGTTATTGTTATCTGCTCGTTATAGTGTTGCTTTATATAAGTCATCGCCGGCATAAGCTTATTTATTCTCTTGTTGAATTTCTGCTTTATTTCGTGGCTTTCGGCACGGGTTTCCATTATGTTGACCAGGAGATTTCCGATAAGCAAACGGCATTTGAGCAACCTGTTGTTTTCTTCGCTTCTCGATATCTGTATTATCTTTTCAATGCAGTCGCATATTTCCGGATACTTTTCCCGGTGAATTATACCGTAAAGTCCGTTTTCAAGCGCGACAAATTTTTCCCAGAATTCTTTATTGAATACGGAATCTGAAAAAACCTCGGCAATATCAAAATGTGAAAAATTCCAAACGCTGCGGTCACTCTTAGTGCTTCTTGAGATATGGGGCTGATACGGGAAAAAGAATTCCGCGTCCCCCTCCTTGAACGGAACGATACCGTCGGAAAACGCACATTCGCCGTCGCCGTGATAGCAATAACCTATTTCAAAAACACTGTGATAATGCATTTGACGGAACGGCGCGTTTGTCAGGTGCACAAGAGGAAAAGCAGGCAAGTCATAGGGGAATACGTTGAAAATCGTCTCTTGATAAAAAGAGTTAGATAGCGGTTCCTTCATATAATCACTGTCCTTTGCGTTAGATTTTAGCATATTTTACAATAAAAATCAAGGTAAAAATTTACAAATTACCTTTTTTTCTGTTGATTTTACTATAACTTTCTGCCGCCATCACTTATAAAGCGGCTCGGGAGATGATTTCATGAAAAGAGTTTTAACCGTACTGCTTACCGCATTTATTGCTTTTTCATCATCTGTTGCGGTGTGCGCGGATGCGGTGAGTAATTATAACGTCTATAAAAAGCTTTCAGGATATCTTTTGCCCGAAAATGATATTGTAATAGACGGAACGGGGTATACCGAACTGTCCGGTGCGCAAGTCGATACAGATGAAACTTCGTTTGGAAAAAAGGTCCTTTCCTGGAAAAACGAAGAGGGCTCGGTTAAGTATACTTTTACTTCACCTTTAAGCGCCGGTTATTATTTCAGGTTTTTCTACGGCACGCTTAAAGGGAGCGGCTCGGATATTCGTTTCGGCATTAAAATTGACGGTGAATATCCCTTTACAGAGGCGCAGGAGTTGTCTTTTAAGCGAAGCTTTCAAAACGTCGGCGGAGTCCGTTCGGATAAATCGGGAAATCAGTTTGCGCCGATTCAAGAGGAAAAATTCGGTCTTTTTGACGATTATGCCACAGACCCGTTAGGGCGTGAAAGCGACCCGTTCGTGTTCTTTATTTCAGAAGGCGAGCACATACTGGAACTTGTGGCTATCGATGAGCCCTTCGCAATAGAAAAGATAGTGTTTGAGATGCCGCGCACTCCGGTTTCGTATGCAAAATACATAAACGGTCATTCCGACAAGACTTCCTTCGACGGTAAGGAAATAATTATCCAGGGTGAAAACGCGGATTATAAATCGGCCTCCTATTTAGTACCGCTGGCGGATATGTCGGACGTATCCGTTATTTCCTATGACGGCAATAAAAACGACGGCATGACCGAAAAAATCAATTATATCGGTTCAACTAATTGGCAAAGCCAGGGCGATAAAATCACATGGAAGGTAAAGGTAAGCGAAGACGGACTGTACAAGCTTTCGATAAAATACCGCCAAAAGTACGTTACGAACGGCGTTTCATACAGAAAACTTACTGTTGACGGCGAGGTTCCGTTCAGCGAGGCGGCTTCCATAGCTTTCCCGTACAATTCCCGCTGGGATTATATGACTTTTTCGGACGGCTCGGAAGAACCGTATCTTATATATTTATCTTCCGGTGAACACGTCTTGTCGCTTACCGTTACGCTGGGCGAGTTTTCGGAGGTTTACAGGGACCTTTCCGTAGTAGTGGATGATATGGGCGGTCTTTACCGGAAAATTGTCATGATTACCGGCGAAACCATCGACGCGAACAGAAGCTATGAGCTTTTTAAGCAGATACCCGGTTTCAACGATTCTCTGAGCGGGATGAAGGACGAATTGAACCGTATTTCGTCAAGAATTGAAAAAATACAGGGCAAGCGCGGCGGCAGCGGCGTTTCCACCATAAATTCAGCGGTTCTGATAATAAATCAAATGCTGGACAATTATTATACCGCTCATAGATACAAGGGCCAGTTTTACACCCAATACTGCGCGCTCAGCTCCTATATTACCGAGCTTTGCGAGCTGCCGCTTGATATTGATTATTTTGCCTTATCATCGGTTGATTATGACATAAAATCGGAAAAACCCGGCTTTTTTGAGGCTCTTCTTTACGGTGCAAAAAGATTTTTATGCTCCTTTGCGGGCGATTATAATACCGTAGGCGGCAGCGGGCAGGATGTGATTACGATATGGGTAAACTGGGGTCGCGACCAGACCAAGATACTCAACAATCTCATCAGCTCTTCGTTTACGCCGGAGACGGGCGTTGCCGTCAATCTTAAAATCACAAACGCGACCATGATTCAGGGAATACTTTCGGGCAACGGACCGGATTTATGCCTGCATATGCAGCGAACGGCGCCTGTAAATTACGCTATGCGAGGGGCACTGTACGATTTAACGCAATTTGACGATTACGAAGACGTTGTTAAACGGTTCAACCCGACGGCTACGGTACCGTATCAGTACAACGGTGGTGTTTACGCCTTGCCGGATACGCAGTCGTTTTATCTTATGTTTGCGCGGGACGACGTTTTATCGGAGCTCGGCGTAGAG
Source organism: Clostridiaceae bacterium (assembly GCA_016287385.1). Classification (GTDB taxonomy): domain Bacteria; phylum Bacillota; class Clostridia; order Oscillospirales; family Acutalibacteraceae; genus UBA737. The sequence continues at coordinate 8,576 of JAEEWM010000006.1, read as the reverse complement.
GTTCCGAGGACGTGGGATGAGTTTATTACGGCAATGGCAATAATACAGCAAAGCAATATGCAGGTAGGATTGCCGATAATGCAGCTTACTAATATTACGCAGGTTAATATGGGGCTCGGCAGTCTGTCGCTGTTCCCGACCGTTTTGCTCCAAAAGGGCGGTAAGGTTTATAACGAACAGCGGACCGCAACTGCGTTAGACAGCGTGGTTGCCTTGCAGGCGTTTGAGTTTTGGACCGATTTGTTCACAAAATATAAAGCGCCGGTCTCCTTTGATTTTTACAGCCGTTTCAGAACAGGCACAATGCCTCTGGCTATTCAGTCTTACGCACAGTATATTACGCTTAACGTGGCGGCGCCCGAAATATCCGGCAAGTGGTCGGTTCATGAGATACCGGGCTTTGTCGATGAAAACGGCAACATAAACAACGTTCAGGTGGGTGGCGGCACCGGTGCGGCTATACTGAACAAAACAAAGAATCCTTCCGGTGCGTGGAAGTTTCTTAAATGGTGGACTTCCGCCGATACGCAGGCGACATATTCGCAAAACGTAGAAAACGTTTTGGGAGTTGCGGGAAGAGTTGCATCCGCCAATATTGAGGCGGTGACGCGGCTCTCCTGGCAGAACGACGTTTTGGATACACTGTTATCCTCCTGGGAGAAGGTACAGGAAATTCCGGAGCTTCCCGGCGGATATTACGTTCCGAGAAGTATAGATATGGCGTTTTGGAATACATATAACAAATCCGAAAGTCCGAAAGACCTTTTGCTTGAATGGAACGAAATCGCCAACAATGAAATAGAGCGTAAGATTAAACAGTATGAGGGTAGGTGATACGGGTGAAAAAAACCGGTAAAAAGCGGTTTGCTAATTATGAATTTCATATACTGTGGCTTCCTTTTTTAGTGCTTTTCTTTGTGTTTACCATTCTGCCTATTTTATCGTCTTTGGTACTCAGTTTTACCGATTTTGACGCTGTATCAACGCCGCGATTCATAGGCCTTGAAAACTATTTCAGAATGTTTACCGGCGACGAGGTCCTGCCGGTCGCGCTTAAAAACACGGTGATGTTTGCAATATTCATCGGACCGTTCGGTTTTGCACTGTCGTTTTTCCTTGCGTGGATAATAAACGAATTTGGTAAAACCGCGCGCAGTATACTCTCGTTTCTGTTTTATTCACCCGCCCTCGTGGGAAACGTGTTTTATATATGGCAAATAGCTTTCAGCGGTGATGCGTACGGATATATAAACAGCTTTTTGATGTCCTTCGGCGTTATCACCGAGCCGATACAGTGGTTCAGAAACGAAACCTACGTTTTTCCGCTTATAGTTGTTATTCAGCTTTGGCTTTCCATGGGTGTTTCGTTCCTTGCAAATATCGCCGGTCTTCAAAATGTGGACGACGAATTGTACGAGGCGGGCGCTATCGACGGTATAAAGACCCGGTGGCACGAGCTTTGGTATATTACATTACCGTCTATGAAGAGCATACTGCTCTTCGGTATCGTTATGCAGATACAGGCGGCGTTTTCGGTAGGCGCCATACCTATGGCGCTCGCGGGATATCCTTCCGTTAATCACGCGGTTGATACTATACTCTCGCATTTGCAGGACGTAGGCACCGAACGCTTTGAAATGGGGTACGCCTCGGCTATATCCGTGCTGCTGTTCGTATTGATAATCGTTACTAAAAAACTGTTGACGAAATTTGTCAACTTTATGGGAAGGTAGGCGCGTATGAAGAATAAAAAAGCCTACCGTAAGTATACAAGGTCGCTTATCGGCAACATATTCTATTTTGCTTTCCTTATAATTTTCGGCGCATTCGCCATACTGCCGCTTGTAATTCAGATTATTACGTCTTTCAAGCCGCTTGACGAATTGCTTATATTTCCGCCGAGATTTTATGTGGTCAGACCGACCTTTGAAAACTATAAGGTTTTGCCGACGCTTTTATCAAACCTTAAAATACCGCTTTCGCGTTATGTATTCAACAGTCTTTTCGTCAGCGCCACGGCGACGGTGCTTCACATTTTTGTCGCAAGCGGTGCGGCATACACCATTTCAAAATCAAAAATCAAATACAGGAATATCGTTTTTGCGTTTGTCCAGTTTGCGTTGCTTTTTAACGCTTACACTCTCGCAATTCCGAGATATTTGATTTATTCAAATCTAAAACTGATAGATACATATTTGGTTTATATACTGCCGTATATACCGAGTACGCTCGGTGTGTTCCTTATGAAGCAGTTTATGGATACCGGTATACCGGACGCCTTGCTTGAAGCGGCCCAGATAGACGGGGCGGGACAGTTCAGAGTGTTTTTCCGCATAGCGTTGCCGCTTGTAAAGCCGGCGTGGCTCACTCTGGCGTTATTTGCCTTTCGCGATATGTGGACCGTAACCGGCTCCGGAACCATATTTACCGAATCTATGAAAACCCTGCCCGAAATAACCTCGACTATTGCGTCGGGCGGACTTGCGAGGTCCGGTTCGGCTATGGCGATGTCTGTTATTATGATGATACCGCCGATAATTGTTTATCTGATTTCGCAGAGCAGCGTTAAGGAAACGATGAGTACTTCGGGCATTAAATGATGAAAGGAGATTTTGACTTGAAAAGGCACGTAATTAAAGTCATTTCATTCGTGTTGCTTTTATCAGCGGTTGTTTGTCTGCCTTTGATAAGCGTTTCCGCCACTTCTTTTGAAAATCTCCCTTTTGAATCGTTTTCTTATTGGGAAGGATATAACAGCGGGAGCGCGGTTCCCGTCAAATCAATGTTCAGTTTCCATACGCAGCTTACGGGCGCGGATTTCGGACTTGAAGACGGATTCAGGACCCTGACCGACGTTTTTGTTGACGATTCTTATATCTACGTATTGGATTCCGACAACAGCCGCCTGATTATCGCCGATAAGACGAATTATAAGACGGTGTCTGTCATTACCGATCCCGAATTTGAGGGTGAAACGCTGCATTTCAGAAGAGCCGGAGGAGTTTTCGCAAAGGATTCAAATATATATATTTGCGATACTGAAAACGAGCGCCTTATTATCTGCGACATAAACGGCAATGTTTCGCGCGTGGTGACAAGACCTGAATCCGATATTATACCGGACGATTTGGTTTTCGCACCGCAAAAGCTTGTTTGTGATAACAAGGGCTTTTTCTACATGATAAGCAGCGGGTGCTTTTACGGGGCGCTCCGGTTTGACAGTGACTTTAATTTTCTCGGCTTCTACGGTGCCAACGTAACCGCCGCTTCGGTCACGGATATTATTTCAAATATAAAGGGCAAGATACTGAACAACAATGAAAAGATAAGCGGTCAGGCAAAGAAAATACCGTATCAGTTTGTCGATTTAAGCGTCGATAATGAAGATTTCATCTTTACGGTTACCGATTCCGGCGATACGGGTCAGATAAGGCGCCTTAACCCCGGCGGAAGTAACGTATATAAGGTTTACGAAGGCGGACAGTATACCGGCTCTGATTCGGTGTTTTTCGGAGTGCGCGGATTTATTCGCAGAACCTTTATTGATGAAAAATCAAGTCTTGTAAGCGTTACAGTCGATGAAAACGATTTTGTTTACGTAGCCGACCAAAAATTCGGACGTATACTTGTTTACAACCGTGACGGATTCATGCTATGCGGTTTTGGCGGCGGTGTCGACAGAGGCGAAATCAAGGGTACGTTCAGGGGAATATCATCCCTGCATATCGACGGTGATTATCTTTACGCCGTCGATAGCATAAATAACGTAATCACCGTTTTTCAGTTTACCGATTTCGGAAAACTTATCAAAACCGCCACCAATCTTACGGATGACGGTAAATATGAGGAATCGTTATCCGTTTGGCGCGATATCCTTGCGCAGGACGCTAACTGCCAGGCGGCGTATAACGGAATTTCCAAAGCGCTTATTACCATGGGCGAATATGATGAGGCTTTGAAAATGGCTAAAATGGGGAAGAATACCCAACTCTACGGCGAGGCGTTTACAAAGGTGCGCTCCGCGTTCATCAATAAATACTTTTACGTTTTATTGGTTGTGCTTGTTCCGGTCGCCGCGGTTATCGTAACGCTTGCGGTAATAAAACGAAAAAAGAAAATTGTTATATTCAAAAACAGGGATGTTACGGCTTCAATAAGTGCCTGTGTGCATCCGTTCGCATATTTCAGAAATTTACGGGATAACAAGCGCACAAAAATTATAATGGCGGCTGTTTTCACCTTCCTCTTATTCTTTACGACGTTGATCTGCGACTTTTTCTGCGGATATATGTACGGATACGTTGACCCGGGCTCGTATAATTTGCTGTTTACTTTCCTCGGCACCTCGGGAATAGTGTTGCTTTATACCGTAACCAACTGGGGAGTTTGTTCGATTCAGGGCGGCAAAGGCAGGATGTATGAGGTGTTTATTGCTGTTTCGTACAGCGTGGTGCCGCTCATAGTGTACAGATTGTTTTATCTCGTTATCTCAAACATACTTGTCCCGAAGGAAGCGTTTTTCCTCGGCATATTTGAGGCGCTTGCGTGGATATTTGCCGGCTTTTCGCTTATCGTCGCGAATATGGAAATTCACGAGTATGATTTCTTTAAGGTTTTGAAAACCACCGTTATCATTTTGCTTGGTATGGGTTTGGTTATTTTCCTTATGTTTATGGTGATCATACTGATACAGCAGTTAATTACGTTCATCAAAACCATATACAACGAACTGTTGTTAAGGTAGGAGGCATAGTATGAATTACAAAAGAATCACCTGCCTTATACTTGCCGTTTTGTTGTGCGCGTCGGTTTGCGGATGCTCTAAAAGCAAAAAAATGGTCATCTACAAGGGAACGTATATAAGCGGTGTGCAGTATGATATGCCGGAAGGCAAAAATCTTGCCGCTATCGGCGAGTACACCCTTTCGATAGAAGGGGAGCACGCTTCACCGCTGCTTTGTAAAACCGGCTGCGGAAAAACATGGGGTATACTGCCTGTTGATTTTTTAAGCAAATGGGATTACGAGTTTGGTTCTCCGATATCGGAATCGGCGCTCTTCCTTACTTACTACGACCCTACGTATGAGAGCTTTTTTACCGTAAATTCTTCCGATGCCGTTCCCAAGGGCAGGATACTTTCAAAAGAGGTTGAAAACGGCGTCAAAATCACATATTTCTTCGATGAACTGGAGGTTTCCGTGCCGGTTACCTACACGCTCGGCGAAGACGGGCTTGTTATTAAAATAGACCCGCTTGAAATAATCGAGAATAACTTTATAGTTATCTCGGTTTCGGTTGCGCCGTTCTTTTGCAGTGCACAAAACGAAAAGAATGAAAACCGTTATTTGTTTATTCCTTCGGGCGGCGGTGCGGTTATGTATACCGATTGCCGCGGTAAAGCGAGAACCTATGAGGAAGAAGTATACGGTGAGGACCTTGCCCGCGAAAAGAAGTGGAACTACACGAATTCAGAGCAGATACATATGCCGGTTTTCGGTGCGGTTGACGGCAGTGAGGCGTTATACGGCATTATAACCTCCGGCGCGTCGAGTTCTTCAATCGGCGCTTACGCGGGCGACCAAAACGCCGGATATTCCGGGGTATATCCGGTATTCAATATCCGCTCATATAATAACGTTCAGGTAGATATAGGCGGAACTACCGGACTTAAAAGCTTTATCCGCCTTGCCGATAAAAGAAATCCCGACAAATTCGAAGTAAAATACGGTGTTTTAAGCGGTGAGGACGCTTCGCTTGCGGGCATCGCGGCGGCTTACCGTGATTATCTTGGCTTGAGTGAAGGCGCCGAAAGCAAGCTTGTTAATCTGACAATGCTCGGCGGGCTTATGGCAAAAAGAAACGCGGTCGGCGTGCCTTATACCGAGTTTTCCGAAACGACAACTGTTTCCGAGGCAAAATCCATTGTCGAAGAGCTTGTAAACGCGATAGGTGCGCCGATGAACGTGCGCTTGCTCGGTTACGGCGATACCGGACTTACGGTGGATAAGATTGCGGGCGGTTTTTCTCTTAACAGGGGGCTCGGCTCAAAATCCGATTTGAAAACGTTTGCCGAATACGCTGAGCAAATCGGCTCTGAACTTTATTTTGATTTTGACGTTATAAACTTTGTGTCTTCCGGCTCGGGATATTCAAAGCGCGGTGACGCCGCGGTGGATACTACCGATTATCGCGTCAAAAAATATACGTTTGATATTGCGCTCAGAAAGGTAGACACCTCTGAAAAATCGTCATATATCATAAGCCGGGCGGCACTGCCCCGTGTAATTGCCGACGCCGCAAAAGCCGCCGAAAAACTCGGTGTTACCGGCGCTTCCTTCTCCACGCTCGGAATGTCGGCATATTCAGACTTTAAGAGTGAGAAATATTACGGCAAATCCGGTATTGCGTCAGATGTAGGCGCCGCCCTTGCTGAAATAAAAGAGAGCAAAACCCCGGTATGCACGGCAAACGCCAACGATTACGCCGCGGTATCCGCTGATTTTATCGATGAAATACCGACGGTTAGTTCCTCCTATATCGTTTTTGACCGCGACGTGCCGTTTTACGCCATGGTATTTGCGGGTTGTAAGGAAAACGCGGTTTCAATAAACCTTTCCTCAACGCCGAGGGATAAATTCCTTGAAGCGGTCAAGACCGGCAGCGGACTTTCTTTTGTGTTGGCAAACGACGTTAATTCCGACGCCGTTACAAGCCGCTGCAGCGCTTACATTGCCGCAAATTACAAAGACACAAAAGAAAGCATAATTGCCTACGCCGAAGAATACGCGGAGTTCTTTGACGCCGTTTCCGGAAGCACGGTAAAATCTTATTCCGACAAAGGCGGCGTTTCAAAGACAGTGTTTGAAAACGGTGTGACGGTGACGGTAAACAAGACGGAAACCGCCGTAACGGTTGACGGTGTTTCTGTTGACGCAAAAAGTTTCATCTGGAGGGCAACAGCATGAAAACGAGCAAAAAAAAGCGCGGAATAGAAGCTATAAGCCGCCGTGCGGGCAGGTTATTTATACTCCCGTGGGAGATAGGTATGGTGATTTTTATCATTGTGCCCCTGCTTATTTCGGTTGCCTATGCTTTTTGCGAGGTCACGTTCAAAGTCGGCGGTATGGACTATCATTTCGTCTTCCTCGATAATTTCAAATATCTGTTGAAGGAAGACCCGTATTACACCGATACGCTTATTTCCTCCCTTACGACTCTTCTTTATACTATCCCGATAATAGTTGCGTTAAGCCTTATTCTCGGAATTGTTCTTAATCAAAAATTCAAAGGCAGAGTAATAATGCGCGCCGTGTTCTTTTTGCCGGTTATTATCGCGGCGGGCGTGGTTCTCGATATACTTACAACTCAGATAAACGGTCAGCCGCCGGTAATTCAGCTCGGCGCTACCTCAACCTCAATGAGCGAGGGCGGCGGATATCTTGACGCTTCCGCCCTGCTTGCCGGACTTCGTCTTCCCGAGGCGGTGACCGGGATGATGTCAAAGTATATTACGATGATATTCAACCTTCTGTGGCAAAGCGGTATACAGATAATTCTCTTTATATCGGGGCTTCAAACGATACCGGATTCTCTTTACGAGGTCTCTAAAATCGAGGGAGCTTCAAAGTGGGAAGAATTCTGGATGATAACCTTCCCGATGCTTCGTGACGTGACCCTGCTCGTAACCGTTTTCACGGTCGTTGAGGAAATGGTTTCTACCTCCAATGAAGTTATGTCCAACGCGCAAAGCATGATATCCGGTCAACAGCGTTACGATATGCCCACCGCCATGATATGGTTCTATTTCCTTTGCGTTCTTATAATCTGCGGAATCGTTCTTTTTCCGATATTCCGCTCGTTTAAGCGTAAGTGGGATTAAGGAGGGCAGGTATGAATAAAAAAATATTAAAACGCACGGGTTCAATACTTGTTTCCGCTTTGCGGTGGGTGTTTTTGATAGCCGTCGGTTACATAGCCCTGTATCCTCTGTTCGTTATGATATCAAACTCGCTTATGACTATGGAGGACGTTCTCGACCAAAGCGTCGTCTATATTCCGAAAACGGTCACGTTTGATAATTTTAAGACCGCGCTCGATAAGCTGAATTTCCTGACCGCGCTTAAAAGCACGCTTCTCATCCCCGTATTGTCCGGTATGATAGAGGTCGTCACCTGTGCTGTTACCGCCTACGGTTTTGCGCGGTTTAAGTTCAGGGAAAACAATATCCTTTTCGGCCTGGTCATAGCAACTATCGCGGTGCCGTCAACCCTTCTCATGATTCCGCAGTATACCGCGTTTTATAATTTTGACCCGTTAAAGCTGCTTGCCGTAATCAATAAGATAAGCGGCAAAAGTCTGCAAATAAACTTACTCAACACGGGCTTTACAATGTGGCTGCCGTCAATCTTTTCGGTGGGTCTTCGCTCGGGCGTGTTTATATTCATTTACCGCCAGTTTTTCAAAGGTCTGCCCAGGGAGTTTGAAGAGGCGGCGTACGTCGACGGCGCAAATCCCTTTACCGCGTTTATCCGGGTTATAATACCGTCGTCAACGGTTGCGATAATAACGGTTACGGT
>JAEEWM010000005.1 GCA_016287385.1 Clostridiaceae bacterium | reverse complement strand
GGCCGCCACCGTCAACGCGGAAAAGTTTATGGGTATCGTCCGAAAGCACCTTGCCTTTGAGGAACTTACCCCCACCCTCTTGCGGGAAATGATTGAGAAAATCGTCGTGCATGAGTGCAGCTATGACGAGAACGGCACCCGCAGACAGGACATTGAGATTTATTACAGCTTTGTCGGCAAGATTGACTTGCCAGAATAACCGCCCGACCTATCCGACACAATGGCCAAGTGCCGGATAGGAACGGCAAAATTTTTTACACTTCTATTACTTCTTTATCGCACATAAACAAACCGAGCGAGAAATAAACGCGATATAAGGCAAGTGCTTATTGAACAGAGCTCCCGAGCCGCCGCTTCCGCGGCAGTTCGGGAGTTGATCGAAGCGTTTATAACGCAGGTTAATCCGTCGGAAAAACAATAGACGCCAAAACATTTTAACTTATCCGATTTTTATATGTAGGTGAGCAGATTTTTCGGTTTGCTCACTTTATTTTATATTGCTGCAAGAATTCTCGGACACTCATACCGGTATTTTTTTTGAAAAACTGTGAAAAGTAGGAGACCGAAGAAAAAGAGAGCCATTTTGCGCACTCCCCGGTGCTCTTACCCTGCAAAAGCAATTTTTTGGCAGATTGTATTCGTAAATCGTTATAGTATTTTTTAATGCTTTTTCCGGTCTGTTTCTTAAAAGCATTCTTCACTGTCCTTTCGCTGACACCGCAAATTTGCGCGATCTCCGGAATTTTCGGAAGGGTCTGAGAGGGATATATTGCCATCAGGCGAAAAATTTTTCCGTAAATTTTTGCGGAGTTATCATTGAAAAAATGCGGCGCGGCAGAACCGCGCAAACAAATTTTAACGATCGATTCCAAAAAGGAAATCGCCGGCGAATCTTCACCGGTACCGTAATTCTTCGCTTCGCTGATAAACATATTGAACAATAGCATTCCTTCCGAATCAAAGTGATAATGAACAGGTAATACGCCTTCGGGTATATCTTCGCTTAACAAAAAGTGAACGGAGGCAAATTCGGCGTGACCTTCGCCTCCGACCTTATTATGATGAACCATATTTGCCTTCCAAAGCAATATATCGCCCGGGAACAGATTGAAGGTGTTTTCTTCTATTGTTACATCAAGATTTCCGTCAAGAACAAGATTTATCTCATACGTAGCATGGCTGTGGCTTTCGGAATGATGGGAAGTGTCCAAACTTGAAAAACAGAAAAAATCAATTTTAGTCACTCGCATAGAATTCCTCCCCGAACTTTTCATAAAGCAATTATAGTATATGATAAATTCTTCCTTTAGTCAACTTGAATTGCCCGAAATATAAAATATTTTGCCTAAATTTCGCCTTTTACAGAAAAAAATGACTTGTTATAATAAAAGCGCAGAGAAGTTACAGGGGGTATTTTATGAAAACCAAATGCTTTAGAAAAATCAGCAGTATTTTTCTGTCTTTTTGTATTTTAACAACAATTTTCAGTTGCCTTATGGGCTTACAGGTAAGCGCGGAAACATCCGATCTGGTAACCTTTAACGGAACCAATCCTTACGGGTGTTTCATTTACACTTCGTCCTGGACTACCGTTCAGGCGGGTAATTATAAGTTTGAAATGGATTGTAAGATCACGTCGGGTACGCCAATGGCTTACCCGACCGCAAGGGCGTATAATTCAAGTGATGACAGTTATTATACAAACCGTGTATATAATTACGATTCGGCAAATTATAAGTACACGGTAACCTTTACCGTATCCACGACTTACAGCGGAAATTACTCGATGTATATCGGCAATTACGACGGTGCGCTCGACGGCAGCGGTGACGCCGTCTTTGCCTGCGCTAATCCTACGCTCTATCTCCTCGATGGCGAAGGGGAGCCTACCGGAAATAATCTTGTAAAACCTTTTGCCTCCGGGAATTATATAGACAATGTTTCTGACGTTACGACAGCTTCCGTAAACAAGTGGCGTCGCCGTAACAACGGTTGGACCTGCGGTTCAATACCCAGCGGCTACTTTAACCCGTACGTAGAAGCCACTCCGCAGATGATTCATTTCCCCGCAAAATGCGCTGATAACTATCAGGTGCTTTGCTACAAGGGCGGGGCTATATCGGCCGGCGTATACCGCTTTACGGTTGACGAATGCGCCGTAGGCGGCGTTAAATCCGATGTGCTGATCAACGTTAATTCGGGCACTGCCACTTCAGGATATAAAGGCTCAATGGAAATAGAGAGCGGTACGGAAGATATATTATCCGGTACCGAGCGAACAATATACTTCAGGCTTTGGGGTAATAAAACAAGCTTTATTGTTATGATAGGAAACTACGGCAAAGGTGTAAGTATGGATACTTATTATAAGAATCCTCAGCTTTATAGAATTGAAAGCGGCAATCCCACCGGCGAAAATCTCATTGAAAATTTCAACACAAATAATATTGAGCTTAAAACCGGAACCACCAAGGATAATATATCCACGGGTAAATGGACTTCAATTAACTGGGCTGACGGTTATATCGTTGCCGAAGATGTAGACGACGATAAATTCACACCGGTTTACAGAGACGGCGATTATAACGGCGATAATACAACGGATATTATTGATTTGGTTGGCTATAAAAATGTGCGCTGCGGCAGAAAGGTTACATTGCAATCGCTTGACTGTGATGAAGACGGCGCGGTTAATGACGCGGACTTTAAGGAGCTGGTAAACACCATCCTCGGCAGAAATGCTTATACTCTGAAAAACACCCGGTATAAGCTGGAAGCGGGCGATACCGTTAATGTCGCATATATCGGCGGTTCCGTTACCGGCGGCACAGGGTCTACAGACTCCTCAAAATATTCCTGGCGCGCCCGTACTACCGCGTGGCTTAAAAGCAAGTATCCGAGCGCTACCGTTAATGAAATCAATATGGGTATAGGAGGTACCGGCTCGTACCTCGGGGCGGCGAGATTCAATAATAATATAGTAAATAAAAACCCCGACCTTGTGTTTGTTGAGTTTGCGGTCAACGACGGTTATAACAGTATCAGCACCGAGCAGACAAAGCAGGATATAGAATACATGATCCGCTGTCTTAATGATAATCATCCGTATTGTGATATGGTCTTTGTTATGGTTACGGACAGATACAAACTCGGCACACAGTTTACTAAACTGCTTGAAATAAAAGAAGTAGCGGATTATTACGGAATACCGATAATAGACGCAGGCGCGGCTATGTGTGAAGCACTCGGCGGCTCCACCGCCGGCTGGGACACATATTTTACCGATATGGTACATCCGAACGATGACGGTTACGCGATTTACGCGAACGCAATAACATCCGGACTCGAAAAACTTATGGCGAACGGCGATTACAGTAAGCATAAATTAAAAAATGTTAAATTATCTCTTTATACACCCGATTACGTAAATCTGCTTACCCGCGATACTTATGACCCGTTCAAGTGGGGAAAGCTTGACAGTGATTGGGGCGCAAAATATTGGTTTGACAATACTGATTATGAAATTTCCGGCACGCCGTTCCGTACATCTTATTCAAGCTGCTTATCCGAAATTTTTTCAAAATATATTTATCCGCTGTCTGACGGTGCGGATCTTACCTTTACAGTAAAAGGAACAAGCATAGGCATTCTCGGCAATATTAAGGCGAATCAGACTCTTACCGTCAATATCGACGGAACAGATTACGTTTTGTCAGGCTCAAATACGACGAATACGACGGAATATCCGGTAATCAACAACCTGCCGGACGTCAAACATACAGTTACTGTCACGGCAAACGGCAGCGGACCTTATATCGCCATAGCCGCGGTAGTAGCAGCCGGTTAAAACGATTAGACGTCACCGCGTTTTATCAGAAAACCGCTTTCAACTTGCAGTAAAAAACTTTATCAAATTGATTTATTAACATAAATCCGGCGCACCATCGGGTGCGCCGGATTTTATTTTTCTTTATCCACCGTTATTTCCTTTTCCGTAACCTTAAACGTAACGGCGCCGGAAATATCCGTACGGAAGTATTTTACGCCCGCCTCTTCAAGGCGCATAAGTACAACGTCGTGCGGATGCGAATACCTGTTGCCTTTGCCGCAGGATATCATGGCAAGACTCGGCGCCGCCTTCGCGAGAAACTCCTCGCATGTGCCGTACATACTGCCGTGATGTCCGACTTTCAGCACGTCGCACCGTATATCCGCGTTATCCCCGATCAGCCGCCGCTCCGCGGGCTCCTGCGCGTCGCCCGTAAAAAGGAAACGCCATTTGCCGATTTTGGCTTTAAGAATAATACTGCGGTCGTTTTCGTCCTGCTCATCGTAATAACAGCCGACAACGGTTATGTCAAAATCGCCGAGAGACCTTTTCATGCCCTTTTCGGCGGTAACGCACTTGCCGCCGGATTTTTTCACGTTGGACATCGCGGTCTTCATTTTATCGGTTTTCTCATCGGTTTTATTAAGGTCCGGCACGATAAGCTCTTTAACCTCAAATTCCTCGGTAAGCGGCACTATGCCGCCCATATGGTCGCTGTGGTTATGCGAAATAATCATAAGGTCGAGCGACTTAATGCCCTCGCCTTTAAGCTGTTTGCTGATACTTTTCGCATAAGTCTTTGTGCCGGTATCGATAAGCGCCGCCCTGCCGCCGCTGTAAAGCAAAATCGCGTCGCCCTGTCCGACGTCGAGCATGCGGACGAAGGACTCCTCGTTTATCGGTTTTGCCTTATTCTCACGGTGTTCGTTTACAAGACGTGTTATTAAACTTATAACCAATATGGCAGTCACAATAATTGCGACTACCATATTTTTGTTTTTATTAAGGTTTCTTCTCATTCGCCCCTTGCTTCCTGCTCCATAAGCTGCTCTTTGGTTATCAAAACCTTACGCGGTTTCGAGCCCTCGTAGGGGCCGACCACTCCGCGCTCCTCCATCTGGTCGATTATTCTCGCCGCGCGGGAATAACCGAGCTTCAAGCGGCGTTGAAGCAGTGAGGTTGACGCCTGTCCCGCTTCCACCACCACGCGAATGGCGTCTTCAAGCATTGCGTCGGCGTCGCCTTCCTCCTCGCCCTGCGCCGCCTGCGACTGGGCGCCCTTCTGTTTGGGATTTACCGCCTGGCGTTCGATTTCATCCATAACGCTGTCGTCATAATCCGCCTTTGCACTGCGCTTGACAAAATCTACCACGCGCTCGACCTCTTCATCGGAAACAAAGCAACCCTGCAGTCTGCGCGGCTTGTTAGCGCCTATCGGGTCAAAAAGCATATCACCGCGGCCGAGCAGTTTTTCGGCGCCGGCGCTGTCGAGAATCGTGCGGCTGTCTATCTGCGAGGAAACCGAAAACGCGATACGCGTAGGTATATTCGCTTTTATAACGCCGGTAACAACGTCAACCGACGGGCGCTGTGTGGCGATAAGCAGGTGCATACCCGCCGCGCGCGCCTTTGCGGCAATGCGGTTTATCGAATCCTCGACCTCTTTCGGGGCCGTTATCATAAGGTCGGCAAGCTCGTCTACTATTATGACTATCTGCGGAAGCTTTGTAAGCTCCGGCTCGTCTTTTTTGAGCGTTTCAACGAGCTTGTTGTAACCGGTAATGTCACGCACGCCTCTGTCGGCGAACATATGATACCGCTTCTCCATTTCACTTACCGCCCAGCCGAGCGCGCCCGCCGCCTTGCGCGGGTCGGTAACGACAGGGACCAGCAAATGCGGTATTCCGTTATAAACGTTAAGCTCAACCACCTTCGGGTCTATCATGAGCAGTCTAACGTCATCGGGAGAAGCCTTGTAAAGAATACTTATAATAAACGAGTTTATGCAGACCGACTTACCGGAGCCCGTGGCGCCGGCTATAAGACCGTGCGGCATTTTGGCGATATCGGTCACTACCACGTTACCGCCAATATCTCTGCCGAGCGATACTGTAAGCGTACTTTTTGAGGCGGTAAACGCCGTAGACTCGATTATCTCGCGCACGCCTACGACCGCCGCCTGACGGTTCGGCACTTCTATACCCACCGCCGCCTTATTAGGTATCGGCGCTTCGATTCTGACGCCGGCGGTGGCAAGATTAAGAGCGATATCGTCCGCAAGGCTCGTGATTTTGCTTATCTTTACGCCCGCCTTCGGTTGAAGCTCGTATCTTGTAACAGTCGGACCGTGATTAACGTCAACCACTCTCGTTTCAACGCCGAAAGAACGCAGCGTTTCCACAAGGCGTTCGGATACACTCTCCTGCTCCGCGGCGGAAGCGCGCACGTCGCCGCTGTTATATTCGTTAAGAAGAGTCAGCGGAGGCGGAATATAGCCGACGTTCTTTATGTAATTTTCACTTATGCGCCCCGCCATTTTTTCGGTCTCTTTTTCAAAATCGACCTTTATCCGCTCTTTTTTCTCCTCCTGTGCGGGTTCTTCCTGTGCGGCGGCGTCGAGCGCTTCGTTCATATCGGTTTGTTCTTCTTTGCCTACCTCTTCTCCGTTATATGAAGCAACAAGCTTTTTCTTCTTCTCGGCAAGCGCGTTATCGGGAGGCTCCGCTTCGCCGCCGTCTACCGGAATATCGACGTTAAAGCCTTTAAGCACTTTAAGCTCCTTGCGTTTTTCAGCGCGCTGGTTAAAGGTATTTTGCGCGTGCTCACTTACCGCGCGCGCCGGTTTTTCTATCGCTTTGAACAACATAAGAATTGTAGTGCCGGTCATTATCATAAACAGGACGAGAACGATAAGCAAAAGGGTTATAAACGCGCCCGTTTTGCCGAATGCGGCACAAAGCGGATGACTTATAAAAGTGCAGACAATACCGCCGCCGCGAATGCAGGTCTTAAAAGCGCCGCCCGCTTTCCAGACAATATCGAGGTGCTCGGCAAATTTAAGCCCCGTGCCGTAATTGGCTGAAGCGTCGATAAGCGCGCCGATAAGCGCTATAAGCACACCGACGCCGACGGTTTTAATCTTCACCGATTTATTCATTTTACCGAACGCCACCATAATCGCGACAAAGCCGATCATAACGGGGACCGCGATAGCGGTAATACCAAAAAGGCTGAACATAAAGTGTTTAAGCCAGTTCCATACCTTTTCGCCGGGTATTACTACCACGCATGCCAAAAAGACCGCGACGGCAAGCCAGATTATCATCGATACCTGCGTTGAGCCGCCCTTTGCCTGTGCGCCCCCGGTAGACTTTTTACTTCTCGTTTTCGCCATAATTCAACTCCATACCCGCTCTAAGCGAATTTTTAATTACTCTCTATCATACCGTAAAGACAGTCGATCACTTCCGAAAGCGAACCGAGACTGTCGATAAGTCCGGTTTCCACCGCCGCCTGTCCCGAAAGCACCGAACCAACGTCAGTCACAAGCTCGCCGGTATTCATAAGCAGCTCTGAAAACTTATTCTTTTCTATCTTTGAATTTTTTACCACAAAATCGGTAATGCGCTCCTGCATACGCGTAAAATGGTTCATCATCTGCGGCACGCCGATAACAAGACCGTTTGTCCGCACCGGGTGAATGGTCATAGTCGCCGACGGCGCGATAAACGAGTGCTTTGCCGAAACCGCGAGCGGTACGCCTATCGAATGACCGCCGCCGAGCACAAAACTCACGCTCGGTTTCCTCATTCCCGAAATCAACTCGGCAATGGCGAGTCCCGCCTCAACATCGCCGCCTATCGTATTGAGAAGAATAAGCAAGCCCTCTATTTCGCTGCTTTCCTCCACCGCTACGAGTTGGGGCAGAATATGCTCGTACTTCGTGGTTTTGCTCTGCTCCGGCAGAATGCTGTGTCCTTCTATCTCGCCTATTACCGTAAGGCAGAATATTCGGTGTCTTCCGTCGAAGGTTTCTATCGAGCCTAACTCCTTTATATCCCCGTTTTGGTTTTTCTTCTCGTTTTTTTCTTCGTTTTCCATGGTATCGCCTCCGATAGTATTATCGGAGAAAACACCGCCGCTTACACATTATTTTTTTATCGAGCGCAAATAATCCTCCAGAATCACGGTGGCGGCGACGGCGTCAACCGTTTCCTTGCGTTTCTTGCCGCGCACGTCGTTCATATTGAGATAGGTGTGAGCCGAAAGCGTGGTGCACCGCTCGTCAAACATCACGGTTTCGATTCCGGATTTTTCCTCTATTTTTTTTGCTATTCTTTCGCAGGCGAGCGCACGTTCGCCGAGCGAGCCGTCCATATTCTTCGGAAGTCCCGCGACGATACGCCCGGCGCCGTACTCTTTTGCCGCGGCGCATATTTTTTCTATCAGCTTTTCCTCATTGCGCTCGGTTATTACGTCCCGCGGGAAAGCGAACGCCTCGCCGCTGTCAGAAACAGCAAGCCCCGTCCGTACAAGTCCCAAATCAACAGCCATTATTATCACTCGGTACAAACCTCCGCCAGTCTGCTGCGTTTCGGCAGCAGTTCATCGGGTAAGTGCGCGTGGTCGTTCATATATTCAAGCTTAAAGCCGGACTCACCGTCAAAAGTTACAAGCGATACCGAAGTATTCTCGCACCAGGGCGTATCTTTAAGACGGTGGATATCGCCGTAAAGCAGGCGGCAGTTAAGGCATCTTATGACCCCGCCGTGCGAGGCGACCGCCACCGCTTTACCCGCGTTTTCCCTCGCTATAAGCTCTATGGCGTTCCAAATGCGCCCGTACGCTTCCCTCATCGGTTCGCCGCCCTCGGGATAAAAATCCTCGGGCGAATTGTTCCATATTTCCGCAAGTCCCGGTATGCTCCTTATAGTGGGCATAAACGGCTTTGCTTCGAGAATACCGCCGTTGATTTCGGCAAGGTCTTTGAGAACGGTGATTTTAATATCTCTGTTTGCCTTTAACGCTTCGGCGGTTTTGCGGGCGCGGATAAGAGGGCTCGTATAAACGGCGTCCAACGGTATATCCGCAAAACGCCCGCTTAAAAGTTCAAGCTGTTTTTGCCCGAGTTCGGTTATATCACAATCGGTAGTGCCCTGAAAAAGGCGTTCATGATTGCCCGCCGCTTCACAGTGCCTTACCACGTAAATTTTTGTCATACACATACACCCGATAACATTTTAGCACAATATGTATGTTTTTGCAAGTAATAAGATACGATATTTATACCTTTTTTCACTTGACTTAACCCTGCTTTACGGGTATAATTTTGTTAAAATTCAAATATTCTGCAAGGTGATGAGTGGGAATGATTAAAAAATATCTTAACCGACTGTTTATCGACGGGCTTTCCGGCATGGCGTACGGCCTGTTTTCAACGCTTATTATCGGCACGATAATAGGTCAGATAGGCGCGCTTATCGGAAGCATACCCGGTTCGTTCGCGGCAAATGTTGCTGATTACTTTGCCGTTATTGCTTTCGCCGCAAAAAAAATCACGGGCGCCGGCATAGGCGTGGGCGTTGCGGTAAAGCTTAAAGCTTCGCCGCTTACCACGGCTTCCGCCGCGGTCGCCGGTATCGCGGGCGCTTTCCCCGTAATCGAAGATCTGCTTGCGGCAAACAAATTCGGCGAACCGCTCGGCGCGTTTATCGCCGCATACGTCGCAATAGAAATCGGCTCGCTTGTTTCCGGCAAAACAAAGCTTGAAATAATACTCACGCCTCTCTGCTGCATACTTGCGGGATGTATAGTCGGTCTGCTCATCGGCCCCTACATTTCCTCGGCTATGAATTTTATCGGAGAACTTGTAAACATCAACGTTGAAAAGTACCCGATTTTGGGCGGTATGGCGGTATCGGTAATTATGGGAATACTGCTTACTCTGCCCATCTCCTCCGCCGCCATAGGAATTTCAATGGGGATAGGCGGTCTCGCGGCGGGCGCCGCGACTATAGGCTGCTGCTGTAATATGGTCGGCTTTGCGGTCATCAGTTACAGAGAAAACAAATTCGGCGGTCTTGTGGCGCAGGGTGTCGGCACCTCCATGCTTCAAATGCCGAACATTGTAAAGCGGCCGCTTATCTGGCTTCCGAGCATAATTGCGAGCGCGGTGCTCGGTCCGCTCTCCTCGGCGGCGCTCAAAATGGTTAGCAACCCGGTCGGCTCCGGTATGGGCTCGGCGGGATTTGTGGGTCAGATGCAGTGTTACGCCGCCATGACCGCGGCGGGCACATCCGGCGCGGTGGCTGTAATCGAAATAATCGTTATGCACTTTATTCTTCCCGCGGCGCTCTGCTTCGGTATTGCCGAGGGTATGCGAAAGCTCGGACTTATAAAGAGCGGCGATATGAAGTTAAAGGATATCTCCCATGCGTAAACGCGATCTGGCAGTAGCGGCGGTAGAGGCGCTCGAAGCTTTATATCCCGATGCCGTATGCTCGCTTACATATACCGACGCTTTTCAACTGCTCGTCGCAACGCGGCTTTCCGCCCAGTGTACCGACGCGAGAGTAAATCAGGTAACGCCGGCGTTGTTTGACCGTTTTCCCGACGCCGAAAGTATGGCGGCGGCTGACGTCGGCGAGGTTGAAGAGCTTATAAAAAGCTGCGGACTTTTTAAGACGAAAGCGCGCGACCTCATAGAAATAGGCAAAAAAATAACCGCCGATTTCGGCGGCAGGGTGCCTGATACCATAGAAGAGCTTACCACCCTTTCCGGCGTGGGCAGAAAAACCGCAAATCTTGTTTGCGGCGATATTTACGGCAAACCCGCGGTGGTTTGCGACACGCATTTTATAAGACTCTGTAACCGTTTGGGTCTTGTAAAAACAAAAGACCCGATAAAGGTCGAAAGAGAAATGATAAAGCTTTTGCCGCCCGAAAAATCAAGTGATTTCTGCCACCGTGCGGTGCTTTTCGGCAGGGATATCTGCACGGCGCGAAAGACCTTTTGTGAGCGATGCCCGATAAACGGCATTTGCCCATCGTCAAATATAAAATAGCATATTCAAAAAGATAACCCGGCGAGTATTCTCTCGCCGGGTTTTAGTTATTCACCTTTATACTTACGGCGCGTTGCCATACCGCCGCGGATATGCCGCTCGGACTTGTTTTTTTCAAGCACCGTTTTTACTTTCTTATAAAGCTCGGGGTCTTCTTTTGAAAGGCGCTCGGTAACGTCTTTATGTACCGTTGATTTGCTCACGCAAAAAACCTTTGCCGCCGCACGAACAGTCGCCCCGGTCTCGCATATATATTCACCGAGCACCCGCGGCCGCCTGTGAGTAAGCTCTCTCATATCACCACTCCTAAAAGGACTTGGTAAATTATATGAGAGCAAGCGGAGATTTATACATCGTCACGGTAAAAATGATATCCGAACTTTCTCAATATTACTCTGAAAAGCTCATTTGCCCACCTCGGAAAAATCCTACCGATCCACGTTTTGATGTTGAGTCTTATCTCATAACTCCAGGATTGTATTTCCCGATCCCCGGCATATATACCGGGATTATTTTTAAAATACCTTGCCGCCTTATGGAGGATTTTACCTTTTCTCACAACGTCAAGTATCTTATACACATTTGCTTTGCAAACACAACAATTCGCATTATACTCTTTAGCATGGCGGGATAAGGAAACCTCAAATTTCCAGGCATTCACCGGTGCACGCGCCGCAGACTTCAAAAAATCGCGTTTCCACAAACCGGCATACAAGTTGACAGTATATGTAATATTTGTATCGATTTTATTAAGCATTTCACAACCCGGGACGGGTCCTAATGAACCTCTTTTGGGGCGCTTATACAACCTAATATAATCCAGATCGTTTGAATCCATAGCAGTCAGCAAAGATTCAATAACGCCGTTTGACACTTTATCTACCAAATAGTAGTCATCCAACACCACAAAAACATATTCGGTTGTTATCAAATCGAGTGCATAATACAGGCGCTGAGACCATTCGCTATCAGATCCTGCGGAAATAATATTTATGCCGGGAAAAGTAATTTCTGTTTCTTTATCAGTAACAATATATGTCTCCATATTTCTGTCAGGCCAATTCTTATCAAGCAATTTTATATGACCTTCCCACAAATCCGAAAACTTATCACATGACAATATCAATAATGCAACCTTGTTGTGATTCATAATCAATGCCTTTCCGTTAAAAGTTCGCCCGATACATAGCTACTGCCGGCTTCTTGGTGGCACGTCTTATCGCTTTCTCTGCCGGTAATGATAAGATGCTGTCAATTCATACGCTATAAATGAAATTTGCGTAATGCTCTCTTTGCACATTAAAGAGCGTAATTACATTAAATAAAAATCAGCAAAGGCGTTTCTGCCTGTAATTCCGTAATCTTCAAAACGGAACTCATCTTTTTCCGCCATAATACCATGATACCATGCAATGGTCTCATCAATATTCGGGGTCGTTACCCCGGCAAACTCCGCCACCTGCCTGATGATTGTAAGTCCGTAAGAAAAATCCGCAGTAAAGTACCGGGAATGCAAATCGGGAATGAAACCACCGTCAACTGCAACAACAGGCGTTGTTATGCCCTTGAATGCCGGTATTGACGAAATCTTCTCCGTCATTGCCTCAGGTGTGGGGCTTTCATAGTGTATACGCAGCGATTTTACAAACCGTAGTTCAAACTTAGGCAAAGCCCGACAAATCTTTTGCACTTCCTCATCACATGCGATTAAGAGTTCTGAAGAAGCATTATCCCAATCTTCATAGAACAGCGGCACCGATTGATATACAACACCCTCATGCCAGTCGCCAAACAATGTTTTTAGTCTCGCCGTATGCAAAATCGGATTAGAGGGCGTCATCGTCAGATTTAAAAAGTTAGGGATTGCCGTTGTTTTTTTATCGAAAATACCGCCGATCAACTCGGCGCACTCCTCAGCGTATTTTTTCGGCAGAGCCGCAACGTGAAGTTCTTCACGGTAACCGATCGACCTCACGGTTTTGCCTTTTTCCACAAGACGCGCAATAGCCGGCACTCTTTCAATCCCAAAGAAAACGTTTCCGCGTTCAATGCATTTTCGAAAAGCGCACTCACTTCCGCCGTTTCCCGGAACAACCCCGATTACCGGTTTGCTATCAGTATGTTCATAAATTATCTTTGAAACGGTTTTCATCATCATAGCCGGCATTGTGACCATAATTAATTCCGCATTGCGGAATGCGGCTTCAGGGTCAAAGGTTGCCAGTTTGATATCGCCTTCATGCGTAGTAATACCGCTTTCATCAACAATATTCAGATGTCTTTCGTAAATATCGGGCTTCGATGTATATACCGTAACCTCATGGCCTTTTTCAGCACAATGCACCGCAAATTGAGTACCGATATTCCCACCGCCTACGATGGTTATTCTCATTCTATTTCACCCAATTCATTGATCAAAGCCGCTACCAGCACGTCGTTTTCTTCCGAGTTTCTTACCGCGAGTCTTAAATAATTCCGACCGTTTGTTTTTGTTGTAAGTTCTTTGATAAGCAAATTATACTTTACAAGCAGTTTTTTAAGCAGTTCAACCGGTGATATTTCCTCATCGAGTTCAACCATCACAAAATTTGCCTGAGAAGGAATTACCCTTACTCCGCTGACCCGGCTAAGCTCATTTTGAAATCTTGACCGTTCCGCTCTCAGCTTAACCAATGCCGCTTCATAGTCTTTTTTGTACTTTGATTCAATTTGCATATAAAACTCACCGAAAGAGTTTATATTCCAGATCGCAACATCCTTTTTCATTTTGGATATAGTCTCTGTATCTCCGGATGCAAGCACGCCCAAGCGAATACCGGGCACTCCGTAGGACTTTGAAATACTCTTCATAACGTAAAGATGAGGATTAGAAGACAATATTTCCTTCTCTATCAGAGTGTTATTCTCTTCGTCCGCAAAATCAACGAATGATTCATCCACAACAATTTTTATGCGTTTATCCGCCGCCCATTTTATGAGCCTGATCAGATCAGCTTTACAGATATAGTTTCCGCTCGGATTATCCGGATTTATTACAATCATATTTTGAATGTCTTTATCGGAAAAAAATTCTATTATATCATCTGCCGTGTAGGAATAATCCGCATTGTCCGGCGTAAAATCAACAGCGTTTTCTCTATCATAACGATTTGGATATTCATCGAAAGTCGGTCTGATGAATCCAACCTTGCCTTCAAGGTGGCTCATTAGGCTCTTTATAAGTTCAGCCGCCCCGTTGCCAAGCAAAATATTTTCCTGTTTAACACCGAAATTCTTTGCGGCAAGCAGGCTGTTTACGCGCATGCCGGAGGGATATTCCGTCAACAACGTGTCAAAATTAGCACGGATTTCGTCCTTCAATTTTTCCGGCGGAAAATAGGGATTTACGAGGTAACAGAAATCCAACAATTTAGGATAGCGCCAATATCCACCGTATCTGCCCTGAAGCAGTTTTACTCTCTCGTCCTCATCGGACGTGAAAATAGACTCTGCGATATCCAGATCCTGAATGTCATCAATCTCATACCAGTGTTGACCGTCCAGCCGCTTCGCTTTAATGACAGGCTCATCCAGCATGGTGATCACACGAAGCACCTGTTCATAATATTCATTCTCTCCGAGAGCAGACTGATAAGCATCCAAAAAAGGTACGTAATGCGTTTTTGAAAAATGCTTGCTGAATTTATAAAGATTTACTGTTTTATAATAGTCTTTTATTTCATTGAACTTAAATTTCTTGCCCGGAACAAACGCCTCAATAGTATCGTCATCCGCCAGTTTTACACAAGTACCGTCCATCCACGATTCGTATTTATCTACTAAAGCGAGCGTATCGCGCGGATCCTGCATAAGAACATCGAGCACCGAATCCTCAAAAATCAGATCGGATTCAAGCAAAACAGTATCGTCTTTTAGAAGCCATTCCTTTGCCAAAGCCAGCGAATAAATATTATTTGTCTTGTCATAAATCGGGTTATTTATATACACAATGGGGGTAGTGATATCCAAAGTACCGATATAGTCGATCAGTTTTTGCCCTTCATAACCGACCACGATAACGATGCGTGAAAAATGCTCACGTTCAAGCTGATGAAGCATCCTGTCTATCAGAGTGACTCCGTTTACCTTGACCATACATTTTGTGTTGTTTCGGGTAAGTTCTTTAAGGCGTCTGCCCATACCTGCTGCTAAAATCAAAGCCTGCATTTATAAATCCTCACTTTTTTATGAATGATGATCGGGAATTCGCGTATCGTACACGGCTACAGTTCCGCGATTTTTCTTTTTGCGATTTTTTTTGCCGGATGCGGTGCTCTCGGCAGGAGTTTCCGGCGGCGGTGTCATATAATCACCGAAAACAATCGTTAAATACTTATCGTAATCTTTCGGCACCGGTACCGACATATCTTCAAATTCCATACGGACCGTATCAGTTAAAAGATTTCGCTCATATACCCTGAAACGCTTATTATGATATGCTTCGGTAACAAACTTCCCGTTTTCCCCGAGTTTTATCAGTCTTTTAAGAGTTCTGACCTGCAGTTTATCCATTGCGTGATCTGAAAAGAGTTTAAGGATGAACGAAAACGCCTTATTGATGAACGCGCCGCGGGTTGCCGGCGGTTGCCTGTAAGTGAAAAAGTCATGCTCCAGCGCCGTAAATCTCGCCAGTTTCCTTTTGAACTTTCCTGCAGGCACCCGGTCGATTATCCATATGTCCATTTCCGGATGGTCCTTAATATCAAACTCGGGGTCTATATCATTTTTGTTTACGCTCGATATGTGCATAATGGGAGCGGAAGGACGCATATGTTTTTCGCACGGTTCAAAGTAATACTCCAATTCAGACAACGCCTCTTCCACGCGACCCGTATCTTCTCTTAAAACCGCTATATCAATATCATCGTCCCACGGGATAAAGCCCTTCTCGCGCACCGCGCCGAGAGCAGAACCATACACGAAAATATAGAATATATTTTTTTCAGAAAACTTCCTGTCAATTTTCTTCATTATTTCAAGAAGAGTCTGCTGGGTTTCCTTAAAACCGTATTTATTATCGATATCCAACTGTTAATACCACCTTTAATGATTAAACTTTAATTAAAAGCAATAAGGCAGCCGCTACCGCCCTATTTTATACCGCGAAGCGCAACGCCCTGTATCATTATTTTAAAGCCCTTGCGAAGGTCGGGAATGACAGCCATAAGCACAAAATTTGTAAATATTTGGGTAAGCAGAGAGGCGAGCGCCGCGCCCACTATTCCCCAGACGCTTATGAATAACAGATTGAGTATGATGTTGAGCAGCGCGCCTGAAAGGGTTGTCACCTGCACCCATTTGACAACGTCCTCCGCCACCATATAAACGTTGTTTATGGCTCCGAAATACGAGAAGGACGTGTACCACACTATTAAAGACAGCGAGCTTACCGCGCCTAAATACTTTTCGCCGTAGAGGATAAGTATTATAGGTTTCGCAAAAACAGTTATAAATATACCGTAAGCGATGCAGGACCAGAAAATAATGGCGTAAAGCTGGCGCATACGGCGGCGGTAGAGGTTTTCGTCGCTTATTTTCGCGTCCATAATATCGGGTCTGAAGCCCTCTATTATGGTGGTGGGAATGATGACTACAAGACCGGCTATGAGCGCCGAAGCGTTGTAAAGCGCCACCGATTCGTTATTTATCATCGACTTTAACATTATTTTATCCGCCTGCCCGTAAATGGTAGCGAGCACCGCCGAGAAAATAAAGGGGTAGGACATTTTGAGCATAACGAAAATGGTGTTCTTTGAAACAAATACCTTTTTCGTGTAATGCTTGCGGTAGAAGTAAACCAAAAAAGCCACAAAAAGCGCGGTTTCAAGTACTATACCTATAACGTAGAGAACAAGATTCCTCAACACCGCTATTGCAAAAACCCTGAACGCGGCGCTTATAGCGAACGCCACAAGGCGGTAAACAGCGGTAACATTCGCCTGGTTTTTATATCTGTACCAGTAAATAAACGTATCTAACGAGCCGAACAGTATTGTCGTTGACTGGCACAAAACTATGATATGCAAAATCGGCTCACCGGGGCTTGAAAGGCGCACTATCACCTGCAGGGCGATCATCGCCAGAACCGAAAATATCAGTCTTCCCGTTACACAGGACCAGAGAAGATCGTTTGCCCTGCCCTCGTCTTTTGAAAACTCGCGGCTTATTATACCGTTAAAGCCGAGTTGCCCCACGGACGCGAAAAAGGTAATCCAGGACGCCGCGTAGGTAAGGATGCCGTTATCGTTAAGGTTAAGTATGCGGGCAACGAGAATATTAAGTAAAAAAGCAAGTATCGCGTGAGCCAGATTGCCGAAAAATATCCAGGACACGTTTTTGGCAAGGCGGCTGTTTTTTATTTTTGCGGATATGTTCATAACCCCTTACCTCACGCCTGCCAGAAAAATTTATAGGGCAAGAAATCAAGTTCATTGGTTCTTACTTTAAGGAAATAGAAATATACGGCCAACAATCCTAAAAGCCCCAGTTTTACAATAAACCTTGACTTTGCTTCAAGCTTTGAAGTCAAATTCGGAAGAAGTGTAATCGTAAAAATGAGTCCGTACTGCGCCATACGGGAAAAAATGTTGGAACCGGCAAAAATGGTAAAGAGCGCTCCGGCATACAGCATACGGAAAGACATCATCGTAGGGATATCTATATTGCTTAAAGCGTCCCTAATTTGCGTTTTTTGTGCGGCGGCGAGATTAACCCCGCCTATGCTTTTCATCGATATCCCGCGCTGACGGCAGGAAACAAAGAACACTATAATGGCAAAAAGCAAAAACAGTGCATATAAGATCACGTTTCCGCCAAGCGATAAACCGCCGTCCACCTCTGACCTTTTGAAATTGCTTATCGCCCAATCCATTATCGGTCCGCGAAGGGCAAAGAAGAATACCGGAAGTGACACGAAAAAGAATATGCTGATACTGTTTATAGGTATCTTGTAGAGAATATAGAGGAAAAAGAATATATATGCCGAGGAATGTATCTGCGTAGCCACTAAAATAACGGCAAAGGTGACAGCCATTGCCGGCCATATGCCTTTTTTATCGAAAAACGGCAATACCAGAAGACAAATCGCTATAGAAAGCATGGTTCTTACAGCCGAAATGTCAAAAATCATATAACCCATAAAAATATAAATAAGAAGCGAGAAGGTCGGGTCAAGCGAATATCTTTTTATGAACAGGAAATATGAAAAAATCGAAAAACCGCTGCAAAAAGCGAGGAACACCTGCCAGTCCGCTTTAAGGTATCTGCCGAAAAAGATTTCGAGCAACTCGTAACCCTTTTCGGTCCAGTATGTGTTCGCGTCGTATTTGAGATTGGCGGCGAGCTTTTCATACATTTCCTTGTATCCGGGTATATCGCGACCGACGCTCGGAGCGCGCAAAGCAAAAACGAGAAACAGCAGCAAGGCGGATATGCCGAGCGCGTATGTTTCCGCTTTTTTCGTGTCTTTAACTATGCTTCGCATAACTATCGGAGATAAAAATGTCACCGATATCAGAGTTAAATACGCAATCACTTTACTTCACCCGTTTTAAAAAACTCAAACACAATTTTTCTTATACCAGTCGAGGTACAGTTTCAGTCCGTCCGTTAAGCTAACACCCGGCTTAAAGCCAAGCACCTTTTCCGCCTTTTCGGCATTTGCTTTGCAATGCTTAACGTCGGCGGGGCGCTCGGGCGCGTAAACTACACCTACGTTTTTTCCCGCGATTTCCTGCATTACCTCGGCAAGCCAGTTTATGGTAACGCTCTCGCCGCTTCCGAGATTGTATACGTCGGTCCCATTATCGCTTTTTGCCGCGATAAGGTTGGCACGCGCCACATCGGCGGCGTTTACGAAATCACGGGTTTGCGTACCGTCGCCGTAAATCGTTATCGGCTCACCGGCGAAAATGCGCTTCGCAAATATCGGAATTACGTTTCCGTAAAGGTCGAACCGCTGATTTACGCCGTAAATGTTGAAATAACGCAGACACACGCCGATAATATCGTAAATACCGCAGTACGCCAAAATCATTTTTTCAGCGGCAAGCTTGCTGACACCATACGGCGAATCCGCGTTTTGCGGATGGTTTTCGTCTATAGTAGGGGTAACAAGTTCGCCGAACATCGCGGCGGAGGAGGAATAGACTATTCTCTTTACGCCGTTTTTCCGCATACCCTCAAGCACGTTTACGGTGCCTATGAGATTTACCTCACTGTCGAGCTGCGGATTATCAAGCGAACGCTGCCTGCCAACGCTTGCTGCAAGGTGGAACACCACATCCACGCCCTCGGTTGCACGCTCTGCCGCGGCGGCATCGGTCACATCGCCTTCTATAAACTCAATTCGCCCATCCTTTATGTATTCTTCAATATTGATAAGATAGCCGGACGAAAGGTTATCGAATACTCGTACCTTTTCACCCTCTTTCAGTAAAAGCTCTACAATATTCGAACCGATAAACCCGGCTCCTCCCGTAACTAACGCACGCACAACTTACTCCCCCAGTAATTCCTCAATAAATTTATAATACTCACTCGCCGTATCGGTTTTTGCGTATTCGTCGGCAAGTTCTTTTGCTCTTTTAGACATTTTGCTTCTGAGTTCTTCCGAGTCAAGCACCTGTTTTACTGCCTCAACAATTGAACCGACATCTTTAACATCGAAATAAAGACCGCCGTCACCGAGTGTTTCCCGGTTAAAGCCGGCATTGCTCGCAACTATTACGGCGCCGCGCGCCATTGCTTCGGCAACGGGAAGGCCGGTTGTATCAAGCGTGCTTGCATTGATGATTATATCCGCGCTATCGATTATTTCAGGCATTTTATCGTATTCAACCCAGTCGGTAAACTCGATTTCGCCGGTCAAGCCGTATTTATTTACATAATCCTTGCATTTTTTTATATATCCCGAATGTATCTGCTTGCCTACGACCGAAAGATGAACATTATATCCGGCATCTTTTAAGGGCTTGATACACTTTATAACTTCAAGCTGATGTTTGTAGGGAGCCACTGATGAAACGTATAAAAGCTTCCACGGCTCAGATGCGTTATGCACTTTATGATTTATCTGCGAATAGAACATCTTATTGACGTTCATATATATCACTTTTGAATGTTCCAAAGCGTATCCGCAATTTTTAACTCCCTGCCTTGAATACTCGGTATCGTAAACACTGGCATAGGCGTATTTTACGGTGCGGCGCGCAAAACGCGAAACATAAAACAAAACAACGGAGAGTTTATTAAAACCGTTTTTGAGTATTTGACCGTAATCAAAAGAGAACTGATTTTTAAGATTAAAAACCGTTTTCATTCCGCGGAAATCCCGGGGTATTACCTCGCCCATAAAAAGCACTAAATCCGGATTCCACTCTTTCAACTGCGCAACAAACTCGCTGCCGTAACTTCTCGTTATTTTTTCTTTGAGTGTTTTGCGATAAAAGCCGTCAGAAAGGACGACATCAATTCGTTCGTTCACCGCCCCGACCTTTTCGTAAAGCTCTTTTGAGCAATAATAACGAACCGTGAAATTCTGCGGTATCGCGTTACTCTGCAATATCATACGGGTAATCGCGGTGAGTCCGCCGCTGCTTATATGCCCGCCTATTATGGCTATTTTTTTATTTTCCATTCTATCCCCGCTTTTCGCCGCATGCGCGGTTTACGAAATCACGAAACCGCTCGACGTTTCTTTCAGTGTTATGATTTTCGTCAAATATCTTTATCGCGTTATTATACATCTCTTTTTGAAGATCCGTATCGTTTATAAGATCTGAAATTTTTTCGGCTATCCGCGATTTTTCGGTTACGGTAACGCTCGCCCCCGAAGCCGCCATATATTTTACGGCGGTACACTCACCCGAACCGTAAGCGAATATCGCGTCGCCTGAAGCCAACGCGTCCGAAATCTTTGTCGAAAGCGAATAACGCGCCATTTCTATATCGCCTTTTCTGAAACCTTCGACCACAACGAAAATATCGGTATCGCCTATGACCTTTTGCACTTCGCTATACGGCACAGCTCCGTGGAAAACTATATTGTCTGCCTTGCTAAAGGGCTTATAATACTTCTCGTCGTCCTCATTTGAATATACATGAAGCTTATAATTCCTGTTCACCTTTTTAAGCTCTTCGGCGATATCTATAAGAGATAAGTTTCTGCCTATTCTTATATTTCCGCAATAAGTTATAAGGGGATCTTCCCTGTTTATCGCCCTGAACTCACGGCGCTTTACACTTGAAGAAAGATAGGTTGCCATCGTTGTTATGCCGAAATAATCGGCGTATTTATCTTTTATATAATCCGATGAAAGCGAAGCGTATTTGCAAACCGAGAATATTTTTCTTACGTGCCTTCTGTGCATCGACTTATAAATAAGATAAAGGGGAGAAAGCGAAAAATGAGCGTTGAAATAATAATCGTCGCCGCTGAAAGCCACTATCGGAATATTAAATTTTTCGGCTATATAAAGCGCTATCTCGCCTATGAAGAAATCGTCCGAAAAGCTTAAAAACACACATTCGGGGTTAAACTCTTCAAGCCAACTGTTAAAATCCGGCGTACACCAGTATTTCTTCTTCCATACGAATTTGCGAAGCAGGTGAGTAAAAGGACCCTTTATACCCGATAACTTATAAAGAATGTTAAAACCTTTGCCTGAAATCTCAGCTTTATTATCCTTCCATTTATCGGGCAAGTCTTCATAATAAAACCGCCTGCCGGTTTGTACATTTTTATTAAAGCGGCGTTTTACCATACGTTGGTCGGTTATCTGATAAAGCCTTTCACAGTGGCCCTTAACAGGAGTCTTGGTGTTTGAAAAAACCTGTGCTAATTTGCTTTTATCAAATCCCGTAAAGAATGCCTCATATAAGCGAGACTGCGAATTAGGGTTATACGGCACGGTGCCGACTATCATTATCCGTTTTTCATCATTCATCAGAGAAATATCACTCCGTTTATTTCGGTTTCCTTTCAAGCAGTAAACAAAGGGTTCGATTTTTACCGGCGCAATATGTCAGCAAAGCGCAGATAAAAACTGTCAGTGCAAAGTTTGCAAGCGTAAGCGAAATGCCCGCGACGCTTGAAAACTCGATTAGATAATCAAACTTCAAAAGACCGGAAACCGGTCCGTGCATAAGATAAACCCCCAGTGGCATTTTGCCCTAAAAACACCGGAAAACGGTTTATCCTCTTTTGCCGTAAAGGCAAAAGGACAAGGTCTTGTTCGAATTTATCAGTTTCGCGGTCAAAGCGGTCAAAAGCAGAGTCGCCGCAAAATTCACCGCTGTCGCCGCCGCGCCCTTCAGCGACATCAGAACCGGCACCGGCACAGACACTATCAGGTATAAGAACATGTAATGGGTAACGTATATCTCGAGAGAGTGAACGCCTGTCCATCCGAGCACCGACAGGTACCCCCTCTCGTTTGTTTTTTCACCTGTTGCGGCCTTAAGCAGTCCGCAAACGGCTATACAACCGGAAAGCGACGCGGCGGCTCTTATGATTATATCCTTGCCGCCGTCCGCCAGCGAAAAGAGATTAACACGGGCAAGAGTGAATATCCAAGCCGCAAAGCATATCGCCACGGTTATATCTACCGCCCGTTTTCCGAAAGAGAGCGCGAATATCTTGTCTCTGTATTGCCCGTAAAGATAACCGGCAAAATAGAACGGCATATAATAAAGGGTAAGCTTAATACAGAAAAATGACATACCGGCAAAATAGCCTACGGCAGCCAGCGCCGCCATACCGCAGATATAGGATACAAAAAGCAAAACCTGCTTACCTATTACCGACGATTTTACAAGCGAAGACACAAGGCTCGATATACCGAATATCACGCTTATGGTCCATATCGTGATGAGAAACCAATAACCGTTATCCATATGCCAGAGCATATATTTAATATCGAGAAAATCTTTTCGCCCTAAAATCAGTCCGCGTATAACAAACGACCAGACCGCAAAGGGAAGCAAATATGAAAGCGTGCGTTTTCCGAGGAAACTTAAAAGCCCCTTAAACGAGGATATCTCCCGCGAATATCTCGTAACGTATCCGCTTATAAGAATAAACAAGGGCATTTGAAGTGACCAGATAATATTATAAATAAAGCTTTCCTGCGGATTCGCAGTAACGCCGGTCATAGTATGCCCGAGCACAACAAGCAGCATAGCGATGCCGCGCATAAGATCAACAAACGTATTCCGTTCCTTTGGCATTATTTCCCTCCGATTTATTTCTTTATATGGTCTATCCCGCAGAGGGTCTTATAGAACACGCTCATCATAAGGTGGTCGAACACCATATGGATATCCTCTGTTATCTGCATACTGTTTATCGGCACGTGGAGGGATATATCCGACATCTCTTTGAGTTTCCCGCCTGAAAAGCCGGTAAGACCTATTATCTTATTACCCTGCGCTCTGGCGTACTCCACCGCGTTTATAACGTTTTTTGAATTGCCGCTTCCCGATATTGCGATACAAACGTCGCCCGGCTTTATATGCCCTATAAGCTGGAAACGGAAAACCTCCTCGAAACCGATATCGTTTGCCACCGCCATAACGGTTGAAACGTTATCGTTAAGGCAGAGAAGATTAAACTTTTTCTCGGTGTGTTCGGATACGCCCTTGTTAAAATCATTCTGGAAATGCGAGGCGGTCGATGAAGAGCCGCCGTTGCCGAAAACGTATACCGTGTTGCCGTTCTCCTGCGTTTCGCGCAATAAGTTAAGCGCGGCGTTTATGGCTTCAACGTCCAGTTTTTCGAGTGTTTCAATCTCGTTTCGGATATATTCCCTGATTTCATTCTGATAGTTCATTTTTTTCTCCTTAATACTGTTCTTTATTTGATCACCCTAAAATAATGTTGACCGCTTCAAGCAGGTCATAAGCCATAAAATCGGGGTCGCATTTATACTTTTCAAACTTATCTTCGGCGCCCGACCGCAGCAAAAAGGTTTTTGCGCCCGCGTTTTTGCCCGTGAGGACGTCGGCGTAGGTATCGCCTATTACAAAAGAGTTGCTGACGTCTATATTAAACCGCTCCGCCGCCTTTTTTACAAGACCGGTTTTCGGCTTGCGGCAGTCACAGTCGAATTTCAGCTCCTTAATCTCTCCGTCAAAGCCCATATCGGGGTGGTGGGGGCAAAAAAACAGTCCGTCGAGATACGCGCCTTCATTTCCCAAAAGAGTGTGCATTTTATTGTTGATATTATCAAGTTCCTCAAATGTTACTTCGCCGCGCGCCACCACCGGCTGATTTGTAATGCACACCGCCAGATATTCTGATTCGTTTATACGCCTTATCGCTTCCGCCACACCCGGGAGCAGTTCAATTTCACCGGGTTTCCTCAAAAAGCCGACAAAACGGTTTATCGTGCCGTCGCGGTCAACGAAAATACACTTTTGCCTGTTTTTTAAATTTCTCTTTTCAGTGACGCCCAAAAGATAATCTGCTTCAACTTTTTCAAGCCGCTCGGGCGTTCCGATATCTTTTACGTACTCACTGCTCCTGTACGCGTAAACCGCGCCTGAGGAAACCGCGGGTATTATTATATCCTTTTCGAGGTCGAGCTTTTCCTCCGCGCTCTGCGGCAGTACGGATTTCTCTATAACGTAAAGCCCCGCGTTTACAAGATTTTCGTAATATCCTTTGCGCTCGTCCTTCTTATACGACCAACCGGTCACGCGGTCGGTATTATCCGTGATTATTATATCGCTGTCAAACGGGTGAGAATTAGGGTGTGCGAAAAGGGTGATTTCAGCGCCCTTCTCCCTATGAAAGTCCGCAAACTTCTCAAAATCGATATTTAAGAATAAATCGCCGAATACAAGAAAGAAGGTGTCCGAAAGCGCATCGCTTATAAGCGGCAAGGCGCCTGCCGTACCGAGCGGTGTTTCTTCGGTAAAATAGCGTATTTGCACACCGAACTTTTCACCCGTGCCGAAATGATTCTTAATAACATCGCCCAAATAGCCGATAACAAGAATTATATCGTTTACTCCGTTTTCTCTCAAATTGCCGATTATGTATTCGAGCAGCGGCTTTCCGCAAAAATCAACCATCGGCTTCGGAACATCCTTTGTTACCGATGAAAGGCGCGTACCCTTGCCGCCCGCCATTATTACTGCCTGCATAAATCTCTCCGTCAGTTAGCGTTTATAACGTCTCTTACCGTCTGCCTGACCGCTTCATCCGAAGTGAATTTCGGCTCCCAACCGGTGGCGAGTATCTTTGAAATATCGTAAGAGAAGCGCGGCACGTCGC
The DNA here is from genome assembly GCA_016287385.1 of Clostridiaceae bacterium. Taxonomy (GTDB): domain Bacteria; phylum Bacillota; class Clostridia; order Oscillospirales; family Acutalibacteraceae; genus UBA737. Next base: position 87,843 of record JAEEWM010000005.1, on the reverse strand, counting down.
CTTTCCAGCCCCGGTCGCCGCCGGTATATTTGAACACTACGTCTTTAAGTCCCAGTTCCTCCACCACAGTTTCGGCTATCTTCGTGACCGTGGTGCCCTCGCTCTTTACGCTGAGGTTATACACCTGCTCGCCCGCGTTAAACTCGCGGGTAAGACGGACGATAGCGTCAACTAAATCAAGAACGTAGATATAAGGCTTGCATTGCGTGCCGTCTCCTAAAATCAGAAGCTCGTGCGGGTTAGCTTCAAGTTTTTTTATAAAATCGAAGATAACGCCGTGAGTAAGGCGGGGACCGATGACGTTCGGAAAACGGAAAATGACCGCCGCCATATCGCACATCGAAACGTAGGAGGAAATGAGCGCCTCGCTCGCAAACTTGGCGCCGCCGTAGTAAGAAACCGGCATAAGTCCGCCCGTGGTTTCACTCAAAAGAACATCCGGCATTTCGCCGTAAACCGCGGAGGTCGAAGCAAAAAACATCTTTTTAACGTTTGCCTTTCGCATGCTTTCAAGCAGTGTACGTGTGGTAAGAAATGTATCGTTAAAGTCAATTCCCGGCTCCTTGCCGCCCTTTTGTATATCCGAATTCGCGGCGAGGTGGAAAACGGCGTCTATTTTGTTTTCAGCGAATATCCTGTCCGCGTTCTCCGTGACCGCCAGATCGGTTTCGTAAAACCTGAAAACGGGATTTGACTTCAAATGCTCAATGTTGGCGTCACCCATAACGAGCTTGTCCGCACAAACTATGCTGTGACCCTCTTTTATCAGACTGTCGATAAGATGGCTACCGATAAAACCGGCGCCGCCGGCAACCAAAATATTCATAAATTCCCTCCGAAGCTCAAAACTATTTATCGCCCGTGAATATTACCACGCTGCCCTGCCTGTCAAACGAAGCGGGCATCTGCGGCAATTCCATCTTTTTCTTTAAGGAGTCCTGCTTTTCTTTCGGTACGTAGAAAAGCAGAAAACCGCCGCCGCCCGCACCGAGCAGCTTACCGCCGATGGCGCCCGCCTTTATTGCTCTTTCGTACGCCTCGTCGATGGCGGGATTTGAAATACCTCTTGCAAGGGTTTTCTTTAACAGCCAGTTCTCGTGGAGGATCTCGCCCATCGCGTCTATATTGCCGCGGGTCAGTTCCTCACGAAGAGCGCGCGCCAAATCGCACATTTTAAGCTGATTTTTTTCCTTATCCCCCGCGGTTATATTATTGCTTTGCTCTTTAAGTATCGCCGAAGCCGAATGAAGCTGACCGGTATAAAACATCATGAGGTTGCCTTCAAGCGCGGCTTTTGCCGCTTTTTCCATTATCACGGGTTCCACCGTTACGCTTCCGTCGCGCTTGAACTCGTAGAAATTGAGTCCGCCGTAAGCCGCGGCGTACTGATCCTGCTTGCCTATCGGGTTTTTAAGCTTATCTATCTCGGTTTCACACGCTTCGTTTGCCAAACGCTCCTTGCTCACGTAAACGCCCTTGTACGCGTAAAGACTGTTAAGAAGCCCCACCGTAAAGGAACTCGACGAGCCGAGCCCCGTGCCCGCGGGCACGTCCGCCGTGCTGACAAGCTCAACACCCTTTACGTCAAGATCGGTAAGCACCTGCTTAAAATATTTGTGCTTTATATCGGCGATATCATTAACCGTTTCGGTTTCGGAATATTTAAGCACCGTTTCATCGGGGTCAAAACTCGGATGAACCGAAATGTACATATACTTGTTTATGGCGGTGCTGAGTACACATCCGCCGTGCTTCTCATAAAACGAAGCAATATCGCTGCCGCCGCCGGCAAAGCTTACCCTGAAAGGGGTTCGGGTAATTATCATTTTTATCTCACCTTAATCTGCATATTCGTCGCTGTAAAACTTTTTACCGCATTTTTTAAGAGTTTTACGGATAAAACTGCTGAATTTCCTCGGCATAAGACTCTTTAAGCGGTATACGGCGCCGAGTTTGACCGTGGTAAACAGGTCCATTACCGGGCGGTCCCCGTGATAGAGGTCGTATTTATCGAGATACCGCTTCGCCTTTCTTATGAGCCTGCCCTTCCGCACAACGTCGAGCATATCGATTGCGTCGGGGTTTACGAGCGCGCATTTCGCGCCGTAACGGTCGGCTGTCTTCGTAAGTGAAACCTCGTACTGCCAGGCATTTTTGGTTCCGTCCTCTACGGTCGCCGCCAAAAACTCACGAGAAAAAACACAGGGGTAAAGGTTTACGTTGTATCGCGCGTCGGTAGTGACCTTGTATATGTCACCGTAGCCGCCGATTTTCTCCTTAAAGTACTTGGCGTTAAGGAAAGTGTAAAGTCTTAAATAATCGAGTTTTTCCTTCCGCATAATCTCGATATATCGGTCAATCTTCGCGGTATCTATCGGTTTTGTAAGAAAATAATCATCCAAAAGAAAAACTATATATTTTGTCTCTATAACTTTAAGCGCCGCTTTGATGCGCTCGGTTATCTCCGCGCCCTCGCCGGCCGCTATAAACTTTACCCTTTCATACTCAAGGTCTGTCGGCTTATCGGTAACAAAATAAGTGTCAACTCCGCGGTCGCCCCAGTTCTTTTCAAGAAGCGTAACGTTAGCGTCCCACAGGTCAGAAAATTTATCACAGGTGGAGATAATGACCGAATAATCTTTATTTGCCATTTAAGTTACCCACCACACTGTCAAAATCAGCGCGCTCGAAAATTTCAAGATGACCGCCGCGCGTGGCGTTGAATATCTTTATGCCGTGACTTTCCGCGTAACTCCGGAGAGTCTTAAATTACGTGCTGTTCGCCTCAAAGTTGAAATCGACCTTTGTTTTGCCCTTCATACCCTTAAAGTAATTCTGTTCGGAGTTTGCGCTTCCCTTACCGGTTTGCGGATAGTTGAAATCGTTGCCGAGAAGATATATCTCATTAAAGCCCATATAAAACGCCAGCTGCAGGCAGATGCCGGTAACGTTATCGGTCATCGAGATATACTTCGACATATCTTCGTTAACCGTCTTCTGCGCCGTGCCGTGACGGTCGATTTTGAACTTACCCTTGATGTAAATAAAATGAGTATGCTTATCAACCTCGCCCATCTGCCGCTTAGCGTTGAGATTGATAAACTTATACTCACTTTCAACTTTTTTTATATTCTCGCGCTCATCGCCGATAACGTCCATATCAATGCAAACGTAAGCCGCGGGTCTCCACTCCGTGTTTTCAAACATACAGTAGATACGGTTCACACCGAAACAAAACTCGTCTTTTATCTTATCAAGATCCTCCGCCATAAGGCTCGGACCGTTGCCTATTATAAAACAACGCTTGCCTTTACGGGAGTCTTTAATACTCGCCATAAAGGCACTGTCTTCACTTTTCGGATATTTATTTGATGTCACAGCGTCCTTGATTTTCGCTATCGGGAGATATACTATCCTCACCAACTTGCTTCTTCTGAGCGCATATTTGATTTTACTTAACAATTCAATCACCGTTTCTTATTTTCCGAGTAACTTGAATACCGTCTTTCTTATACCAGTCGGCATAACGAAATAAATCTTTTCCATAGTATACGAAACAATATATTCAAAGCGCGTCATATAACCGTCTTGAAGCATACGCCGTTTTATTGCCAACTTGCCCAAGTGCTGTTCACGGTTTTTGCGACGTTTACTGAACGACGCGCCCCGCCTGAATCTGAGCAAAGAGCGGTTGATGTTTTTGCACTTATGCCCGTTCCTTACCACTCTGTACCAAAGGTCGTAGTCTTCGTTTCTTTTAAGATCTTTATCATAATTGCCGCAGGCGAGAATTACTTCTTTTCTGAACATGACCGTCGGGTGGTTGAAGGGGTTAGTATATTTCATACGCCGTTCTATATCACGCTGAAACGCCGGTACGGTGTGCTGAGCTTTGATATCGTTCGGGTCATCGTCAAACTCATCCACCCATGCGCCTACGAGCGCAAGCTCACCGTCCGCCTCGAATTCTCTGAGCTCCGCTTCACAGCGGTCCGGGTAGGCTATATCGTCGGTATCCATTCGGGCGATAAGCGAGTTGCGGCACTTGGTAACGCCGAAATTAAGTATCGAGGAAAGGCCCTTTTTATCAAGCTCAAAATTTTCGTAGATGTTGAGGTCTATCCCGGTATTTTCAAAAAGCCCGCAAATAAGGTCGTGCATTTCCCCGCTTATGGGGTGATCCTCTATTAAGACGACCTCGTCCGGCTTGACCGTTTGGTTTATGATACTCAACAAAGCGGTTTTCAAATGCTCCATATTCTCTTTATACCAAAGCGGCATCAGTACGGAATACTTCTCCATCATTTGTTGACCTTTTCACTCCTTGCCATCTCGCCGGTGCCGCCCTCGACGACGCCGTCGCTTTTTACAACCGAAATTATCGTACCGAAAAAGCATTTTACATCCAGCCGGAAACCGAAATTCTCTTTGTACTGCCGGTCGTACTCCACCTTTTCGGGAATTTCAAGCTCGTCCCGTCCGTTTATCTGCGCAAAGCCCGTAAGCCCGGGGGTAAGAGCGTTTATGCCGAACTTTTCGCGCTCCGCCACAAGATCCGCCTGATTCCAAAGCGCGGGGCGCGGACCGATTATACTCATCTTGCCTCTGAATATATCCCAGATCTGCGGAAGCTCATCAAGCGAAAACTTTCTTAAAAATCCGCCTACCCTCGTTATGTACTGTTCGGGATTTTCGAGCATATGCGTAGGCATATCGTGAGGAGTGGACATCTTCATCGAGCGAAACTTATGCAGCCGGAAAAACTTTTTATCCGCGCCGACTCTGTTCTGCGTGAAAAATATCGGTCCGGGATCGTCTATCACGATAGCAAGGCATGTCACCGCGAACAATGGTGAAAGAATGAGGAGCCCCAAAAATGAAAGAACGGAATCGCACGGGCGCTTTACGAATTTTTCGTAAAAGGTTTTTTGTCCCTTTGCGGCGACGGGCATATCGTTTACAAACGGTACCATATCCTCGGGAAGAACTTCTTTAGCCGTTTCCGGATGAAGATAGGGGTTTTTATCGTTAATATCCGATTTATCGTTTTTCAGGAGCGCCAACAGTGAAAAGGCTATGTACAAAATCACTAAAACGATCAATATAATCAGCAATACCATCATATTTCACATCCCCGGGTCGCTTATAACAAAATATAATATAGTATAATATATATAACACATATACGCGCCAATAGCAATAACTTTTTTTGACGGAATAACGGAAAAAAAGAGCCGTTTTTTGTTAGAAAGGCAAAAAACCGCCGTATTTTGACGGCGGTCATGCATTAAAAATCATTATGTTCTGCTGTCTTTCAGACGTCTTCTCTGAAAGTATCGGGATGTGCCGGATCAAATTGCTCGTTAGCCCACATAAGCGTTACGAGGTTTTCCGTATCGGAAAGATTTATTATATTATGCGTAAATCCGGGCAGCATATGGACGGCGGTGATATTATCGCCGCTCACTTCAAAACGCCTCACCTCATCGGTACCTATTTTGCGTTCTTCGATAAGTCCGTGCCCCGAAACGACAATGAAAAACTCCCACTTTGAATTATGCCAGTGCTGACCCTTAGTAATGCCCGGCTTTGAAATGTTGACGGAAAACTGACCGCACTTTTCGGTTTTAAGAAGCTCGGTAAAACTGCCGCGGGCGTCAACATTCATTTTAAGCGGAAAAGCGGTTTTTTCCTTCGGTAAATACGATAAATACATCGAATAAAGTTTCTTTTCAAAGCTTCCCGAAGGTATCTCGGGCATAAGGAGGGTCTCGGGTTGCTTTCTGAACTTTTCAAGGCACTCGACAACATATCCGAGAGTCACCTTATGGGAGACCGGAGCGGCGCAAAATCTGCCGTTTTCACACAAAACGGTATTCACTCCCTCAAACTCGCAGCGGTGCTCTTTGCCCTCTAACGCGTCGAGCATTTCTTCCACCAGATCGTCTATGAAAAGAAGCTCAAGCTCCACGCTCGGATCGTTCACGGTTATAGGCAGATCATTGGCTATATTATGGCAAAAAGTGCCTACCGCACTATTGTAATTAGGTCTTACCCATTTGCCCGCGAGATTCGGAAAACGGTAGACCAGAACCTTGACCCCGTTTTGCTCGCCGTACTCAAAAAACAGATCCTCACCCGCTTTTTTCGACAATCCGTATTCAGAGGTGCCGAAACGCCCTTCAAGCGTTGCCTGAATGGAGGAGGAAAGCATTACCGGCGCCTTGTTTTTGTACTTTTTAAGGGTGTTTAAGAGCGTTGAGGCGAAGCCGAAATTTCCTTTCCTGAAATCTTCGGGATTCTCCGGTCTGTTCACACCCGCGAAGTTGAATACGAAATCGGCGTTTTTGCAGTATTCATCGAGGTTTTCCGGCGTGCTGTCTATATCGTATTCATAGATGTTTTCTATCGCTATACCCGGTCTGGTATTATTCTTTTTATCCCTTATGTTTTTAAGGTTCACGACCAGGTTTTTACCTGCAAATCCTTTCGCGCCCGTAACGAGAATATTCATCAGTCTCCGCCTTTCTTTGTATCGAGATCAAGCAATTTCATAAGAGCCGCGACCTCTTTTATAAATTCATTGTCCTGTCCTTTAATTATCCGGTATTTTTTCTTCGCGTTACGGCTGTTTTTGCCGATCGTTTTCTGGAAAACGCGGTAAACGTAGCAAAACGGAAGCAGTACGGGGGCGCGATTAAGCACGGGATAAAGCACGCGCATATTTCTGTAAGGAGGGAAAGCAATGGCGAATACCTGGCGCCGCTTACCCCCGTTTCTTATAGTTTCCGCCGCCGCGTTATTCGGATAATATCCGTACGCGCCGCCGGTCACAATATATTCCTTCATCCTGTATGTTACTTCGTTATATTCCGCGCCCTCAAACCATACGTCGACAAGCCGCACCACAGCAGCGTAAAAATCGGCAAGCTGCGCCTTTTCACAAAGCTCTTTTACCTTTTCAAAATCAAAAAAATTTGCCCGCCGAAGTATCCAGTAGTCAAGAAACGGACGTATCCCGCAGCCGCCTGCCAGAAAGTGGTATGACATATGGGCTATATGGTGGAAAACGAAGAAATCCCTGTCTTCCGCGTATTCGCAGCCTTCTGTCTTGCAGGCATAATCCCACACGTTTTTAAGCATTGAGTCAATACTTTTTATATTTTCACATATACTGAAATGCAGTTCGAGATTCGTATCGTCATAAAGCAGTGAAATATCATGAAAATTCAGGTTGCTGTCGCGCTTAAAGCCGTTGCTCTCAAGAAGCGCCGCCGCCCTGCTAAAATCCTGCTTTTTAACAAGTATGTCAATATCACAGCTTGAGCGCATCCAGCTTTCGGGATAGTAATTCTTAACGAGCGCACCCTTCAAAGCCATATACGGTACGCCGTTTTCCTCAAAAATATCCTTCGCGGTTTGCAAAGTATATTTATTCTTGGTATCTCTGTAAGATGCCTCGCGAATATACTTTTGTGCCGATTTTATATGCTCCGCGTCTTTCAGAAGGTCCCTGCTTATAAGCGTATATGCGGCAAGATGCGCCACCTGATGATAAGCACCGAGACGCATTATTTCCCTGAAATAATTTTCATAGTCGATGCCTGAAGGCGGACTCTCGCCGGTTATCGCACATTTAACAAGCGCGACTAAAAGTCGGGCGCTATTCTCATAATCCGCCATCTTATGACTTTCTCCACACCATCTTATTGACTATACCGACGTATGACTGAATAATCTTTACGACCTTTACCGAAACATTTTCGTCGGTATATACCGGCACGGGTATACCGATATCGCCGTTTTTATTCATCTCCACCGCGGTATCGACCGATTGCAAAAGTCCTTTTTCATCGATACCCGATATTATAAAGCACGCCTTGTCAAGCGCCTCCGGGCGCTCTGTCGACGTTCTTATGCAGACAGCCGGAAACGGCTTACCTATCGAGGTGAAGAAACTGCTTTCCTCGGGCAGGGTGCCGCTGTCGGAAACAACGCAAAACGCGTTCATCTGCAAGCAGTTATAATCGTGGAAACCGAGCGGCTCGTGCATTATTACGCGGCTGTCAAGCTTGAATCCGGTGGCTTCAAGACGTTTCTTGGAACGCGGATGGCAGGAATAAAGCACGGGCATATCGTACTTCTGCGCCATTTTGTTTATCGCGCCGAAAAGCGACAAAAAATTCTTTTCGGTATCTATGTTCTCCTCTCTGTGAGCGGAAAGGAGTATATATTTTCCCTTTGTCAGTCCGAGGCGGGCGTGAACGTCGCTGTTTTCGATTTCCGTTAAGTTTTCGTGCAGCACTTCCGCCATGGGCGAGCCGGTAACGTAGGTGCGCTCCTTGGGCAGACCGCACTCGGCAAGATAGCGGCGGGCGTGCTCGCTGTATGCGAGGTTAACGTCGGAAATGATATCGACTATTCTGCGGTTTGTTTCCTCGGGCAGGCACTCGTCCTTGCAGCGGTTGCCCGCTTCCATGTGAAAAATCGGTATGTGAAGCCGCTTCGCGCCTATTACCGAAAGACAGCTGTTGGTATCGCCGAGCACCAGAACGCCATCCGGTTTTATTTCAGCCATCAGTTCATAAGATTTTGCGATTATATTGCCCATCGTCTCGCCGAGATCGTTTCCCACGGCGTCAAGATAAACGTCCGGATCGGCAAGCTTCAAATCTTTGAAAAATACTCCGTTTAAGGTATAATCATAGTTTTGCCCCGTATGGACGAGAATGGTATCAAAATACTTTCTGCACTTGTTTATAACCGCGGCAAGACGTATAATTTCAGGTCGCGTACCCACTATGATACAAAGCTTTAACTTTCCGTTTTCTTTCCATTTAACACTCTCAAACATTATAAAGTTTCATTCCTTTCGGGCATATTACTACAAATACATTATACCACGGCCGGAAATGTTCGTCAATAACAATATCGGGCAAAAAACGGGTGGGCGGATACATCCGCTCACCCGCGTAAAAACCCCTGTTTTACTTGTCAAGACCGTCTATGACAATACGGGTACCGGCTATAAAATTACCGGAATTAAGCAGCACTCTTATTCCCTGTATCTGTCCGTATACCGTAGCGGGAGAGCCAAGACTCATCTTCAGACTCGCCGGATTCACGGTTGAATTCGCCGCCTTATCGACGTACCGCATATAAGCGGGCGCGTTATCAAAGGCAAAAACCTCACCGATAAAGTTACAGTCGGTCGCGCCGTCCTTCCATGTAACTACGCCGTAATGCACGTTATACGTGACGTGCGCGTCACTCGAAAGATAAACGTATCCGTTTGTGGCGGTGGTAAGTCCGGCTTCCGCCGGGCAGTATACATATATGCGCGCCTGTTTGAGCACAAACGGTTTGTTTTCGGTATCGGTACTGAATGTGAAATACCTTGCTTCCGTTTGATTTGTAACAGTCACATCAGCAATTTTACGCCACCTGTTTTGTTTAGGCGATACCGCTTCGGCAACCGCTCCGCCGCTCTGCGCATTATCACTTTCCGGATTATAATGCGTGTCAATTACCGCCGCCGGTCCGGTTTCTCCATCTTCGCCTTTAACACCGCCAAACGAAAAAGTAAAAGTTGTATTTCCCAAACTGTCGACTTCTTTCACGACGTTTACATAAGGCGTACCTTTTGACATAGATACCTCGGCGTTGGCGCTTATCTCCGGAGTAGCGCCCGTATTACCCTTGTCGCCCTTGTCGCCTTTTTCACCCTTTAAGGCGGCGAGCTGTTCAGGCGTGAAATCGGCATAGGTAAACGGGTCGCCGGTGTCGCCCTTATCGCCTTTATCGCCCTTGTCGCCCTTAAATACGCCGTTGTCGGCGTCGGTTCTTACCGATTGCGCCGTGCTCACCGCCGCGGAAGCAACGGCGGCTATGCGCTCATATTCGCTCGGTGTGGGCTCCGGCGGCGTTTCGCCCTGACGGTATCCGCTTTCCTTGACTATGACCCGCTTTGCGTCGGCGGTTATAACGCTGTCACCTCTTATACCGAATACCGAAACGGTAAACGCCGGCGCTTTTATGACTTCGTGCGGCACAAGGCAGACGCCGTCGCCGAGGTACAGCGGCTCGCCGTCCTCTAAAAGGACCGAAAACGTGTTCTGCCCGTCCTCGCGGGAAAAAATCGCGGTTTTTGCGCAGCCGTCCCACTCGCCGCTGAACTCAAACCTTATTTTAAGATACTTTACGCTGTCCGATACGACGCCGTCGTAAAGCAGCGTAAGGGTTTGATTGTTTACTTTGGAAATTATCATAGTTTCCCTCCTTTTTGCACAGCCGCTTGCATTTTAGAGGGTAAATCCGCGACATTCACCGACAATATCAAATAAAAAACGGCTGAAAAAGGTCTTTTCCCTTCTTCAGCCGATTATTCATCCGTTTTATAGGAGCGCCGAGCCGGCGGCGCCGTTTTTTATATAACGCGTATTAAAACATCAGAAGCCGATCGCCGGTCCGTGATCGTCGCCGCCCACTTCATATCCGACGTTCAGCGAATAAATCTTAACGTCCCACCCGGAAAGATACTGGTGCAGTCTTGTGAGGTCCTTATTGTTGACCGAACCGTCGCCGTTGACGTCAAGCACTGTTTCCATCACCTCAACGTCCCAGTCGGAAAGATACTTCATAAGACGCAGAAGGTCCTTGTTATTGACCCTGTCGTCACCGTTTACGTCACCCGGCATATACTCCTTTACGCCCGGCTGATAATAGTAATGCCAGAGCGCGTTGTTTAAATAGTTGTTATTTTTACCGATTTCAAGCTTTTTATGCTTCGCTACGTCGCCCGAATAAAACACGTCGGTTATATGCTTGCAGCCGTAAAAAGCGGCTTCGCCGATATTTATGATATCGTCGTAAAAAGCGACCCCGGTTATCTGTTCGCACATACTGAACGCTCTGTCGGCAACAGTTTTAGTCCCCGGTTTTATTTCGCAAAGGCCGGAAACATCGGTCTTTACCGCCAAAAGATAATGACCCATATAAAGCATGCCGTCTTCCCAGTTTGAAGGATCTTCCGCATATTTCGTCTGGCCGAAAGCGTCCTGCCTGATATAACGCACACTTTCCGGTATTTCAACATAGCCGAGCACGGCGCACCCGGAAAAAGTGCCTTTATCAATTATTTTAAGAGAATTTGAAAGCTTGACCGAAACGAGCTTTTCACACCATGAAAACGAATACGGTCCGAGCTCGGTCAGCGTATCGGGCAATTCAATACCAGTAAGCGATACACAACCGCTGAACGCCGCCTCTTTTACGGAAATGAGTCCGTTGCCGAAATCCACGGTTTTGAGAGCGCTGCAATACGCAAACGAATTCTGTGCGATTACAGTAACGGAATCGGGCAAAACGACAGAGGTTATCCTCGTCTTGTTGCGAAACGCGCCGTCTATCATTCTAACCGGCGCTCCGCCCAGCGTATCAGGCACTGTCACTTCGCCCGCGGCAGTGTTTTTTACATCGGTCAAAACCGCCGCGTTATCGGCGATATAATAAGTAAAAACGCCCTCTTCATCCGCCGTCGCGCCCATAGTGCAAAGGCACGAAAAAGCTACGGCAAAAACGAGCAGAATCGCAAAAAGTTTTGTTGTTCTTTTCAAATCGAGCCCACCTTTGACATATGTCTGCAAGATGATTATACTAAAAATTTGCCCGACAGTCAAGAGCCGTATAAGTAAACCCGGCGCAGTCAGACGACTGCGCCGGGTGTTTTTTTACTCATATCACGTTGCCGAGGAAGTATCGGGCACGTAAATCTTTTTAATTGTGAAAACCTTTGTCGCCTTTGTGTACTCTTTGAAATCAAGCTTTTCGATATCTTCATCGATCATTTTATCAAAATCTTCATCAGCTAACGAGTGGCGAAGCATGGAATCATAGTTTTTAAGATAATACGGATCGGCGAGTATATCTTTTTTAACAATAAGCGTTTTCCCGGTAACTTTGTCGTCGCTGTCCTTCTTATCTACTATCTTGACTTCATTTACAGCCATTGCTTTGACTTCTTCATAATTATCGTTGCTGTAATCGGTATCGGCGGCTCCTATAAAGCTTGCGTGACTGTCAAGCGGAGCCGAGCCCTCTTCCGCGTCGGCGTTCTGCTGTGTATCCTCATGCTCACTGCCGTTGTACTCATGGTAAATCTCCTCAAAAGTACGCGTACCGGCTTTGAGCTCTTCAAGATAACCGTTCAACTGCTCGGTTTTCTCGGTGATCTGCTCCTCGGTAAGGTCGGTGAAGTCAGCGTCGAGCATATCGGCGATGGCGTATTTCGTTGAAAGTTCCTCTTTAATCTTATCCTCGGCCACCGCTTTTTCACCGTCGGCGCCGAAAACGTGGTCAAAGTAAAGGGATTCATAAGAAAGGTCGTTAAAATAGGTTGCAAGCGTATCCTTTGAAAAACCGTTCTTTACGTAAACGTGTTCGTTTTCGGTCTTGCTGTTATCGCTGTAATTGTTTTCCCAAAGGTACTCTACATACTGCTCGGAATAGTTGGCGTCCGCTTCTTCTATTTCAAGCTTGTTCTTTTGGCAGTACGCCTTGCAAACGGCTATACGTTTAATCTTATTTATAGTCTCGTCCTTTACCCAGTCGGCGTAATCCTTATCCTCGATTTTCTGCTTTGAATAATCGATATTATCGGTGCTCTCGCCGGCTTCGGTAAGCGCATCGCTCACCTTCTGGCGCGCCTCGGCGTCGGTAAAGTAGAAAACGCAGGCATAATACCCCGAAGAAAACTCAAGATCGCCGACTTTAACGGCTGTCTCGTTTTTCTTGTGGCATGCCGCGAAAGTAAGGCACAGGCACAGTACAACAACCAAACTTAATATCTTCTTTACGTTTTTCATTTATGATTCCTCCGAAAAACTTTTTAACTTTATAAAAGTAATTATATAACAAACCCTGCGAAATGTCCACATAAATTTTAGAGTATTCGCGATAACTTTTCGACGACCGCGCCGAGCTTCTCATCTTTTCCGCATTTCACGACGTACGAGGGTCTGCCTATCAGCGATACCGTAAACGCCTCGCCGAGATTCTCAGCCAGCCGCGCGGCTGTGTCTTCTTTAACGGCGTCGGTTAAAAGCGCGATACCGCCTTTTACGTTTTTAACTTCGGTTATGCCGTTTTTCGCCGCTCTTGCGCGAAGCAGTGAAACGTTTATAAGCCCCATGACAGGCGCGGGCGGCTCGCCGAAGCGGTCGCAAAGCTCGTCTGTCACGTCGAGCGCGTCTTCGCGCGCAGTGATATCGGCGATACGCTTATATATTCCGATACGCGACGGAAGCGATTCGATATAGTTTTCGGGTATATGGGCGTCAAGCGCGATATCGACAGTGCACTCGGCTTCGCTTTCGGGTATCTCCTCGCCGTTTTCACGGGCTATCGCCTCGCTTAAAAGTTTAAGGTACATATCGTAACCTACCGCTTCCATGTTTCCGTGCTGTTCGCCGCCAAGAATACTGCCCGCTCCTCTTATCTGCAAATCGCGGAGCGCTATTTTGAAGCCCGAGCCGAATTCGGTAAACTGCTTTATAGCTTCAAGCCGCTTCGCCGCCGTCTCGGACATTTCTCTTCCGCGTCTGAAACAGAAATAGGCGTAGGCGTGCCTCGGAGACCGCCCCACCCTGCCGCGTATCTGGTGAAGCTGGGCGAGTCCCATTCTGTCGGCGTTCTCGATTATAAGGGTATTGACGTTCGGCACGTCAACGCCGGTTTCGATAATCGTGGTGCAAACGAGAATATCTATTTCGTGTTCGAGAAGCTTCTGCCATACGGCGGAAAGCTCATCCTCGCTCATTTTGCCGTGGGCTATGCCTATACGCGCCCCGGGCACCAGATTCATAAGTTTAAGCGCGCAGTTTTCTATGCTTTCCACCCTGTTATGCAAATAGTAAACCTGACCGCCGCGCCGCAGTTCGCGCTCTATCGCGGAAGCCACGGTGCCCGCGTCATACTCTAAAACGTAGGTTTGTACCGGGTATCTGTCGGCGGGCGCCTCGTCTATCGAGGACATATCGCGCAGTCCGCTCATCGCCATATTGAGCGTGCGCGGAATAGGCGTTGCCGAAAGGGTAAGTATATCGACAAACGGATATTTTTCTTTAAGTTTTTCCTTTTGCGCCACACCGAATCGCTGTTCCTCGTCTATTATGACAAGTCCTATATTCTTAAACTCAATATCCTTTGAAATAAGGCGGTGTGTGCCTATCACCATATCCACTCTTCCCGATTTTATGCCCGCAACGATTTTTCTTTGTTTACCGGCGCTTACAAATCGGTTTAAGAGTTCTACGTTTACCGGCATATCGCCGAAACGGCGTGTTACGGTGTTATAGTGCTGACTTGAAAGAATTGTTGTAGGCACTAACATCGCGCATTGCTTACCCTCGCTTACGCACTTGAAAGCGGCGCGCAGCGCGACCTCGGTCTTGCCGAAGCCGACGTCGCCGCAGAGCAGTCTGTCCATCGGAACGGGTCGCTGCATATCGTTTTTAATCTCATCACTGCAGCGGAGCTGGTCTTCGGTCTCATCATATTCAAAGCGGCGCTCGAAATCGTTTTGCAGGTCGGTATCGGGTGAAAACGCGTATCCCTTCGCCGCCATACGCTTGGCGTACAGTTTTGTAAGCTTATCCGCCATATCCTTTACCGCGGCGCGCACGCGCGAGCGCGTCTGCTGCCACGCGGCGGAGCCGAGCTTGTTGAGCTTTACGCTCGCCTCGTCCGAAGCGCCGATATATTTTGTTACGAGGTCGAGTTGGGTCACCGGCACGTAAAGCACGTCGCTGCCGGCGTATTTTATCTTGATATAGTCCTTTGTGACGCCCGATTGGGTTATGCGGTTTATTCCGTCAAAAACACCGATACCGTGCATAGCGTGAACTACAAGGTCGCCCTTTTCGATTTCGTCGAGCGAGCCGATTTCCTTACCCGCCTTAAAATGGCGGCGACGCTTCTCCGCCGAAATATAACGGTGCGTTATAACAAGCAGTTTTTTTGAAGTTATCTCAAAGCCGCTTGAAAGCCCGCCGGAAAGTACGAACACGCCGCCCGACTTCACCTGCGCCTCATCACTTAAAAACTGCGCCGGAACACCGTTCTCACAGAGTGAATCGGCAAGCAGTCTCGCCGCCTTTTCACCGCCCGCGAACACGGCGACCGTACCGGATATATCACGTATCGCGGTTATGTCGTCTATAAGCGTTTGAAGGTTGCCGCCCCACGCGGAAAAGCGCTTAAAATCAAAGGTTACGGTATCGTAAACGTCGCTGTCGTAGGAAACACGGGCGAAATTTTCAAGATATATCGCTTTTGAAATACGGCTTAAATACTCGCCCCCGTCGAGTCGCACTTTGGCTGTTTTGTAAGACATAAAGCCGGAAGCAAGCAGTTCCGCAATATCCCCCGCTTCGCTTTGAAGCACGCTTTTAAGCTTGCCGAGCACATTCGCGCTCTCGCAAACCGCGACGTAAAAATCCTTCGTGTAATCGAAAAGTGTGGCGGTGCCGTCGTAAAGCAGGGGTATATACAAATCGGCGTTTACCGGAAAGCCGTTTTCAAGCTTATCTATATCGCGCTCAATATTCTGCCTTTGCGGGTCGGTAAGCTTTTTATCGGCAAGGTACGCTTCAAGCTTTGCTTTGAGCCCCCGCGCGTCATAAGGCAGCTCGCAGGCGGGGCGTATCCTGATGCTGTCGGTCTTTTCGGTGCGGCGCTGTGAAGTCACGTCAAAAAACGAAATGCCGTCTACCTCGTCGCCCCAAAGCTCTATTCTTACCGGATTATCCTGACCGGCTGAAAAAATATCGATTATGCCGCCGCGCACCGAAAACTGACCCGCTCCCTCGCATATATCGGCGCGCTTATAGCCGAACGCGACAAGACGGTCGGCAAGTTCCTCTATACTGACCGTATCCGCCGTGTTTACCGTAAAAGTGCCCCGCGCAAGAACAGAAGGCAAAACCGTATACTGGGTCGCGCTCTCAATACCGGCGCACACAACGGCAAAATCCCCGTCAAGCAACCTTGACAGGGTATCTATCCTCATTATTTCGTACTCTTTCGAGTAGCCGTCGGCAGATGCGAAATTATAATCTCTTACAGGCAAATACCCCGCCGATACGCCGAGCGACACAAGGTCGTCACGCAGAGCGGACGCCGCCGCTTCGGTATCGGTTATCATGAGTATTTTCCTTTCAAGCGAGCAACAAAGCGCGTCGGCAATTACCGCCTTGTGAATACCGGTAAGTCCCGCCGCGGCGACCGGAAGCCGTCCCTCCTTAACGCACGCTTTAAGCCGGTTATAATCTCTCTCATCCTCCAAAAATCTATTCAGAAATTTCATAATAAGCTATTTGCTGTATTTGTTCATCGCGCTGTCTATACCGCGGATGAATATCTCATCTATCGCGGCGGCGGCATGCTCGCAGGCGGCGCCGAACGCCTCCTCATCGCTTTTCGGGATTTTACCGAGAACCCAGTCTTTAAGGTCGTAATCGGGGTTAGGTTTTTCGCCCACGCCGATTTTTATGCGCATAATATCCTCCGTACCGAGAATCTCGATTATATCCTTTATACCGTTATGTCCGCCGGCGCTTCCCTTCCGGCGTATCCGGATATTGCCCACCGGCAGAGAAATATCGTCAAAAAGCACGATTATTCTGTCTGCGGGAATCTTATAAAACCTTGAAATCGCCGCCACCGCGCGGCCGGAATTATTCATAAACGTTTCCGGCTTTTGAATAAGCAAGCGCTTGCCGGAAATAACGGCGTCACCGTAAAGCGACTCGAATTTATGCTTTTTGAGCACAACGCCGTGCTTCTTCAAAAACGCGTCAAGCGCCATATATCCTGCGTTATGGCGTGTGTTTTCATAGGTCATACCGGGG
The DNA here is from genome assembly GCA_016287385.1 of Clostridiaceae bacterium. Lineage (GTDB taxonomy): Bacteria > Bacillota > Clostridia > Oscillospirales > Acutalibacteraceae > UBA737. Next base: position 70,936 of record JAEEWM010000005.1, on the reverse strand, counting down.
TTTCCGAGCCCTACGATAAGATAATCGAACGAGCCCGATTTAGAACGAAAAAACATTTTTCAATCACCTGAATAATATTAACATACCGCAAAGATTTATTCAAGAAGTAATTATCCTTTGAAGTAAGCGATAAACAGGCGGCTGCAAACGCAGTCGCCTGTTTCGGTCTGTTAAGAATATTATTTCGCATAATCCGCGGCGCGGTTTTCTCTTATAACGTTGACCTTTATCTGACCGGGATATTCAAGCTCACTCTCTATTTTCTGTGCGATATCGTGAGCCATAATTACCATCTGGTCGTCGCTGATAACCTCGGGCTTAACGAGAATTCTTACCTCTCTGCCCGCCTGGATGGCGTAGGAGCTGTCAACGCCGGTAAAGGAATTCGCGATTTCTTCAAGCTTTTCAAGACGCTTGATATAGTTTTCGATATTCTCGCGCCTTGCTCCGGGACGCGCCGCCGAAATAGCGTCCGCCGCCTGAACTATGCAGGCAACGACGGTTTTCGCCTCAACGTCGCCGTGGTGGGCGTGAATGGCGTGAACGACCGCTTCGCTCTCTTTATACTTCTTGGCGGCTTCAACACCGAGCTGAATATGCGAGCCCTCCTGCTCATGGTCTATCGCCTTACCGATATCGTGAAGCAGTCCCGCGCGCTTGGCAAGCGTAACGTCGGCACCGAGCTCCGCGGCTATAAGACCGGCGATATGGCAAACCTCAAGCGAGTGGTTAAGCACGTTCTGACCGTAGCTGGTGCGGTAATGCAGTCTTCCGAGCAGCTTGATAAGCTCGGGGTGGATGTTATGCACGCCCGATTCTATCATGGCGCGCTCGCCCTCCTGCTTGATCACCGCGTCGACCTCGGCTGTCGCCTTGGCGACCGATTCTTCTATTCTTGCCGGGTGAATGCGCCCGTCCGCAATGAGCTTTTCAAGAGTACGCCTCGCTATTTCGCGGCGTATCGGCTCAAAGCTTGAAACGGTTATCGCCTCCGGTGTGTCGTCGATAATAAGGTCGACGCCGGTGGCGTTTTCGATAGCGCGGATGTTTCTGCCCTCGCGGCCGATGATTCTGCCCTTCATTTCATCGTTCGGAAGCGGTACTACCGAAACGGTTATTTCGGATGAATGATCAGCGGCACAGCGTTGAATGGCGCTGCTTAACACCTCGCGTGCGAGTCTGTCGGAATCATCCTTGACGCGCTGTTCAAAGTCCTTAATGCGAACGGCTTTTTCATGCGTGAGGTCGCCTTCGAGCATACTCAGAAGCTGGGCTCTCGCCTGCTCCTTTGAAAGACCCGAAATCTTTTCAAGCATTTCAAGCTGACCGCGTTTTAACTGTTCACACTCCTCAAGCTTCGATTCGATTTCCTTCGCACGTTGGGCTAATTTTTCCTCTTTCGCCTCGATGTTATCGGTTTTCCTGTCGAGACTCTCTTCTTTCTGCTGTATCCTGTGCTCCTGACGCTGAACCTCCGCCCTGCGTTCGCGCAGGTCGCGTTCGGTATCCTGACGGAGCTGGTGGATTTCCTCCTTTGCTTCAATCAAAGTTTCTTTTTTCTTTGTTTCTGCCGTTTTCATAGCGTCGTTCAGAATGCGCTTTGCCTCTTCCTCGGCGGAACCTATGGTTTTTTCCGCCGAGCGGCGACGGTACGCCGAGCCCACAAAAAAGCCGATTATCGCAAGCGCCAGACACGCGCCGATAAAAACTATAATCTCTAAAGTTTTAGGTGGCATAGTAACCCTCCTTATATAATAAAGCGGTTTTGCAAATATATAACGTTTTTTAACATATGAATATTCGCCGGGGACCGCTGTTTACACCCCGCGACAGAAGTTTTATTTTTAAGTCTTACAATGTACCGCCTTGTAAAACCAAAAGACAAGACTAACTCATCTTAACAATTTTACCACTATATAGGCAAACTGTCAAGGTGTAAAATACTATATAAAGAAATAATCCGTGTCCCACGCGGGTAGGCAGGGGTTATGGCGTAAATAAATCTTATAATCGGGATATACCGCCTGCACCGCTTTCGGTATATCGATTATATCGCCGATTCGGTGATAGGCGGATATTTTCATTTTCGGACGATACGTTCGTATCGTTTCGCTCGCGCCGGATATTGCTTCGCTCTCATCGCCTTCAATATCCATTTTTATAAATGTGGGAGCGATACCGAGCGAATCAACCGTGATGACCCTGACTTCACCCGGTGCGCCGCCCTGCCCCGCGCCGCGCGAGCCGTTCATGTTTACCGTTTTAACTCCGCTTTTTGCACCGGCAAAAGCGTTTATATTTGTTATATTTTCAATGTCCGCGGTCGCGGCTTTAAGCTTTGCGTAGGTTTTCACGTCCGGCTCGACGGCAATTATACTTTTCCAACCTTTCGCCCGTTTGCAAAACGAAAGAACAGTATCGCCACGGTAGGCGCCGAGGTCGAGATATGTTTCGTTATCCGTAAAGTGCAAAAAGCTTTTGTACGGCTCTTCGCGGTCGGTTTCGCAATCGAAAAGCAGGTTTATATCGCCGGTAAGCTTATATTTAACTATGCAGTCAAAGGTGCGTTTTGAAATCTCATCCGCAAGCTTTTCACGCACCGATAAAAACTCGGCCTGTCTTTTTTTATAATATTCAAAGTTAAAGACCGCCTCGCCGCGGACCGGCACCTCCGGCGCGTAAAGCTCGTGCACGGCGGCTATTCGCCTTATATTCGCCGTCACTTCGGGCAAAGCCGTGCCGAAGCACAGAAGTACCGCCATATCGCCGAATTTATCGCACGCGGTTTTATAATCGGTGACCGGCATGCTGTGAAAGATTTTTTTGCGCACGAAAGAATCGGACGAAAAAACGCCCGAAACGCGGATACCGTATTTTTCACAAACCGAAAGCATTTTATCCGCGCCGTTGCCGGTGCCGTAAAGAACTATCGGTTTTTTAAGTTTTCTCAAATAATTCCAGATATCGTTCATAACCCGATTATACAATATTTTCCGCATTTTAACAAGTACGGTAATTATTAACAAATTGTAAAAGGTCAGGGAAAGTCAAAAATTTTTTCAAATTTTACTTGACTTTTTGAAAAATGCTGGTATACTGTATATGTCAGGGAAAGTCAAACCCGGGTACTCAAAAAGCGAAAACGCCTGAAATAATCGGTGTTTTCGTGGAATACGGAGGCAAAGTATGGAAGACGAAAAGAAAAACGAAAACGTAGCCGAGGAACAGCCCGCTCCCGAAAAAAAACCGAAAAAGAGCAAAAAGGACAGCGAAATCGAGCAGCTTAAAAGCGACCTCGAAAAGAGCAAGGAGCAACTGCTTCGCACCGCGGCTGAATTCGACAATTATAAAAAGCGCACCGACCGCGAGCGCGCGGGTATCGCGGAATACGCAAAATGCGAAGTTATAAAAAAACTGCTTCCGATACTCGATAACATTGACCGCGCCGCCGCTGTTGACGCTTCGGGCGACGATTATATAAAAGGTATCGAAATGATAGTCAAGCAGTTCACCGATTTATCTGCCGCGCTCGGCATTGAGGAGATAGGCGCTCCCGGCGACGGGTTCGACCCCAACCTTCACGAGGCGGTAATGCACATCGAGGACGAGTCCTTCGGCGAAAACACGGTAGCGCAGGTACTGCAAAAAGGATACCGGCTCGGCGATACGGTAATACGCGCCGCAATGGTAAAAGTGGCAAACTAAAAAAGGTTATAAATCGCGTTTTAAGCGAATAATAAACAAAAACATATCTTTTAAGGAGGATATTTATCATGGGAAAAATCATAGGTATTGACTTAGGAACAACAAACTCTTGCGTTGCCGTTATGGAAGGCGGCGAGGCGGTAGTTATAGCTAACGCCGAGGGCGCGAGAACAACTCCGTCGGTAGTTGCTTTTTCAAAAACCGGCGAACGTATGGTAGGTCAGGTGGCAAAGCGCCAGGCGATAACCAACCCCGAAAGAACCATAAGCTCTATAAAGCGCGAAATGGGCAGTAACTATACTGTCGAGATAGACTCTAAAAAGTACACCCCGCAGGAAGTTTCCGCCATCATTTTACAGAAGCTTAAAGCCGACGCGGAAAGCTATCTCGGTCAGCCGGTAAGCGAAGCGGTCATCACCGTTCCCGCATACTTTACCGACGCACAGCGCCAGGCGACAAAAGACGCGGGCAAAATAGCCGGTCTTGACGTAAAGAGAATAATCAACGAGCCGACGGCGGCGGCGCTCGCTTACAGTATTGATAAGGAAGACGACCAGAAGGTCATGGTTTACGACCTCGGCGGCGGCACCTTCGACGTATCAATAATCGAAATGGGCGACGGCGTTCAGGAAGTTCTCGCAACCGCCGGTAACAACCGTCTCGGCGGCGACGATTTCGACAAGCGCATTATGGACTATATCGTTTCCACCTTCAAGGCGGAACAGGGTATTGACCTTTCGGGCGATAAAATGGCTATGCAGCGCGTTAAGGAAGCGGCGGAAAAGGCGAAAATCGACCTTTCCGGCATGACCACTGCAAATATCAACCTGCCCTTTATCACAGCCGACACAAGCGGCCCCAAGCACTTTGAGACCACCCTCACCCGCGCAAAGTTCAACGAGCTTACCGCGGACCTGGTTGAATCCACTATGGGACCGGTACGTCAGGCGCTTTCAGACTCCGGTCTTTCAAAGGATGAGATAAACAAAGTTCTTATGGTCGGCGGTTCCTCACGTATACCCGCCGTTCAGGAAGCTATAAAAAACTTTATGGGCAAAGAGCCGTTCAAGGGCATTAACCCGGATGAGTGCGTGGCGCTGGGCGCCGCTTTGCAGGCGGGTGTTCTCGGCGGCGACGTCAAAGGGCTCTTACTGCTCGACGTTACACCGCTCTCACTCGGAATTGAGACTATGGGCGGAGTTTCCACCAAGGTTATAGAACGCAACACCACCATACCTACGAAGAAGAGTCAGATATTCTCTACCGCCGCGGACGGTCAGACTTCGGTTGAGGTTCACGTTTTACAGGGCGAAAGAGAATTTGCAAAAGATAACAAGACCCTCGGCGTATTCCATCTTGACGGCATAGCCCCGGCTCCCCGCGGTATTCCTCAGATAGAGGTAACCTTTGATATAGACGCGAACGGTATCGTTCACGTTTCGGCAAAAGACCTCGGCACCGGCAAGGAGAACAATATTACGATCACCTCCAACACCAATATGTCAAAAGAGGATATCGACAAGGCGGTTAAAGAGGCGGAAGCCTACGCGGCCGAGGATAAGAAGCGCCGTGAAGCCGTAGACATCAGAAACGGCGCCGATCAGATGATTTATCAGACCGAAAAGACGGTAAGCGAGCTCGGCGACAAACTGAGTGACGACGAAAAGGCGAAAATCAACACCGCCAAGGACGCCCTCAAAGAAGCCCTCAAAGGCGAGGACACCGAAGCGATAAAGGCAAAGCAGGAAGAACTGCAAAAAGAATTGTATGCCGTAAGCGAAAAGGTATATAAAGCGGCGGCGGAAGCGCAGAACGCGGCGGGCGCGGCACAGCCGGGCGCGGCGCCTCAGGGCGATAACGTATACGAAGCCGATTATACCGACGTTGACGACAAGAAAGAATAACCGTACTTTTCCAAAAGGCAAAACGGGCTTTTACGCCCGTTTTGCCGTACATAAATTTTTAGGAGTTAAGTGTCGTGGCTGACGAAAAAAGAGATTATTACAGCGTCCTCGGCGTAGACAGAGACGTAAACGACGACGACCTCAAAAAAGCATACAGAAAAGCGGCTAAAAAATATCACCCCGACCTGCATCCGGGCGATAAGGAAGCCGAAAAGAACTTCAAAGAGGTAAACGAGGCATACGAAGTGCTCTCAAACAAAGAAAAGCGCGCACGGTACGACCAGTTCGGTCACGCCGGTGTAGACCCGAACTTTAACCCCGGCGGCGGCGGTTTCGGCGGCGGTTTCGGGGATTTCGGCGACCTCGGCGATATTTTCGGTTCGATTTTCGGCGGCGGCTTCGGCGGCGGTTTCGGCGGCAGGCAGCAGAATCCCAACGCGCCCCGTCGCGGCGGTGACGTAAGCGCCAACGTAAACCTTTCTTTCGAAGAGGCGGCAAAGGGCTGCAAAAAGACCGTTAAGGTGCCTAAAATCGATACCTGTGACGTTTGTCACGGCTCCGGCTGCGAGGCGGGCAGCACGGCGAAGACCTGTCCCGTTTGTCACGGCTCCGGCAGAGTGACCACCGTTCAGCGTACGCCGTTCGGGCAAATGCAGACGCAAACCGTATGCAGTAACTGCCACGGCTCCGGCAGAATAATCGATAAGCCCTGCAAAAAGTGCGCCGGCAAGGGCAGAATACGGCATACCGTAGAGCGCGAGATAAATATTCCGGCGGGAATTGACGACGGTCAGGTACTGAACGTTCGCTCGGGCGGTGACGCCGGCGTAAACGGCGGTCCCTCCGGCGACCTGCACGTAAGCGTCAACGTAAGACCTCACCCGATATTCGAGCGGCAGGGTTATGACGTTTACTGCGATATACCGATAACCTTTACCCAGGCGGCGCTCGGCGACGAAATAACCGTACCGACGCTTGACGGCAAGGTCAAATTCCAGATACACGAGGGTACACAGCCCGGCGATGAATTCAAGCTTCGCGGCAAAGGAATACAGCGGCTGAACTACCCCGGCAAGGGCGACCAGTACGTAAAAATAACGGTCGAGGTGCCGAAGGACCTTTCAAAGGAACAAAAGGCGAAAATCAAAGAATTTGAGGCCTTAACAGGCGAGAAAAACTACAAAAAACAAAAAAGCTTTCTCGATAAGCTTAAACAGTTCTTTACGGAATAAACCGCAAATTACAAACCCGGTCACACTGTGACCGGGTTTGTTTTTTTATCGCTTTTTAATTGTTATCGGCAGCGCTTTTTTAAGCAGCTGCATTTCCTTATCGTCCGGCACGGCAATTTCCACGATGCTCATTTCGGTTTCGCTTTTGATTTCAAAAGCCGTATACCTTTCGCGCGCGGCGACCTGCGCGTCGTCCTCGCCGAAAAAGCATTTATCACCCTCCGGCAGATATCTGCCCGCGTACTGAACGGCGTAAAGCGTCCCTTTCAAGGCGTTTTTGGTTATTATATCCTGCGCCGCCTCGTCTATCGATATTCTTTGCTCTTTAAGAAATTTATCGAGAGCTTCGCCGGAGTTTTCAAGCGAAAACGCATCGGTAAAATAAAGTTTCAAAGCAGCTTTCAGCTTTTCGGACAACTCGGCGATTCGCGCATCGGTTTCCTCCGTCTTTACCGAAACGGCATAACCGCCGTCCGCGGAGAATTCAAACACCACGGGAAGCTCAAAGCTTCCGGGAGTAAAATACCCCGTAAGCTCTTTTTCATTTTCAAAAATCTTTTCTTCAAGGTACGAAACGTCGAGCACGCCTTCCCAGGAGCCGACTATGATTTCCTGTGCCGTTATCTCTTTTTCGGGAGCCTCGGTTTTCGATTTTGAGGAAGTATTGACAGAACCGCAGCCGGCCAGAACGGCAAGGGCGGCGACAACCGCGAAAAACGGCAAAAACCTTTTAAGCATTTTATACCTCCGGATCAGCATTTATCAAGGAATAATATAGCATGATACAAGTCGTTTGTCAAACGTTCGCTTTTAGATTATTATTACTTATAAATTGCCGGGATATACAAAAACGCCCGGCCGCAAAAGCGGTCGGGCGCGAAAATCTACAGAACCGACTGAATTAAAGCATCAGTTTTTCTTCATTATAACAGGCAGGAAATCGGAGAGCTTTTTAATTTCGTCACCGTCGTCAACCCATTCGACTATCTTGATCTTTTTCTTGCCCTGTACGGTGCACTTGATATAGTCCTCTTCATCGCCGAGTTCGTCCTCGTCATCCGCGAGATAGATCAAATCGTCATCGACTTCATAGTAGCCGTCCCGCTCGATATCGTCAAGCTCCGCAAAAAGATCCACTTCACCCATCATGGAATCGATAAGATCGTCAAGGCTCATACCGCTTTGTTCAAGAATATCGTCAAGCGACCCGCCGAGCTCATCCGCGTGAGCGTCAAAATACTTTTTAAGTCCGTTCTTCATAATTTCGGCGAACTTTTCTGTAAGTGAATCCTTATCAATGGATATGTTGACTTCGCCGTCGTCAAACTCGAATATCATATTCATCTTCACGCCGTCAAAATCGAAATACTCGAGCATCTCGGCGGCTTCGTCATCTTCCTTCAGTTTCGCCGCGATGAATTTTGAAAGATCAAATTCAGCGGTCCATTCGCCTTCAATGATATCCTCAAGCTCTATATCGCTGTCGTCAACGTCGCTGATATCATCATTGCCCTTTGACTTTTTCTTGCTGCTGCCGCTGTCATCGTCATCGCCGCAGCCGGCCATAAACACCATAACAAATGCGAGCAACAAAGCAAGCAGAACTGCTAATTTCTTTTTCATGGTTTTCCTCCTGATAATTAAAATTATTCGTGTAAAAACACACGCGTATTATATCACAAGGCAAATATCGTTGTCAATATCTTTTACACGCCGCGGGCGGCTTAAAACCCGTCTTCGTCGGACTTCGCGTTTTCGCCGCCGACCGGGGCGGACGTCTGCGCCGCGTCCCGCGCTCCGTCTTCGTCCGCGTATTCGTCTTGTATTGATGAAAAATCAAACTCATCCGATATACCGTCGCCGCTTACACCCTTTCGCCTGATATGCGCCTTTACTATAAGCAGAACTATCAGCGTAATTATCATCACCGCCGCAAAAGCAAGCAGCAAAACGACCGTTTTCGCGGTGGCGTCAAGCTCGAGGAACCGGTCAATATACGATTCTTTTGAAGCCTCGTTTTTGCTTTCAACGGCTTTCGGCGGTTTGTATAACAGAAGCGGCTCGCGCTGCATTGTGTTTTGCGCCGCGTCAAAAATATAGTAACCGTTTTCGCCGTTTACATAGCAATAAAAGACGTAAAAATCCGAAAACTCTTCTTCGGCGTATTTATAGCAGTCTATCGAAACGCCGTCCGCTTCATATTTACCGGGCACGAACATTTCGTTTACGGCGAGTTCCTCCCCGAACGGCTCTATAATATAAATTCTGCCGCCGGTAAGTATCGCGTTTACGCGGACAAAAGCGCCGTCCTCACCCTCTGTATAGAAAGCGCCGTCGCCGCCGCTTGCATCGGTCGCCCAGAAAAGTTTATATTTACCGGCGTTATCTTCAAGCACGCCTATCTCGGCACCCTTGCGCTCCGCCGAGGAAAGCTTATACCCTTCCGGCACCGCCAGCGCCGAAATATCGGACACAAGGTAACGGTCCTCACCGCCTGTAACAAACAAAAGCGGATTATTCTCCCTTTCGGCTATCTCGGCTTCGCGCGTTTCCTCCTCGGTCATACGCTTTACGGTTACGGTATAGGTTTTTCTGTCGCCCGAAGCCGCTTTTACCGTAATACTCAACTTGTTTTCGCCCACCGAAAGGTCAAAGGTACCGAGTCCGTCCACAACCGAATCGCCCGCCACCGCGTTTGCACCGAGAGTAATTTTTTCAACCGAATTTTTAACAGTTACGGTGTAATTCAAAGTACCCTGGCGAAATTCCGGATTGAGGCTGCCCTCGCTGAGCTTTATTGAAGAAAGATTATTGTTGCTTGACGGCTTTGCCTCTGCCACGGTGATCGCAGTGCCCGCGGCCGCGCTCCCCTCGCTGTCGTCGGTGCCGCCCGAGAAGCCCTGCATACTGCACGAAAGAGAGCCCTCGCCCGCCGCTGTCGCCTTAAACTTCAACTGTATGCTTTTACTTCTCGTCCTGTTGAAATCCGCGGCAATGTTTATCACCGAGCCGGTATCGTTATAGTCTTCGCTCGACGACGCGAGCTGCAGCACCGCCCGGTTATATTTAAGCTGACCGGTAACCACCGTCATATCGTATTTTGCGTTATATGTGAGCGTTACGGTAACCGTACCGCCTACCGTAACCTCCTTTTTACTTAAAGAAATTGAAAGACTGTCTTTATACACCGCGGCGTTTGCCTGCACGCTTATCATGCAAAGCGTAAACACGACCGCGATAAAAACACTTACGGCTTTTTTCACAAAACTACCTCCCGTTAATCACAGCGTCCTGTTCCCTAAAAGATACATTTTTATAATTGCGAGGTCTTTTCCGTTGAGCTGATTATCCCCGCTTACTTCGGCATAGGTTTTTTCCTCTGTGGTAAGTGTTCTGAGCCCTAAAAGATAGGATTTCAGCATTGCAAGGTCTTTACCGTTTATTATACCGTCACCGCTGATGTCACCTTTTTTTCTTTCAGTCTGACCCGTCTGCCCGCCTTGATTCTGACTTCCGCCGGAGCTTGCCATATCCGCTATGCTCGGAGCGGCGTAAACCTTTTCCGGCATACTGCTGTAAACCGGTATTTTGAAGGTAAGCGCGCCGCTTGTATTTGAAATATAAGCTTTTTTCGCGCTCGACGCCTTTACGCACTGGTCATAAAGACTTGTGGCGTACTGGTGCGATATTTTAGAGGGCGTTTTAACGTTGAAATCCATATAATAATAAGTATCCTGCCCTTTGCTTATGTAACCGGAACCGTATTTAACGGCACCGCCGGTTATCGACGCGGCGCGGCTGTTCCAGCCGTTCGTTTTCGCGTATTCAAGACCGTTTTTAATGACGTTATCACCCGTCGCGCCGTAGTTAAAGAAGTTATAATAACCTTCGTATCCCTTATACGTACCGCTGATAAGCGAGCTTGTTCCGTTTGTACCCTGCTCGGTTATTATGGTCGCGGCTATTATATAGGGGCTTACTCCCGATTCTCTCGCCGCGTTCATAATATCCGTTATATAGGCGTCTTTAACACCGCCGTAGCCGTTTTCAAGAAAAGTGTTTTTTACAACCGTTCTGAGTCCCTCTGCGGTTTGAACACCCGCGTCGTATGACTGCTGCATAAAAGTAAATATATTCGGAAAAGAACCTTTATCGCCGGATATTTTAAGCGCGTTTCGGGGGTCCATAAAGAAGGCTATCGCCTGCTTCGACGGATACGTCCACCTGCCCTCGTCAATATATTTACCGTCATTTGCGACCACGCGGCTGTCATACCATTCGATACCGTAGGTAAGTTCAACGCGCTTTTTTGTGGCAAAGATATTATCGCCGCCGTATTCAAGATTTATCGCGGCGTCAAGACTGATATCCACGTTATCCGCGATAAATACCCAGTTGGGATACGCCGCGTGTATTTCACGAAGCGCCGCCCGGTAGCTTTCGGGGAAATTAAGAAGATTTTTTTCAAAATTTCCGTCGTAATCCGGCGAATTGATAAGCTGAACATACTTACCGTAAACATAACCGGTTTTACCCGCCGCCGTCACCTTATACCAGATATTACCGCTTCCGCTTTCCGCCTCGTTGCCGGTGACCTTTTCATCTATCTGCACCACCGTATCCTTACTGAGCGTGGTTATTATTTCGGAATTGCCGGAATCGGGTTTGTTTCGCATATTAACGCCGTCGCCCGTTATTCGACCGGTTTGTGCCAAAGCCGACGTTTTTTGCGTAAAAACCGACAAAAAAAGAAGAGTCACGCACAAAAACACACTTAAAAATCTGTTTTTATTATGCACGTTAACTCCCCCTTGTATTATGTTTTATGTAAACCTTTTATCCCCTGTTTCCTATTTTTCTGCCTTCAAGGTAAAAACGCTTATCGAGAGCATGTCCCATTGAAAATGTCTTGCGCGGAAGCGCGCCGTCCTTTATCACGGCGGAAAACAGCTCGCTTTTCTTCATTCCGTCAAAAATGAAGCCGACGCGGTTTTCCGCGCTGGTCGCTATATTCACCGTAGAATCTATACCGTGGATATAGTCGATTTTAACCTTCGGCATTTCGCTGTCGAGAAAATCCTGCAGCGCCGCCACCGGCAAAGAAAAATCGGAAAGCACCGAAAATTCTCTTTTCCCGCCCTTATAAACGCACGAAAAATCGTGCCTGTACCTGCCGCCTTTTTTTTCGCAATAGCGTATAAAACCGTCCGCCGTTTTATCGGGGTCAACATCAAAAAGCACCCTGTAAATCGGCTCGAAGTTTATGGCGGGCGAGTGGATATTCACGATTTCAACCAGCGCGTAGCGGTCGCACTCACTTTTCGACTGCTCATATATGCTTTTTGCCGCGGCAAGCGAATGGTTTCCGTCGCCTACGCAGAAAAGCAATCCGTCATTCTTTTGTTCGGTTTCTTTCAGCAGTTTTTTTACCTGCTCTTTTGCGGAAACGTCAAGGCGGTAGCCCTCAATACTGCCTGAACCGCCGAAGAGCTCAAAACCGTAGAGCTTTTCAAACTCTTCTTTTCTGCCTTCAAGATATTTCATTACGCCGTCGCTTTCGTCATCAAACAAAAGCATAACGTGCGGAAGCTCGATAGGCGCGCCCCGCCTTATTTCGGCACGGGGAGGTATACGCTCGATAACGGTCTTCTCGGTCGAACGTATTTTTCCGGAGCCGCCCGGCAAATAGGAATACTCGCGCAGGTCGATTTTACCTATAAGACCCTCGCGTATAATACCGTCGCTTTGCAGGCGCCTTACAAAAATAAAAGAATCCTTGATTTCGTTGAACGCGCCCTCGCGCAGGTATTTTTCCATATTGGAATTTATGCGCCTTATCGCGTCGCGGTTATCGTCTTTAAGATAGATTTCGGGCAATATCAGCTCATAGGCGGTATTGTATCCTGCCGTAAAATCGCGGACTTTTTCCCAGTATCCGGGTTCGCTTGTGAACTGGTCGCAGGCTATGACCGCGAATTTCTCCATATTCTGTTTCGGAAGCAGTATATCCGCTTCGCTGAAACAAAGCGCGTTTTCCCTGTCAGTATTTTGAAAACTCAATTTTAGTCACTCCATCGTTTGCAACGTCGATATATACGGTTATTTTACTGCGCCTGTCGCTTTCGGTAAGAAAATAATCGAGATAATATTCGTTTTCGTTCACCGCGTAGAAATGCGACGGAGCGCCGAGGCAGTCAACTACGTCGGTTATCGCGGAATCGTTTGTTACGCCGTTCACCCAGAACTGACCGTACCGCGAGCCGTTTTTATATTTATAGTTCTCTTCAACCACAAATTTTACTATCGGGCAGGAAATGAGCGCCTGCGAACGGGTGGATTTATTGAAGAATACGGCGGTTATCAGTTTGCCGTAGGAATCGGTAAATGCCGCCGAAGCCGCTTCGCCCGCCATTATTTTGGAATCGGACTTGATTTCCGCCGTTTCAACAAGCGTCCAGTTGTTTTTAACCATATCCTTGTAGCTTGAAGGCATATCGATGCTCGTGCCCGAATAGGTCGCTTTATACTCAAAATCCTTAGGCAGGTATATATTCGCGTAGTTCTCCTCATCGTAAAGGCTTATATCAAAAAATGTGGACATCACGCGGTCGGTCGATTTGATTTCCGGAATGTTTACGTCGGTTTTAGCGCCGCCGTTCTTACCGCCGGAGGACGTCATAGCCTCGGAGGTATCGTATTCCCTTTCGATGCTGTCACAACCCGCAAGGCATAATAACGCGACCAGTGCGAGCATAAGACAGGCGGATAAAACTTTTTTCATAAAATAAACCTTCCTTCATCAGTTCTTTACAATTCTATTCCGAGAACGGATTTTATATCCGCTTTTACCGCGTTTTTAAGCGCCTCGGAGGAGGAAAATTTTTCCTCGGGACGTACAAACCGCAAAAGCTTGAGCGTTGCCTGTTTGCCGTAAATCTCACCCTCAAGCCCGCCTATAAACGTTTCCGTGCCTATAAAATCGGTCATGTACGTGGGTCTTACCCCTAAATTGGTAATACTTTCATATTCTATGCCGTCAATAACGGTTTTACTCGCATAAACGCCGAATTTCGGCTTTACAAGTTTATCCGGAAACTCCTGATTGGCGGTGGGAAAGCCGAATATCCTGCCGCGTGAATCGCCGTGAAGAACAGGCGCGGTAAAGCCGAATCCGCCGAATATCTGGCTGTTTGCCCGCTCCACCTCTCCGTTTGATACCATTGTGCGAAGCGCGCTTGACGATATCGGCTGTTCGCCGCCCACACTGTCAACGCACCTGAACGCGACGCCGTTTTCACCGCAAAGCGCCGCGAGAGTCCGCACGTCGCCCTTCGCGCCTTTGCCGAAGCGGTAATTGAAGCCGCAGGCGATAAGTGAGGGCGAATACTTTTTTTTGAGAAAATCGAAGAATTCGTATTCACTCAATTCAGATACCGCTTTGAAATCAAGAGTCAGTATCTCGCCGACGCCGAGCGCTTTAAGCCCGCGCGCCTTATCCTCAGGCAGCATGAGCAGTTCGGCTGAACCCCCGAAAAACGCCTTCGGCGGTATATCAAACGTGACCGCCACGGTATTATAGCCGAGGGTGGCTTCAATAACCGCACGGTGACCTTCGTGAAGCCCGTCAAACGTGCCTAAAACTATTGCGGTTTTCATTAACTTACCTCTTTTGACGGATTTATCAGACACTTGAATTTAAGCTCGTTTTCACAAAGCGAAACAGCGCCGAGTCCTATGAACAAATCTTTTGAATATACTCTTATTATTTCACCGTCGGCAAAATCGACGCGCGGCAGACGGTCAAGGCACAGCGCTCCGCCGTTTGAAAAACGAAACGCCTGCGGCGCGGTCACAAAAACCCGCGGAAATCCGCTTACAGCCGTATCAGCCGGCAGAATATAATCGTTTATATTCTCCGCCGTAAGCGTATCGAGCGGTACGCACTGCTCTATACCGAATCCCGCCGTCTTTGTGCGAACGAGCGCCGAAAGAGTCGCCCCGCAGCCGAGTTTTTCACCTATATCGCGTACAAGCGAGCGTATATACGTACCCTTTGACACACTGCACGATACGGTAAACTCACCGTTTTCATCCGGTTCGCTTTCACGAACAAGTGAAAAAACGGTTATATCGCGCGCCGGTACATCCGCCGTCTTCCCCTCGCGGGCAAGGCGGTAAAGCCGAACGCCGTCTTTTTTGATAGCGCTGAACATCGGCGGCGTCTGTTTACCGTCGCCGAGAAAACCCGCGAGCACACCGTCAATTTCGCGCACGGAAACCGAAACATCGGCGCGGGATATAACCTTACCCGTAATATCCAGAGTATCGGTAACTACGCCGAGCCGTATTCCTGCCGTATAGCTTTTATCGGCGCAAAGCATAAAATCGCAAAGCTTGGTCGCTCTGCCTGTAAAGACCGGCAAAACGCCGGTTGCCATGGGGTCAAGCGTGCCGGTATGACCGACGTGCCGTTCCCCGGTAAGACGCTTCACCTTTGCGACAACGCCGAAAGAAGTCATTCCCTGCGGCTTATTTATCAGCAGAAGACCAGACATTTGCTTTCTCCATACCTTCGCCCACGGCGGCAAGTATTTTTGCCTTCACCTCTTCGAGCGTACCTTCAAGAGTTACGCCCGCCGCCGCCTTGTGTCCGCCGCCGCCTAAGCTGCCGCAGATAGCGGCGCCGTCAAGCGGTTCGAAGGTACGAAGCGAAATTTTGAATTCGCGGTCGCCGGTCTGCTTAACGGTTATTCCCGCAAGCACGCCTTCAACGCTTCTTGATATCACCGCGATACCTTCGAGGTCGGGACCGGAACAGCCGGTTTTTTCCTGCATGGCGGCGGTAACGCAAAGCAATATACACTTATCGTCAAAATGATATTCCGCGGTATCGAGCACCATTCTTTCAAGCTGTAAAAGCCGCTTGGATTTGGTATCAAACATAATCCGGTTTATTTCCGCCGCGTTGATATCGTATTTGATAAGTTCTGAAGCAATAAGGTGCGTTTTCGCCGTCACATTCGAATACTTGAAACAGCCGGTATCGGTAGCGATACCCGTATAAAGCGCTTTCGCCGTAACGTCGTTTATATTGACTTTAAGCTTTTTCAGTAATTCGTATATTATCTCACAGGCGGCGGACGCCTTACTGTCAAGCAGTAAATTATCCGCGTACCGGACATTGCTGACGTGGTGGTCGATACAAAGCTCCACCCTGCCGCCGAATTCAGCATCCAACGCACCGAACAGCTTATTATCCGCGACGTCCACCGCAACGACCGTAAGATCGTCGCTTTTGATATGGTCGGTCGTGACCGCGAAATACGAATACTTGGACGGTATTATATCGGGACATAAAACCTCGGCGGTTTTTCCCATTTCTTTAAGCCCGTAGTAAAGCGCGTACGCCGCGCCTAATGTGTCACCGTCGGGCGAAGAATGGGTCAGAATGGCAAAATTGTTACGTTTTTTGAAAAATTTTGCCGCCGCGCGAAGATTCAATTCTTTACACTGTTTTTTGCTCATTTATATCACCTTCGGTGCCTTTATCCGTTTCTTTTTCAAACGATTTGATAATGCCGAGTATTTCGCTGCTTATCTCAATGGAATTATCCGCGACAAAGCGAAGCTCCGGCACCTTGCGCAGCTTCATCCGCGCCCCGAGCTCCCGCCGCAGAAAACCGCACGCGCTTTTATTAAGCGCCTTTACCGATTCTTTTGTGGCTTCGGCGCCCTCTATCGCGCTGACGTAAACCGTGGCGTAAGACATATCGCCCGAAACGTCAAGCTTGACTATACTTATAAGCTTACTGACCCTCGGATCCTTGACTTCGCGGAGAAGCTCGCTCATACATATTTTTATATCGGAAGTAACACGGTTTAATTTATATCCTGCCATCAGTCTGCGTATTCCTCCATAATGAACGCCTCAAACTGGTCGCCGAGCTTGATATCGGCGAACTTATCAAGTCCTATACCGCACTCATAGCCCTGCGCCACTTCTTTGACGTCGTCCTTAAATCTGCGAAGCGAGGATATCGCGTCCTCGGCGATAACTATACCGTCGCGTATAACCCTTATCTGACACGCGCGGGTGACCTTGCCGTTTGTTACATAGCAACCCGCAATAGTGCCGACGTTGGAAATCTTGTAGGTATCTCTTACCTCTACCGTGCCGAGAATGCTCTCGCGGAATTTAGGCGCAAGCATTCCCTTCATCGCCGCTTCTATTTCCTCAATACAGTCATAGATAACGCGATAGGTACGGATATCAACGCCGTCACGCTCCGCGGCGGCCTTCGCGACGCTGTCGGGTCTTACGTTGAAGCCGACTATTATGGCGCCCGAAGTCTGTGCAAGCATAACATCGGACTCGTTTATCGCGCCCACGCCGCCGTGAATGGCGACAACCTTGACTTCCTCGTTGGAAAGCTTTTCAAGACTGGACTTAACCGCTTCAACACTGCCCTGAACGTCGGCTTTAACTATTATGTTGAGCTGTTTAAGGTCGCCCTCGCCGATATGGCTGAACAGGTTATCAAGCGTAACCTTCTCTTTTGCCTCGAAGAGTTCTTTCTTTGCCTTATCCTTACGCTGTTCAACAAGCTCGCGGGCAAGGCGCTCATCCGATACCGCGTCGAAGCTGTCGCCCGCCGCCGGCGTCTCGGCAAGACCGGTTATTTCGACCGGTACCGACGGACCGGCGCTCTTTACCTGCTTGCCGTTTTCATCGGTCATCATTCTTACTCTGCCGACAGATGTACCGGCAACGATTATATCGCCGGAATTAAGCGTACCGTTCTGAACAAGAAGCGTAGCGACCGGACCTCTGCCTTTATCAAGGCGCGCCTCGATGACAACGCCCTTCGCCTTACGGTCGGGGTTGGCTTTGAGTTCAAGCATTTCGGCTACGAGCAATACGCTTTCAAGCAGTTTATCGATGCCTTCGTGCGTTTTCGCGGAAACCGGAACGCATATAACGTCGCCGCCCCATTCCTCGGGGACCAGCGAATGCTCGGTGAGCTGCTGTAATATCCTGTCCGGATTAGCGTCCGGCTTATCCATTTTGTTTATGGCGACGATTATCTGAACGTTCGCCGCTTTTGCGTGGTTTATAGCCTCTATTGTCTGCGGCATGATACCGTCGTCCGCCGCGACCACAAGTATTGCGATATCCGTCGCCATCGCTCCGCGCTGGCGCATCGCCGTAAACGCGGCGTGACCCGGAGTATCGAGGAAGGTTATATCCTCGCCCTTGCATTTAACGCGGTACGCGCCTATGTGCTGGGTTATTCCGCCCGCCTCGGTATCGGTAACGGCGGTATTGCGTATGGCGTCGAGAAGCGAGGTTTTGCCGTGGTCAACGTGACCCATTACCACGACTACAGGACTTCTCGGTTTGAGGTCTTCCTCTTTATCCTCGGTTATATCCATGATCTGCTCTTCAATGGTTACTACGACCGCCTTTTGTATCTTCGCGCCCATTTCGGTCACTACTATTTCTGCGGTATCGTAATCTATCACCTGATTTACCGACGCCATCATACCGAGCTTCATAAGCTCCTTGATGACCTCTGCCGCGGTCTTTTTAAGCGCGGCGGCAAGCTCGCCGACGGTTATCTCTTCTCCGACGGTTACGGTAATGGGCGTTTTCTTGATACGCTCAAGCTGCATACGCCTGAGTTTATCCGCCTCGGTCTCGCGCTTGGCGCCCTGCGGGCGGCGGTAATCCTGAGATTTCTGCTTTATCTTCTGCTTGCGCGTGAAGTTGTCGCGCATGGTGTTTGCCGGCGCGATAGTCTCATATTTTTCGTTATATTTATCAATGTTTACGTTTGAAACGCGGGTATCGACGTGGCGAAGCTGCGCGGGGCCGCGATTGGGAGCCACACCCGGCTTCTTCTCCTTCTTGGGCGGAGCCACCAGCGGACCGTCGTACGGCGCCTCTTCCTCGACCGCTTTCTTCTCCGTTTTCTTTGCGGCGGCCTTCTTTTCGGGTTTCTTTGTTTCCTTAGGCGCCTCGGCTGCCTTGGCGGTATCATCCGTCTTCACCTTTTTAGCGGCGGTTTTCCCGGCCGGCTTCTTTTCCTGTGCCGGCTTCTTTTCCTGTGCCGGCGTCTCTTCGCCGCGCTGTGCCGCTTCCGCCGCGGCTTTTAACTGTTCAAGTATGGCAAGCTGGTCGGCGAGTTTCTTATCCCGCTCTTCCTTGCGGCGTTTTGCCGCCGCCGCTCTGCTTTCCTCACCGGTGGCGAAATATTCCTCGAAGCTTTTCACCGAGTTTTTCTTAGTGATAAAATCGAAAAGCAGCGCGATCTCGCTTTCGGCGAGCACGGCAGCGGATTTTTTCTCTTCACCGGTCAAATCCTTGATTATCGCGGTTATTTCCTTTGAAGTCATGGCGAAATCTTTTGCGAATTCGCTGACTTTATATTTATTTGTCATCATATTACCTCCCAGAATCAGATAGCGGATATCAGCCGTCAAGCGTCAGATTTGATATAACCGAATTTGTAAAAGAATCATCTTTAACCGCCGTTACGGCACATTTTCTGCCGACCGCGTGTGACAATTCCTCCATATTGATACCTTTAAGCTCATACGCACCGACGCCGAACTTATCGCAATAAAACATTACTTCCTTGCGGCTCTTCGCCGAAATATCCACGGCGAAAAAAACACCTTTTGCCTTGCCCGCCTTTATTGCGGCGACGGTCGCGGCAAAACCGTAACAAAGCGCTCCCGCTCTTGAAGCAAATCCCAAAAGGGTAAGCACCTTACTTTTCAAGGCTCTCACACCCTTTTTTAAGACTTTCGTACACCGCCTTATCCACCGCGGTATCAAGAGCGCGGGCAAGCGCCCCCGTCTTTTCCGCTTTTTCAACGCAGGCGATATCGTTACAGATATATGCGCCCCTGCCGTTTATTTTGCCGCCGACACCCGCGTGAACTTCACCCTCGGGAGTTCTTACGACGCGTATAAGCTCCGGCTTCGGCTTCATCTGCCTGCAGGCAACGCACATTCTCATCGGTATTTTTTTTGCCAACAAAATCTCTCCTTTTAAGCCACAGGGCAAAACGCCCAGTTTTCATCGCCGTTTCCGGTTATTCACCGAAAAATCCGCTTTCGGGATGAATATCTATCTTCCAACCGGTAAGGTTGGCGGCAAGGCGCACGTTTTGTCCCTTATTGCCTATGGCGAGCGACAGCTGTGACTCGGGAACGCTGACCTTGCATTTCTTCTCCTCGGGGTCGGTTATCTCGACCGATACGACCTTTGCGGGCGACAGAGCGCCGCCGATAAACTCAACCGGGTCTTCGCTGTATTTGATAATATCTATTTTCTCGCCGGCAAGCTCGTCAACAATGTTGTTTACTCTCGTTCCCTTAGGACCGATACACGCGCCGATAGCGTCGATTTCGGGGTTTTCCGAATAAACGGCTATCTTGGTGCGCGAACCCGCCTGACGCGCAATTCCCTTTATTTCGATAATACCGTCGAATATCTCGGGCACTTCGGTTTCAAAAAGGCGCTTTACGAGGCCCGGATGGGTGCGCGAAAGCATTATGCGCGGTCCGCGCTCGGTCTCTTTTACGTTTACAACGTAAACCTTGATGTGGTCGCCCTCGTGAAGCTGTTCATCGGGCACCTGCTCGATTTTCGGGAGGGTCGCCTCGTTGTGACCGATTGTCAGTATCGCGTTGCCGGTCTTCGGGTCAATACGCTCTATAAGCGCGGAAACAAGCTCGCGGTTCTTGCTCTGGAAATCCGCGAGTATCTGATTTTTCTCCGCCGCGCGAACGCCCTGGCGGAAGTTGTTTTTTGAATTCTGCGCAATTATTCTGCCGAACTTTTTGGGGTCTATCTTTATTTTGATAAAACCGTCTTTAAGAGATTTGGAGTCTATTTTCTTCGCTTCCTCCTCGGAAATCTGGGTAAACGGATTTTCAACCTCTTTTACGATTTCCTTTTTAGCGAACACCTCAAAGGTTTCGTTACCGGTATCGATATCGCATACCACGATATCGTTGCCGCCGTAATCCTTACGGCAAGCAACGGTTATTGCCTCCGCAAAATTCTGCGCGATTTCCTCGCGCGGTATACCGCGCTCCCTTTCCATTTCGCGCAGAGCCTCGAAAAACTCCTTCATATCCTTTTTTTCTTTTGCCGTAATTCTTGTTTTAGCCATTTTTTTATATACCTCCGAAAATCAATCTTCCGATTTAATATACGCTTTTGATATCTGCGACCGCGTAAGAGCGATCTCTCCCTGCCCTGTCACGACGGATATACCGCCTTCGTCCGCTTTAAGCGTGCCGGTAAGTTCTTTTT
The DNA here is from genome assembly GCA_016287385.1 of Clostridiaceae bacterium. Taxonomy (GTDB): domain Bacteria; phylum Bacillota; class Clostridia; order Oscillospirales; family Acutalibacteraceae; genus UBA737. The sequence goes on along the minus strand of JAEEWM010000005.1, from coordinate 49,765 downwards.
TGCCGTCTATGGCGCTGAAAAGCTTTACCGTTACGTTACAGCCGTTCGCCATAAGAAAGTGCCGGTCCCGCGTAAGCTCGCGTTCGATACCCGGCGAGCAAACTTCAAGATAATACTGCTTATCTATCGGGTCCGCCCCGTCTATTACCGGGTCGATAGCATGGGATACAGCCACGCAGTCGTCAATACCCACGCCGCCTTCCTTGTCTATATAGACCCGAAGATAGTACGACGCGCCCTCTTTTACAAAGCGGACGTCCCAAAGCGTTACACCGAGAGACTGCACAACCGGCTCTATCAGGCCGTAAACGACGTCTTCCGTTTTTGCCATATTTACCTCCGTTATATCTTTGCGGGATCCGCGCTTACGCGGGGAAACCCTGCGCGCTAAACAAAAGTGAGTGGGTCAACCCACTCACCTTTCTTCAAACTACACAGACATTATAACACATATTATAATAAAATCAAGTGTTTTTTTAGTTATCGCCGCCGTCCGACGGATCCTCGTACTTATTTATATGCACCTTTACCTTCGTTTCGGTGTTGATTTTGCGGTTGGCCTCGGGCTCCTGCTTTATAACAACTCCCGAGCCGAAATCCGAATCGTACGCCGGCACTATCTCGATGTTATCAAAAAGCAAACCGCGCTTTAACAGTTCGATTATCGCCTCGTTTTCGTTCATTGACAGGACGTTGGGCATGTTGAACTCGGACTTTCCGAGACTTATCGTTATCTCGATCTGAGTATCGTGTTCTTTCTTTTCGCCCGGCTGTATCGACTGCGAGCAAATAACGCCCGCCGGCTGATCGTTTGAAAACTCTTTGCCCTTTATGATTATCTTGAAATGCGCGATATCCTTTGAATCAATGATATCCGCGTATTTTTTGCCTACCAGCCGGGGAACGGTATAGGTCGGAACGTTGGGCTTTGAGGAGCTTTCATCGCTCGGCGTTTCTTCGGAGGAAACCGGCTCGCTTTGCACCGAAGAGGTATCCGTTTTAGAGCCGTTCGCGTTCTTTTTCGCTTCGTTGGGCTTGTAAATCCTGAAGTAAAAAAGGGCGCCTAACACCAAAAAGACCAAGGCGGTGATGCCGGCTGCGGCAAGCGCGTATTTAACGCCGGAGACCTTCTTTTCTTCCGTATTCACGGGCGCCGCGCGTCCGGCAGTTGCCGCTTTCGGGCTCTCCGCGGAACGCTGCGCCTTTCTTAAATTTTCCTTTGTCTCGCCGTATATAAGCTCGTTTTTGAGTGTTTCAACATCTTTTGTACGCGCCTCCGGCTTTACCTGCATACCGTTTGCAAGTGAAACAAGAACCTGGCGCGGCAATTCATCGGCAAAATGAGAGGGTATGGACAGACTGTCCTTTTTAAGGCGCTCGTTCGCGGGAGGCGGCACGGTTCCGATAAGAACGTTGAACAGAGTGGCGGATATGGAGTAAACGTCGGTATAATTGCCGGGCGCGGCGTCGCCGGTATACTTTTCAAGCGCGCTGTACCCGTCGTAAATCAAAGGGGTCATCGCCGGTACGCCTTCACGGTTCTGCTTTGAAACGGGCACCGGCACGAAAAGGAGCCGCAGCTTGCCGTCGCGGCAAACGAGTATCGATTCGGGCGAAATACCGCCGTGAACTACGCCGGCGTCGTTTATGGCTTTTACGGTATCTATAAGGGGCAAAAACAGCGAACGCGCCTGCTCCCAGCGCAGTCTTCCGCCGTTGCGGGCAAGGAAGCTTTTAAGCGTTATGCCGGATACCGTTTCGCAAATCGCGTAGCCGGTGGAGTTTTCCTCAAACACCGAGTAGGTCGAAGGCAGACTTGCGAGCGGAAAACCGATAAACCTGCGGTTTATATCAAGGAAACTCATAAGTCCTTCGTTAAAAGCGTATTGCGCCTGACGGGAAACGAATACCGTTTTATCCGGATTTCTTTCCGCAAGACCGTACGGGAAAAACTCTCTTATGTTGACCGCCTTGTTCTCTACGGTGTCAAATCCGAGATACACGGTACTTTCCGAGTTTGAAAACAGCACCTTACCGACGTAATACCTGTCGCGTATAATGAACCTTGCCGGAAGCTTATCCGGCGGATTATTGTTTGAGGAATCGTAACCGCAGATACTGCAAACGCTCTCTCCTCCGTTATCCTTCATACATCCGGGACACAGTCTGTTTATGTTCAGCATAGAACCCCTCCAACTTTTTCTATAACAATTATACTACCATTGTCAAGTCATTATTAAATTCATCTTCACCCGCGGCGCCTGACACGGGGAGAAGCTTTTTGAAAACGCAGGTGTATCTGTCGGTAATCACCCTGTCCTCGTGAAGCGAGCCGAAATACCAGCGGCGAAACTCGCACGACCTGCCTATTTCCTCGAAATAACCGTTTATTTTGTTTGTGTTATCGTTTTCGCCTCTTCTGAGCAATATTGAGCTTTTAACAAGTGAGGGCGGCTCGTGAGTGACGATATAATCGACTTTCAGTCCCGCCTCGTCAAGAACGCGGGCGCCGTCCGCCATTTCGGCAGGAGTCGGCTCCTCTTCGCGCCACCAGTTGCCCGCCGCTATACGCATATCCTTATCGGTGCTCTCGCCCCCGCCGAAGGCAAAAAAGGTACTGCCCTCTATTCTGAATATCTGACCGCGGCAGAGATAAAGCAGATTTCCTTTAATTCTGTGTACCATACCGCCGTGCCATACGGTCGAGCGCGTCGCCTTAATCCTTTCGAGATTATCGTGTGTGCCGTCGATAAACGCGGTTACGAATTTACGTTTGGCAAAAAAGTTTATAGCCTGCTTTTCGGTTTTACCGCCGGAAAAAATATATCCGAAATCACCGCAGACAATGAGCACGTCGCCGGCGCGCAGTTTTCTGAATTCTTTATCGTAAAGACGGCTCAGGTCGCCGTGCATATCACCGGTTATATAGACCAATTTTCTCACCGCTTTTTATGCTTGATTTTTTTTGAAAAAGTGTTGTATAATAACTTTGTAAATATATTCTAACACATATTGAGGAAGATTTCTATGCCTAAAAGAATATTTTCTGTAATTTTATCGTTTTTTTTACTGATATCCCCGATATTTGCCGTTTCGGCTTATGAGCCGACCGGTATAGACCTGACCGCGAAAAACGTACTGCTCGTTTGCCTTAACACCGGCGAAACGGTATACGCAAAAGGCGAAAACGAACGGGTATTTCCCGCCTCAATAACCAAAATAATGGTTGTAACGCTTATGCTTGAAAGCCCGATTTACGACCCCGAGGCAAAGGTCGCCATGAGCGAGGAGGCGCAGAAGCTCATCCTCGGCACCGGCAGCGTTTGCTCAAATCTTAAGGTCGGTGAGGAAATAAGGCAAATAGATTTAGTGTATTACGTGCTGATGTCCTCCTGCGGCGACTGCGCGTATCTCGCCGCGCTGACCTACGGCGAAACGGTAGAAAACTTCGTGGATATGATGAATAAGAAAGCGCAGGAACTCGGTCTTGAAAACACACACTACGTAAACCCCGTCGGTCTTCACGACGAAAACCATTACACCACCGCGCGCGATACCTATACTCTTGCGACTTACGCGCTTAAAAACGAAACGTTCAGGACGGTTTGCGGCAAATCGAGATACGAAGTCCCCGAGACAAATATGTATAACCGCACCCGCAGACTTTCCACCACCAACTTCCTGCTTGATACTTCGACAAACTATTTTTATTCCTACGCGACCGGCGTTAAAACCGGCTTTACCACCGAGGCGGGCAGATGTCTTGTAAGCACCGCCGTTCGCCGCGGAAACGACGGCGTGGATTACAGTTATATGTGTATCCTTTTCGGATGTGAAAATAAACCGACCGTTAAACGCTACGAGTTTACGGAAAGCAAAAATCTTTTCAACTGGGTGTTCGGCAATTTTGTCATTAAAACCATCGGCGATACCAAAAACCCGGTGGACGAGGTGAATGTAAAGCTTTCCTCAAAAGCGGAATTTGCCACGGTGTATCTTGAAAGCGGCTTTCAGTCACTGCTTCCGAAGGACGCGGACGATTCCACGGTAAGGATAGAGCCGCATCTTAACAACAAGACCGTTAACGCGCCGATATCAAAGGGTCAGGTGCTCGGAACGGCGGATATCATCTACGCAAACAAGGTGATAGGTACAGTAAATCTCGTATCGCATGACGATATCGAAAAAAGCACGGTACTCGCCGCGATCGACGCCACCGCCAATTTCTTTACTTCAAAATTCATGAAAACCGTATATGTGGTCGTTTGCGGGCTTATCCTGCTTCTTATAGTATGGATATTGCTCCTCAACCGCAAAAAGAAAACGCGAAGCGCCCGCAAAATCAGATATGTACCCTACAAAGAGGATAAACGTAACGACCGCTGACGGCACGGCGGATTTATGATTTTACAATACGCCAAAAAAAAGATTCCGCGGAATTCTCCGCGGAATCTTTTTTGTTATTTATTGTTCACTTTTAACCTTTTCGATAACCTTTTGCATTATCGCCGCGGGGACTTCCTCATAGCGGGCGAACTCCGTCGTAAAGGTCGCCATACCCTGAGATATAGCGCGCATGGCGGTTGAAAAATCGCTCATTTCGGCTATCGGCACCTCGGCTGTAACATTCTGCAATTTGTTCTCGCCCGGCTCCATGCCGATTATTCTGCCGCGGCGCTTGTTGATATCGCCGATAACGTCGCCGAGCATTTCATCGGGAACGACTACGTTCAGGGTGTATATCGGTTCAAGCAGTACGGGATTGGCGTTTGAGATGCCCTCTTTGAAAGCTAAGGACGCGGCGGTCTTAAACGCCATTTCGGAAGAGTCTACCGGGTGATAGGAGCCGTCGACCAGCGTCGCCTTGATGCCCACCATCTTGAAGCCGGCAAGCACGCCCGTCTGCGCGCTGTCACGCAGTCCCTTTTCAACCGCGGGGAAGAAGTTTTTCGGTACGGCGCCGCCGAATACCTTTTCTTCAAATACGAGCTCGTCGCTGTCGCACGGTTCAAACTCTATCCAGACGTCGCCGAACTGACCGTGGCCGCCCGACTGTTTCTTATGTCTGCCCTGCGCCTTGACCGCTTTTTTAATGGTTTCTCTGTATGCTATCTTCGGCTCTTCAAGCTTCGCCTCGCAGCCGAACTTGGCTTTCAGCTTGCTGAGCACGATATCTGTATGCTGGTCGCCGAGAGTAACGATTATCTGCTCGTGAGTCTCGGGATCGGTATAAACCTCCAGCGAAGGATCCTCTTCACAAATACGGGCGAGACCGGAGCTTATCTTTTCCTCGTCGCCCTTCTTGATGGGGTAAATGGCGGCTTTAAGGGTCGGTTTCGGGAAATCGACCGCTTTAACCTCGATTTTACCCGAAGCGGAAAGCGTATCGCCGGTAACGGTTGCCGAAAGCTTGGAAACGCATCCGATATCGCCGAAGGGTATCCTGGCGGCGTCTTCCTGCTTGCCGGCTTTGAGTATCATAACCTTGGCTATGCGCTCTTCCTCACCGGTACGGTTGTTTTTAAGGCGCATATCGCCCTTGACCTCGCCGCCGATGACCTTGAAGTACGAAAGCTTACCTACGAACGGGTCGGCAATGGTCTTGAAGACCAGCGCGCTGTTTTCCGCTTCCGCTTTGTTGGCGTCCGCGGCGGACGGGAATACGCTGAGAATACCGTCTATAAGGAAAGATATGCCCTCGCCCGTCTGCTGAACGCCGCAGTATACCGGGCAAATATCACCCGAACGGGTGCCCGCGCGCAGTCCGGCGGCGATTTCCTCGGGAGTGAATGCTTCACCCTCAAAGTATTTTTCCATAAGCGCCTCATCAGCGGAAGCCACCGCTTCGAGGAGCATATCGCGCATACCGTCAATATCAGTGCTTGACGGCATATCACACTTGACCGGCTTTATACCGTTAAAGGTGTACGCCTGATTTTCAACAAGATTAACGTAACATTTTACGGCGTCCTCCTCAACGTAAGGAACAATAACCGGGCAGATGACCGCGCCGTAGCTTGCCACAAGCGACGATACCACACGGTAAAAATGCGCGTGTGAGGAATCGAGCTTTCCGATAAAAAAGGCTACCGCCTTCTTCGCGGCGCGCGCCTTGTCGTAGCACTGCTTCGCGCCGACCGTAATACCGGACTTGCCGGAAACGGTAATTATCGCGGTATCCGCCGCCGTAAGCGCCTCGCTGATACCGGAAGCAAAGTCAAAAAGTCCCGGCGCGTCGATAAGATTTATCTTCTGACCGCCGTTTTCAAGAGAGTACACCGAGGTAGAAACCGAGCAGCCCCGTTTTTTCTCCTCCGGGTCGAAATCAAGCACCGCGGTACCGTCCGCGGTTTTGCCGATTCTGTCCGCCTCACCGCCGCAATAAATAATCGCATCGGCAAGAGTGGTCTTGCCTGCGTTTGAGTGACCTAAAAAAGCAATGTTTTTAATCTGGTCCGGTTCGTAAACTTTCAAAATAAAGCACTCCTTTAATGATTTTAAGCGTTGTTACGCTTTTTTCACGATAATACGAGTATACCATAATATTTATGCAATTACAACTGATTTTTTTCAAAATGATAATTAAAATTGTTAATTTGTCACAATAGTTAAATTTTTGCAAAAATTTCCTCAATATGTAACAAAATTGAAATTATTTGTAACTGAATTGTTGCTTACTTTTCCGTGATTTACAAGTATAATAAGATAAAGAAATTCCGGGAGGTGTCGCATATGAAAAAAGGTCTTGTAATACTGGCTCTCTCGGTATGCGTTTTAGTGCTTCTCGCCTGTGCGTTCACCCCCGCCTCCGCCAATGTGGCAACGCCGCAAAGCGAGCCCGCGCAAAACCCGTCGGAAGCGCGTTTTCTCAATATGCTTAACCGCAATTTCTGCTATAATTCGGATTTTGAGTGCGCCGATACGGTAACGCAGAATTCCCTGCTTGCCATACTCGATAAGCGAGAGGACAGCAACTCGCAGTACCTGCCGGAAGCGGTGGTAACCGGCTTTGTAAACGATATGTACGGCATTGAGATAACCGATATAAGCGAGGATGCAAGCGTGCACAGAGACGGATACGTCTACATCAACCCGAGGGGTTACACGGCATACAGCCATAGAATAACAGGAATAGATGAAAACGAGGACGGCAGTTTTACGGTTTATTCTTCGGTAACGGTAAGTCCGCACGATGACGATGATTTTATAACCGAGGCAAAAACGCTCTTCGTGCCGAATGAAGCTTCGGCTTTCGGGTTTAACATCATTTATTCGGAATTAAAGGGTATTTCGAGCGGAATATAATATTTAACGGTAAGGCGGCGCGATGCGCCGCCTTTTTTGTATTTTTTCCTTGACAAATACGATAATAACTTATATAATATGTAGGTCGCCCAATTTATACGGCTGTATAGCTCAGTTGGCTAGAGCATTCGGTTCATACCCGGAGTGTCATTGGTTCGAATCCAATTACAGCCACCACCGGCCCGGTGGTCAAGAGGCCTAAGACACCGCCCTTTCACGGCGGTAACACGAGTTCGAATCTCGTCCGGGTCACCAAATATCCCCATACCGCTTTTGCGGTATGGGGATATTTCTTATAAGGCAGAGATTCGAACAGGGCGGTTTGCGGAGCAAATTGCGACCTTTCAGCGAACGGTCGCAAAGCCCGCGTGCGTGCCGCCGCGTTGCGGCGGGCGAATCTCGTCCGGCAGAAAACCCCACACGCTTGATTTAATGAATAATGCATTTAATGATATACGGCTTCGCCGCATGATATACCGCGTTTAAGCGCGGCGTGATATATTGCTCCTTCGTCGCAATATGATATAATATCCGTTCCTTCATATGCCGGAGGCATATATCATCCTTTATGGATATCATACCGAAGGTATATCATCCGTTCCGATAAGGAACGGATATCATTGAAAAAAGTCTCTTTTGGTAAACAAAAGAGACTTTTTTCATGGTGCGGGTGACAGGGATCGAACCTGCATGTCGGTGACACCAGATCCTAAGTCTGGCGCGTCTGCCAATTCCGCCACACCCGCGGCAGGTCTTTCGACCAGTCTATTTTACTTTAACGCGAGCATATTGTCAAGCGGTTAATTAAGCCCGAAGCTTACCGAAATCGCCTTGTCCACCATATTCATGGACCTGTTGTCAAGCGCGCCCATTTTTTCTCGCAGGCGGGTTTTATCAATCGTTCGCACCTGTTCAAGTAAAACTATCGAGTCCTTTTGCAGTCCGCTGCCCGCTGCGCTTAAGTTTATGTGCGTAGGCAGGCTGCTTTTATCCTGCTGACTCGTTATGGCGGCGGCTATTACCGTCGGACTGTATTTATTGCCGACGTCGTTCTGCACTATCAGCACGGGGCGCACCCCGCCCTGCTCGGACCCTACCACCGGACTTAAATCGGCATAATATATATCTCCGCGTTTTATGTTCATTTTCTTTCACACTCCGAACTGTTCTATCCATATTTTTACCCGTTTTTTTGATTTCTAAACACGATAAAAATCTTTTATTACAGTCTATGTGAAAACAATACGCGGCGTTCACCGGGTGAACGCCGCGTTAAACGGTTTATTTTGCTTTGGGAGGACAAAGCTCTCTGTAAAGTCCTATATACATCCTTGCGGAAGCGCCCCAGCTGTTATCGCACTTCATACAGCGCGTGCGAAGCAGGTTCCAGCCCTTTTTGTCAGCGTATCCGCCCACGGCGCGCCAAACGGCGTTTTGCATATCGTGCGCGTTGAAATCCGCAAATGTAAAGCCGTTGCCCTTGCCGTCGCCGCTGTCGGTTATGGTATCGTTAAGCCCGCCCGTTTTTCTGACTATCGGCACGGTACCGTAACGGAGCGCCACCATTTGCGCAAGTCCGCACGGCTCGCTGAGGCTCGGCATAAGGAATATATCCGCGCCGGCATAAATACGGTGCGCGAGCGTCGCGTCAAAGCCGAGCTTCAATGCGACTTTATCCTTATATTTGCCCGCCATATCATAAAAGAACGTCTCAAACTCCCATTCACCGGAACCCAGAATAACGAACTGAATATCGGCTTTAAGCAGCTCTTCAAAGACGCATTTTACGAGGTCGAAGCCCTTATGCTTGACAAGGCGGCTGACTATGCCGATAAGCGGCACATCCCTTTGCGGCAGATTCATCTGCTTTTGAAGCTGTTTTTTGTTTTCCGCCTTATCAGCCACCGTATCGACGGAGAAGTTTTTGAATATCATGCCGTCGGTTTCCGGGTTGTAGACGTCAACGTCTATGCCGTTTACTATACCGGTCAGTTTATAGGTGAATTTTTTGAGAATCTCATCGAGTCCGTGCGAATAATAGGGCGTCAGAATCTCGTTTGCGTAGGTCGGCGACACGGTGGTAACCTTATCCGCGCACTGTATGGCGCCCTTCATGAGATTTACGCAGGAATCGTACTCAACGATGCTCTCCCTGCCCTCGGGAAGTCCTAAAACATCACCGTAAAGTTCCATACCGTACTTGCCCTGATACTGAATATTATGTATCGTAAATACGGTTTTTATATTGCCGTAAAGCGGGTTTGCCCTGTACATTTCATTGAGGTAAACCGGTATCATGGCGGTTTGCCAGTCGTTGCAGTGAATAATATCCGGCACAAAATCAATATACGGTATCACTTCAAGTACGGCGCGTGAGAAAAAGGCGTAACGCTCGGCGTCGTCATAATATCCGTAAAGCCCGTCGCGCTTAAAATAATACTGATTATCGATAAGGTAATATATGACGCCGTCAACGTGTGCTTCAAAGACGCCGCAATACTGCCGCCGCCACGAAACCGGCACGGTTATGTGACATAAAAACTTCATTCCCGATTTCAACTCTTCGCTTATGGTGCTGTAAAGCGGCATTATTACCCTGCATCCAATAAGCCGTCGCCTGAGCGCCTTCGGGAGCGCGCCCGCCACGTCGGCAAGTCCGCCTGACATAGCAAAGGGCAATGCCTCGCTTGCGGCAAATAATACTTTCATACTCTTTTCTCCTAAAGCTTTTGATTCTTTTCCACGTAAAGCGCACAGTCCGCGGTTCCCTTTAATACCGTGTTGCTGTTGACGCCGACTTTCTTATCCAGTATCACGTCGCTGACTATGGCGTTTTCACCTATAACGCAGTCCTGCATTATTATCGAATCGACGACCTTGGCGCCTCTTCTGACCGTGACGCCGCGGAAAAGGATACTGTTTGAAACCTCACCGTCGATAACACAGCCGTCCGCGACAAAGGAGTTTTTGACTTCGGCTTTAGTACCGTAGCGCGTGGGCATATCGTCGCGGTTCTTGGTCATTATCCTGCGTTTCGGGTTAAAGAGATCCGCTCTTACTTCTTTATCGAGCAGGCGCATATTCGCCTCGGTATACGCCTTCATATCGGTCATAACGGCGGAAAAGCCGTTATGCGCGTAACCGCATATTCTTAAATCGCCTACGCGGTCGGCTATTATATCGACGTCGATATTCCTGCCGCCGTTTTCATAGGCGTTATTTACAAGCTCTATAAGCAGGTCGCGGCGGAAAACGAGTATTCCGAGGCTTGCGAGGTCGTCAGCCGCGATGCTGCGCGGAAAATTGACCGAAACAAGGCGGTCGTCGCTGTCAAGCTTCATCGTCATCATATTCTTAACGTCTTTGACCTGCACGCCGCTTCTGTAAACCACCGTAATATCGGCGTTCTTTTTAATATGAAAATCGACCGCCGCCGCTATATCGACGTTTGCCACTACGCAGCCGTCACACAAAACAACGTAATCGGAATTGCACCTGTTGAGGAAATCCATAGCGCCGTAAAGCGCCTCAACATAGCCGTGATAGCGCCTCGCGCCGCTAATGTTAAACGGCGGCAGAATATGGACGCCGCCACGCTTGCGGTCGAGGTCCCAGAAAGCGCCGCTGCCTATATGGTCCATAAGCGAGCGGTAATTCGATTTGGTTATGACGCCTACGCTTGTAATACCGGCGTTCACGAGATTTGAAAGGCAAAAATCGATTACGCGGTATCTGCCGCCGAACGGAAGTGACGCCATTGAGCGGACCTTCGTCATCTTTTCAATAGCCTCATCGCGTGAATTGGCAAAAATGATGCCCGATACTGCCGTAGCTATCATATGCTCGCCCCCTCTTCCACATTCTCGGTTATCACCGTTTTCGGTCCTATCTTCGCGTTCTTGCCTACGGTGAGATTATCGCCGACTACCGATATGCCGAACTGCTCGGGAGAAACGCTTTCGGGCGGCGCGCCGACCGCCGCGTTTTCACCTATCACGGCGTCTTCCGCGATAATCGAATAGCGCACCTTCGCACCCTTCTTGATTACGGCGCCCGGCATTACGAGCGAATACTCAACCGAAGCGCCCTCCTCGACCGTCACGTTCTCAAACAGTATTGAGTAATCAAGGTTGCCGTACACCTCACAGCCGTCGGTTATAAGCGAGTTTTCCACCTTTGCCTTATCGGATATAAAATGCGGCGGAAATTCGCCCGCGCGGGAATAAATGCGCCAGTTCGGATCGGAAAGATTAAGGTCTATACGCGGATTTAATAGGTCGAGATTCGCTTCCCACAGCGAATCGACCGTGCCGACGTCTTTCCAGTAATCGCCGAAGCGGTATACGCGCAGGCTTTCACCCTTATTAAGCATTGCGGGAATAATGTTTTTGCCGAAATCGTTTGAAGAATCCCGGTTCGCCTCGTCTTCCGTAAGATACTTTTTAAGCTTATCCCACGAGAAAACGTATATTCCCATCGAGGCGAGATTGCTTTTCGGATTTGCCGGTTTTTCCTCAAACTCGTAAATGCTGCCGTCCGGATTGGTGTTCATTATGCCGAAGCGCGAAGCCTCTTCCTTTGAGACCTCGAGCACCGCGATAGTGCAGGCGGCGCCGGTTTCAACGTGCTGATTTATCATTTTGGAATAATCCATTTTATAAATATGGTCACCCGAAAGGATAAGCACGTATTCAGGGTCGTAACGCTCGATAAAACCGATATTCTGGTAAATTGCGTTAGCGGTTCCCTTGTACCAGTCGCCTCCCTTCTGCCCCTGATACGGCGGCAGTATATGCACGCCGCCGGAAAGACGGTCGAGGTCCCACGCCTTGCCCGAGCCGACATAATCGTTAAGCTCGAGCGGTTTGTACTGCGTGAGTATACCCACGGTGTCTATTCCGGAGTTAATGCAGTTGGAAAGCGGAAAATCGATAATTCTGTATTTCCCGCCGTAGGGGACTGCCGGCTTCGCTATTTTAGCGGTCAGTACGCCAAGGCGGCTGCCCTGACCTCCCGCCAGCAACATAGCAACACATTTTTTCCTGATCACACAAACATCTCCTATTTTTTCAGCTTATATTCCGCCGAGTTTAAGGTCAAATAAAACGTTCAACCAGCGCTTTACCTTAATTACCCAGTCGCTTATATAAGGCAGTTTATCGTTATTGCTATCCAGCGTTAAGGAGTCCGAAGTGGAAATACCGTGCCACCCGTAAGGATATATATGCATCTCAAACGGGATACCTTTATCGGCAAGCGCTTCCGCGTAATAAATACTGTTCTGAACCGGTACGGTCTGGTCCTCAAAGGTATGGAACAAAAAGGTCGGCGGCGTTTGCTTACCCACGAGCTTTTCGCATGAGAAACGGTTTATTTCATCCTCGGTCTCGGGGAAATGGCCTAAAAGATTCTCAAAACTGCCCCTATGGGCATTTCTGGTTGAAATAACCGGATAGCAAAGAATGCTCGCCGCCGGTTTATAGGTCGCGTCAAAGCGGTTTTTGAGCAATTCATCGTCCCAGAGGTTTGAATAATGCGCCGCAAGATGACCGCCGGCGGAAAAGCCGATAATGCCTATCTTTTCGGTATCGCAATGAAACTCACCGGCGTTTTTGTTTATATAATCAAAAAGCGCCGCCACCTCGATAAGTTGAGAGGGATATCTGCAATGCGCCGCGCTGTAATTCAGCACGAAAACGTTTAACCCCATATCAAGAAATTTAAGAGCTATCGGTTCGGCTTCCCGCTCACTGCATATCCAGTAGCCGCCGCCCGGGCATACCACCATTGCCGCCCGCTTTTGATCCTGCCTCCCCATTTCCGCCAGGTTATAAGGAAGATATAAATCAACAAAAGGATCTCTTCCCTCCTCACCCAAAAACGGATAAAAATCTTTAAGATGAATTCTTGAAACTTTCATTTTTATTTCGCTTCTTTCTTTTTTGTCTTCGTAAACTTATAAAACGTTACCGACATTGCCGGCAGATCGACTGATATTGAATTTTCAAAGCCGTGCATGGGTACATTTTCACTCAAAACATCCGGCAGCTGCGCGGTATTGCCGCCGTATTTCGCGTCGTCGCTGCAGAAGACCGGCTTGTAGACGCCGGATACCGGCGCGCCTATACGGTAATTCTCACGCGCGACCGGCACGAAATTGCAGACGCAAAGCATCTGTTTGCCCGATTTATCGGTGCGCAAAAACGAAATTATGCTCTGCGCGTTATCATCGTTGGATATCCACTTGAAGCCGCCCCACGAACAGTCTATTTCCCAAAGCGGACTGTTCTTTTTGTAAAATTTATTAAGATCCTTTACAAAATTCTGCATATTCTTATGCGCCGGATAGTCGAGCATAAACCATTCAAGCGGCTCATCGTACCGCCATTCGATAAACTGCGCGTACTCCTGACCCATAAAGAGAAGCTTTTTGCCGGGATGACCCATCATATATGCGTAAAACGCTTTCAGATTTGAAAACTTATCCTCATAACCGCCCGGCATTTTGTTTATCATCGAGCACTTGCCGTGCACTACCTCATCGTGCGATATGGGGAGAATGAAGTTTTCCGAAAAGGCATAGAAAAACGAGAAGGTCAGGCAGTCGTGGTTGTCCTTCCTGAAAAGCGGGTCAAGCGACATATAGCGGAGCATATCGTTCATCCAGCCCATATTCCATTTGAAGTTAAAGCCGAGTCCGCCGTCCTCCGCCGGCTTGGTAACGAGCGGCCACGCGGTAGACTCTTCGGCTATCATAAGAACATTCGGGTTTACGCCGAAAGCGGCGCGGTTTATCTGCCGGAGCAGTTCCACCGCGTCGAGATTTTCCCTGCCGCCGTAGGAATTGGGTATCCATTCGCCGTCTTTTCTGCCGTAATCGAGATAAAGCATTGAGGCGACCGCGTCGACGCGGAGTCCGTCAATATGAAACTCTTTAAGCCAGAAGCAGGCGCTGGAAATAAGAAAGCTCATGACCTGCGGTTTGCCGTAATCGAAAACCGCCGTCCCCCACTCCTTATGCTCACCCTTACGCGGGTCGGAATATTCATAGCAGGGCGTACCGTCAAACCGGTAAAGTCCGAACTCATCCTTAGGCATATGCGCCGGTACCCAGTCAAGAATAACGCCGATACCGCTGTTATGCATTATATCCACAAACCTTTTGAAATCATCGGGCGTACCGTAGCGCGAAGTGGGCGCAAAATACCCGGTCACCTGATAGCCCCACGAGCCCTCGAACGGATGCTCGGTCACGGGCATCAGCTCAACGTGCGTATATCCCATTTTTTTGACGTAAGCCGAAAGCTTTTTAGCGGCGGTGACGTAATCGTAGGTGTTGCCGTCGTCGAAACGCTGCCACGAGCCGAGGTGCACCTCGTATATATTTACGGGCGACTCATATATATTACCGTTTGCGGTGTTTTCGCGCCACTCGCCGTCAGTCCACACGAAAGCGTGCGAAGCATAAAGCTTTGAGGCGTTCGCGGGCGAAGTCTCAAAATGGCGCGCGTAAGGGTCGCTTTTAAGCGTTACTTTACCGCCGGGCGCACGTATAGCATACTTGTAGACGTCATACTCCTTAAGCCCGGAAATCTCGGTTTCCCAGACGCCGCAATGAGTTTTGCTCATAAAGTTGGCGTTTTCGTTCCAGCCGTTGAAATCGCCGACGACGCTGACCGCTTCCGCGCACGGCGCCCAGACGCGAAAAACCGCGCGGTCATCCGAAAGAAACGAGCCGAGGTGCTCATATGCGTCATTTCTGACCGAACGGTCAAAGCCGATAAAATAATCGCTCATTTTTCAATTCCTTTCAAGCTTGTATATTATCTTAATTATTATATCACCGTTATGCTCTGTTTTCAACCGTTTTTTGTTTATTTTTCGAAACGAACAGAGATAATTTGTTTTAATTTTTGTGTACTTTGTACAAAATTACAAGGTAGTAAAGCGCCTCTTAGTCCCGGTTCCGGCAAAACCGGCGCCGCATTGTGTTGAAACGAGCACGGTCTCCTCCCCGATGACCTTAATATCCTCAAACGGTATAACAATATCCTCGTCCCTGCCGAGAAGACCGAAAAACCGAAGTCTGCCGTAGATAACAACAGAGGTCAGCACGCCTTTTTCGGTATCAAGCTCAATATCCGAAACGTAACCGAGAACGCAGCCGTCGTTTACACAGACGACCTGTTTATCCTTCATTTCGTCAATTCTGCATATCATAAAAACCCCTCCGTCATAATTTTATGACAAAGGGGTATAGAAATATCCGGCAGGGTGATCCTGCCGGATGCGCGTGTCGAAAATGCCGCCACGCTCTTGGACGGGAATTCCGTTCGCCGAAAATTATGAAAATTTTCGGACTGCACTCCACTCCCGCCAATACCACCCACGCCCCTTGAAAACTGCCTTTTCGTATTTTTTGCTTATCAGAAGCAATTATTAAAGAAGCATAGATTATTCCGTTTTTCTGTTTACCGTAATCATAAAAAGGCAGTTTTCGCTCATAAGGTGTTTTTCCGCCGCACATGTCACCGGAAAAACAAAATGCGCAGCTCACGCTGCGCAAATAGTTGAAAACGGGCTTTTAACAGCAATATCCGGCAGGGTGATCCTGCCGGATGATCTCATTCGTCTAAAAGTCCTAAATTCCTGCGTTTTTCAATATCCATATCCGGGTGCTCCTCGTAATACGGGTCTATCATATACTTCTTTATAGCCGGGAAAGCCGCAAACTGTATCATAAGATATCTGTAAGCCGGCAGAGTACATACGGCGAGAAGTATCACAATAAGTCTGAGCGGTCCGGGCAAAAACCAGATAAGAACGCCGTAAATCGCATAGGTGACAAGCAAAAGCAGACCGACCAGAATATTACGGAAAAGATTTATAAACGCAAACCTGAAGCCGTTTTTATATATTGCGGAAAGCGGCAGGTTAAAGGTGATAAGCATAGTCCAGATATAAAACTTAGCAAAGGTAAATATCATAAGAAGCGAAAGCGTAACGCTTAAACCGACAAGCCATATGATCCGACCCGTTGCGCTGTACTCCTTAAAATAGAACCACGCCGCGGAGGTCGCAAGAAACAGTATTACAATATTGATTATGCCGGCTATAAGCGACTGCTTCCAGTTTTTCTTTATTGTCTCGAAAAAATCGCTCATACCGAAGGAATGCTTATCCCTCGCCGTGTTCCTTACAACATGCGTGATACCCGCGTTTGCAAGACCGCCGGTTAAAAGCGGCACGTTCAAAAGCAAAAAAACGAGATTTATCGGGATAAACTTCCAAAAGTTTATTTTGAACATTTCAAAAAACACAACGAAGGTTTTTTTCTTCGGCGCGTCCTTATCAATACCGGGTCCTTCCTTTTCGTAATTAAAAAGACCGAAAAAGCCAGCCATATATTATTTCTCCCTCTTCTTGTAGAATAGCTTTGTGTGGAGATCTATCCCCTTATAACCCATAATGTACACTCCGCCCGCTATCGCAGGTACTATCACCGTGAAAAGCGCGATACAGATAAGCTTTATTGCGCCTAAATCACGCATACATACCTCCGCGGTACCGTCGGAACCGGAAAACATTGTCAAAAACGACCAGTATACGCTGTTGACGACAATATAAACCGAATAATTAAAGTTGAAAATCACCGCCGCCGCAAAGAAAAGAACAAACGGTATCTGCGAAAGAGCACCGATCTTAAAGCCGCGCCATATATCCTCCTGCATGTGACCGGTTCTTACCATGTTGCTGTCCTTAAACCCCGGCATATAGGTGCACTGCCATACCGAAACAACAAGAATAACAAGGGAAAAAGCCTGTGAAAAGGTATATGCCACCGGGCTTACCTTCTGAAAAATAACGGAAAACGAAATCGTTACCATCAACGCGGCAAATTCGGAAAAAAGCAGAAACAAAAACAGCTTAAGTGCAAGCGATATGTTCTTTTTCATAAAATCACCGAGGCTATTATACAATAAACCCCGGTCAAATGCAAGAAATATGATTATATTATTTTTCTGAATAAAAAGAACGCCGCCGCGAGCACCAAAACCGATACCGCCGATATCAGCGCCGCCCGCACTACTCTTTTTCTTACCATTCTGCGGCGCAGTTTTTTATATCCGCGCCCGGAGCGTTTATCAAACTGAAACGTAAAGCTTTCGGTAGCTTTCATCAGCTCTTTTGCCGAAAGATTACCGTACTGCGCGGTAACGTAAAAGACTATTCTGTCAAAAACCTTACTTCCCGTGTTGTTGACCTCGATAACCGTCTTATTTACACCTTTCACCAAACCAATTCCGCCTTTCAAATATTATATAGTGTATTTTTGGCAATTTTTATTGGCTTTATTCCGGTTTTCAAAGTTTACATAAAAATGTGGATAACTCGGTGGAAAAGTTGAAAAAGTGCGGAATATCGGCACTTTTTTTCTTAACACAGGTTGCATTTTACAGTTTTATGTGAACTCGAAAAATGAAAAACGGTATACATTTTTTGTCAAATCCGGGAACGGGGCGGCGAAATTTGTCTTGTAATGGAAAAATAAAAACTGTATAATAAATACGATACGGGGTGCTTGAAATGAATGACGTTTTCTTTGAAAAAGACAAAGTTTATATAAAGAACGCAAAAAACTTCAGCCTTGCTCAAACGCTTGACTGCGGTCAGGCTTTTCGCTGGAAAGCGGGCGGCGACGGCGTATGGTCGGGAATAGCCGGCGGCAAATATATCGAGCTTAAAGAACAGAACGGCGATATAGTGATATCGGGCGCTTCAAAGCGTGATTTTGAAGAATTCTGGTTTGATTATTTTGATTTGGGCCGCGATTACGCCGCGGTCATAAAGCAGTTCTCCGCCGATAAAACCCTTTTCGCCGCCGCCAACGCTTCAAGCGGCATAAGAATACTGCGGCAGGAGCCGTTCGAGGCTCTTTGCTCGTTTATAATTTCGCAGAACAACAACATTCCGCGCATAAAGGGAATAATAGAACGGCTTTGCGAAAACTTCGGCGAGAAAAAGGAAAAAGCGTATGCTTTCCCGGAAGCCGAAGTCCTCGCCCGACTGACGCCGGATGACCTCGCGCCCATAAGAAGCGGCTTTCGCGCAAAGTATATTATCGACGCGGCGCGCAGGGTGGCAGGCGGTGAAATAGACCTAAACTCTCTTTGCAAACTAGGTTATGACGAAGCACGCGAAATACTGCTTAAAATCAAGGGCGTCGGTCCTAAGGTTGCCGACTGCGCGCTGCTTTACGGCTGCGGTCATATAGAGGCGTTTCCGAAGGACGTTTGGATAAAAAGAGCGTTAAGCGATTATTTCGGCGGTGAAATACCCGCCTGCGCGAAAGGCGCGGCGGGTATCGCTCAGCAGTATATTTTCTATTACATAAGAGAAAAATCAAAATAAACCCGATATGAAATACCGCGCCCGGCATAAAGCCGGGCGCGGTATTTTAAGCGATTATGCCCATTTGTCGGCGGATTTCGGAATGCGTATGCTTGAAAGCATACCGTCGAACTCCCATAAGAACCACTCGCCGGTGGACGCTTTGTTTCTGAGCGTAACAGGTCTTATGCTGTCAGCCCCCGAAGAAGTCAGAAACAGCTTTATATAACCCTCGTTTTCGCGGCTGTTGAACTGTTCGGTTATCTTAACCGTGTACGGCTGCGACGGGGTATAATCATTTTCCGGCGAAGTGCCGCCGAAGTATGAACGCGCAACGTAATCTCTGCCGTCCATAAACCTGTCGTTTATGAATTGCAGCTCACGCTGAGTAAGCGGCTCGGGTCCTTTGAGAACGTTAAGCATTTCCCTGCACGCCTCGCGGTCGGTGGGATAGCGGTTCATCGCAGCCACGCTGAAAGCGAGCACCGTAAACGGGTCACCCAGGGTAAACTCCGGCATTGCGCGCATTTCATCGGCGTTTTGAGGCAGGGATGAAAGGGTTATCACCGTTGTTTTTGCGGAAGACGGAGCGTTCGCCGCCTTCTGCCCCGCGTTGTTTAAGGCGGTTTTTGCCGCCGGCGCGACCTCGTTTCTCAAAAGGCTTTCCGCCTGACGCTTTATAGAATCAAAAAGTCCCATTACTTTCTCCTTTTAGATTACGGCTTCGCCTTACCGCAGTTGGTGCAGAAATTGCCGGTGTTCTGCGCGCCGCACTCGCATACCCAGCCTGTCGCCTTCTGCTTGCCGCAGTTGGTGCAGAAATTGCCGGTATTCTGAGCACCGCACTCGCATACCCAGCCGCCCGCGACAGCGCCTGCCGCCGGAGCGTTTTGCGCGTTCTGCGCGTTTTGCTGAGCGCCCATGGCGTAGAGGTTCTGCGTACCCATGGTGCCTGCCGCGTTCATTGCCATGCCCATACCCATAAAGCCTGCCATAGCTCCGTTCTGGTTGCCCGCCGCCGTACGCATCGCGTCCGCGGTAGCGCCGGTAAGAGTTGCCGCCGCCATGGTCGGGTCGCGGAGTATAGCCGCGCGCTGAGCATTCTTGATAAGCTCCTGATCCTCTTCGGGAAGCGTAACGCTGCCGAGAGCTACCGTAACGACTTCAAGACCGCGAAGCTCGCGCCATTTGGATGAGAGCGCTTCGTTCATGGCGCTTTCAAGCTCGGTATTGTGTGTGACTATCTCGTTAGGACGAAGTCCCAGAGCAGAAAGCTTGCCGAACGCCGGCTGAAGCGCGCTTACAAATTCGGTTTTAAGCTGAGTATCGATGTTTTCTCTTAAATACTCTTCCTCAACGTTGCCGCAAACGTTTGCGTAAAACAGCAGCGGGTCGGCTATTTTATAAGAATAAACGCCGGAAGCGCGTACCGATACGTCGATATCGAGATTTATGTTTTTATCTACAACGCGGAACGGTATCGGATTAGGCGTACCGAATTTGTTATCGATAAGCTCCTTGGTATTGAAATAATAAACGCGCTGATCCTTACCGGTATCGCCGCCGTAGGTAAAACGCTTACCTATGGTCTTGAACGATTCCTTAATGCTTGTGGAAAGCTTGCCGGTAAAAATACTCGGCTCGGTAGAGGTATCGTAGGTGAACTGTCCGGGTTCCGCGCAAACCTCAACGACCTTGCCCTGCTCGACGATTATCATACACTGACCGTCGGCAACGGCAATGCCGGAGCCGTTTGAAATGATGTTGTCGTTTGCCTTTGTATTGGACGAACGCGAAGAGATACGCTTCTGCCCTTTAACCACCATTACGTCGGCGTCGAGGGAATCGCAGTAGAAAAATTCTTTCCACTGATCGGCAAGAGTGCCTCCGAGCGCGCCAATGCCTGCTTTAATAAGTCCCATAATTATTCCTCCATAAAAATTATATTAACAAAAATTGTTTTTTACTTAAAAGCTTCTGCCTCCGGATGAGCTTCCGCCGCCCGAAGAACTGCTTGAATACGACGATCCGCCGGAAGAACTGCTTGACTTGGGTTTGGCGGTTTTAGTCACCGTGGTATAGAGGTAGTATACCTGCTTGTCGCGCAGATTAAAGCTGTCCTTTACGAGATACTCGTGCGCGTCGACCGGCGCTACGACCCTCATCGCCTTTTTACAGCTTGCAAGGCGCATCAGTCCGACTATCAGCCCCACAAAGGCGCCCACCAGCAAGCTTATAATAACGGGAGTCCGGTCAACCGGCTTGCGGTATTTGCCCGAAACTATATTCTTTACATATTTGGCGTGTGTAAGGCACGCGTCAAAGTAATCGCCCGCCTTCATATCCGGCTCTATGTGATCGTCGATATCGTTTATTACGTCTTCGGTAAACTTTTTATATACGGAATTTCTTGTGGCGGTACGCCAGCACCTGTTTCCAGGCTCGAAGCAGATATAAAAGACCACCGCGCTCTGACCGTTGCTGTCGTATCCGTTCTCCTTCAAAAACTCGAAAGCGTAACCGTCAGCCGAAAGACCTTCGTTATCGTCGCCGGTCAGGATAACGTAATTGACGTCGTATTTATCCCTGATTTCCTCGATACGCGAGGAAAGCTCTTCCTCTTCGTCTTCGGTAAGTACATCCGCGTTATCTACGACCGTCGGTAAATCCCCGGCGTTCTCTTCACCCGAGGCAGCGGTATCTTTTTCGGCGTCCTTCGTACTGTCCGCGTCCGCCGCGGTAAAGTTGCCTTTTACAGCGAATGATACGTTGCCGAGATACCTGTCAATTACCGTATAATATGAAACGGAAGCAAAATCGGAAACGAACGCGTCGCCTATCGCCTGTTCTTCCTTATCGTCAATAAGCGTTTTCGCCGTACCGAAACGGTATAGGTTAAAAGTCGGTTTGTCGCCTAAGCAAATTGCCAGCAGTATACCGCTTTTATCGTCGCCGTAGCCGAAGCCGTTGTGCTCGTAAAAATAGTTTGCTTTTTCATCAAAGCTCTCTTCACCGAGACTGTCAAAAACGTAAACCGGCAAATCGGTTTTAAGCCCCGGTATCATTTCATCAACGGCGGCGTTGAGGCGTTTTGCGTCGTTATCGCTGAAAGTTCCGGTGAAATCGTTAAAGCGGTAAACGTCATCCTTGTAATCATCGGCAAGTACCGGCAGAGAAACGGCAAAAATCAAAAACGCGGCAAATAAAATGCTTAATACTTTTTTCATACCGCCACCTCACTTAATAATAAAATACGCGATGGTGGATACTATCGCCGCCGCCGGTATACCGAAAAGACAGAACTGCAAGAACGATTTGAGCTTGCTTATCGGCAGCTCGCCGACGACCTTGCCCGTCTGTCCGTTTACCGCAAACCGGTAATTTTTCTCTTTGTACTGCATATTGAGAAGGTAAACCGGCAAAAGCACGTATTTGACCGCCGGGTCTACAAGATGATAATTGGAGTTCTTTATGGAGGCGGTATCAAATTCCGAAGCGCATTCAAGGAATATATCCTCCGCGCTGTTGGCCATACGCGACGACGCTCGCGGCAGACTTTCGTCGGGGTCATCGTCAAACCTGTCCGCCAAAAAGCCGGAAAGATACGCCGGGTCAAATTTTTTAAGCCCGGAATAGTCAAACGGTTCGAGCGCGTCCATAAGGTCGTTATCCATTTTTTCGCTGCCGTCAACCGGGATGCGTTCAAACTGCATAGACCCGTCAAGAGCCACCAGATAGTGCTTGGTTTCGGTGTAGTCATAATCCGAATCGGAATAGAAGCGGCGGTTTTCGGCGTTTATGTTGGTGTTGCCGTCGATCCCCGAATCAAAGAGCCAGAACGGCACGTATATTCCCTGAATTTTGCCGAGCCGGTGCTCCTCGTAAAAATCTTTCGGAAGTAATTTCTTGCCCTTAAAATGATTCTTTATCGCCGCTATCGCCGCCTTTTTATCGACCGAAAACGGTATTACGGCGTTCGGTTTTATCGAGCCGGAGAGCTGATCGCTCATAATTACCTCGTTGTCGCAATAAGGGCAGTGCGTTGCGGCGGTGGTTCCGTCGGTCTCGATAGCCGCGCCGCAGAAACGGCAAACGTAAACGCGGGTGTTTTCGAGTTTTTCACTCCCCGCCTCAAACTTTTCTTTGTAATCGCCCCAGTCAAAGCCCTGCTCGCCGGCGCCCTCCTCATTGAATTTTTTTACGGCGTCAACCTCAAATTCGTTTGAGCATGAGTCACAAACCAGCTTGCCGTCAGGATTGTACCTAAGCGGCGACCCGCACGCGGGACATTTATATGATAAAAGGTTTTCCTCAGGCAAAACGCTGCCTCCTTTCGTACAATTCATTTTATTATATAATAACATTAAAAATTCAAAATATCAATGAATATTTTGTAAAGCGGCGTCGAAACGGATATGCGGCGCGAATTTTGATATCTTGATATCATGATATCAAGATATCAAAACCAGGTTGGAGTTTCATGCGTCAGGCACAACGCGCCCGACCCCACGATTAAAACGTATTGACACATCCCGAAACGGAAAAACCGGGTCGATGTGGGCATCGACCCCTACGGCGTATCAATTTAATTTACATTTCGTAGGGACAGACGTCCCCGGCTGTCCGTATAATGCGTCTGATATATGTCTTACGGGCGATTCGTGAATCGCCCCTACAAAACATCAATTTAATTGATACGCAAAACGTAGGGGCGGATATCATCCGCCCGCTTTATATTCCGCTCCGATTTAATATGTATCTACCCGAGCCAGACGACTTTTGCCGGGTCTTTATCGAAGAGCGCGACGGCGGCTTTAAGCCCTGCCTCGTCTTCGGCGTACACCGGCTTATTGATATGATAATTCATACAGCGCTTATCGGCGGTTATCCCCTGATAGTAGGTGTTGTTCCTTACCGTAAGACCGGGGTGCGCTTCGGGGCGGATATAGTTTTTCTCCTCATCGTGCCACCACCAGAATATTATCGAGGCGCGGGAGCAATCGAAAACGTTGCCGGATATCTCGAAGCCGCTGCAGTCTTTGACCCACGCCCACTGTCCCCCGCGGATATGGGATATCATCCATTTATCGGGGCGCTGATTATACGACCACTCGTAACCCGAAAAGCGTATAATGTTATTCTTTATCGCTATGTCCTTATAATCGCTGTAAAGCCCGTTTCTTTCAAACTCGGTGGTGAAGTATTCTATGCCGTAGGTGCAAAACTCGATAAGGTTATCCGAGATATCAATATTGTGATAATGCGAATCGAGCTTCGCGCTTGACCAGCTCTGGAATGTGATCCCCGCGTCATAGCACTGGTGGACGTAATTGGAGCAAAGCTTCGCGTTAGTCGCGCCGAGTTGAAGCTCTATACCGTTGCCGAAGCGGGTCTCGCCGAACTGCATTGCTCCGCCGACGTAAGCGACCTCGCAGTTTGTTACCGTTACGCCGTCTCTCTGGTAGCCGGCGACTATTGCGTGCGAGCCGGTGTAACCTACAAAAAGGTTATCCGCCGTGGCGTTATCCAAAAGCTGTAAAACGCTGCCGCGCTGGCATATTTCGATATCGTAAAAATCGCTCCACGGCTCGCCCTCATAGTAAAGCCACACTTGCTCCGATTCGCCGTTATAGTAAAAATCGTAGTTTTCTTTAAGGTCTTCAAAATGCCATTTTTTTACGCCCATAAGCGCGGTTTCATTAAAGGCGATACAACCGACGTTTCTGCCGTAAAGCTGAACGCGCCAAATATTCTCCGCTTCCTTTTCCCAGAATTTCTTATCCGCGTAATTATGATAAGAGCCGTAAAACTTCGGCTTGTCGCCTTCGCCGTAAGCGCCGAAAATAACGCCCTCGGGCACAAAAAACTTTTCGCGGTCGCCGACGCGCCAGAGTCCGCCGCGCTCAAAAAGCACCGCGTCGCCCGGCAAAAGATTTTCGGGTATATCGGTAAGCTGCATATCGCGGCTGATATAATACTTTTTACCCTTTATATCGTATATTTCCTCCGTGTTTTTTGAGGCGAGTATCGCCTCTCTGCGCCGGTTTGCGCCGGCGTCAAAACCGCCGGTATATTTCTTTGTACAATCGTACCCGGAACTGTTTACATTAAATTTCATAGAATCGCCCTCCGAAATTTCTCAAATGAAATATACCACGAAACGCCGTGTTTGTAAAGGGCAAAAAGCTGTATTTCGCAAAAATCCGGGCGCACGTTTAAGACGCCTTTTTAAGGCGTCTTCAGTATGCCTGAAAACCTGTTGTTGAGATCCGCGCGGCGTGAGCTGCGCATTTTGTTTTTCCGGTGACATGCGCGGCGGAAAAACACCTTATAGGCGAAAATCGCATTTTCATGATTGCGGTAAACGAAAAAACAAATCATTTCCGTTCCTTGAATAATTGCTTCTGATAAGCAAAAAACACGAAAAGGCGATTTTCAAGGGGCGTGGGTGGTATTGGCGGGAGTGGAGTGCAGTCCGAAAATTTTCAATTTTCGGCGAACGGAATTCCCGTCCGAGAGCGTGTCGACTTTTTCGACACGCTCAGGACGCCTTTTTAAGGCGTCTTTTCGCGACGCCCGCCGCGGTGTCGAGCATATTTTCGGCAAAGACGGCGTAGCCCCTTTTGGGGTCGTCGACAAAAACGTGGGTCACGGCGCCTATAAGCTCGCCGTTTTGAAGTACCGGACTGCCCGACATACCCTGTATTATTCCGCCCGTGGCGGCGATAAGCTCCTTATCGGTCACGGTGACTATCATGTTTTGCGTTTCATAATCGTAAGCGCCCGCGCGCTTCTGAACGCGGCAGGAGTAAAGCTTCGGCTTACCGCCCGAAACGGTACAAAGTATCTGCGCGTCGCCGTTTTTGATATCCTGTTTATACGCGACTTTCGTGAGCTTCGAGGTATCAAGCGGTTCATAAGGATTACCGTAAACGCCGTTATCCGAATTAAGAGCCATATCGGATATTCTCTCCCCCGTGAATCTGCCTTTAAGCTCGCCCGGTTCACCCGCGTTGCCCTTTATGACCGATATTATTTCCGCACCGACCAGCTCGCCGCGCTCGGGCACGAGCAGTTTGCCCGTGTCACGGTCGCATATACCGTGACCGAGTCCGCACACCACGTCGCTTACCGGGCTGTAAAAGGTGAGCGTTCCGACGCCCGCGGAGCTGTCGCGCACCCACACTCCTATACGGTAGAGGTTATCGTCCTTATCAAGCGCGGGAGTTACCGACACTTCACGCGCTTTACCCTCCCGCGTTATTTCGAGTTTGAGTGTTTCGCCGCCGCTTTCTATGACCGCGGTCACCAGGTCCTCGTTACAGTTTATCCGCTCGCCGTTTACGCTCTTTATATAATCGCCGACCTTAACGCCCGCGTCTTCGGCGGGGTTTACCGCGCCGGATTTCGTTTCGACCCTGCCGGTAGATATCACAAGCAGACCGTCGGTGTATATTTTCATACCGAACGGCGTACCGAGCACAGAAACGTAGGTTTCATCCACCACCGTGACGCTCGCCTTACTGAACGGTATTACACCGAGAATTTTCAAATCCACGTCAAATACGTCGCCTACGTTACAGTAATCCTCTATCGAGGCTTTCGCCCCTTTGAAATCCACCGTTACCGGTATGGATGACTCGATTCTGAAGGTGTCGCCGCGGTTTATTTTGTACTCGCGGCTGACCGTTTTGTTCATAACTATAACAGCGGTAAACACCGTAACGCAGAACAGCAGCGCCGTAAAAAACAATATCCTGAAAATCAGTTTAACATATCGCATTTTTTCACCTCTGTTTTTTCTTAATAATAATTCTTCCCTGAAAATTCAAAAAAATGTCTTGCAAAGAAATGTAAAAAAACGGCTTGCAAATGTCCGCGCGGACACTCGCAAGCCGAAAAAGATATTAAATTTTATTCGCCGAACGGGAAATCAAAGGTTTTGCCGTCATCGGATGAGGAACTGCTGTCAGAAGAGCTCTCGGTCTGCGCCTCGCTCTGCTTATAGCTTGACTCGCCGACGTTGGCGCCGAGCTTTACCGTAAGCTCTTTTTCGTCTCCGGACGAGGTCAGCACCGTTATCGTGACGGTATCCCCCGCCTTGCGGGACTCGATAATATCGAGTATCATATCGTCCTTTGTGATTTTTACGCCCTCAACATGGGTTATGATATCGTCCTTATCGGCTTTGCCGTAAAGGTCGCTGTCGGAGCTGACGGAGACTATCAGAAGTCCTGTATCGGCATAATTGCCGGCGGTTTTACTCACCGAGTTTATTTCGGTATAGGTTATGCCGAGCTTTGCCCTGTCGGTAACCTTGCCCTTTGATATAAGCTGATCGACCACGCGCTTTACCGTAACCGTGGGTACCGAAAAGCACATAAGGTCATAATCGTCGCCCGAAAGCTTGGAAGTAGTAATACCGACTACCTGACCGTACATATTGGCAAGCGCGCCTCCGGAGGAACCGGGGTTGATCGCGCTGTCGGTCTGAATAAGACTGGAGGAATAATTGGTTTTTGAGGACTGCACCCTTCTCTTCGGAAGCGATACCGTACCCGAGGTTATGGAGGTCGGGTCCGAAGCGTCGCTCGGTCTGCCTATCGCGTATACGTTTTCACCGCAGATAAGCGCGGAGGAATCGCCGAACACCGGCACGCTGAAATCTTTGCCGTTCTCGATTTTAAGCACCGCGAGGTCGCTTACCACGTCGCCGGCGACGTAAACCGCGTCATACTCCTTGCCGTCGTAGGTATAGATTTTGAATTTCGGCGCGCCGACAGATGAGTAAATATGGTCGTTGGTTATAACGTATCCGTCCTTTGTATAAATAACGCCCGAAGCGTCAAACGCGCGCTTTGAATTATAGACCCGCACTCCGACAATGGATGGATTGACGGTGTCGTAAACCTCGGCGGCGGTCATGCCTTCGGTATCCTTCGGTTTCGCGGCAAGGTCCATTTTTACATCGTCACGGAAGAGATTTCTGCTTTTATTTTTACCGAAATAGTAACCTGTGTAAAGCCCGCCGGTCACAAGTATAACCGCCGCAAGCAGTCCGCAAAAAATTTTAAGTCCGCGGCTGAACGGCGAATAATTCTTTATCGGCTTTTGTTCCGAATATTCGACCCTGTTAAAGACGGGTCGCATCTCCGGCGCGGCGTTATACGGTACGCCTTGCGATACGGGCGGCGCCTGATTTACGGCGTCCGCCGCGGGGGCGGTAAACGCGGGCTCACTTGCAGGTATGCTCTCTTTCGCCGCGGTTTCAGTTTCTGCCCATACCGGGTTCGGGTTTATGTCAACCTGTGCTTCGGGTGTGACGCGCGTTATTTCCGGCTGCGCGTCATGTTGTGCGTTCACCTCGGCGGTCGGCTGTACTACGACGTTTTCGCCGGCAGCGGTATCGGCCGCGTCTTCATTCTTAAAGCCGGTGTTTTCTTCAAAATTATCCATTATTATACCTACTTTCCAAGCGGCAAAACAAATTCAAAGCGAGTAAATTCATTTTCTTTACTTGATACGCTTACCGTTCCGCCGTGATGTTTGATTATGGTTTTTACTATATAAAGTCCGAGTCCCATGCTGTTTTTATTTGCCGCCCGGGACTTATCAAGCTTATAAAATCTGTCAAATATATAAGGCAGGTCGGCGCGCGGTATTCCCGCGCCGCTGTTGGTAATGCTGAATTTTGCGCCCGCCGAATCAACGCCGAGCGTAAAGGATACGGTTCCGCCGACGTCAACAAACTTAATGGCGTTATCCAGAAGGTTATATATCGCCTGGTAAATCAAATCCTTATCGGCGCACACCACCACCGAAGGCAGCGCGTCAAGCCCCGCTATTTCTATATTCTTTTCCTCTATTCGCTGTTCCTGCCCTATGACCACTTCAAGTATCTGTTCGCGCAAATCAAAATCAGCGGTTTTAAGCACAAATTCACTCGATTCGAGCCGCGAAAGGCTGAGCATTGACTGTATCATACGCGAGAGGCGCTTTACTTCCTGCGAAACGATATTGAGGTAATGATCCTGCTTTTCGGGTTCTATCGTTCCGTCGATTATTCCGTCTATAAACCCGCCTATGGTGGTCATCGGCGTTCGCATTTCGTGCGATACGTTGGCGACAAAGTTCTTTCTGGTCTCTTCAAGGCGGGCAAGCGAATTCGTCATTTTATTGAACGAGGCGGCAAGCTCGCCTATCTCATCGTCGCTCGTGACCGGAATACGCTTTGAAAAATCGCCTCTTGCCATCGCGTGCGCCGCCTCGGACATAAGCTTTAACGGTTTGCTCATTCTGTAAGTCATTATATAAAGCGCCGCGAACATCAAAGCAAGCGGTACCACCGCGCAAAGCGCGTATATTTTAAGCGAATCGGTAAAAAGTGACTTTATCGATTCTGAGGAAGCGGAGGAAAGAACGTATCCCGTAGTCTCTACGCCGGATTTTATCGCCGTTGCGGCGATATAGCGAGGCGCCTTGAAGACGCCGACGGTTGAGAATTCTTCTTTGCCGGACGCCGCGCTTTTAAGCACGTCCGCGTCAAAAGACGTACCTATATGCTCGCAGATGCCGTTTTCGCCCCATTCTTTACAGGAGCATACGGTGACCGCACCGTTTTTATCGGTAACGTAAATCTCGCAGTCAAGCATCTGAACATTGCTTGACATAACAAAATACGCCGACCTGCGCAGGTCGCCCTCAATGCTGTTTCCGGGGTCGGAACAGAACCTTGCGACCGAGTCGCTCGCCTTTTGAAGCTCTCTGTGCTTTTCGGCGGACATGTGCCTGTTAAAGCTTATCGCCAGAAGACCGAGCATTATACCGAGACTGAGTATTACAATAACGGCGGTACCGAAATAGTATTTTAAGAACAGTCTGCGTTTCATTATTTGACCTCAAACTTGTATCCTACGCCCCAGACCGTTTTGAGCGACCATTTATCGGATACGTTTTCAAGCTTTTCGCGCAGCCTTTTTACATGAACGTCAACGGTACGCGAATCGCCGTAATAATCAAAGCCCCATACCTCGTCAAGAAGCTGGTCCCGCGTATAAACGCGGTTGGGATTGCTTGCAAGGTGGAAAATAAGTTCAAGCTCCTTCGGCGGGGTATCTATCTGCTTGCCGTCCACCGTCAGCTCGTAATTGGTAAGGTTTATGATAAGCTTATCGAAGCGCACTTCCTTTACGGCGTTTTTCTTTGATTTTTCACTGCTGCGCCTGAGGACCGCTTTAATACGCGCAAGCACCTCTTTCGCGTCAAACGGCTTGCTTATATAATCATCCGCGCCCAGCTCAAGACCGAGTATTTTATCAAAAACCTCGCCCTTTGCCGTGAGCATTATTATCGGTATCTCGCTGTTTTTCCTTACCTCGCGGCATACCTGCCATCCGTCAAGCCGGGGCATCATGATATCAAGAAGTATCAAATCGGGGTTATACCTGCCGACAAGCTCTATCGCCTGCTCGCCGTCATACGCGATACTCGTGTCAAACCCGTCCTTTTCAAGATACATCCTGAGTAATTCACATATATTCGAATCATCGTCTACAATAAGGATTTTACGGTTTTCCATACTTCACCTCTTATTATGTTGCGACATTATTCTACAATAATATTATTACAAAAATATGAATAATTACGGCTTAATTTATTAAATAAAACGAATCAAAAAACAAGGCGCCCCGTAATCGGAGCGCCTCATAATGCAAAAACTGTTAAGCCTCGGTTTCCTCGGCGGATTCAACAGCTTCCTCTGCCGCTTCGGCGGGAGCCGCCTCGGCCGCGGGAGCCTGTTCCTCTCTCATTTTTGCGAAACAATCGCTGCAATAAACCGGACGATCCTCACGGGGAGCGAACGGAACGCGAGCGACGCCACCGCATGCGGCGCAAACTGCTTCGTGCATTTCGCGCGGACCTCTTGCCGCGTTCTTTCTCTTGTCACGGCAGGGCTTACAACGCTGCGGTTCGTTTACAAAGCCTTTGGATTCATAGAATTCCTGTTCACGGGCGGTGAAAACGAACTCTTCTCCGCAATCTTTGCAGACTAAAGTCTTGTCCTCAAACATGTTTTGTACCTCTCTTGTTTTAGTAGCCCCGGACGGAATTGCACCGACATCTCTGAATACAACGCTTTTCTGATTTAAGCTACTTGGGCATATATAAAGGCAGAAAACTACCTTTTTATCTTTTCTCTGATGCGTTTGAGCGCATTGTCGACCGATTTTTCGCTTTTGCCGCGCTTCGCGGCTATTTCCTTATAACTGAGACCCTCGGCGAAATCGCAGATAACGGAATACTCATATTTTGAAAGGACGCTTCTCATGCTCGCCATAAGCGAATCAAAGTTTTCTTTTACTATAATCAGGTTTTCCGGGTCGCAGTCATCCGCGTATCCGAGCGTTTCCTCCTCCAACGGAGAAATCATATTTCGCGGAATTCGGCTCTTCGCCTGCAAATAGCGACTGCGCGACATAACGGATTTTTTTATGCAGGAAACGGCATAGGTCTTAAAAGACGCCCTGGTTTCATCAAACGTATAAATCGCCAGAAAAAGAGCCAGCTCGCCCTCGGAAACCAAATCATCCGGGTCGCAGTATTTTTTATATCCGGAAACCGCGCTTTCTATGTACGGAGCATAGCGCCCCAAAAGGATACCGATACTTTCGTTTTCACCGGATTTTATCAGGGATACCAGCTGTTCGTCCGAAAAAACTTCCTTCCCGGCAACCGATTTCTTTTCCATAAAAAAACACCAAAGCCGATTTTGTAAAAATAATTATACTAATGATACATTGTTTTTCCAAAAATGTCAAGCATTTTTATGCGATTTGACAGTTTTAGACATTAATCGACGAAATTTCTGTAACCTTTGCCATATTGAACGCACCGGGATACCCTGCAAAGCGTCGCGGAAGAGATCGCGGTCTGCTTTATCACCTGGTTGTAGGTGTTGCCTTCCATAAGCAGCTTTGCCGCTTTTATGCGCTGAGACATCTGCTCTATTTCCTTATCGGTGCATAAATCTTCAAAGAGTTCGCGGCATTCCTTTTTTGAGGTGAGTTTGATTATCACCTCGTAAAGATTATCAATATCTTTTTTTGAAACCGTCTTGTTTTGCATATTATAATTCCTCCGAACAGAGTTTACTGATTTTTACTTTTGAAAAAAGCCGTATATTATCCGCGTTTTCGGCGGATATTTCTCCGCCGGGTTGCTTTAACGTTATTTTTTCGCCGGCGCGGCACAGCACCGCCGCCGCGGCACAGGTGCCGCTGGCGCATGAGTTTTCGTAAAAGAGCGTATCAACTCCGGGCACGTACACTATGGGCTTCATGCGGGTTTTATCTCCGCTTAAAATCATTATACCGAGGGCCTTTACGCCGAGTTTTCCGGCAATATCCTTTATGGCGCCCGCGGCGGCGTTCTCCGAAAGCGAACTGTCCGCCACAATATGAGATATTCCCTCAAAATGCACTATCGGGAAACGGTATTGCCCTCCCTGTGCGCAAAATGTGACCTCGCTTAATGACTTCGGCTTTTCGATTTCACACTCGCAGGCAAAATAACCCTCTTTTACGGTGACCGCGGTCTTCACCGGATTTGCCGTTCCGAAAACGTAAACACCGGTTTGAAATCTGCCGCTTTTTCCGCTTAAAGCGCCGTAAAGCGCGGCGGCGGACATAGCGGCGTTGCCGCAAAACTCATCGCCGGACATATTAAGATGTACCGCTTTTTCGCTGAAAGTAACAAAGCCGACCTGCTCTACGCTTTTTTGCCTTTCCATTATCACTTTCGCAACGGTTTTATAATCGCCGTGCAAAACAGGTGACGTCACCAGCGCGGTTATATTACCGGCGGGGTCGGCGAGATAATACTCAATATTCATCAGTTGTTATAGTTCTGTAAGAACTGTCTTGTCCTTTCGTTTTTAGTGTTGCCGAAGATGTCGTCCGGCGTTCCCTCTTCCACGATTATACCGTTGTCGATAAAAATAACCCGGTCTGAAACAGCCCTTGCAAACGCCATCTCATGCGTTACTATCACCATTGTCATTTTTTCTTCCGCAAGACTTTTTATAACTTTCAACACTTCGCCGGTAAGCTCCGGGTCAAGAGCGCTCGTCGGCTCGTCAAAAAACAGTATATCCGGCTTCATTGCAAGCGCCCTGACTATCGAGACGCGCTGCTGCTGACCGCCCGAAAGCTCGCACGGATATGCTTTTGCCTTATCGCCGAGTCCCATTTTATTAAGAAGCGCAAGGCACTCTTCCCTTACTTCTTTTTTATCCCGTCCGAGCACCGACACAGGCGCGTCCATCACGTTTTTAAGCACGCTGAAATGCGGAAACAGGTTAAAATTCTGAAATACGAGCCCGAAAACCCGCTTGAATTTTTTGAGGTCCTTACTGTAACAAAGCTTACCCTTCGCGTTGTAATAGGTGACGTCGTCGCCCATATACGTTATTATGCCGCCGTCCACGGTTTCAAGCAACGTAGCACAGCGAAGAAGCGTTGATTTTCCGCCGCCCGAAGAACCGATAATTGAAACGACCTCGCCCTCGTCAACGGTCAGCGAAACGCCTTTGAGCACTTCGTTATCGCCGAACGACTTTTTAATATCCGTCATTTTCAAAACATTCATACCGATTCTCCTATTGCTTGTAGTAGCTCATTGCTTTTTCGGCTCTGCCCATAACGAAGCCGACCAGAGCGTTGAAAATGTAATAGAACACACCTGCCACCACAAACGGCATAAAGCTGGTCTGTGAGTTTGCTATCTGCTTACCTATTGTAAACATCTCCTGATATGATACCGTAAACGCGATAGAGGTATCTTTTACGAGAGTGACTATTTCGTTTGTAACGCTCGGCAGTATTCTTCTTATCACCTGCGGAAGAATGATTTTTATAAACGTCTGCGCCTTCGAGTAGCCGAGAATCGCCGCCGCCTCATACTGTCCTACCGAAATCGATTCGATACCGCCTCTGTATATCTCGGAAAAATACGCCGCGTAGTTTATCGAAAAAGCAATTACGACCGGTATCAGCTTGTTTCTTGAAATACTCATACCGAAAAGGTAATACGGGCCGTATGTAACCGCAAGGAGCTGCAGCATAAGCGGAGTTCCGCGCAGCACCGAAACAATTAACTGCGTCAGCTTTGATATAACGATGTTTTTGCTCATACGAAGCAGTGCGAAAACGACGCCGAGCGGCAGAGCAAAAAGCAAGGTGTAAAAGAATATCGCGCAGGTATTTCCGAGTCCCTCGCTCATCTTCTGAATCATTGTGGTAAGGGTCAAAATAAAACCTCATTTCACGTCTTGAAATTGCAGTTTAAGCCCCCCGGGCGGGAGGGCTTAACTGATTCCGGATAAACTCTTTTTTATTTCTTGTCTGCAATGTACGATTTTGCGACCGGGTAGTCTACAAACACCGCGTCAACCGCGCCGCCTTCAAGCTCGGTAAAGCATTTAAGGAAGCTGTCGCAGGTGACAAGTTCTTTGAACGAATCTTTAAGGTCCTTCAAATCGCCGTTTAACAGCGCTTCGCCCGAAGTTCCGAGCTGAACCGCGACAACCTTGCCTTTAAGGTCCTTTGAGGATTTGATGCCGCTGTCATCCTTAACGACTACAACCTGAGTATTGTCAAAATACGGTGCGGAGATAACGTAACCCGCCTCTTTCATAGTGTCAAGTATCGTCATACCCGCCCATACGCAGTCGCATTCCTTCGCGTCAAGCTGGATGAGCTTCTGATCCCAGTTTACGCCGAAAATCTTATGCTCCCAGCCGAGAAGGTCGCATGCCGCTTTGCATATTTCAACGTCAAAACCGGCGTACTCTCCGTCGTCGCCAACATAGCTGAACGGCGGATATTCGGGGTCTATACCCTGAATGAAGGTACGGCTGCCGGCCTTTGATAAATCAAGCGCGCCGTCATCCTTCGCGACGTCTGTCCCGTTCAGGAACAAAAGACTGTTGACTATATCGGGATACTTATCGGCAATTTCTTTGTATTTGCCGCTCCTTACAAGCTCCGCTACCGCCGCTTCTATATAATTGCAGGTTTCCTCATCGCCGCTTCTGAAAGCGATACCGTACTGTTCGGCGCCGAGCTCCTCGTTTATGATTTTGAGCTTTGCCTTTTCCTTTTTGCCGCATCCCGCAAAAGCAAGAAGCATAAGCAGTGCGAGCATAATTGCAATAATCTTTTTCATTCTGATTACTCCTTTTGGGATTTCACCCGTTTTTTTGATGTTGTAATTATACTTTATCACATTAAAGTTGTAAAGTGTTTTTTTGCTTTTTCCGGCAGTTTTGTATACTTGCACAAAAAAGACCGCCCGTTCTTTACTTTACTGTATTAAAGCGCGGACATAAAAAAACGCGCCCCTCGGAACGAGGGGCGCAAACCGCAAGGATTATTTACCGCGAAGCGCGATGTAGTTTGCCACTATGGCAAGAATGAAGAACAGTATTGCGATATACTTTGTAAAGCGCGCCAGAGTCGCGTCAAAAGTACGCGCCTTGTTCTTCGAGAGGAAAGTATCCGCACCGCCGGAAATAGCGCCGGTGATGCCGGCTCTGTGACCCTGCTGGAGCAGAATAACGATGATTATAAACAACGAAAGGATTATAACCGATATTCCCAAAATGATTTTCCAAACGCCCATGTGTTTAACCTCCTGTATATTAAGCGGAACACGCAATATTTCGGTAAAGGATATAATATCACACTTTTTCCGAATTTGCAAGAACTTTTTTAGCAGTTGCCGCCGCACCCGCGAAACAGTTTATCAATATCCACTTTTTTACTGTTTTTATCGAGTATAAAACCGAGTTTTGAAAGGAGAACCTCGGTTTTCCCGCCTTCGTATCGCGCGTCCATGGCGCCGCGCGAAGCCGCGACGTGAAGCGCGGAGCGCAAAATACCGTCGGCAAGGGATAAATCGTCGTCGGGTGCGACAAACAAAACCGTTATTCCCTTTTCGGTAAGTGTGTAAAGGCAGAATCCAAGCACCGCCCCGCCCGATTTTGCCGCAACGCACCCGGCGCAATCGTCCGCGTTTATTCCGGCTTTTTTATAATACTCTTTAATTTCGTTTTTGTCTTTGACAGGCGCTACCGTTATCATAATTCTTCCTTTTCCTTCGATATATTTGTAAGTCTTGTCATTTCGCGTTCGTTAAGCTCACGCCACGCGCCGAGTTTAAGTCCGCCGAGCTTAACTCCGGCTATCTCGACCCGTTTAAGTCTTATAACTTCAAGCCTTACCGCCTCGCACATTTTTCTTATCTGACGGTTTCTGCCCTCGCTTATTATAAACTTCAAACCGGTGCGGTCGGTTTTACGCTCTGTTACGAAAACCTCGCAGGGAAGCGTTTTTCCGCCGTCTATTTCCACGCCGGACATAAGCGCTTCGATTTGCTTGTCATCGACCGCGCCTCTTACCGTAACGTCGTAAGTCTTGTTGACGTGACGCGACGGATGGGTTATACCGTTGGCGAAGGCGCCGTCGTTTGTCAGAAACAAAAGTCCCTCTGAGTCCTTGTCCAGTCTGCCCACGGGAAAAACACGCACGCCCGCGTCCTTTACGAGGTCGTTTACGGTTTTGCGGTCAAA
The DNA here is from genome assembly GCA_016287385.1 of Clostridiaceae bacterium. GTDB lineage: Bacteria > Bacillota > Clostridia > Oscillospirales > Acutalibacteraceae > UBA737. The sequence goes on along the minus strand of JAEEWM010000005.1, from coordinate 13,440 downwards.
CTCATCCTTTAACGTGGTAACGTATCCGCGCGGCTTGTTTAACATTATATAGACCTTTTTGTTCTGCGGGACCGCTCTTTTGCCCTTTACGGTCACCTTGTCGCGTTTCGCGTCCACACTGTCGCCTATCAGGGCGACGCGTCCGTTTACCTTTACTTTGCCTTCGGCTATAAGCTCCTCCGCCTTACGGCGCGAAGCCACACCGCACTCGGACAAAAACTTTTGAAGCCGTATTTTATTATCCTTCATACTAACTCCCGAGAATGATTTTGAATATTTCAAAAAACAGATTGAGCTTTGAAATCTTTTTTTCACCGACGCGCTTTACCGTCACATTGCTTTTATATAAAAGTCTGCCGGCGCCGTAATACTCTATACTTGCGACGACGGCGTTTTCCTCAACCGGCGCGTACAGAAAACGCGGAGCGCAAACCGCTATCTTTACGTCCTGTCCCTTGGTTATTGAAAACCCGGCGGCGCCGGCGACCCCTTCGACCGCTTCAAACTCGCCGCCTATCACGGGGATGGATAAGGTTTTGCTCTCCTGCTTATAATCGTAAACCTCTATGGCGCCGAGCCCCGCGTCAAGCAAAAAGCGGTGGTCAGCCCAGTCGTCGCCGTCGTTAAGCGTCACGGCTATTACGTATTTGCCGTCCTTTTTGGCGGCGGATACAAGGCATCTGCCCGATTTCTTCGTAAACCCGGTTTTGACGCCTATTACGTCGTCATACATAAAAAGGAGCCTGTTATGATTTGTAAGCGTTCTGCGATACGGCGGGTTTCCGTAGCAGAGCGTTGCGCTTTTTGCCGCGGCGGCAAGCGCGAAATCTGGATTTTTAAGCGCCTCGCGGGTAATCAGCGCCAACTCGTACGCCGTTGTATAATGCCCTTCGGCGTCAAGACCGGAGGGCGTCACGAAATGAGTGCTTTTCAGATTCAGTTCGGCGGCTTTTGCGTTCATCATACCGACAAATTTTTCAACACTGCCGCCGATAGCTATCGCCACAGTATTCGCGGCGTCGTTGCCGGAGGCAAGCATCATACCGTAAAGCAGAGCGCGATATGATACCCTGTCACCTTCAAGCAGACCCATTGACGAGCCCTCTACCGTAACCATTTCCTTTGCGGTCACTATCTCGCCGTCAAGGTCGGCGCAGTTTTCAAGCAGTATCAGGGCGGTCATTATTTTAGTCGTGCTCGCCATGGGCAGCCGCACATCGGCGTTATTTGAATAGAGGATATCACCCGTATCGCCGTTTATGACAACCGCCGCTTTCGCCGAGACGGCGTAAACCGGACATCCCGCGGCGAAAAGAGCGCTGATAACAAGAATCACACAAAAAACTTTTTTCATCCCGAACACCCATAAATACTAATATGAGTGAGCAGTCGGAATTATTCAAATGTATCGATATCGGTATTCTTTTTCCTTGAAAACAGGCTCTTGACTTTATCGATAAGCTCGGGCGCCATATTTATCGCCTTATCCATAGTGCCCATTTCATTATACACCGGGAGCATATGGACGTTTTCGCCGTTCACCGCTATAAACGCAACGGGGCTTACCGTCATACCCGCTCCTCCCCCGCCGCCGAAAACGGTGCCGGAATTCTTTGTGGGAAAATCACTGCCGCCGGTGGCAAGCCCGAACGATATTTTAGATACCGGAATGAGCGTTATTTTACCGACCGAAAGCGGCGTGCCGATAATGGTATCGGCGTCCACCATCGCGCGCAGTTTCTCGGTCGCTATTTCCATAAGGTTGCTAAGATTATTGTCACTCATTTTTTATCACTTTCCTTTTTAAGTTTAAGGTAGGTAAAATACAAAGATATAAGTGCGATAAGCCCGTAGATAAGGCGGGTTTTAAGCAGAACCGCCGCCTCGATATCGGGGCTTAATTTATCAAAATCGGTGCGGACGTTTACCTTTTTCACGGTAAGAGTCGTCATGTTATCGATAAGATTTATCACCGGATACACGACCGCGCAAACCTCGCCGTATACAATAGCGGTGTTCGCCGCGTCACCGGTTGAAACGCATATATCAAGAAAGAGGTTGCGGAATTTTATTTTCTTAATCACCCAAACGGTTTTAAGCAGCACCGCCTTTATAAGCCGCGCGCAAAACTTTATCCCCTCTATTTTTCCTTTTTTCTCGAATATTTCGGCAATAAAGCTTTTCTTCTTCGGTTTTTTTGCTTTCTTACCGTCCCCGGTATTCTTTTTACCGTGCGCCGCCGCCAGTTTTTCGGTTTTTTCCGGGTTCTTTGAAGTATCAAAGACCTTTATGCCGCCGTATCTGACGAGCGCGGACACTTCGTCGTGAAAGCGAAGCTCAACGCTTATCGGGATAATCAAAATGCAAAACAGCAGAAGAAGTATTCCGCCTGTAACGTACAGCGCTATCACGGTTCAAGCTCTCCGTCGGTATCGGCTGCGCCGTCAAGCTCCTCGGAAATCGGAAGCTGCTCGCCCACGTCGTTTACCGCGTTCTGCTCTTTGGGAAGCGGCGGTAAATCGGATAAATCGGAAAGCCCGAAGCAACGCAAAAAGTTCTTTGTAGTGCCGTAAAGAAGCGGCCTGCCCGGCAGTTCAAGTCTGCCGCGCTCCTCGATAAGCTCCTTTTCGACAAGCGTGGTTATAACGCCTGAGCAGTCAACGCCGCGCACCTGTTCGACAAACGCGCGCGTTACCGGCTGGTTGTAAGCGATTACCGAAAGCACCTCAAACGCCGCCGCGGAGAGCGGGGTCCTGCGTTTTAAGTCGAACGCCTTTTTGATATAATCGGCAAAATCAGTCTTTGTGGCAAGCTGATAAGAATTATCGAGCCGCAGAAGTTCAAGCCCGCTTCCCGATTCGTTGAGCCGCGCCGCAAGCGATTCCGCCGCCTTTTCGACCTGCTCGGGCTTAATATCGAAAACCTGCGAAAGTCTGTCAATTCCTATCGGGTCGCCCGAGGCATAAAGCACCGCTTCAAGCGCCGAAACTGTCTTTTTATTGTTCATCTCTCTTATGCCCCTTAACAAGTTTAATTTCGGCGTCGCCGGCGTCGGCAGAGCCGATTTTCACGCGGTTTGCCTTGCAAAGTTCAAGCACCGCGAGAAATGTGGCGACAAGCTCCGAACGGCTCTTCGCGGTCTTATAAAGCGAGCTTAGCTTCGTTTTACCGGTAAACGCGAGTTTTCTTATTACGAAAACGATTTTGGTGGATACCGCGACTATTTTTTTGGCGACTATCCGCGTAAACGGAGCGACGTTCGGCGGCGCGAGCCGCTTTGCTCGGTTTACCGCCGAAAGGTACGAGGAAAGCAATACCTCGCTGTCGTGCGAAAGCTCGTACGCCGAGTCGAAATCATACGACGCGGGCAGTTTTACGAATTTATCGAAACCGTCGGTCATAGTTGAAAGCTTTGCCGCCATTTCACGGCAAATACTGTATTCAAGCAGTTCGCCGGTAAGTTCTTCCTTCAAGCGTTCTATCTCATCGTGCCGCGGAAGCAGACTTACGGTTTTCATATAGATAAGGCGCGACGCCATTTCAAGAAACTCGCTGGCGATATCCATTTCCTGCTGACGGAAGTATTCTATCTGTTCAAGATACTGGTCGATAAGCACCGAAAGCATGATATCGTGAATATTAAGCTTGTTTTTTGAAATCAACTGAAGAAGCAAATCAAGCGGACCTTCAAAATCATCAAGCCTGTAAAACGGCTTTGATTCGGCGTTTTGTACAGCTTGCACCGGCGAGCCTCCTTTCGCAAAATAATATTTTTGTTAAATAATATGGTTAAATACGCTTACTCCGAACGGCAGACCCGATAAATATGAAAGCCTGCTCATAATATAATTTGAAGCGACCGACAGCGGATAATCAAGCACGCGGGTATATAAAAGAATGAGTATTCCGATAAAAATGTACCGCTCGTACCGCATTATCGCGAAATAATACCTCGTCGGCAAAAACGCAAACAGCACACGCGAGCCGTCAAAAGGCGGCACGGGTATAAAATTAAAAACCGCGAGATAAACGTTTATGTTTGCGATATAATACATCGCAATTATAATAAAGGCGGTTACAGAGCCTATTTCGCCGTCTTTTGCAAAGAAAAAAACAAGATTTGTAAGAAACAGCACGATAAACGCCATTATTACGTTTGAAACAGGGCCCGCAAGCGCGGTCAGAGCCATATCGCGTTTAGGGTTCCTGAAATAGCGCGCGTTGATACCTACCGGTTTTGCCCAGCCGATGCCGAAAAGCAGTATGCCGAGCGAGCCTATCGGGTCAAGGTGCGCAAGGGGGTTGAGCGTAAGCCTGCCCTGACGGCGCGGTGTGGGGTCGCCGAGCTTATCGGCGATAAAACCGTGAGCAAACTCATGCACCGGGAGGGTAAGAAATATTACCGCCGCCGCGGAAAGAAGCGCCGCAAGCACCTGCCAGATATCAAAACCGCCGCCGATGAAACTCAGAATCACGCATATCACTCCAAAATAAATATACACAGTTATTATATACCAATATCTTTACGATTACAAGAAAAAGTTATGCGGACGAAACGGGAGGAACCGCCCGTATAAAGTCTTTATTGACTAAAACGGGAAATACGCATATAATTATTCAGTAATCCGCCAACCGTACCGAAAGGAGAGGCGATATGGAGTTTCTGATATACGGTCTTATATATCTCGGCAGTATCCTTATGGTCTACAACATTTACGGTTTCGCACGCTTTGCCCGTAAAACAAAAGAGCAGGAGGACTTTGAAAAATCGGGTTTGATACTCAACATCCCGGTAATGCTTCTTATCCTGTTTCTTGCCGGCTATCTCGCCGTAGGAATTTTCGGGAAACCCGACCTTATAATCTCCGGTATACTGTTCGGAGGCAGTGTTTTCGTATTTGTTATGTACATACTGCTTGACCGTATAACCAAGCGCGTCCTTGAAAGCGAGCGCCTCAAAGCCGAGCTCATGGTGGCGGAGGAAAGCAATCGCGCCAAAAACGAATTTCTTTCGGGAATAAGTCACGAAATGCGCACGCCGCTTAATATTATAATCGGGCTTAACAGTCTGTCGCTCAATGACCCTGTTCTCTCCCCGGAGACCAGAGAACGGCTCGAAAAGACCGAACTGAGCGCGAAACATATGCTTTCGATAATAAACAACATTCTCGATATGAACTGTATCGAGACGGGCGAATTTATCATAAAGGAAAACGCTTTTTCACTGAAAAAAGCGACGGATCAGGCAAGCGCCATAGCCGAATCGCTGTGCTCGGGAAAAGGCATAGAATACAGATATGATTTTGACAGCGGCATTCGCGTTGACCGCACAGGCGACGATATGCGCCTTAAACAAATACTTCTCAATCTGCTTGATAACGCCGTAAAATACACCTCGCCGCCGGGTACGGTAACGCTGAGCGTAAGGGAGGACGGCGCTGACCGCGACCGCCTGATATTTACCGTAAAGGATACCGGAACGGGAATAGACGAAGAGTTTTTGCCGCGGATATTCGACGCGTTCTCAAAAGAAGATACAAGCAAAATCAGCGGCTACGGCGGAAGCGGACTGGGTCTTGCAGTGACCAAAAACATCACCGAGCTTCTCGGCGGAAGCATATCGGTAAAAAGCGAAAAAGGCGTCGGCAGCGAGTTTACCGTAACGCTGCCGATGAAAGCGGCAGACCCCGGCAGGACGGAAGACCGCGAGCAGGTAACGCTTGAAGGCAAGCGTATTCTTATCGCCGAGGATATCCCCGAAAACGCCGAAATAGCGGCGGACCTTTTAGAGCTTGAAGGCGCCGGAAGCGAACACGCCGAAAACGGGAAAATCGCTCTGGAAATGTTTACATCCCATGATCCCGGTTATTACGACGCGATACTTATGGACCTGCGTATGCCGGTTATGGACGGTATTACCGCCGCAAAAGAAATCAGAAATTCCGGAAAGGAAAACGCCGGGAGCATACCCATTATCGCCCTTACCGCAAACGCTTTTGAAAGCGACGTAAAGGAATCGCTTGGCGCCGGTATGAACGCGCATCTTTCAAAGCCGGTGGATGCAAAAAAGCTTTACGCCACCCTCAAAGAATGTATAGAAGAGTCCTTAAAGCGCTGAAAGCGCCGTATACGAAACCGACCCGCCGGTAATAAAGGCGGGTCGGTTTTTTTCTGTTATAAGCAAATTCTTACTGTTCGGTGAAAAGCGGGGTCGAGTAGTATCTGTCGCCGCTGTCGGGAAGGAGCACAACTATTGTTTTGCCCTTGTTTTCAGGTCTTTTTGCAAGTTCTATCGCGGCGTGAAGCGCGGCGCCCGATGAAATACCTACCGAAATGCCCTCTGTTTTCGCGAGGAGCCTCGATTTATCGAACGCGTCCTCGTTTGCAACGCGGATTATCTCATCGTAAACGGCGGTATTAAGCACGTCGGGAACAAAGCCCGCGCCTATTCCCTGTATTTTATGCGGCCCGCTGACGCCCTCTGAAAGCACCGGCGAGGAATCGGGTTCCACCGCCACGACTTTTACGTTTGCGTTTTGCTCTTTCAGATATTCGCCGGCGCCGGTCACGGTGCCGCCGGTACCCACGCCCGCCACGAAAATATCAACCTTTCCGTCGGTATCGCGCCAGATTTCGGGTCCGGTAGTCGCCTTATGTATCGCCGGATTCGCGGGGTTGGTAAACTGACCCGGTATAAAGCTGTCCGGTATTTCGCCCGCGAGCTCCTGCGCCTTTGCGATAGCGCCCTTCATACCCTTTGCGCCTTCGGTAAGCACCAGCTCTGCGCCGTAGGCTTTAAGTATGTTTCTGCGCTCCACGCTCATGGTTTCGGGCATGGTGAGAATAATGCGATAACCCTTTGCCGCGGCTATTGCGGCGAGTCCTATACCCGTATTGCCGGAGGTCGGCTCGATAATTACCGAGCCGGCTCTTAAAAGTCCCTTCTGCTCGGCGTCCTCAATCATCGCCTTGGCTATTCTGTCCTTTACACTGCCGGCGGGATTAAAGTATTCAAGTTTAACAAGAAGCGTCGCTTCAAGACCCAGTTTCCTTTCCACATTTTCTATCTCGACAAGCGGCGTGTTTCCTATAAGCGAAAGTGTCCCTTTATGAATATTTGACATAATAATTTCTCCTTTTTATTTTATTGCGGCAAAACCGTTTTCAAGGTCGGCGATTATATCGTCGATATGCTCCGTTCCAACGGACAGCCGTATCGTATTTTCAAAAATATCCTGTGATTCGAGTTCTTCTTTTGAAAGCTGTGAGTGAGTGGTTGACGCCGGATGAGTGACAAGACTTTTGACGTCCGCCACGTTTGCAAGCAGAGAGAATATTTTCAGCGCGTCGATGAATTTCCACGCCTGCTCCCTTGAACCTTTGATATTAAAGGTGAAAATCGAGCCGCCGCCGTTTTTGAAATACTTTTTATAAAGCGCGTGCTGCGGATGGTTTTCAAGCGAGGGGTGATTCACCCTCTCTACGAGCGGATGATTTGCCAGATACTTTACAACCTTTTCGGTATTCTCCGCGTGGCGCTCTATACGGAGAGAAAGCGTCTCGACGCCCTGCAAAAGCAGGAATGCGTTAAAAGGTGATATTGCCGCGCCTGTGTCACGCAAAAGAATTGCCCTTATATAGGTGACGAACGCCGCCGCGCCTGCCGCCGCGGTAAATGATACGCCGTGGTAACTGGGGTTGGGCGCCGCTATGTTCGGGTATTTTTCGGCAGTCCAGTTGAATTTGCCTGAATCTACTATAATGCCGCCGAGCGTTGTTCCGTGGCCGCCTAAAAACTTGGTGGCGGAGTGTACCACTATATCCGCGGAATGCTCTATCGGGCGGATAAGATACGGTGTGCCGAAGGTATTGTCCACAACCAGCGGTATGCCGTTTTCATGGGCAATTCCGGCTATCGCGTCAATATCCGGGATATCACTGCCCGGATTGCCGAGCGTTTCGGCGAATATCGCTTTCGTTTCAGGTCTTATCGCCGCTTTTACCTCTTCGGTATTATGTATATCGACAAATGTGGTTTCAATGCCGTAAAGCGGCAGCGTATGCGCCAGTAGGTTATAGGTGCCGCCGTAAACGGTTTTCTGCGCGACGATATGCCCGCCCGCCTGCGCGAGGGCTTCTATCGTATAGGATATCGCCGCCGCGCCGGAGGATACCGCCAAAGCCGCGACGCCGCCTTCAAGGGCGGCTATTCTCTTTTCGAGAACGTCCTGCGTTGAATTGGTAAGTCTGCCGTAGATATTGCCGGCGTCCTGTAAGCCGAATCGCGCCGCAGCGTGCGCGGAATCATGGAATACGTAACTCGTTGTCTGATATATCGGAACCGCGCGCGAATCGGTCGCGGGGTCCGGTTGCTCCTGTCCTACGTGAAGCTGTAATGTTTCAAATTTATAATCACTCATTTTAATTCTCCTTTCGTTTTTCGAGGTGCTTGCCGTAATAGTCTTCTATAGCGCCGATTATCGCCTGCTCCGCAAGCACCGAACAGTGCATTTTATAATCGGGCAGCCCGTCGAGCGCTTCAGCCACCGCCTTGTTTGTAAGCTCTTTTGCCTCGTTTAGCGGTTTTCCCTTTATAAGCTCGGTAGCCATGGAGCTTGACGCTATCGCGCTGCCGCAGCCGAAGGTCTCAAATTTAACGTCGGTTATTATATCTTCGTCGATTTTAAGGTAAATCTTCATGATATCGCCGCATTTCGCATTGCCCACTTCGCCTACGCCGTCAGCGTTTTCTATAACGCCTACGTTGCGCGGATTGCGGAAATGGTCCATAACTTTTTCGCTGTACAGTGCCATTTTTCCGTCTCCTTATAAGATAAACTTTGCTTTGCCGCTGACAAGGTCGCGCCAGACGGGTGAAAAACACCTTAGACGCTCGACGACCTCTTTTACGGATTTTACGATATAGTCGACCTGTTCCGCGTCGGCGTCCTCACCGAGCGTCAGACGGAGCGAGCCGTGCGCGACGTCGTGAACTCTGCCTATGGCGAGAAGAACATGACTCGGGTCGAGCGAGCCGGAGGTACACGCGGAGCCGGACGACGCGCATATACCCTTATCATCCAGCAGAAGTAAAAGCGACTCGCCCTCGATTCCCTCAAAACAAAAGTTTACGTTCGCGGGCAGGCGGATATTCCGGTCGCCGTTGAGCGCGCTGTGGGAAATTTTTGAAAGTCCTTCTATAAGGCGGTCGCGAAGCGGCAGTAACTTTTCGGTGTTTTCGCACATTCGCCTTACCGCTTCTTCAAGCGCCACACTCATGGCGACTATTCCCGCCACATTTTCGGTGCCGGCGCGTCTGCCGAATTCCTGTGCGCCGCCCTCAATGAGATTTGAAAGGCGCAAGCCCTTTTTCGCGTACAGGAAACCCACTCCCTTCGGTCCGTGGAACTTGTGCGCCGAGGCGGACATCATATCGATGTTGTCCACGTTGACGTTTACCGGTATATGTCCCACCGCCTGAACAGCGTCGGTATGGAAGATTATGCCGCGCATTCGGCATATATCGCCTATTTCCCTTACCGGCTGAATCGTTCCTATCTCATTGTTGGCGTACATTACCGTAACAAGACAGGTATCGTCCCTTAACGCCGCCTCTATATCCTTAACGCTTACGATACCGTTTTCCCTTACCGGCACGAGCGTTACCTCGAAGCCCTCTTTTTTAAGCTTTTCAAGGGTATGAAGCACGGCGTGGTGCTCAATATTATCGGATACTATATGCCTTTTTCCGGCGGCTTTGCCGACATCCGCGGCGGAAAGTATCGCCTGATTGTCGCTTTCCGAACCGCCGGACGTAAAAATAATTTCTCTCGGCGCGGAGCCGATACATCGGGCAATATTTTCACGCGCGGTTTCAACGGCTTCTCTCGCCTTCTGTCCCGCCGCGTAAAGACTTGACGGGTTGCCGTAATACTGACATAAATACGGCATCATCGCTTCCATCGCCGCGACACTCATCCCGGTAGTGGCCGCATTATCCGCGTATATCCTCATAAACCGCGCCTCCTTTTCTTTAACTTGAGGATATTATACACGCATTTGCCTACTATGTCAATAGGTTTATAGCGATTTCGGCAGTTTGCCGAAAAAAAATGATTTTACACTTGAAAACCTATTCACCTTGTAGTAAAATAGGTGAATGAGAGGGGGAACTCGAATGATTTCAACAAAAGGGCGCTACGCTCTGCGCGTTATGCTCGACCTCGCGGAGCGGGAGCCGGGAGAATATATACCGCTTAAAGACGTTGCCGAGCGACAGGAAATATCAAAAAAGTACCTTGAAATAATTGTAAAGGACCTCGTGAAGGGCAAGCTTATCAAGGGCTCAAGCGGAAAAGGCGGAGGATATATGCTCTGCCGCAAAAAGGAGGATTACACCGTCGGCGAGATAATCGAGCTTATGGAAGGGCCTCTCGTTTCGGTCGCCTGTCTGCAATCGGACGCACAGCAATGTCCGCGCGCGGGCAAATGCAAAACGCTGCCGCTTTGGAGCGAGCTTGATACCGTGATTCACGACTTTTTTTATTCCAAGAAACTTGTAGACCTTATAAAATGATAAACAAGAAATAAACAAAAAAAGAGCGGGAGGTATCACTTAAGATATCTCCCGCTTTGCCGTTTTACTTAATATCGGATACGTGAAAACCGCAGGGCAGTTATTCGACTGAAAGTTTCGATTTTTCAATAAATCAAATGCCGCAACGGTCACAAGATGTTGCGAAGAATGCCGAACAGCACAAGCACAACCAGCATAAAGTAAACGGATATCTGCGTAAACGTTTCGCGGTGCCGGTCATACTTAATATAAACGTAAAGCATTCTCCCCGCGGTAAAAGCCATAAGCGGACTTAAAAGAAGAATTGCCGGATTTGCTTTGAAAGCGGCACCTATATCAAGTCGAATCAACGACAGGCACATTTTAGTTACGCCGCACCCAGGACATTTTAACCCTGTTATAAGGTTAAAAACGCAGGGTATTGACCAACCGGTCAAAAAAACGAACAGTGCATAACACACGCCAGTCGCAAGAAAAGCGATTACGCCGAATACGGCTTTTTTAAGCCGGGTCTGCATTACGCCGCCGGAGCACCGTGGAACGCGGCCACTTTATTAAGTTCGATTTGAAGAAGCGCATAGGAAACAATGGAAAGACCAAATACGCCGAGAACCAGATATATGATACCGGCATTGGAGTCAATGGGAAGATTGCGCATACCTTTTGCTCTGTTAATCTTTTCGCCTGCTTTGTAAAGCCATATCAACGAATAAATCCCGCAGGTAACTATCGAAAGCAGTACCATCATCACGCCGGACGTCGCGTTAGGCTCGCTTGACGCTTCGTTAAGTTCATCGACAAGCTTAACCACCCAATAAATACCGTAAATTCCGCAAGTAACGATAGTAAGAATAATAGCGACAGCCATATTTCGCTGACCGAAACTTATCATACCGGGTGCACCGTAATTCTGCTGACCGTACACAGGTCCCTGATTATACTGAGGGGCGCCGTAACCCGGCGCGTAGCCCTGTTGAGCGTAAGCGTTATTCTGAGGTTGAGCGGGATTCGGCTGCGAATTTTGATTTGCGACAAGCTGAGCGCCGCAGGAAGGACAAAACTGTGCTCCTTCCGCAACCTGAGCACCGCATTTGGGACAAAATGCCATAAAATCAATCCTTTCAAGTTGATATCACAATTTTATATCACAGTTTGGCAAAAGTCAAGATAATTCAAGAATATTAAGCGCGGTTTTGTACGTTACAATAACATAGCGCAAAAAACGACCGGGCATATGCCCGGTCAATTTCACTTATTCTTTCGCGCCTGATTAAAAATCAGCCGAAACATCGCCGAGTGTTTCAAAATCCACCGAAGTAACGGTAAGAGGTTTAAGAACCTCGTCGGCGTCATAATCCTCCGGCAGGTCAACCTCGCCGGCAAAGCAGATCTTGTAAGTGAAAACTCCGTAATTCATTTCACATTCCATTTGCTCGAAGTTATAATAATTGCCCGTCCAGCCCTCATTAAGCAGGTCCTCGCCGGTTTTGCCGACATACTTTGAAAGCTCTTCTTCTGAGGGGATTTTTTCAGTAAGATTTTCAACGGCGTCAACCGTGAGAGCAGAGAGAAGTTTCGTTTCTTTTTCTTCGTAGCCGTCCTGCGCGCGGTCTATCGCGTAGTACTCCTCGGCGGTCTCATCGGACATGGTCACGACGGCGCGGTAATATATACCGTCGAGCATAAAACCATAAGCATACTTGTTGTTTGCACTTGAAGCAGTAATGTATTCCGCAGATTTGAGAGCGAATACGTCAGCCATGGTTTTGATGTCTTCAATTCCCGTCACACCGGACGTCTGCTCAGACGTACCGGAATCCTTTTCTTTTTTACCGGATGAGGCGTCGGACGCTTTGCCGCATCCCGCGAGCATTGAAAGCGCAAGCAGAAACGCAACGGTAACAATTAAAATTCTTTTCATGATAACAGTCCTTTCACAGATAAATTGTATGCGGCACCCCGCACTTTTTGATTATACCATATTTTTTCGAAAAGCAAGGTGTAAGAAAAATGAAAAGCCTTATTTTCTCAGCATTCATTTTGTTTCAAAAGCACGCCGAAGCGTGCTTTTTGCATATTACCCACGGGCTCGCACCGCGGAACGAACGTAAGTACCCGCGACTTCCCGACTCTATGTATTTTACTTATTTCTGTCGGGTCAGACTGATTATACCACAAATAAAACGACAATTCAATGTTTTCTTGGAAATCATAAATTGAAGTCCGCCGACTTGCCGAAAAACTTACGCGGAATGTGATGTAAATCCGCCCGAGGGCAAACATCATTCAAAAACGCCATTTTGTCCGGTAGATAAAACGGCGTTTTTCTTGTATAAGTCCGCCATAATGATACATAAACCATAGTAAGTCAGCCAAAATGATACACGCTAGTCATCCCGACAAACCGGAATTTGTCAGAATCTCAAATCAGTTCAGAAAACTAACGTCAGAAACACCGCTCTTTGCGATCGTTTCTACATTTTTCAATATTCCCGCAACGATAGCACAGCTCGTTGTCGCAGACGCCGTCATTTTTGAAATACGAAATAATGTTGTTTACTGTCGTGTCTGCAATATTGTTCAGGGCTTCTTCGGTTAAAAACGCCTGGTGCGATGTGACGATCACGTTCGGCATGGAAATCAGGCGCGAAAGCAGTTCGTCGTCCATAATGTGTCCGGAACGGTCTTCAAAAAAGATATCCGCTTCTTCTTCGTAAACGTCGAGGCACGCCGCGCCGATCTTTCTCGACTTGATCCCGTTGAGCAGCGCCTCCGCGTCGATGAGCGCCCCACGGGACGTATTGACGATCACCACACCTTTTTTCATTTTTGCAATGGCATCACCGTTGACAGTATGGAACGTG
>JAEEWM010000004.1 GCA_016287385.1 Clostridiaceae bacterium | reverse complement strand
GCATAACGGCAGCGCGACTCTTTCGAGTATCGCTTCCTGGGGTATCAACTTCTACGTCGGAACCGACGATACCAATATCGCAAAGGATCAGATTCTTGCGGTATATAATATCTGCGGCACAAGGATCACCGCTCCCGAAAAGAGAAATATTAACGGTACTACGGTGGCGGATCTTAACGCCGGCAACGGTCTTGTTACAAGCGGCTGGAGATTCGGCAGATATTTTGACGCCGGTTGTTATCAGGAAAATCTGACTCCGATTGATCTGTCAGGCGCGGATTATATTGAGCTCGATATGTTCGTTGAAAGCAGACAGGGCATACTCGATGCGATTGCCGATCTCGATTCCAGGAACGGCGACGGCGGCGCAAGATGGAGATTCCTGCTTTCCAGCACTCCGAGCGATTACAACGGTGGCAATTATGCAAACGTTTATTACGTTGAATTCTTTGAGAATTATATCACTCAGGACGGCTGGAACCATATAGTTATCCCCGTAAGCGCGTTTGAGCATAACGGCAGCGCGACTCTTTCGAGTATCGCTTCCTGGGGTATCAACTTCTACGTCGGAACAGGCGACACCAATATAGCGAAGGATCAGATGCTTGCAGTATATAATATCTGCGGCACAAAGGCCTATACTGATATCAGGGGCGACGTGAACAATGACGGTGTAACAAATATTATCGATATGGTTCGCGCCAAAAAGGTTGCTATAAATGCCAAAACTGAGCATAATCCGAATGCCGCGACGTTCGATGACGGAGTACTTCTTGAAATCAGAAGAATTCTTTTAGGTATTTTCGGATAAAAACTTAACGGCTTCCGTGCCGCTATCTCCTGATAGCGGCACGGACATGAGTCCGTTATCGCTTTGTTATGTGTTAATAAAATGAAACGAATATGCTTTGTTTTATTTTATCAGGACATAGCAGTGTACAACCAAGCAGGAGAGTGAAGTATGAAGGTTTCAAACTTTAAGAAAATCATTCTTATGATTTCCGCGGCGGCAATCGTTCTTGCCGCATTGCCAGCCGGCATGATGACCTTTGCGGGCGGACAACTCGCGGCACCCGAACTGAAAAGTTACGCGGGAACCGTTTTATTCAGCGATACGACCATGCATTCCTGCACGGTCGGAACGGATTATGCAACAGTGAGATTCAATGCGGTTCTCCCGAGCGAGGCGTACAATAAGGATGACGGCACCCTGATCGTGAGCAGAGCGGTCTACGATTATATTGAGTTTGATGTTTATATTGAGGATTACGATGCCTTTATGCATTCGCTTTCCTATGACGCAAGCGGAAATCCGCTCGACCGGAAAAATTCGCTGATGTTCAACCTTTCGCCGCGCGGCGATTTTGAACTTGGCGAACAGGGGTATCAGTGGAAGCACCTTGAAACACAGATTACGAAAAGCGGCTGGAATCATATTCTCTTGAATTTATATAACAATACCGGACCCTCGACGATGTGGCCGATCACATCCAGCCCGACCGGTTCTTCGGACAACCGCTATTATTCGCTGTTTATCGGCGAAGATAACGGGCAGATGTGGGCGATGAACGATACCATACCGCAGTCAGTCAACGATGTCAGTCATACCACCACCGAGACGCAGGGAAGCGTATTCGCGCTCACCAACGTATCGCTTACAGCCGTATCGGCGCCCGAAGCCGACTTTTCCGTATACGGCATGGTTTCTTCCATGGGAAACAATATTACAGAGCAGGCTATTACGCCCGATGCCCGGGATGAAAACAAACAGGTAACCTATTCCGAGATTAATAAGAATACAAAATGGACCGAATCATTTGAATCCGATATTAACTGTAATGACGGTGAGTATATCGAATTTGATCTTTTCAGTGAAAATCCGAAGGTTCTAATCGAAACATTAAATGGGGACGGTATGGAGTACCGTTTTGTTCTTACCGATAAAAACGGGAAAACAGTGTCGGCAAGTTTTTTGGAAAAAGCCGAGCAGGGTTGGTCGCGTATCCGTCTGCCTTTGACGTCATTCACAGGCGGGGAGTTTGATTTCGGCGCAGTCAGTTCTTATGCGCTCCTCTTTGAAGGAAAAAATCCGGATGAAAAATTTGCGGAGAGAAAGCAGGAACTTTCTCTTGCCAATATGTATCTTACCGGCGTAAACGGGATCCGCTATAAGACCATCGAAAACAAGACGGATATCCCGCTGTTTACCGGCATTAAAAATATCACGTTAGGGGAAAATCCCGATACACTGTTTTTTGCTGCCGAACAGGCGTTTGCCGTGCAGGGGCTTTCCGCAACGGATTTGTCGGCGGCTGATTATATCGGCTTTGATCTGCATATCAGCAATCAGGAAAAATACAATAGTATGGTAAAAAATAATACCGTATCATTCTGGCTTTCGTCGGATGGTGAAAAGGGCTCGGATTCCGTTACCGTTTCGTTTGATCCATACTGTCAAAAAGGGGAAGAAAACTGGCTTCACTTCTTTATTCCCAAATCTGATTTTACCGCGCAAAACGGCAAAATAAACTGGGAATGCGTCAATGCGTGCGGATTCGGATTTGATAATCCCGCCGCCGTTGTCGGCGATATTTTCGATCTGGAAATGGGATTGACCAATATCGGCGGATATACGGTGGGAACACCGCAGGGCGATCTGCTCGGCGGGATCACTGCTACGCTGTCGACCGAAAATCATAAAATCTTGACGGATGACGACGGCTTTACCTACGATATTTCCGGATTTGAACCCGTTAAATTCGCAAGCGGCAGTTTTCTGGAGATGGATGTTTTTGCAGAAAACAGCGAAAAGTTAAATAAAGCCATCGCCGCCGGCGCCTCTCTTTCT
The DNA here is from genome assembly GCA_016287385.1 of Clostridiaceae bacterium. Classification (GTDB taxonomy): domain Bacteria; phylum Bacillota; class Clostridia; order Oscillospirales; family Acutalibacteraceae; genus UBA737. The sequence goes on along the minus strand of JAEEWM010000004.1, from coordinate 201,487 downwards.
GTTGTCCTGACCAACGAATCGGGTCAGACGATGAAACTGGAATTTTTGAAGTTGTTGGCGCATGACGGTTGGAACCATCTTGCCTTAAGCCGTGATGTCGGCGTTTACGATTCCTTCCAGTCGAGAAAACTGGTCAATAAGGTGACCGTCGTACTTGAGGACGAACAGAATGATGTTTCGCTTCGGAATATGACCTTGCTGTTCTCAAATTTGTATTTTACTTCCCTGACGCAAAGGGAAGAGGGAATCTTAAAGGGCGGAAAGATCCAAGATTTTATTACCAAGGCCAATTCCGGATATCTCACGCAATCGTTCAGTTCGAGCCTGACGGCAAAAACTTCAGAAACCGTTGATTTTACCGATATTTTGTATGTGGAATTTGATTTTTACTGTCAGGATCGAATTCTTCTGGAACGTGCAATGAAGGAGAAAAACAATGGCATCTGCCTGACGCTGACCGATGATCACAAAACCACTTATACAGCCGAGATATGGCCTTTTATAGAGAAGAACGGTTGGAATCATGTCGCCGTCCCGTTTGGAAATTTTATTCCGTCACGCCAAAGCGATACGCAAAACATGAAAAATTATACCCTGTCTTTCAGCGGGGATATCTCCAATCAGAACAACGCGAAAAACGCGAGTTGGGCAATCGCGAATGTTTGTATTTCCGGCTTTGCCGCGCCTGCGATCCATACGGACAACGCGGTCACGCACACGTTCCTTTCCAAGGCGAAGAGCGGAACGATCGGTGAAAAATTAACTTTCCTAATCGAGCAGAAACTTGGCAATACGATTTCACTGGAGGATTCCCACCTGATCGAATTTGATTTTTACGTTGAAGATCAGAAAACATATATTGATCAGTTTGCGCTTGGGGAAGACGGCACAAATAAAGACAGATGTATTGCTTTCACACTGAAATCGGATGAGGGGACTGCCTCCTGGGTGAACTGGGCGTGGCAGGTGAAAAAAGACGGCTGGAATCACATTCAACTGCCCATAAGTCGTCCGAACGCAAAAAGCAACTGGGATGAGGCGAAAAAATCGGTCGCCGCCTATTCTTTTTCCTGTGACGGCAAGCCGCTCACCGAAAGCAGTCTGGCAAACGGACTGATCATGGTTGCCAATATCACCGCCACCAAACTTACCGTGCCCGAAAAACCGTCCAACGTACTGAATTCCATCGGAACCTTTGCCGATGGGACCTTCGGGACCTATTTCCATTTTGTGCAGGACAGAGTGTTTGAATATAAGATCAATCCCGTGGACCTTTCCAAAGGTTCTTCGATTGAATTTGATATGTATATTACAGGCTACGAGGAACTGTTGAACGCAGAAGCGGGTACTTGGCGGGATGAAAGGATCTGTCTGATGCTTTCGTCTACTTATCCGTCGCTTTGGGAAGGTTACCGTCAACCACACCTGTGTTTTTGTTCCTATGCCGTTTTTGACAGTCAGATCACGCATAACGGATGGAACCATATTAAAATAGGTCTTCCTGAATTTGAACAGTTCACAAGAGGGCAGGCGTATGATTTTTCCAAGACGACCGCGTGGAGTATCACCTTCACCTCAACTACCAATGTATACCCGGAATTCAACCCGGCGAACGATGTTTATATCTATGTAACAAATGTATCATCCTGCGGATATTATGTGGATATTCCCGCGGATAAGGAAATGCCTTCAAAGCCGGATAAATCATCCGTTTATATCACTTCCTGCGATTCCGAATCCGATGAATACGGCGTATGGAATGAAACTGAATTGAATACAAAGTATAAATCCGAGGGCGCGGCGTCGGTCGGCATCAACGTTACATACTTAACAGAGGAATATTCCGTAAAGCCGACATACATTTTTGATGAAACAGTCGATTTCTCGGATATGTCCGAATTGAAATTTGATGTGTTCACAAACTTCCCGCAGTTTTTGGGAAAGCAGGGGAATGAGGCGGAAATTTTGCTCGCAACAGATAAGATCGGAAAGAACGATTATTACCGTTGGGATCTCGATTTTTCACAAATTACGAAAACGGGGTGGAATGCCGTATCCCTGAATCTGAAAAAGGCCGCCCGTGTGGGAAATCCCGACATCAAAAATATCAAGGCGATCATCATTCGCTACAATGCACTGAATTTAAGCAAGGACCTTTTTGAAACCTTCAGTTTCTATCTGGATAATATTCGTTATATCTCCTCGACGGGGAATACAGCTTTAAAAATCAATAAGGCGGAAGAAGAAATCGTTTTGGGCGAGGATCAGGGATTTAACTTTTACGATGACGGATATACGGCTTCCGATACAGATGAGGCTGTAACGGAAGAGCCAATTGTGAACGACCCGATCAAAACAAAAGCGGAACCGGCTCAAAAGATCATCCGAGCCATAAAGCGGATTCTGAAAGCGGATTATCTCACGGCCGGGATCATAATCGGTGCGGAAGTGCTTGCTTTGGCGATCGCGTTTACCGTGATCGTACTGATCCGAAAGAGAAAAAAGGATAAAAGCAATGCGTAAAAGCACCGGCAAATCTGATAAAACGATTCAAAGGGTATAAGAGGATGATAATATGTTTATCGGAATGAATCTTCACAGGCACGGAAGCCCGTGCTTCTCCTACCCGTTCGAGGATATCGAAGCCAACCTGGATGCTTGCGTCGATCTGGGATGTAAAATGGTACGATACAATCAGTCCTGCGGGAGCGACGCGGATATTGAAACCGTAAAAACGGTTGCCGGGCTTTGCCACGCAAAAGGAATGCAGTTTTTTCATTGTATCGATAAATACGATGAATGGATCAAAAAAGAATATGAGGATATTGAACGGCATTTTGAAGACTGTATGTTTCATATCGGCAGTAAACTGAAAGGCTGTGTGGATATCTATCAACTTTTCAACGAGATGGATGTCTGGGCTATGCGCGGAGAGATTCAGAACATCATTCTTCCCGGAAAAGACGGCAGGGAGAAGGGTGAATATGACTGCGTGCTTTTCGAAAAAGCCGTTCTTGCCGTCAGAGGCGCGATCAGGGGAATCCGTAAAGCGGATAAGGAAGCGAAGATCTGCATCAATTTTGCCTGGTGGCATACAGCGCTGATCTACGAAATGTACCGCCGCGGATGTGACTTCGATATCGTTGGACTGGACTGGTATTCGGACTGTGAGGAAGTATCTTCTATTAAAAAACTGATCGCTGATGTCAATCGGAACATTCCGGGAAAAGAGTTTCTGATCTGCGAAACCAATTTTTGGATGCATCCGATGGGACGGGACCCAATCGAAAAGCAAAACGCCCTTAAGATAAAAGAAATACGGGATAAAAATCAGGCCGAATGGGTGGCCGCTTTTACCAAAAAAGTTGCGGGAATGAAGGATCCGTCCTTTCTCGGTATCATATTCTACGAACTTCTGGATGAACCCGCTTTAGAGGGGGATCAGTATGGCGGTGAAGGCCATTTCGGCTTTATAGAATGCGACAGAAACGGTAAAAACAAACGAAAAAAGCCGGCGTACGATTCGCTTAAATCCTGTGTGAAGGAGTTGGCTCTTTGATGAAAATTCAGGAAATCAGAAAAGACGGTAAACCGTTACACATAATCACGGATGATCTATATCAGTATGCATTTTTTTATTTTACCGAAAACAAATGGTTGGATTGTGAAAGGTTAGTGGTTTTGAGAAACGTTGATCATTCAAAGACCGAAGCAGAGTTTTTTCATGCAGCTGATCTGGTTTTGATCGATATGAAACAGGAAACCGAAACGCTCCTTACGGACCACCGCCAGTTTGGCGGTGTGATCTGGCACCTTGTTCACGAAAATCGCCTCTTTTTTGTCACTGATAAAAATTGTCTTTGGATGAAAGATCTTGATAACGGCGATACCGTTCTGATCTATAAGAGTCTGGATCATCAAATGATCTTGGGCATTTCCATCACAAATAACGGAAAGTATCTCGGACTTTTCTCCTGTCCGAAAGACCCGTTTGATACCTGCAAATTCTATCGGATAGATTTAAGCAACTTTGCGGTGGAAGTTTTATTTGAAAAGCGGTTTGAGAAGCCCTTTTTTGCGGCGGATCATTTTATGATTTGTCCCACAGACGAAAACAAAGTCTTCTTTACGCATGAAGGCGATACCTTTTATGTTTCAAACCGTATGTGGCTTTGGGAAAAGGGCAGGGGAATGCGCAACCTGACCAGGCAAAGACTGGATAAAGACGGAAATATAGGCGACTGTTTCGGACATGAATGCTGGGAACCGGGCGGCAAGGGTTTGTACTTTGTTAAGTATAAATGTTCCCCGATGCCGCCGACGGGAATCTGCTACACGGATACCGAGGGCAATCAGACAGATGTGCTTTACGGAAAATATCCTTACTGGCATGTCAGCACCTCGCCGAACGGAAGATTTTTGGGCGCGGATACCCAAAGCGAAAGCTATTCGGGCGTGGTCTTAATCGATACAAAGAAAGCGGAAGAACATCTGCTTTTCAGAGCGGATACAACATGGTCACATCCGTGCCACCCGCATCCGATGTTCAGTCCTGACAGCAATCAGTTGTGCTTTCACACCTTGCATAACGGTAAGATAGTGATTGCCGTTTTTGATATTTCGGCTTACAACGATTGATTTTGAAACAACAAAAGAAAGGATCGACTATGAAAAAAGCCTCGCTTGTTGTATTGATCATGGCTTTTCTTGCCTTTATTGCCCGCGGGATACCGGATTCCATTCTTGGCTCCGCCTGGCCGGTCATGCGGGATGATTTGCAACTGGAAGATACGAAACTCGGAATCTTAATGTTTATGATTGCCGTATTCATCATTCTTGCGAGTTTATTGAACGCCAGGTTATTCAGCAGGTTTTCTACCGAAAAATCAGTTGTTTTCGGAATTTTGCTTACGGTTGTTTCGTTTTTGGGATTTGCTTATGCAAAAACCTTTGTGGTCATGTGTCTGTGGGCGGTACCGATCGGTATTGCGACGGGAATTATAGAGGCGCAGCTGAACACGTATATTTCATTGCGGTACGATTCAAAATATATGAATTATCTGCATTGCTTCTACGGTGTCGGCGTTATATGCAGTCCTTATTTCATGTCCGTCACCTTAAAAGACGGCAACTGGCGCTCGGGATTTGTAATCGTCGCGATTATCGAAGCGGTCATTGCCGTTATCATTGCCTTTTCTTTCGGATTCTGGAAAAAAGTCGGTAAGACACAAATAGAAGAAGGAACGAATAAAAGAGTGGTTTCGGTATGGGAATTGTTGAAAATGAATTCCATGCGTATCATGATTGCTATTCTGTTCCTTACCAATGTGATTGAATACACTTGCAGCACGTGGGGTTGCACATACCTTGTTGAAGAAAAATCGTTTTCACCCGATAAAGCGGCGGGATATATCATATTGTTTTTCCTGGGAATGGCGATCGGTCGGTTTACTTCGGGAGCGATTTCCCGCTTGATCCACACATGGGCACGGATCTTTATTTGCCTGGTGATCACAGTTTTCGGTGTTTTCCTTATCGTCTGCCCGCTGCCTGAAGTCTTTTCCGTAACAGGTTTGTTTATGATTGGCCTCGGGAACGGACCGATTTATCCGAATCTGATCTCACTGACGCCTTTTAATTTTGACAAGGAAATATCCGAAAGTGTCATGGGGCTGCAGATCGCTTCCGCGTTTGCAGGCGTCCTGATTACTCCGCTCGCTTACGGTGTCGTTAAGCAGTATGCCGAAAACACCGCTTTTTCTCTTTTTCTGATTTCCGCATATATAATCATGGCGGTTCTTCTTTTTGCTTTTGTAAACATCATCAAGAAAAACGGTCATTACAATAAAACGGCGTAAAACGGATTTGAAAGGTGTTCTTATGGGAAAAAATCAGACAAATATGAAAAAAAACCTGACATATCGCACGATCGACGGAAAAGATTTGCTCTTGTCTTTTTTGCCGCCGTTGCAGGAAAAATATAAAAAAGCACCGGTATACTTTTTAATACCCGGTGGAGGTTGGCATTCGGCGAATCGGCAAAGTATGATCGATTTCTCGAAAAAATCCGTCGCCGCCTTGCGTGAAGACGGATTTGCCGTTGTTGCCGTCGAATATCGACCAGTCGGAGAAAAGTATAAAATCTGTGATGTGATTGAAGATTGCTTTGACGCGCTCGGTTATTTGGCAGAACACAGCGAAGATTTACAGATTGATACAAGAAGAATTATCACTTCGGGTCATTCGGCAGGTGCGCATCTTGCGTTAATGTTGGCGTATGCCGACGGAAATTTGTTCACGCAAAGTTATGATTTCAGAAAAATCCCGGTAAAGATCCGGGCGGTGGCGGCGCTTTCCCCCGCGACGGTTTTGCATGAAGACGGCTATCCTGAAACGATCAGTTTTGGAACGGATCACCTCTTTTCCGACCCGGAGGATTTAAGCGAGAGAAAAAAAGCGAGTCCGATCGAATATGTAAATTCCGATTGTCCGCCAACCGTCCTTTTTGCAGGAACCGCCGATCCGGTGATTTACTGTGAATCGTCAAAGATTTTGTACAAAAAACTGATTGCGGCAGACGCAAAAGCGGAACTTGTTCTATCGGAAAACGCGGGGCACGTTTTTGAAAAGCTTTCTGAAAAAGAACCGTCAATACCTCTTGACGATATTCAAACCATACTTACGGATTTTGTACGCGAACAAATGAAATAACCGGCATAACGGGAATAAAAGAGGAGAAATAATACATAATAATTTTTCCGCGGCACTGCCGCGAAGTATGCGAATATAACAACCGCCGACAGTTTTCTGTTCGGCGGTTTAGTTTTGTCGTTTTTTACAAATAAACCTCTTGATATATGCAGTCGTTTGTGGTAAAACGATAGAAGTAAAATGGGTGTGGTGTATTATTGGCAATACATCGCACTTCGGCAGCGGGGTAAGACCGCCCTGAGTAAACAACACTGCTTTTTGCAAATAATACTTTCGGGGTGCTGTTATGTTTAAAAAGAAAAGACTATAAATAAAGGATTAGCGTTACTGCTTACGGTTGCGCTGACTTCGGAGGTATGCTTCAGTACCCCCGCGATTGCCGATTCCGCCGGGGTTGATACGGTAGACCCGGCTTACGGCGAGAGTGTCGCTGATAACGGCGCTCAAAACATAACAGAGAAAGGTGAAGGCGGTGACGCTGCGGTCGAACGGCGTGCCGGAAAACGAGATAACCGGCGACGCGGACGATTATACGAAATTTCTGCGCTTTGCCGAAATGCTCCCTAAAGCGATAGGCAACCCGATGTATCACTGGTGTCATCTTGAACTTAAAAAATATTTCGGCTTTGACGGTGCTTTAAGTAAAGACACCGCGAAAGAAGTATACGGGCTTTGCAATAAAATGCTTCAAATCGACGGTATGACAGTAAGAAGCATTATAAAGAAATCAAACGTCAGAATGATAGGCACTACCGACGACCAAATCCGCGAAATCGCCGAGGGCTTCAAGGTCGATTACAGGAAAGATTTTTTAGGATAAAATTGACGTTTTCATTCACCTCATAAAGAGCGCCGGCAGTAGAGAGAACTGCTCGGGCGCTCAACATTTAAGGCGTGTTAAATATGATATCTCTTTACACAGAGTATTACAAATTCGAGTCCCTTTCATCAATTATACTTAAAAAACAAGAACAACACCGTTTGGCATTGTTCTTGTTTTTTGGCGCGCTGAAAGGGACTCGCTACGCCGCGACTGTCGCGGCTACACGCCCACGGGCTTTGCGACCTTCCACCGGAAGGTCGCAATTTGCTTTTGGCAAAGCGCCCTTTTCGAGTCCCTTACATCATAAAACTTAAAAAGCAAGTTACACCTTACGGTATAACTTGCTTTTTGGCGCGCTGAAAGGGACTCGAACCCCCGACCCTCTGCTTAGAAGGCAGATGCTCTATCCAGCTGAGCTATCAGCGCGTGTGACTAAAACAGTCAGCCTATGTATAATAGCATATATATATGTAAAAATCAAGGGAAAATTACAGTTCAAAGGCAATTTTCTTGCCGGTGAATTTGTGCTCACGGTATTTTACGCCGGCGCTCTCAAACATACGCTTGGAGGCGCGTACGCCGTCGGTCTCCGCATATTTATCGCTCATATAGACAACCTGTTTTATACCGGACTGAATTATGGCCTTTGCGCACTCGTTGCAGGGAAACAGAGTGCTGTAAAGTGTGCAGCCTTTTACCGTGCCGTAATGCGTGTTGAGTATGGCGTTAAGCTCCGCGTGGCAAACGTAGAGGTATTTTGAATCAAGTCCTTCGCCCTTGCCCCAGGGGAATTCATCGTCACTGCAACAGTGTGGCATACCGTTATAACCGACCGAAACAATTTTTTTATCGTCATCGACAATGCAGGCTCCGACCTGCGTTGACGGGTCTTTACTCCTCATTGAAGAAAGAACGGCAAGACCCATAAAATATTCATCCCAATTAAGATAATCGTTATTTTTCATTTTACTGCACCTCTGATTTATTTTACCGCAAGCCGCCTATAATATCAAGAAGTTCTTCGGGCGCGCTTATTATTGATTTCGCGCCGCCGTCTGTCAGTTCGCTTCTTTCGCGGAACCCCCATAGAACGCCGACCGGATACGCGCCGCTGTTTACGCCGGTCATAACGTCCATTTTACTGTCGCCGACGAAAACGCATTCTTCAGGTTTTACGCCGAGCATATCCATAGCGATAAGGGCGGCGGTCGGGTCCGGTTTTGCCGGAATACCCTCGCGCTTACCGAGTATCAGGTCAAAGCGGTTGCCGTAAAGCTTAGATACAACTTTATCTGCCATTTCCTGCGCTTTATTTGTTACAACCGCAACCTTTAAGCCGCGTAACCGCAATGCGTCTATCAACTCAACGGCACCGCGGTAGGGGAGGGTGTTGTCGCAGTAATGCTCGCCGTAGTATTTCAAAAACACCGGCAAAACCGCCTGTACCGCCTGCGGTTTATCGGGTATATCGGGCAGCGCGCGTTCAATCATTTTCGGCATACCGTCGCCGGCGTAATACTTATATTGCTCAACTTCGCGCGCCGGATATCCGAACGTGCCGATTGCGTAATTCGTCGCGTCGGCAAGGTCTTTAAGGGAATCGGCAAGCGTTCCGTCCAAATCAAATAATATCGCTTTTATCAAAACAGACCTCCGCAATTATAAGAAAAACCGCGGCATAATACCGCGGAAGCTCTTAGAAAAACCATTAAATTGCTCTTGTAACCTTGCCGGAACGCAGGCAACGAGTACAAACATTTACACGGCAGGGAGTTCCGTTTATAATTGCCTTTACCTTTTTAACGTTCGGCTTCCATGTCCTGTTAGAACGTCTGTGTGAATGAGAAACCTTGATACCAAAAGCAATTTCCTTGTTGCAAATATCACATTTTGCCATGGTATGCACCTCCTTGAATTTGAGTAAAACGGTCGAACGACCACATAGCAAACTATATAATAGCAGAAAGCGTCTCATTTTGCAAGTATTTTTTTGATATTCTAAAAAAATTTTGTTTTTATTGACATTACACTATTTAGGTTATAGAATAAAATAAATGTTAATTGGAGGTTAGCCATGATAAGAGAACAGTATGAGAATTGGCTCGAAAACGCCACTCTTGACCCCGATCTGCGTAAAGAGTTATATGCGATTAAAGATGACGAAAACGCAATAAACGACGCTTTTTATACCGAGCTTTCCTTCGGTACCGGGGGACTGCGCGGCGTAATCGGCGCCGGCACAAACAGGATGAATGTTTACACCGTCGGTAAGGCGACACAGGGTCTTTCCGAGTATGTAAAATCCGTATCGGATAAACCGAGTGTCGCTATCGCGTATGACAGCCGGAACAAATCCGAAACTTTTGCCAGGTTATCCGCTGAAGTCCTTGCGGCGAACGGCGTTAAGGTTTACATATACAAAGAGCTTATGCCTACTCCTATGCTTTCGTATGCCGTTCGGTATTTCGGCTGTGATTCGGGTATTGTTATTACCGCGAGCCATAATCCCGCAAAGTATAACGGATATAAAGCGTACGGGTCGGACGGTTGCCAGATGGGACCGAAAACGGCGGATTACGTGCTTTCTATAATGAATAAAATAGACGTTTTCAAAGATATTAAGCGTATTGATTTTGAAGACGGCTTAAAAAGCGGAATAATTGAATATATCGGCGATGATGTTATTGAGTCATATTTTGATGAAGTTGAAAAATGCCGTGTGAACACGGGACTTGATTTATCGAAAATAAAAATCGTTTATACACCGCTCAACGGTACGGGCAACAAGCCGGTAAGAAAGATTTTTGAACGTATCGGCGCTACCGACGTTACTGTTGTTAAGGAACAGGAACTGCCCGACGGCAATTTCCCGACGGCTCCGTACCCGAATCCCGAAATAAAAGAGGCGTTTGCCTGTGCTTTTAAGACCGCAAGAGAAGTAAACCCCGACCTCATCATAGCGACAGACCCCGATGCTGACCGCGCGGGTATTGCAGTCAGATATAACGGTGATTACCGCCTTATGTCCGGCAACGACGTCGGCGCGCTGCTTCTTGAATACATACTCAAATGCCGTAAGACGCTCGGCACTTTGCCTGAACGTCCGTTTGCGGTAAAGACCATCGTATCAACCGAGATTTGTAAAAAGATCGCCGCCGATTACGGATGTGAGCTCAAAGAGGTTCTGACGGGCTTTAAGTTTATCGGTGAGCAAATAGGCATTCTTGAATCAAACGGCGAGCAGGGAAGATACGTTTTCGGCTTTGAGGAAAGCTACGGCTATCTTGCCGGACCTTATGTGCGGGATAAAGACGCCGTCGTTGCGTCTATGCTCATTTGTGAAATGGCGGCGTATTACAAGGAACAGAATCTTAATTTAATTGATGTGCTCGGCGCCCTGTATAAAAAGTACGGCTATTATCTGTGCACTCAAAAGAGCTTTGTGTGCGAGGGACAGTCAGGTATGAGGCTGATAGCGGATACTATGGAGCGTATCAGGGCTGACGCGCCGCGCAGCATCGCCGGAAAAGACGTCATAACCTACAAGGATTTCAAAACCTCGGTTTCGGTCAATTACGTCACCGGAAAAACAGAAAATGTTGATCTGCCCAAATCCAATGTTCTCGGCTTTTATCTTTCCGACGGCAGTTTGCTGATAATAAGACCTTCCGGAACGGAACCGAAAATCAAGCTGTACGCTTGCGCCGTCGGTGAAGACGAAAAAGCGGCGGATCAAATGCGTGACCGCATAATTGAGGACGGCACAAAAATTTTAGCTATATAGCTGTATTTCAGATTATTTGAAAGGACGGTGTGTGATGTCGAGGATTGTTTCCCGTATAGCTGACTATTTTCGCGAAACAGACAGACTTTTGATATCCTTCTGCGTTGCGGCTTCGCTTTTCGGCGCGGTTGAAATCCTGAGCGTTACGCGCCGGCTTTCATCCTGGCGTCCGTTTGCGGTTCAGGTTGCCGCAATGTTTGCGGGTGTTTTGGCTGCGGTTTTTATATCGCTGTTTGATTTTGAAACACTGTTGAAACGCTGGTATTTCGCCGCGGCTGTCGGCGTAGTGCCGGTAATACTGACTTTTTTTATCGGCTTTGCGCCTGAAGGTACCGATGACAAAGCATGGCTTGATCTCGGTTTTACCACACTTCAACCGGCTGAGCTTTTGAAAATTGCTTTTATTGTAACATTTGCCGCACACGTCAACAAAATTAAACCGAAAATCAACAAACCGCTTTATTTATTGCCTTTGCTTGTGCACGGCGCCTTTCCGATACTGCTTATACATTTTCAGGGAGACGACGGTACGGCTCTTGTATTTGCGGTGATGTTTCTCTGTATGCTTTACGCCGCCGGCGTTTCCTGGAAGTATTTTATCGCGGCTGTTATGTCAATAGTTATTGCTTCGCCGATTGTTTATTTCTTTGTTATGAATGACGATCAGCGTAAACGTATCGTAGGTTTTCTTAATATAGACGCAGATATAAAAAACAGTACATACCAGCAGTACCGTGCGCGTATGGCGCTGGCGAACGGCGGTTTCTTCGGCCAGGGCTTGTTTAAGGGAAATCTCACACAGGTAGGCGGCGTTCCCGAAGGCAGAAACGATTTTATTTTTGTAAGTATCGGCGAAGAAATGGGATTTATAGGTTGCCTGTTCGTTCTTATACTGCTTTCCACCATATGCTTCCGTTGTATCCACACCGCGAGAATTTGCCGTAAAGACAGCGGAAAAATTATCTGCGTCGGATTCTTTTCAATGATGTTGGCTCAAATAATAATTAACATCGGTATGTGCACGGCGCTTCTGCCGGTAATAGGCGTTACATTGCCGTTTTTCAGTTCGGGCGGCACATCGCTGCTTTGTACATTTCTCGGCGTCGGGCTTGTTATGAGCGTTTATATGCACCGTGATTCGCGGATTATCTATTTACGCGACTGATACTTTTTCGGAGGTTGTTATGATTAAGATTTCTCCTTCTGTTTTGACTGCGGACTTTCTTACACTTGAAAACGACATTAAAAAACTTGAGGACGCCGGCGTCGATATGCTTCATCTCGACGTTATGGACGGCGAGTTTGTGCCGAACATCTCTTTCGGCAATCCGATAATTAAATCGATTAAAGCGCATACAAGGCTTCCTCTTGACGTTCATCTGATGATTGACCGTCCGCACAGATATATTGACGAGTTTGCGAAATACGCGGATATTATCAGCTTTCATTATGAGGCGGGCTCCGATAACGCGGCGACGCTGAAAAGAATCAGAGAGCTCGGGGTTATGTCGGCTATCGTTATAAAGCCTTGCACAGAACCCGAGTGTGTTTTTGATTTGCTCCCGCTATGTGATATGGTGCTCGTAATGTCGGTTGAGCCGGGATTCGGCGGTCAGAAATTTATGCCGCAGGCACTCGCCAAACTTTCCGCTTTACGCGATGAATGCAATCGCAGAGGTCTTGATATGCTCATTGAAGTCGACGGCGGAATAAACGCAGAAACCGCGCCTCTTGCCGTAAAAGCCGGGGCTAACGTCTTGGTAGCGGGAAATTATATTTTTTCAGCCGACGACATGGCGGCGCGTGTTAAGGAAATCAAATCAATCTGAAAACGCCTCATACAGTTTTGCTATCACGCCGTGTTTGCATAGCGGGTTCCAATATTCGCGTACTTTTGCGGCGTCGGCTTCTTTACGGCTTATCCGGCAGTATTCGCTGAGCTGAAATATGTAACCGGGTTTCTCTTGCTTTATATACGAAATTACGGCGTACCGCGCGCCTCTTGAGTACAGCTCGCTTTTGTCGGCACATATTCTTTTCATTGTCCCGACGCCGCGTATCAGGTCGTCGCTGTTTTCAAAAAACAGCGTTATCGGTCGTTTGTTTTTTACAGCGCGGTATTTTTTAATGCCGCTGTAAATCTTGGTAAACGATATCACACAGCCCGATTGTTTTGCCTTTACCTCAATTACGGCGCGCTCACAGTCGAGCGGTAATAAGCTTTTCGGCATTGCCGCCGCAATAAGACTGTGTATTTTTATGCGGCATTCAGGGATGTCATAATCAATGAATTCATAACCGCCGAATATCTCTTCAACTTCAACGCCGTTCAGGTATATGTCAACCCGTTTGTTGTTCACATTCATTATATCCATGCCGTAACCCCCGTTATATTTAGAATATCATAGTTTTTACGCCGTTCAAGCGGTAAAAACCGTATAAATTTCCGCTTTTTGACAATTATAAAAGCGGTGATATTTTTGAGATACAAACCAAAGCATAGGAAAAAGTATAAAAACGAATCGCTCGATTTGGGTTTGCGTTCGTTTACAGTTACCGTATCTGTCCTTGTTTTTATCTTTTTAATGTATCTTACTTTTTTTTATTTTGCCGGTCGGCATTAAAGGAGAATTTTATGGAATATTCAGCGTTAAAGAGCGGTACCGATATAAGAGGATACGCCAGCGATCTGGGCGGGCATCCTGTTCAGCTTACCGACAGGGCGGTTGAGGATATCGTTTCCGCCTTTGTCGTGTGGTACATAAATAAATTCTCGAGAGATCCCGAGGAACTAAAAATCGCAATCGGACATGACAGCAGAATCACAGCGGAGCGTATTACGTCTGCCGCTAAGCGCGCGCTCACTAATTCAGGCGTTGCGGTAATCGACTGCGGCCTTGCCTCGACGCCCGCCATGTTTATGACCACAGTTGACCTTAAAACCGACGCGGCGATAGAAATAACCGCGAGTCACCATCCGTTTGACCGCAACGGCATAAAGATTTTTTTGCCGTCAGGCGGGCTTGAGGGTGCAGACGTTGCCGAGATACTTGATATTGCTTCGGACGGCACCTGCGTGGAAAACGTAAAAAAAGGCACAGTCATTACAAGCAATTATATGACTGACTATGCCGCAAGGCTCAGAAACGTTATAATTTCCGGCGTGGATAAAGGCGGCTTGCCGCTTGCGGGGCTTAAAATAGTAGTTGACGCCGGTAACGGGGTAGGCGGCTTTTACGCCGAAAACGTGCTCAAACCGCTTGGCGCTGATATTTCCGGCAGCCGTTTTCTTGAACCCGACGGCATGTTCCCGAACCATATTCCCAATCCCGAGGATAAAACCGCTATGCAAAGTATATGCGAGGCGGTCGTCATCAATAACGCCGACCTCGGTATAATTTTTGATACCGATGTTGACCGTGCCGGCTGTGTAGGTCCGGACGGTGCCGAAATAAACCGCAACCGTCTTATAGCGCTTGCCGCATACATAGCCGCGGGAGGTAAAAAAGGTCTGACAATAGTAACCGATTCCGTAACTTCTGACGGGCTCAAAACATATATCGAGGAGACGCTCGGCTGCGTTCATTACCGGTACAGGCGCGGATACAAGAACGTTATCGATAAGGCGATCGAGCTGTGCAGGCAGGGAACAGAGTGTCCGCTTGCCATTGAGACCTCGGGGCACGCCGCGCTGAAAGAAAATTATTTTTTGGATGACGGCGCGTACCTCGCCACAAAGATAGTTGTTGAAGTCGCCAGGGGCGTTGATATTTCAAACCTGCTTTCGGCGCTCAAAATGCCGGCCGATGAGCGCGAGTTCCGAATCGCAATAACCGCGCCTGAATTCAAACCGTACGGCGACAGGGTTATTGATGAACTTGCATCCTACATGAGCGGTTTATCAGGTTACAGAATAGCGGACGATAACCGTGAGGGGATACGCGTATCTTCAAAAGACGGTTGGTTCCTGCTTCGTATGAGCGTGCATGACCCGGTAATGCCGCTGAATTTTGAAAGCGACACAGACACGGGCATTGATGAAATGATACGAGACTTAAAGCCGTTTTTACGTAAATTCGATTATTTACGGTTGCCGGATGGGCTAAATTAAGTAATTGTGCATAAGTTTCCGCTTAAAAGTTCCGTTTTTCTGCATTTTTTTACAAAATTAAAGAAAAGTATTGCATATTTATTCATTATGTGATATATTTATGCATGAAAGTTGCATATTGGAGGCATAATTATGTGTAAAAAAGAATTCAAAAAAATTGTTTTGGCTTATTCCGGCGGTCTTGACACTTCCATAATCATCCCGTGGCTCAAAGAGAATTACAATGACCCCGAGATTATCGCGGTATCAGGTAATGTCGGTCAGGCCGGCGAGCTTGAAGGCCTTGAAGAAAAGGCGTTAAAGACCGGCGCGTCAAAACTTTATATTGAAGACCTGACTGAGGAATTCCTTACCGATTACGTATTTCCGTGCGTACAGGCGGGCGCTAAGTACGAAGATTATCTGCTCGGCACCGCTTTTGCGCGTCCGATAATCGCGAAGCGTATTGCGCAGATCGCTGAAAAAGAGGGCGCGGACGCCATTTGCCACGGTTGTACCGGCAAAGGCAACGATCAGGTCAGATTTGAGCTCGGTATTCACGCTTTTCTTCCGAATATCCCGATAATCGCACCCTGGCGTGAATGGGATATCAAATCGAGAAGCGAAGAGATCGATTACGCTGAAGCGCATAACGTTCCGCTGAAAATCAGCAGGGAAACCAACTATTCCAAGGATAAAAACATCTGGCATTTATCTCACGAGGGCCTTGATCTTGAGGACCCGAAAAATGAGCCGTTATACAATAAAGACGGTTTTCTTGAAATGGGAGTTTCACCTGAAAAAGCGCCGGATAAACCTACCTATGTTAAAATTCACTTTGAAAAAGGTATTCCCACAAGCGTTGACGGCGTAAAGATGAACGCTACCGACCTTGTTACCAAGTTAAACGAGCTGGGCGGCGCCAACGGTGTAGGGTTACTCGATATTGTGGAGAACAGACTTGTCGGCATGAAGTGCCGCGGCGTTTATGAAACTCCGGGCGGCGCAATAATCTACAGGGCGCACGAAATCCTTGAGAGCATCTGTCTTGACAAGGAAACCGCTCACTATAAGGCGAGCGTCGCGCAGAAGCTCGGCGAGCTTGTTTACAACGCCCAGTGGTTCACCCCTCTTACCAAGTCGATTCTTGCTTTTGTTAAAGCAACTCAGGAGCCGGTCACAGGCGACGTTACGTTGAAACTTTATAAGGGCAATATGATAAACGCGGGCGTTGAGTCGCCGTATTCGCTTTATGACGCGGATATTGCAACATTCGATGAGGATGAGGTATACGACCAGAAGGATTCTCAGGGCTTTGTCAATCTCTACGGTTTATCAACAAAAGTTATTGCGAATATGAAGAAAAAGAACGGTTTGGATTTGTGATATTATGGGTAAAATTTGGGCTGGCAGAACTGACGGACAAGTCAATAAAATCGCTGATGATTTCAACTCTTCGATTAGTTTTGATTCCCGGTTATACAAAGAAGATATAACCGGCAGTATTGCTCACGCCGCGATGCTCGCCGCGAAGGGTATTATTTCAAAAGCGGAATCCGATTTGATAATAGACGGTCTTTCGGGTATTCTGAGCGACCTTGAAAGCGGAAAGCTTCAAATTGACGATTCTGCTGAGGATATACACTCTTTTGTTGAACAGACGCTGACTTCGCGAATCGGCGACGCCGGAAAGAAGCTTCATACCGCGAGGAGCCGTAACGATCAGGTCGCTCTTGACTTACGCCTGTATCTTAAAAATGAAACGGACGAGGTTAAAGCAAAACTTAAAGAGCTTATAAACACCGTTTGTGATAAAGCGGAGACGTATAAGTCGGCGGTTATGCCCGGTTACACTCATTTGCAGCGCGCCCAACCGATAACTTTCGGGCATCATCTTATGGCTTACGCCATGATGTTTTTAAGAGACGCCGGCAGACTTACCGACGCGCAAAAACGTCTGCTTATATCACCGATTGGCTCATGTGCGCTTGCCGGTACAACTTATGATACCGATCGCAGCTTTGAGGCGCAAAAGCTCGGTTTGCTTTCACCCTGCGCAAATTCGATTGACGGCGTGTCGGACCGTGATTTCTGTGTCGAGCTTTGCTCAGCGCTTTCGCTTGTTATGGCGCATTTGTCGCGCTTTTCCGAAGAGATAGTTCTCTGGTCATCATGGGAATTCAAGTTTATAGAGCTTTCGGATGATTACACAACCGGATCTTCGATTATGCCACAGAAGAAAAACCCCGATATGGCGGAGCTTGTTCGCGGTAAAACCGGACGGGTGTATGGCGATCTTATTGCGCTTCTTACAATGCTTAAAGGTTTGCCGCTGGCGTATAATAAAGATATGCAGGAGGATAAGGAGAGCATATTCGACGCGTTTGATACCGTAAAGCGGTGTTTAGACGTTTTTTCCGGTATGATAAAGGGTTTGACCGCAAACACCGAAAAAATGCTCACGGCGGCAAAAGGCGGCTATATTAACGCAACCGATCTCGCCGATTATCTTACAAAAAAAGGCGTACCGTTCCGTACATCCTATAAAATCAGCGGCGAAATAGTCGCGTACTGTATCAAGGCTTCAAAAACTCTTGACGAGCTTACTCTTGACGAATATGCGAACTTCTCGGATGTTTTTGAAAACGATTTATACGCCGCGATTGATCTTAACACCTGCGTTAACACGCGTACAAGTCTCGGCGGTACCTGCGTACAGTCGGTTGAAAAGCAGATTAAAGATGTAAGGGATCGGATTAAAGATATATAAACTAATCAAACCGGCGGGGATACCGCCGGTTTTTCAGTCTACTTGACAAACAGATCGTTTTTTAATATTATAGTAAAACGAGTGTTCACATATTCATTTTCCGGGTTAGTGCGGAATATTTTTTCTGGGGAGGCGATTGCGTGATTACGGTGCTTTTAGCGGTATACAACGGTGAAAAATACCTGCGTGAGCAATTAGATTCCATTATTAACCAGCCGGTAAGCGATATTAAGATCGTTATACGCGACGACGGCTCAAGCGACGCTTCAAACGCTATTATCAGCGAGTACGCGGAAAAGTACCCTGAAAGAATAACCGTGTTGTCAGGCGCGCCCAGCGGCGGCGCGGCGGCTAACTTTGCGGAAATGTTGAAGGTCGCCGATGATGACTATATTATGTTTGCCGATCAGGACGATGTGTGGTTTGAAAACAAGGTGCAAAAGACCTTTGACGCCATGCTCACAGCCGAAAACGGCGATGTTGACACGCCGGTACTCGTGCATACCGACCTTACGGTAACCGATGATAAACTGAACGTGATATCAAACTCGTTTTTTTCATATCAAAAGATTTTTCCGAAAGATTTATCGCTTGCAAGATTACTGGTTCAGAATTATGTTACGGGATGTACCGTTATGATAAACCGTGCTCTTAAAAACCGCGCAATGCCTATGCCGCACGATGTTGCAATGCACGATTGGTGGCTGGCGCTTACCGCCGCGGCATTCGGAAAAATTATGACTGTAAACGAGCCTACTATGTACTATCGTCAGCACTCGGATAACGAGGTCGGCGCTAAAGCGGGCGGCGGTTTTGGGTTCTTTATAAGAAAATTAAGAACGCTTAACACGGTTCGCGGTAATGTTGCGGCGACCTATCGGCAGGGTGAGTTGCTGCTCGACGCTTACGGCGAAATGCTTTCCGATAGGGATACAGAGATTTTGAACGCGTTTACCGGTATGAAAAACGCGCCGCGACTTAAAAAGATCAGAACAATCAGAAAATATAACCTGAAAAAGTGTACGCGCTTGCGCGTCCTCGGACAATACCTTATTGATTGACAAAAAACGGGCTGTTTGCGATAAACAACCCGTTTTTTATTTTAGTCGGTCAAAGTGACGTGCTCGCTGTCCGGTTTGAATAAAAGCGAAATGCACCATATACCGGCAAGGGCGATTACGGTATAGACTATTCTGCTCAATATCTCGCCGCTGCCGCCGAAGAGCCATGCCACAAGGTCAAAGCTGAAGAGCCCGACGAGTCCCCAGTTGAGACAGCCGATAATGGCAAGTACAAGACATATTCTGTCAAACATATTTTCACCTCCATAACAAGGAAAGACGCCGAAAAGACAATGTTTTCCGGCGCCTTTTGTCAGATTAGGGTAACCCTATCTTATTTCATACTGTTTTCATAGGATTCGATCATCTTCTTGACCATCTGACCGCCGATAGAACCAGCCTGCTTAGAGGTAAGATCGCCGTTGTAGCCCTGCTTAAGATTTACACCAACCTCGTTGGCGGCTTCCATCTTGAAACGATTGAGAGCATCCTTCGCCGCTGCGTTTTTAGCCATTTCTTTTCACTCCTTACTTTTTGGTGTTAAGGGCGTTTGCAAAAAATATTTTTTGTTTTGTTTTTGCAAATATTATAGGAAATTATTTCATTCTTTCCGTTTTTCTTTACAAATATATTTTTCTATGTTACAATGAACTTATGCTAAAAGGCAGGAGGTTTTTTTATGAAAAAAATTGTCTCGGTTTTGGTAATTCTGGCGCTTATGTTATCATTAATGCCGCTTTACACGTTTGCCGTGAGCATTACCGGTATTTCGTATACGCCGGCTGATGAAAACGCCTATGTGTACTATGAGGGTGAAGGCGCCGAGGATCGCGTTGAGCCCGACGGTGAAACGCATTATCTTTCATACAACGTCAATTTCAACGAAAATGACGTTTTGACGGTGAATTACAGCGACGGTTCCTCTAAAGCTTTTACCGCCGCCAGACTCGGCGACGGCGAACTGTATTTTATAAACGGTGATCAGCAGCTCAAACAGTGGGAAGACGTCACACGCTTTGATAATCAGGAGCAAGAACACTGGGTAGTCGGCGGCGAGTATACCTTTTACATAGTATACGGCAATTTCAGCACCCCTCTTACCGCAAAGATACTTCCGAATCCGGTTGATTCAATTTCTTATACGTCGGCAAGACCTATTACCTGTTATTTTGAAACCGGCGGCAATTTTGATATTGACGCGGATGGTACTGACTATTACCGCTATAATGCGTTTACAAGATTTTCCGGAGACGTTCTCACCGTTAATTACAGTGACGGCAGAGGCTCGGTTGATTATACTTTAAGGTTTGATCCGGAAATGGGCTATTATTCTGCCGGCGGCGAGTTTATCTCCGACAGAGACGTTCATATGTTTGACCGCCAGTATGACGAGCCGTTTACACTCGGCAGCGATAATTGTATTTACGTTGACTATTTGGGTAAAACAACGCCCGTTCCCGTTACGATAGTTGAAAACCCGATCGAAGATCTTGTTTATATTCCGGTTCGTGAAATTGAGATTTACGAGAATACCAACGGCCACTGGGATGACGACGGTCAGGGCAACCGGTTCTTTAACTATGAAACACCCTGGTTTGAGGAGGGCGATTTACTTAACGTTACTTTCTCCGATACTCACACGACCGTATCATATACCTATCTCCAAGGTGATTATAACGGTGAGTTTTACAACG
The DNA here is from genome assembly GCA_016287385.1 of Clostridiaceae bacterium. GTDB lineage: Bacteria > Bacillota > Clostridia > Oscillospirales > Acutalibacteraceae > UBA737. The sequence goes on along the minus strand of JAEEWM010000004.1, from coordinate 180,554 downwards.
GGTTTTACGACGTAATCAACAATTATGATCCGTTGCCTGATCAGGATACCGAGCTTTACTCTTCGCGCAGCGGCGAGTGGGAGTTAGGCGACGGTAACTTTATGTATCTGTCTTATAAAGATAACGAGTCAAATTACGTTCGCGTAAGTATAATAGAAAACCCTGTAAAGGGCATCAGGTATGTTCCGGCGGATACCGCCGTTTACATTGACGGCGATACGTATTATGACAACTGGGACGATGCGTATTACTATAACACTCCCGGGTTTGAAGACGGCGATAAACTTATTGTCATAGATAAAAACGGCGCCGAAAAAGAGTATATCTGCGATAAATACAGTATGGTATTTATCGCCGGTGATTCCGATATTATTCAGGCAAATGATGTTCAGTTTTATTCACATCAGAACCAAACTCCGTGGGTTATCGGAGACCGTAATGCGTATTACGTCGAATATATGGGCAGCGAGTATACGCTTTATGCTACTGTCATAGAAAACCCGATAAGGGCTATGGAGTATACTCCGGTTGAACCCATAGTGCTTATTGACGGCAAAGATTCATACGAGGATAACTATTACGGCCAGGGTACATATATCCGCTATAATTATCCTACGCAACAGCTTGGTGATAAATTAACGCTTTACTACAAGGATAACACCCGCGCCGATTATATTCTTACCACCGATGACGAAAACGGCTACTGGATTTTTGAGAATGAGACCACCGGCGATACCTTTAGCCCCTGGGATGTTCGTTTCACCGATGATCAGTATCATAATCGCTGGCACGTTGGCAACGGGAACGAATTGTATATAGTTTACAGCGGCGTAACGTTTACCTACGACGTAACGATTATTGAAAATCCCGTTAAAGAAATACTCTTTACGTCTGCAAACGAGCCGGTCGTTTACGAAGGTGTTGACAGTTATTACAGTGAACATTATGAGCGCACGATATATAACGTGCCCGATTTCAGTCCCGGCGACCGTCTTACCGTTATTGATAAAAACGATGTTCGGACCTTATATATCGCAAAATTTGATGAATTCGGCGATTTAGTATTTGCGGCTGACGGGAAAGACCCGCTTCGTATTTGGGAAGACGTTTTCACAAGCTCAAATCAGGAAGAGGGTACACCGTGGCAAATAGGCGCCGGAAACGAGTATTTTGTTGAATATATGGGGCTGGCTGTTGCCACCACCTGCACCGTTAAGGCAAATCCGGTAGTTTCAATCGAGTATATTCCCGCAAAACAGGCCACCTACCTTGAAGGCACTCATTCTTCCCATGATCCGTTTGCTGATATTGACGTTTACGAGATCCCGTGGGTCGATAACGGCGATATACTTCGCGTTACTTACCTTGACAGAGCTATCGGCACGGTTGAATACACCGCAAGATACGATTCAAAAACTAATGGAATAGTTTTTGAATCGGAATCCGGCGATATCATTCCGGTTGACTATAACCCTCATTTGGACGTATACGCCGATCAGTATACGAACCCCTGGACGGTTGGCGATAACTACTACACGTTCAGTTATATGGGCTGTGAATCACAGGCGGTTGTAAAGATTATTGCAAATAACTTTGACAGTGTGTGTTATACCCCCGTAGACGGCAATCCGAAAGTTTATGAAAGCTATTCGCACCCGGCTTACAGAGAAGACGGCTCGGAATTCAGAGAATATGCCATACCCGAATTCCGTGAGGGCGATAAGATTACGCTTTTAGGTCAGGGCACGATACAGGAATTTGTTTTGACGTTCTCGAATGAAGACGGCGAACTGTATTTCGTAGGCGATAATTTCAAGTTCCACCGGTATGAAGTGTTCCGTGACAGTAATCAGTCCGAGCGTGAATGGACGCTTGCGGGTCCCAACTACTACACTATCGAGGTGTTCGGGCTTACCGCAGAGGTTCCCGTGGATCTTGTTGAAACCGACGTTAAATCTGTTGAGTATATCAGGAAAACCCCGCTTACGCTTGACGAAAACAAGAACGGTGATTACAGATACGATAACTTCGGTACAAAATTCTATTTCTACAACGTTCCCCTTGCGGACGTCGGTGATAAGATCATAATAACCTATAAGGATGATACTTCGGTTGAGTACACGGTAAAATTTGACGCGACCAACAACGTCGGTTATGCCGAATCCGCAGACGGAAAAATACTCGGTGTGGATGATATCGATATCTTTGACAGGCAATACGATGAGCACTGGATCCCGGGCGCCGATAACAAATTTTACGTTCTTTACCGCGGTATAGAGACTTCTGTTCCCGTGACAATAACACCGATGGATCCAAGCAGCGGCGATTACACAGGCGGCGAAGAGCCGACCGATCACGAGCATATAGTAATACCCGGCTGGTCATACGACGCCGCGTTCCATTGGAAGGGCTGCACACTTTGCGCCTGGCAGATAGAAAAGGGAAGACATACCTTCGAGTGGGTAACGGTACTTGAAGCGACAAATACCACGCCGGGACTTATGGAAGAAGTCTGCAGCGTTTGCGGCTACAGAACCGGTAAAACTAAGATTATACCGAAGCTTCCGTCAGACTACATACCCGGTGATATAAACGGTGACGGTAACGTCAACAATAAGGACCTTACAAGATTATTCCAGTATCTTTCCGACTGGGACGTTGAAGTTAACAGTGCGGCGCTCGACGTAAACGGCGACGGCAACGTTAACAATAAGGACCTCACACGACTCTTCCAGTATTTAAGCGACTGGGATGTTCAGATTTTCTGATTTGTCTTTTATGCTGTGCGCCGACCTATGCGGTCGGCGCACTTTATGTTTGACATACGGGCTTTTGTGTTTTATAATAAATTGTTTTAATAATACTGTTCAGGGGATGAAATCTTGGCGACACAAAAAAGAGAAAATTTACGGAATGTTGCAATAATCGCACACGTTGACCACGGCAAGACGACGCTTGTCGACAAACTGTTACAGCAGAGCGGTACTTTCCGTGAAAATGAAACGGTAAACGAACGTGTTATGGACTCTAACGATCTTGAACGCGAGCGCGGCATTACCATACTTTCAAAAAACACAAGCGTTTATTACGGCGATGTTAAAATAAACATCGTTGATACGCCGGGTCATGCCGATTTCGGCGGTGAGGTTGAGCGTATACTTCAGACAGTTGACGGCGTTTTATTGCTTGTTGACGCCTTTGAGGGGTGTATGCCGCAAACACGCTTTGTGCTGAAAAAAGCTCTTTCTCTCGGAAAAAAAGCGGTTGTTGTTATAAATAAAATCGACCGTCCGATGGCTCGCCCGTATGAAGTTGTAGATGAAGTGCTCGATTTGTTCATTGAACTCGGCGCCGACGATGAGCAGATAGAATTTCCGGTTATATTCGCCTCGGCGCGTGACGGTTACGCGACCTATTCACCCGATAAACCGGGTACCGATATGAAGCCGCTGTTTGAAGAAATAATAAAAGAAATTGAGCCGCCTTGCGGAGACGCCGACGCGCCGCTTCAAATACTTTTTTCCAATATTGAATATGATGATTACATAGGCAGAATTGGCGTGGGCAGGGTTGTTCGCGGCACAGCTCACGCGGGACAAACCGTATCGCTTTGTCACAAAGACGGCAGTTTTACAAATGTTAAAATCGGCAAAATTTTTATGACCGAGGGTTTAAGGCGCACCGAAACCGAAACCGCCGCTATGGGAGATATAATTCAGGTATCCGGCATTGCCGACCTTGAAATCGGTGAAACCGCGTGTGACGTTGAACACGTAGAGCCGCTGCCTTTTGTAAAGATTGATGAGCCGACTCTGTCAATGAACTTTATGGTAAATAATTCACCCTTCGCCGGTAAGGACGGTAAGTATGTCACATCGCGTAATCTTCGCGACCGTCTCTTTAAGGAAGTGCTTACAAACGTAAGTCTTCGCGTTGAGGAAACCGACAGCGCGGATACCTTTAAGGTTTCGGGCAGGGGAGAGCTGCATCTTTCGATTTTAATTGAAACGATGAGGCGTCAGGGTTACGAGTTTCAGGTTTCGCCGCCGGCGGTTATTTATAAAAAGGATAATGACGGTAAACTGCTTGAACCTATTGAGCTTCTTATGATAGAAGTCCCCGAGCAGTATGTCGGCTCGGTCATGGAACGCCTCGGTACAAGGCACGCCGAGCTGCGCAATATGGGTACGCGCGAGGGCGGTATGTCGCATCTCGAATTCCTCATACCGGCACGCGGTTTGCTCGGTTATCGCTCGCAGTTCTTGACCGATACAAACGGAAACGGTATTATGAGTCACGTTTACTTTGATTATGAGCCGTATAAGGGCGATATTGAACAGAGAAATACCGGTTCGATAATTGCTCACGAAACAGGTACAGCCACAAGCTACGGCCTGTTTAACACACAGACGCGGGGTCGTCTCTTTATCGGACCGGGCACGCCGGTCTACGAGGGAATGATAGTGGGCGAAAATCCCAAAAACGAAGATATAGTTTGCAACGTCTGCAAAGAAAAACACATGACCAATACGCGCGCGTCGGGCTCCGATGAGGCGCTCAGGCTTACGCCGCCGTCGATACTCAGTCTTGAACAGTCGCTTGATTTTATAAAGGACGACGAGCTGGTGGAAATTACGCCGAACAGTATTCGCTTGCGCAAACGCATTCTTAATAAAGAACAACGAATGAAATTTGAGGCAAGGAATAAATAATGAAATATATTATTCTTGATCTTGAATGGGACGGCGCTTACTACCCGAAAATCGGCAGATTCATCAATCAAATTTTACAGATCGGCGCCGTAAAACTTGACGACGGGTTCAATATTATCGATACCTTTGATGTAACGGTAAAATCATCGTTTACAAAACGTGTCTCAAAGCGCTTTGCCGAGTTGACCGGTATTACGAAAGAAAAAATGCTTGCGGGTATTTCGCTTGACAAGGCGTTTGAAGCATACAACGAGTGGGTCGGGCACGACGCGGTTACGATGACATGGAGCAATTCCGATATCTATACCGTCCTCGAAAACGAAAAGAATTTACTTTCGGGAATAAAGCTGCGGATTGAAAAGTATCTCGATTTGCAAAAATACATACAGGGTGAAATGCGTCAGCGCGGTATCGAGTGCACTTCGCAGATATCTCTTCTGAACGCGGCTAACGTTTTTGAAATCGATATCGACGAAGCCGAACTGCACAACGCGAAAACCGACAGCACCGTGTGCGCAATGCTTCTCAAAAAATGTTATAACGCTGAACGTCTTTCGGCTATGATAATAGATACTTCCGCACCCGATTTTTTTGCGCGTTGTGCTTTCAAGCCGTACGTCATTAAAAGTATTGACGACGTGAATCTCGATAAAAAACAACTTATATTCGCCTGCAAAAAATGCGGTGAGCAGCTTGCTCTGAAGGGCGAGTGGCATTACCGGAACGGCGCGCTTTACGCTGAACTTTACTGTGACGCCTGCGGCGAAAAGTATTTTGCGAATATTCGTGCTCGCAAACTGTTTGATACGGTAAAAATCAAACGTAAACTTTATGTTAAAAGGACGGAAAAGTCAAAAAGCGATGATATGTCAGATATGTCCGCGAAAGTGTAACGCTTTGCGTGACGAAAACGGCAATACGGGCGGCAGATGTAAAGCGGGTATACTTCCGCGCGTTGCCCGTGCGGGTCTTCACTTTTTTGAAGAACCGTTTATAAGCGGTAAAAACGGCTCGGGAACCGTATTTTTCAGCGGATGCTCACTTTCCTGCGTCTACTGCCAGAATGAGCTTGTAAGTCAAAAATCCTACGGTAAGGATATATCCGTAGCCAGACTTGCTGAAATTTTCCGCGAGTTGACCGAGAGCGGCGCCCATAATATCAATCTTGTAACGCCGACGCATTTTTCGTACGCAATAAAAGAGGCGCTTGATATTTACAGACCGCCGATACCTGTGATATATAATACCGGCGGTTATGAACTTGAAAGCGTAATACGTTCGCTTGAAAACTACATTGACGTCTATCTGTTTGATTTGAAGTATCTTAACCGCGAAAGCGCATATAAGTATTCGGGCGCTGCCGATTACCCGGAGTATGCCGTCTCGGCGATCAGGGAGGCGTACAGGCAAAAGGGCGAATGTGTATTTGAAAACGGTATGATCAAAACGGGTGTTGTAATACGGCATTTGCTGCTTCCGGCGGCGACAAACGAAGCGATTGACATATTTGATTTTGTGCATAAAAATACACCCGGCGCTTACTTCAGTATAATGAGTCAGTATATTCCTTTGGGAAAGGCAAAGACAATGCCGCCCATAAACCGCAAAGTCACCGAAAGGGAATATGATAAAGTTCTTGACCATATAATTGATTCGGGCTTCAACAACTGCTTTTTTCAGGAAAAATCGAGCGCAGACACCTGTTTTATACCAAATTTTGATTTAAGCGGCGTGTAGCATAACAGCAATATAAGTACAAACAATACTAAGGCAGTCAGACGACTGCCTTATATATTATTTACTTGAATTTTATGCTATACTGTTGTATACTGTATTATGTATAATTATGAAAGTTGGTGCCTCATGACGCGCAGACAAGCAAGAGAAGAAGCCTTTATTCTGATTTTTGAAAAAGAGTTCAACGATTCGCCGCTTAGTGAAATACTTGACCTTGCGGTTGAGGTTCGCAGTATCACACCCGATGATTATATCAAGGATACATTTTTCGGCGTATATGATAAACTTTCAGAGATAGACAAAATTATATCTGACAACACTGTCGGCTGGAACATATCGCGCCTTTCAAAAACCGCGCTTGCGGTTTTGAGGCTTTCTATATACGAAATTCTCTATAAAGACGATATTCCGAACGCGGTTTCGATCAATGAGGCGGTAGAAATACTCAAAAAATACGCGACAGCCGATGACGCCTCATACGTCAACGGCGTACTTTCTTCGGTCATTAAAAAGGTTTGATATGGAAAACACCCCGATTACAGTTAAACAACTGAATATTTATGCCAAATCGCTGATTGAATCGAACGATTTGCTTGCGAATGTGTCGGTCTGCGGTGAAATTTCAAACTTTAAGAACCATTATTCAAGTGGGCACTGGTATTTTACGTTAAAGGACAGTGACGCGCAGATAAGGTGCGTCATGTTTCGTTCATACGCTTCACAAGTCGCATTTGCCGTAAGCGACGGTATGCAGGTAATACTTAAAGGCAGAGTTTCAATTTACGAGCGTGACGGACAGTATCAGTTATACGCCGAGGAAATACATCCTCTCGGTGAAGGCGATTTATCGGTCGCTTTTAACCGCCTGAAGGAAAAGCTTGAAAAAGAGGGCTTGTTTGCACCGGAAAATAAACGTCCGCTTAAACGTTATCCCCGTAAAATTGCGGTTTTAACCGCGAATACCGGTGCGGCGGTACACGATATACTTAATATTACGGCAAAGCGTTTTCCGATTTGTGAAATACTCCTTTGCCCGGTGACGGTTCAGGGCGAGAATGCCGCGAAGTCAATGACGGATATGCTTGAACAGGTCTATCCGAGAAACGATATTGATACAATAATAATCGGGCGCGGCGGCGGTTCACTCGAAGATTTGTGGGCTTTCAATGATGAAAACCTTGCCCGCAAGATTTACGAATCACCGGTGCCGGTTATTTCGGCGGTGGGTCACGAGACTGATTTTACAATATGCGATTTTGTAGCCGATGTGCGCGCTTCTACACCGTCGCACGCGGCGGAGCTCGCTGTGCCGGACGGTTCTTCGCTTAGCGCTTTTCTCGCTGATTATCAAAGAAAACTCGCATCATCACTAAGTGCCAAATATGAATTATCGCGCGCGAAATACGAGCTTGCAATTTCTAAGCCGCCGCTCGGCAATCCCGCAGGATACTTCGACGGTATGGCGCTTAAAATCGACAGTTTAACAGAAAAACTGCATACATACGGCAATTCGGTTATTTCGGCGTATGAACGCCGTCTTTCCGATTCGGCGGCACGGCTCGACGCACTCAGCCCGCTTAAAACCATCGCTCGCGGTTATGCCGCGGTAACTTCTGACGGCAAGCGTATTAAGGGCGTCCTTGACCTTGAAGACGATATGGATATATCACTGCGTTTTATCGACGGTGACGCCGACTGCAAAGTAACAGCAATAAGGAGCAAACAATGAGTACAGATAATAAAACTTTTGAAGAATCGCTAAAAGAGCTTGAAAGCATTTCCGCAAAGCTTGAATCGCAGGATCTTCCGCTTGACGAGGCGATCGATCTTTTTGAGCGGGGAATCAAGCTTTCAAAAGAGTGTGCGCTCAAACTCGAAAGCGCAAAGCAGAAAATCGAACTTATTACCTCTGACGGGAGTAGTGTGCATGATTGACGGTATACTTGAAGAATACAGGCTCAAAATTGAATCACGCCTTGATATGATTAACGCTTTGCCGGGTCAGCCCTACGATCCCGTAATTGACGCGGCACGGTACAGTCTGCTCGGCGGCGGAAAGCGTATACGACCCGTGATTCTTTTGGAATTTTATAAGCTTTGCGGCGCAAACGATGACTGTGCCTACAATTTTGCCTGCGCCCTCGAAATGATACATACCTATTCGCTGATACACGACGATTTACCCTGCATGGATAATGACGATATGCGCCGCGGTAAGCCCTCATGCCATATCCGGTACGGCGAGTCAATGGCGCTTCTGGCGGGCGATAACCTGCTTACCGAGGCGTTTGCAGCTTGCGCGAAAACGCTTGGCTTGCCGCAAGAGCGCGTTTTAAGGGCAATTTCCTATCTCTCCGGCGCCGTCGGCAGCGCCGGCATGATCGGCGGTCAGGTGATAGATACGTCCGTTCCCGTCCAGAACGAGCAAATGCTTTTCCGTATGTACTCACTCAAAACCTGCGCGCTGATACGCGCCGCCGCGGTTTGCGGCGTTATTCTCGCGGGCGGCGACGATGAAAAGATTAAACTCGCCGAAACGTACGCCGAAAATTTAGGGCTTGCTTTTCAGATAATTGACGATTTACTTGATGTCGGGGGTACTGCGGACGTGCTCGGTAAGCCGGTCGGCAGTGATGATAAAAACGGTAAAAATACCGCCGTAAGATTACTTGGCGAATCGCGTTGCCGCGCTCTGGCGACCCAGTATACCGAAAACGCGTTATCGGCGCTTTCCGGCTTTAACGCGGACACAAGCGTTCTAAAAGAAATTACCGAAATGTTGCTTACGCGCGAAAAATAACTACAGGTGGTTCATTTGAATAACAGTGTTTTAAGCGGAATAACATCTCCGCGCGACCTTAAAAAACTGAATAGCAGTGAACTGCAGACTCTGTGCGGCGAAATACGCGAAACTATTATTGAAACTGTTTCGAAAAACGGCGGTCATCTTGCCTCAAACCTCGGCGCGGTCGAACTTACCGTCGCTCTGCACCGTACGTTCAACTCACCCGACGACGCGATAATTTTTGACGTCGGTCACCAGTCATACACACATAAGATAATTACGGGCAGATATGCCGATTTTAACACTATACGCAAAAAAGACGGTCTTTCCGGCTTTATGCGGCCGGACGAGAGCATCTATGACGCCTTTGTTACCGGACACAGCAGTAATTCGATTTCCGCCGCCTACGGCATATACCGCGCAAACGTTATGCTCGGTAAAGAAGCTACCGCGGTAGCCGTCATCGGCGACGGTGCAATGACCGGCGGTATGGCTTATGAGGCGCTTAATAACGCCGGCGGTAAGAAGAGTAAGTTTATAGTTGTACTCAACGACAACAAAATGTCAATTTCAAAAAACGTCGGCGCGGTTTCCCGTTCATTTATGCGCCTTCGTAACGGCAAGCGTTATCACAGGCTGAAATTTGCGGTAGGTAACATTCTTTTGAAAATGGGATTCGTCGGCAGGGCGCTCTACCGTTTTATAAATAAAATCAAAGACGCCGCGCGAAGCTTTGTTTATAAGAATAATATTTTTGCCGCGCTCGGTTTTAATTACCTCGGACCGGTCGACGGCCACAATATAGCCGCTATTGAATCGATACTCGAAATCGCAAAAAGCTATGACCGTCCAACCGTTGTTCACGTTGTAACACAGAAGGGAAAGGGCTATCAGCCCGCGGAGGCGAGCCCGAACGATTATCACGGTGTGTCGCCGTTTGACATAAGCGTAGGCGCCGAAAGCTCTTCTAAAACGAGCTTTTCCGATGTTGCCGGCAAAACTCTTTGCGAGCTTGCGCAAAACAATAACAGAATTTGCGCCGTTACCGCGGCAATGACCTACGGAACGGGGCTTGACGGTTTTTCAAAACTATACCGCGACAGGTTTTACGATGTCGGCATCGCCGAGGAGCACGCCGTCACCTTTACCGCGGGCCTCGCGAAAGGCGGTATGATTCCGTTTTTTGCCGTGTATTCAAGCTTTTTACAGCGCGGTTACGACCAGGTACTGCACGACGCCGCGATAGCGGATTTGCCCATTAAACTGCTGGTTGACAGAGCGGGCATAGTCGGCGAGGACGGTGAAAGTCATCAGGGACTTTTTGACGTTGCTTTTTTAAGCACGGTGCCTAATGTAAATATCTATTCGCCGTACAATTATAGCGAGTTGGTTTATCGCATTAAGGCGACCGCAGAAGATAATGAGCTTGCGGTCATCAGATATCCGCGCGGCTGTGAGGGATATACAACTGATATTGATTTTAAGAATGACTATACGCTCGTTTCCTCGGGTGCAAATCAGGCAGTCGTAACTTACGGCAGGACGTTTTCTTACGCACTTGAAGCGCATGATAAACTTAAAAATTTTGATATTATAAAGCTTAACAGAGTTTTTCCGATTGACCGTGACGTTATCAAACTGATTTCCGATTATGATAACGTACATTTCTTTGAAGAAGGTATCCGTTCCGGCGGTATCGCGGAGCACGTCGCGGCGCGGCTTTTTGAAACCGGTGCCAAATGCAGATACACGATTCACGCGGTTGACGGTGTCTTTGTACCGCACCAGTCCACCGCCGAAGCGTTGCGTGCGTTCGGACTTGATACAGAGGCGATTATTAAGGCAATGGAGTTGTAATGGCAAACAAGGAAAGAATTGATTGTGCGCTTGTAAGCCGCGGGCTAATCGAGAGCAGGGAAAAGGCGAAAGCCGTCATAATGTCCGGCATTGTTTATGTCAATAATCAGAAATGCGATAAGGCGGGGATGACCGTATCGCCGGACGCTATAATAGAAATCCGCGGCGAAAAACTGCAATATGTGAGCCGCGGCGGGCTGAAACTTGAAAAGGCGATAAAATCCTTTGGTATCGCGCTTGACGGTCTGATATGCGCGGATATAGGCGCCTCTACCGGCGGTTTTACCGACTGTATGCTTCAAAACGGCGCGGCAAAGGTTTACAGTATTGACGTCGGTTACGGTCAGCTGGCATGGAAACTTCGTACTGACAGGCGCGTCATAAACCTTGAACGCACGAATTTCAGATATGTAACAAAAGAGCAGATACCCGATCCGCTTGATTTTGCATCGGTTGACGTCTCGTTTATTTCACTTTCGATGATTCTGCCTGTTTTGCACGGGTTGCTTAAAGACGGCGCGACGGCTGTATGCCTTATAAAACCGCAGTTTGAGGCAGGCAGGGAAAATGTCGGTAAAAAGGGCGTTGTCCGCGACAGGGATGTTCATATCGCGGTTGTCGAAAAAATTATTGATATTGCCCTTTCAGACGGGTTTTCCGTTCTTGACCTGAATTATTCTCCCATAAAAGGACCCGAAGGAAACATTGAGTATCTGTGTTTTCTTCAAAAGAGCGATAACGCGCGGATGCTCTCAAAAGTCGGCGCAAATCAAATTGTTGACGCTTCGTATTCGGAATTAAAGGTGTGATTATATGAAAGTTGCGATTTTACCGAATCTTGATAAACGCGGCTCAAAAGAGCTTGTTGAAAAGCTCGGCGTTTTTTTAAGAAACTGCGGCATTGAGCCGCTTTTACCCGACAACATCTGCTGTGCCGGATATACTCCTGTGGCGAATGATAAGATTTTTGACAGTGCCGATATTATAATTACCATAGGCGGTGACGGCACAATTATCCGCTACGCCAAAGTCGCCGCGGAATGCGGCAAACCGATTCTCGGCATAAACGCCGGCAGAATCGGTTATCTTGCGAATATCGAGCAGGACGAGTATGAAATGCTTAAAAATCTTGCGACCGGTGATTACAAAATCGAAAACCGCATGATGCTTGAAATCGAAGTTAAGGACGACGGCAAAACAACCGGCGTTTATTACGCGCTTAATGACGCGGTTATAACAGGCGGCTTTATATCACGCATTATCGATATTACCGCGAGCGTAGGCGGCGATAATATCAACTATCGCGCCGACGGACTTGTTGTTGCCACACCCACCGGCTCCACGGCATATTCAATGTCCGCGGGCGGTCCTATAATCGACCCGGGTATGGATTGCGTTTGCATAACCCCTATTTGTTCTTTTGCTCTGGCTTCAAAGCCGATAATACTCAGCGGCGACAACGAAATCATTTTTCGCGCAAATTCCCGCAAAAAAATTGATATTTTCCTGACCGTCGACGGAAGACGTACGGCAGGCATCAAGCCGGGCACCGAGGTCATAATCAAAAAGTCCTCGCGCGTAGTGAAACTTGTAAGACTGAACGAACGGTCGTTTTATAAAACTCTTGCAGTAAAATTCTTTGATCAGGGAGGTGTTATTCGTGAAAGGAAACCGTTTGGAAAAAATACTTCAAATAATCAATGAGCGCGTAATACTTACACAGGATGACCTTCAGGCCGCGCTTTTAAGCGAGGGATATAATGTAACTCAGTCTACTATTTCGCGTGATATAAAGCGTCTTCGCCTGATTAAAGGACATGATGCGAACGGCAATTACAGATATATCAGCGGCGCAAAAGCGGCTGATTCGGCGCATGATATTTCACATTACCGCGATATTTTTTCAAAATCCGTCATCAGCGTTGACTGTGCTCTTAACGACATAGTGATTAAGTGCTATAACGGTATGGCGTCAAGTGTATGCGTCGCGGTTGACGCGGTATTTGACGGCAGGATGCTCGGTACTATCGCCGGCGACGATACCATTTTTATTATCGCACGCAGTGCGCAGGACGCCGAAAAGCTTACCGAGGAATTAAAATCTTTCTTTTAAGGGACAAACTGTATGCTTAAATCGTTGCATATCGAGAATATTGCTGTTATCGAGCAAACTGATATTGTGTTTTCCGACGGCTTTAACGTGCTCACGGGTGAAACGGGCGCGGGAAAGTCGATAGTTATTGACGCGATAAACGCGGTGCTCGGCGAGCGTACCTCGAAGGAGCTTATACGCTCCGGCGCGCAAAGCGCTTCTGTTTCCGCGATATTCTGCGACCTTTCAGAGTATGCAGAAAATGCCCTGAACGAAGCAGGCTACAGACTTGACGGCGACGGTAATCTGCTTATAATGCGAACGCTCACCCACGCGGGCGGTACTATTAAAATTAACGGCGTTCCCGCGACCGCCGGCATACTCAAAACGATAGGCCGCCATCTTATAAACATACACGGTCAGCATGATAACCAGAGCTTATTAAACCCGGATACTCATTACGTTTATATTGACCGTCTTGCCGATAATTCTGATATTTTACGCGAGTATTACGACGAATTTCACCATCTGAATACCGTTCGCAGAGAACTATCCTCCTATGAAACCGACGAGGAGCAGAAGAGGCGCAATATCGAACTGCTCAAATACCAGATAAAGGAACTGACAGACGCTGCTGTTAAACCCGGCGAGGCCGACGCGCTTAAATCAAAGCTTGAAATTGCCGAAAGCGCAGAAAAGACCCGTGCCGCCTTAAACGCCGCGTATTCATACCTTAACGGTGACGAGGACAGTGACGGCGCATTTTCAACGATACGAAACGCCCAAAAAGAGATTTCAAACTGTAAAGGTGAAAATTTTGAGTCGGTTACGCAAAAGTTTAGTGAAATCCTTTCGGGTCTTGACGAGGTAACCGGGCAGATACGCCGCCTGATAAATAACGATGAAAGTTTAAGCATTGACGCCGAATCACTGCGCGCCAGACTCGATACAATTTATAAAATCACAATCAAGTACGGCGGAACCGAGGAAAAAGCTGTTGAGTACCTCGCTTCGGCTACGGAGCGCTTAAATGATATAGAACTCTCTGATAGGCGGATAAATGAACTTTCAAAGGAACTTGACGATTCAACCGAGAGACTGGTGGCTCTCGGGAAGAATCTTTCAGCTTCACGCGTTGACGCGGCAAAGATTTTCGAGGAAAACGTAACCGGGATACTGACATTTCTTGATATGCCTGATGTAACTTTCAGAGTATTGATAGAGCAGGGAAGATATACGCGCTGCGGCTGTGACAGAATTGAATTCATGATAGGTACGAACGCCGGCGAGGCAATTAAACCGCTTTGCAAAATTGCTTCCGGCGGCGAGCTTTCACGCGTAATGCTCGCGATCAAGAGCGTGCTTGCAGACAAAGACGACGTTGATACACTGATATTCGACGAAATAGATTCCGGTATCAGCGGACGTGCGGCGCAGAAGGTCGGTCATCAGCTTAAACAGGTATCAAGTGACCGGCAGACGGTTTGCGTTACGCATCTGGCTCAAATTGCGGCTTTTGCGCAAAACCATCTTCTCATTGAAAAATCGGTTGAGGACAACCGCACCTATACTTCCGTAAAAACGCTTGCCGGCGACGGGCGAATCAGAGAAATCGCCCGGATTATGGCAGGCTCAAATATGAGTGAAAACATATACAATTCGGCAAAAGAATTGCTTGAAAGGAATTTTTAGAATGCAAATTTATGAAGAACTTGTTGCTCGCGGTCTGATTGCCCAGGTGACCGACGAACAGGAAATCAAAAATCTTATAAATAACGGCAAAGCCACCTTTTATATCGGCTTTGACCCGACGGCTGACAGTTTACACGTCGGTCACTTCATGGCGCTTTGCCTCATGAAGCGTTTGCAAATGGCGGGTAACCGCCCGGTCGTTCTTATCGGCGGCGGCACCGGTTATATCGGCGACCCGTCCGGCAGAACCGATATGCGCTCGATGATGACTCCCGAAATCATTAAACATAACTGCGATTGTTTCAAAAAGCAGATGGAGCGTTTTATCGAATTCGGCGACGATAAGGCGATTATGGTAAACAACGCCGATTGGCTCCTTAAGCTTAATTATATTGAGCTTCTGCGCGAGGTCGGCGCCTGCTTCTCTGTAAACAACATGCTTCGCGCCCGCTGTTATGAACAGCGTATGGAGCGCGGGCTCAGCTTCCTCGAGTTTAATTATATGATAATGCAAAGCTACGACTTCTATCATCTTTTTAAGGAATACGGCTGTAATATGCAGTTCGGCGGCGACGACCAGTGGTCAAATATGCTCGGCGGTACCGAGCTTATTCGCAAAAAGCTCGGCAAAGACGCCCACGCCATGACTATCACGCTTCTGCTTAACAGCGAAGGCAAAAAAATGGGCAAGTCCGCTTCCGGCGCCGTATGGCTTGATCCGGATAAAACCTCACCTTATGAATTTTTTCAGTATTGGCGCAACGTTGGCGACGCCGACGTGCTTAAATGTATCAGAATGCTTACGTTCCTCCCGCTTGAAGAAATAGACAAAATGGACGCCTGGGAGGGCAGTCGCCTGAATGAAGCAAAGGAGATCCTCGCTTTTGAGCTTACAAAGCTTGTTCACGGCGAAGAAGAGGCGGTTAAGGCACGCGACGCTTCGCATACCGTTTTCGGGGGCGACGGCAGTCATGCCGATATGCCTACCGTTCAGTTTACCCCCGATGATTTTACCGACGGAAAAGTTGGACTGCTCCGCGCAATGGTAAAAGCCGGAATGGCGGCGTCCAACGGTGAGGCACGCCGCACCGTAGAGCAGGGCGGCGTCACTGTGGACGATGAAAAAATCACCGACACCGCGTATGCTTTTACAACTGAGCGGTTATCCGGCGGTGCGGTAGTTAAAAAAGGCAAGAAGTGTATTATGAAGTTTATTTTAAGCTGATAACGGTATAAAATCACATGCGCACGGAAATATTAAAGACAAATCAGATTAAGAGGTGTCTTTATGGCAACGCGCATCGGTAAAACAACACTTGTTTTTTCAAATAAGCCGTCAGTTATCGGCTACGGTTCGGTGGTCGGCAAAAAAGAATTTGAGGGACCGCTTTCGGGCGAGTTCGATACTCACGACTTTGATAGCCGTTTCGGCGAGAAATCTTTTGAAAAAGCGGAAAGCCGCATGCAAAAAATAGCGGTTGAAACCGCTCTGCGCAAATGCTCGATGAGCGAAAACGACATTGACGTTATCTTTGCCGGCGATCTGCTTAATCAGTGCGTCGGTTCTTCCTTCGGGCTTCGCGCCATGAATATACCATTTGCAGGCATATACGGCGCCTGTTCAACCATGACTCTCGGTCTCATACTTGCCTCGTTGTGCGTTGACAGCGGGGCGGCAAATACTGCGGCGGCGGTTACGTCGTCGCACTTTTGTTCAGCCGAGCGGCAATACCGCTTTCCGCTCGAATACGGTTCGGTACGTCCGCAAAGCTCGCAGTGGACTGTTACGGGCGCCGGGGCGACGATACTGTCAATCAGCCGGAATAAACCGTACATTGACCGTGCGGCGTTCGGGAAAATCGCGGACCTCGGCGTAAAAGACGCTAATAATATGGGCGCGGCGATGGCGCCGAGCGCGGCGTCAACTTTGCTTTCGTTCTTCAAGGATACCGGCTCCGCGCCGGACTGCTACGACGCAATAATAACCGGCGACCTCGGAAAAGTCGGTTCAGAATTGCTCTATATTCTTACCGAGCAGAACGGCGTGCGCATACGCGAAAAACATATTGACTGCGGACTTATGATTTATAACTTAAAGTCGCAAGACGTGCACTCGGGCGGCTCAGGGTGCGGTTGCAGTGCTTCTGTCCTTAATTCTTACGTTTTTCACATGTTCGAAAAAGGAAAATACAAGAATATACTTTTTATGTCCACAGGCGCGCTGTTATCGCCCACTTCAACAATGCAGGGCGAGAGCATTCCGGGTATAACTCATCTTGTAAATATACGAATTTAGCATTGACAAATAATTACGTAAACTGTATAATTATTGTACAATTTAAGACCCTGTCAAAAAGACGGGGTTTTTATTGTTAGAATATTTGAAGGGGAGGTTTTTGTATGGATGAAAATATACTTAAGCTTATTGAAGAAAGAAAGTTCAGCGTGCTTAAAACCCTGCTTTCTGAGATGCAACCCCCCGATATAGCGGCGATTTTTGAGGATGCTCCGGAAAAAGACATCCCGATAATGTTCAGGATACTGCCGAAAGAGCTTGCGGCGGAAGTATTCGTTGAAATGGACAGCGATATGCAGCAGCTTCTTATAGAAGCGTTCAGCGATAAAGAGCTTCACGATGTTATAGACGAGCTTTTTATGGACGATACCGTCGATATCATCGATGAGATGCCCGCGACCGTCACCAAGCGTATACTTCAGCAAACCGACTCTAAAACCCGCCGGATGATAAATCAACTGCTTGCATATCCGGACGACAGCGCCGGCAGCATAATGACTACCGAGTACATTGACCTTAAAAAGTCGATGACCGTGGAAGACGCGTTTGACAGAATACGAAAAATAGGTATTGACTCGGAAACGATTTACAGCTGTTATGTCACAGACGCCGGCAGGCATCTGCTCGGTATCGTTTCGGTTAAAGATCTGCTCCTCAACGCAAAAAGCGAGATTATAGGCAATATAATGGACGAAAACATTATATTTGCAAACACTCTTGACGATAAAGAGCTTGTCGCCGGTCTTTTCGAAAAATACGATATTCTTGCACTGCCGATAGTAGATAAGGAAAGCCGTCTTGTGGGTATCGTTACGGTTGACGACGCTATCGACGTTATGCAGGAAGAGGCAACCGAGGATATTGAAAAGATGGCGGCTATCTTACCGAGTGAGCACAGCTATTTCAAAACCTCCGTATTTGATACCTACAAAGCGAGAATACCGTGGCTGATGCTTCTCATGATTTCCGCCACCTTTACCGGCGCCATTATCGCGGGTTTTGAAGATAAGTTAAGTGAGCTTGTCGCACTTGTCGCATTTATTCCGATGCTCATGGATACGGGCGGCAACAGCGGCTCTCAGGCCTCGGTCACAGTCATCCGCGCGATTTCTATGGGGGATATCGAGTTTAAGGATATACTCCGCGTTTTATGGAAAGAAATACGCGTTGCCTTCTTTTGCGCGACAACGCTTGTTTCGGTCAACTTCATTAAGCTGTTCTTTGTAGATAACCTGCTGATGCATAACTTCGATAAAGGTCAGGTCATATTGGAAATATGCGTTGTATCGGTAACGCTTTTCTGTGCGATTTTAGTGGCAAAAATAATCGGTTGTTCCTTACCGATTCTCGCCAAAAAAATCGGTTTTGACCCGGCAGTTATGGCAAGTCCGCTGATTACCACCATTGTCGACGCCGTTTCGCTTATAATCTACTTTACGGCGGCGCGTATTATTCTGAGGATTTAGTAACATTTTTCTTCCCTTTGCTTATTATGTAATAACGGAGGGATGAAAATGCGAAAATGCAACCGTTCAAACAAAGGTATAATTGCCGTTACTTTTTCCGCCGGTCTGCTTGTCAGCTGTTTCTTTCCCCCGAGGTTTCTTGTTGCCGTTCTGGCTGTTTGGGTAATTGTTCTCGGAATTTCCTGCTCAAAGAATTGACGGAGGTGGGTTGAGTGAAGGTTGTGATTTTTAAGAGTCCGAAGCTCATAAGCGGTTTTTTACGCATGATTTTCGGTATAAAAAAAGAAACTACATAAATAAGCTTTTATGCAGTAGTAAAGCGGGTAGAAATTCTACCCGCTTTCATTTTCTTCATTTTTCTTTTGTTTGGGCTTCGCCTTGACTTCCGACAAGGGATTTGAATCAATAGCCCGCTTTATCTGCATATCGGAAATGTGTGTATAAATCTGTGTAGTACCGAGGTTTGCGTGACCGAGAATGTCTTTAAGCACACGAATATCGACATTTCCGTGCTGATACATGAGAGTCGCGGCGGTATGGCGCAGTTTATGTGTGGAAAAGCCCTGACCGCCGAGTCCCGCTTTTTCAAGATAACTCTTTACAAGGTGCTGTACCGTTTTATTGCTTATTCTTCGTTTATTGCGGCTGATAAACAGCGCGTTTTTATCATTTGCGTTTACCCCCTCGTTAGGGCGAACGGCAAGATAACTCGCGAGCGCGGCGGTGCAGGCGTCGTTAAGATAGACGATGCGCTCCTTATTGCCTTTTCCGAGCAGACGCATGGTTCCGTCAGGTCTTATATCAGTCAAATCAAGACCGCAAAGCTCTGAAAGCCGCATTCCGCAGTTAAGAAAAAGGGTGAGTATACAGTAATCACGCTCACGGTTATTGCCTTCAACGCTTGAAAGCAGTTCAAGGGAATCTTCAAGCGTTAAATGGCGGGGAAGACCCGATTTGACCTTCGGTGCTTCAAGCAGCTCCGCCGGATTAACTTCAAGCAAATGAATTTGCGAAGTGAGATACTTAAAGAATATACGAAGCGTCGAGGTCTTACGCGCTCTCGTCGCCGCGTTGTTGCCGCGGTCGTTTTTACAGTAAACAATAAAGGCGTAAAGGTCGGAAATAGTCACTGTGGAAAGGAGTTTACCGTCTACACAATCGATGCTGATTTTTTCAAATTCGGTACCGGGCGGTACCAGACCGCGGGTTTTCAGCAGATAGCGAAAGAAGGTTTGTAAATCAAGGTAGTATTCTTCAACAGACTTTGACGATTTACCGCGTATTGTCTCGCTGTATGTGAGAAAATCGCGTAAAACCGGCGGGGAAGAGAGTATCAATTCGTGCTTCACATAACCGCTCCTTTCACTTTTTTGCTATTTTATCATTTTTTTTGAAAAAATGCAACTTTTAACAAAATATACTTTTTTTAGACGCGGATATGTTGTATAATAACTTCGGAGCTGATATAGTTGAAAAATATTGATGAATCTCGCTTTTCCGTAAAGCAAAAGCGAATAATAACGGTAATCGCAATAATTCTTATCTTGATTTTCAGCGGCGCTATCGCCTGGCTTGTGGGCAGACCTCTGATAGAATTCATTAACGACCCGGACAAGTTTAAGGAGTTCGTTAAAGGGCACGGAATCCTGAGCGATATCGTCTTTATTTGTATGATAATTTTTCAAATGATAATTGCTTTTATACCGGGTGAGCCGTTTGAAATTGCCGCCGGATACGCCTTTCATCCGGTACGCGGCTGTGTTGACTGTATGATAGGCTTCGCCCTGGGCGGTATGATTGTTTTTCTGTTCGTCCGCAAATTCGGCGTGCGGATAGTTGAAGTCTTTTTTCCGATAGAAAAGATACGCGAGCTTAAATTCCTTCAGAACTCACGCCGGCTGAATACAGTTTCGTTTATCGTATTTCTTATTCCCGGTACGCCTAAGGACTTGCTGACGTATTTTGTCGGCCTTACCGATATGAAGCTTTCGGTATGGCTGATGATTACTACCCTCGCAAGGCTTCCGTCGCTTGTAACTTCGGTCCTGACCGGTAACGCTTTAAGCAGTAAACGCTATGAAATCGCGGTGCTGGTACTTGTTATCACACTCGCGGTAAGCGGTATAGGCTTGTTGATTTATAAAAAAATTCAAAATAGGCATAAGACTTAAAACTTAGCTCTTAACTTTTCAAGCGCGGCTTTTTCGATTCTTGAAACATAGCTTCTTGAAATCCCCATAAGCTTTGCTACCTCGCGCTGCGTAAGCTCTTCTTCGCCGGAAAGTCCGTATCGCAATTTAATTATTTTCAGTTCGCGTTCATCGAGTACGCCGCTTATTATAGACCGAAGCTTTCGTATTTTCATTTTTTTATCGATTTCCTCGGCAATATCCCCATCGTCCGCTATTACATCGATGAGGGTCAGCGTGTTTCCCTCCTTGTCGGTTTCGATCGGGTCGCTGATGTATACGTCCTGCGCGGTTTTTTTGAGATTTCTGAAGTACATCAGTATTTCATTCTCAATACATCTTGCTGCGTATGTCGCAAGCCGTATGCCTTTTTCATCGTTAAATGTTGATATTGCTTTTATAAGACCTATAGTACCGATTGATATCAGGTCGTCCTGCTCACAACCCGAAGCGTAGTATTTTTTTACAATGTGCGCCACAAGCCGCAGATTATGCTCTACAAGTTTATTCCTCGCGGCAGTATCTCCGGTCGCGGAAAGCTTTATCAATTCTTTTTCTTTTTTAGCACTCAGCGGCGCGGGGAATGAGCCGGGGCTCGTAACGTGCAGTGCCAGATAAAATATGCGGCTGATTATTTCCGCTAACATTTTTAACATATAATCATCTCCCGACAGAATAACTATATGCTTTTATATGGTTGTACGTTGTTAAAATAATCGGTTTGTGTTAAAATATAAATGTCAACCCGCCGTCTTGCGCGTACTATGTATGTGGGGGCGGTATTATGAAAAAGGCCGATATCAAACTCGTACTTGCGCGCTGGCTGATTCTTCTGACATCACTGCTTGCGGCGCTTGTTATCCTGTTTTTAAGGGCGCGGCCCGTCATTATCGCCTACGCTCAAAGCAAAGCGAAGGCACAGATGATTTCCGCTTTTGACGGCGCGGTAAAGTCTGCAATTACCGAACTCGATTACGGATATAACGATATCGCGGTAATTGTCCGGGACTCCGGCAATTCGGTTTGCAGTATTGAAATAGACTATCAGAAGCTGAACCTTTTGCGCGCGGAAATCTCGCGGCAAATAGGCGAATATCTTGCCGAAAACGAAAACCGCACCGTAGAGATACCGATTGGCACATTACTCGGCGGCGAATATTTAAGCGGCTGCGGGCCGGCGCTGAAATTCAAAATGCAGTATTCGCATGTGCCGGTACTTAATTTTGAAAGCAAGTTTACTTCTGCGGGTATTAACAGTATTTTTCATCAAATTGTCATAAATGCAAATTTATCCTGCGGAGTTTTAGTGCCCGGCGCAAACAATACTTTTTCGGTCGACCTTTCGGCTGTTGCGGCTCAAACGGTAATTTCCGGTAAAGTGCCTGACAGTTTTACAAATGTAATTGAAACGCCCGCCAGTAACGTTGCCGACGATATATTTAATTTTTCCGATTAAAATCACGGAGGTTTATATGAATTTTGAGGAAGCTAAAAAACGAATCTTGCAATTGACCGGTGAGATAAGATATCATAACAACTTATACTATAATCAGGACGCGCCCGAAATTGAGGACTATGAGTATGACGCGCTGACAAGAGAGTTGAAGTCGCTCGAAAAAGAATTTCCCGAGCTGATATCGCCCGATTCTCCGACGCAGACGGTAGGCGGAAACGCGAATACGTTGTTTTCACCGGTAGTGCACTCCGTTAAAATGGAAAGTCTGCAGGATGTTTTCAGCCTTGACGAGCTTCGTGATTTTGACGGCAGAATTGATAAAACACGTACGGTTTATTCGGTCGAACCCAAAATTGACGGGTTATCGGTTTCGCTTGAATACTCATCCGGCAAACTTGTGCGCGGCTCAACGAGAGGCGACGGCGTAACCGGTGAGGACGTCACCTCAAATATTTTACAAATAGCATCTGTTCCAAGGCACATTGACTTTGACGGTGAACTTGAAGTGCGCGGCGAAGTATATATGCCGAGAGATTCGTTTATTAAACTGGTTGAACGCCAGGAAATACTCGGCGAAAAGCCGGCGAAAAATCCTCGAAACGCGGCGGCGGGCACACTGCGTCAGAAGAATTCGGCGGTCGTCAAAGAACGCGGTCTTGCGATTTTTATATTCAATATACAAAGAATAGAGGGGAAAGAGTTCCGTTCACATATAAAATCGCTTGATTTTTTGGCGTCCCTCGGGTTTTCTGTTCTTCCGAGTTATAAATCCTGTTCCGACATAGAAAGCGTTATAGAAGAAATTGAGCGCATAGGAAATACACGCGGCGAGCTTGATTTTGATATCGACGGTGCGGTCGTAAAGGTTGATAATCTCGATTACAGAACCGAACTCGGAAGCACGGCAAAATTTCCTAAGTGGGCGGTTGCTTTCAAATATCCTCCTGAAGAAAAAGAAACTATTTTGCGCGATATTGAAATAAACGTAGGCAGAACGGGCGCACTTACTCCCACTGCCGTATTCGACCCCGTCGAGCTTGCGGGGACTACAGTCAGCCGTGCCGTACTTCATAATGAGGATTTCATAAATGAAAAGCAGATAGGCATCGGCGATACGATTGTTGTAAGAAAAGCCGGTGAAATAATACCGGAGGTCGTGGCGGTCAGCCGCCACGCGGCGGATTCCGCGATATTCAAAATGCCTGACGTCTGTCCTTCCTGCGGTGCTCCGGTATTCCGCGAGGAGGGCGAGGCGGTTATTCACTGCACCAACGCAGAATGCCCCGCGCAGATACTCAGACATCTTATTCATTTTACTTCGCGCGACGCTATGGATATTGAAGGTCTCGGACCCGCGATGCTTGAACAACTGCTCGGCGCCGGTCTGATAAAAAACATTGTTGATATATATAAACTTGATTTTGAGGCGGTAAAACGTCTTGACAGAGTAGGAGAGAAATCCGCTGACAATCTGCGCAACGCCATTGAAAAATCCAAAAGCAATGATTTGTCAAAGCTGATAACAGCTCTCGGTATCCGTCATATCGGCGCCGGCGCGGCAAAACTGCTTACCGATAATTATCAAAGCATTGATGAGATTACGGCGGCAAGCAGGGAAGACCTCGAAAGCATACCGGGCTTCGGCAGTGTGCTCGCGGAGTCCGCTGTTGAGTTTTTCTCGCTCGATGAAACAAGGGAAATGATATCAGAACTTAAAGCGTGCGGTGTAAACACCGAGTCTACGAGGCAGACGGCGGATGACCGCTTTGCCGGATTGACCTTTGTTTTGACGGGAACGCTGCCCACATATACGAGGAGCGCCGCGGCTGAGATTATTGAGTCGCACGGCGGTAAAGTTTCATCATCTGTATCCAAAAAAACAGATTATGTTTTAGCCGGTGAAGAGGCGGGCAGTAAACTGGATAAAGCCAACGCGCTCGGCGTAAAGGTTATTGACGAGCAACAATTCAAAGAAATGATAGAATGATAAAAAGCGCAGGCAAAACGCCTGCGCTTGAATTTTTAATAAACGGTGCGGGTTATGCCCCGCGTCTTTTATTTACTCAGATAATCAAGTATTTTTGAAATACTGTCCGAAACAAAGTATAAATCCAAATCGTCGGGTGCGATAAAGTATTTATTCTTACTGTTTTCAAGCAAAGCTATGAGATTATCATAAAACCCGTTTATGTTAAAAATAACAAGCGGTTTATTCATGATTTTAAGCTGTTTAAGCGACATTGTTTCAAAAAACTCATCCATTGTTCCGATACCGCCCGGCGTTACTATAATCGCGTCTGCCATATCTTCAAGTTTTTCTTTTCGTGAACGCATATCGGCGGTATAAATCATTTCCGTACAGTCGTCAAAAAGGACGCCGTCAACGTTAAAAAACTCCGGTGATATACCTATTATCCTGCCGCCGCATTCTCTCATACCGCGCGCTATCGCGCCCATCATACCGCAAGCGCCGCCGCCGAATATCAAAGTATGACCCGCAAGCGCCAGTTGTTTTCCGAGCCGTTCGCCCGCGTCAAGAAAAGATTTATCAATTTCATCGTGCGCCGAACCGTAAATACAAATATTCATAAATACTCCTTGAAATCAATATTTTTGCCGTCAAGCACGGCGCTTATAAGCGTATCGCCTTTATATTCAAGCCGAAGTGAGAAGAAGGGCTGACAAGGATTTTCAATGAGCCGCAGGAAAATTTTGTCCCCCTCCCATACAGGCAGGGAATATACGGCGGCTTTATCTACCCATACGAGCTCGCCCTCGTCACACTCTTTAATCTGACCGGAAAAATCAGCAGCGGTAAATACGTGCATAAGCTCGCTTTCCCAGATATCGGATACAAACGTTACTACGCAGCGATATTTCGCATCATTAAGCGTAAGTCCTGTTTCTTCAAATACCTCGCGGGCGTTGCACTGCTCGGGACTTTCGTTTTCCTCGAATTTGCCGCCTATACCGACCCACTTATCACGGTTAAGGTCGTTTTCTTTTTTAACTCTGTGAAGCATCAGGTATTTACCGTCGCGTTCAATGTGACACAGTGTGGTATTACGCATAGCGTCCCTCTTATTGCGGTTCTTCTGTTTCTGTAAGGTAAAAATACTTTGCCTGCTTGTTCTTTTTATCAAATATCAGATTGTACTGTATTTTTTCGTACTGATTCAAAAGTTCGGTATACTGCGTTTCTTCGCCGAGACGGTAATAATTGTTATCATTGTCAATATAACCGATAGAATCAATAACCGGCAGGGTTTCGTACAGATTGACAAGGTATTTATCGTAATCGGTAAGTTTAAGACCGGCAACATTCAAAAGCAGACACGAAAGATAATTTGAACTGATCTTTTCAATATACTGCTCCTCAATATCATAATTTGCCCAGATAAAGAACGGGGTGATATGGCGTTGCTGTACCTGTTCGAGCGAAAGCTCGTTTAAGCTGTTTACGCCCATTATTTCCGATATGAATTCCGGCTCAACGGACGGATGATGATCGCCGAACATACATATTATCGTGGGTTCGTCAATATTCTTAAAGTAAGTAATCAGTTCTTCAAAAGCATCGTCACTCGCCTTGATTAAAGACAGATATTTGCTTGCTTTCGGATAATACGTCGCGGCGGAGGTAATGGAAATACACTCATCAAAATTCGCGGCGTCTATAGTATAACCGCCGTGATTCTGCATGGTTACGTTGAACGCGAAATACGGCAAGGATTTATCTCGGTTTTCAAAATCTTCAATTATAAGCTTATAGTTATATGAATCGCTTACATACTGCCTTATCAGCATATTACTGCGGTCGGGATAGTTCTGTTCAATCAGCGCCTGGAAGTAATCGGGGTTATTGTTGCCGTTGTTTGTATAGTCCTTCAGAATGGTCATATCTATAAGGTTTTCAAGACTGATAAACTTGTTAAAGCCCATATATTTATAAACGTTTGTCCTGTTCCAGCCGGAGGCATAGTACGGGTGCATCGCCATAGAGGAATACCCCTGTGAAGCAAGCGTTGACACAAGCGAAGGCATATAATCTTTGATATACAGCATATACGCGTTACTGCCGGCGGGCAGGAAAGCGACGGAGTTGCCGGTAAGAAACTCAAATTCGGTGTTAGACGTGCCGGCGCCGACGACAGGTACGTACAAATTGCCTTTGATAGTATTCTCGGTAAGATTATGCATAAAGGGCATATAATCAATGTTTGTTTCAAAATCGCCGAGTATCTTTAAGTCGGCAAGCGACTCATTCATAATACAAATAATATTCGGTGCTGATTCCGACGGGATTATTACCGGTTTTGTACCGTCATCCTCCGGTACGCTCTTAAAATAATCACCGATTTCGCTGGCGTTATATCCCTTTGGCGCTGAGACAAACAGGTATTTAGTGTTGCCGATAAAGGAAAACGCAAAACCGTAATTTTTGTAGCCGCGCGACTGATTCCAGAAGTCGGGCTTAACGCCCGCGTTTACGAATACCGAAGTGAAGTAAAACAGAATTATGACCGTACCGGCAAACACACCCATAAATCCGCGAACCGCGAGCCTGAATGTTGAATTGAACTTCGGCGTATTTATTTTAACGCCGATAATTGCCAGAAGTATCATAAGATACGTGCCTAAAATCACGTTATACAGTAAACGGAAATTATACGTGCCGGCAACGTTCATAGCCGTCTTGAAGCCGAGGAAATCCATCGGCAAAAACGGAGTTCCGCGAAAATCAAGAATATACGCGTGGGTAAGGGCAAGCCCGTACATAACCGGGTTTATGGCAAAGATACAAAACCGTATACTGCCGCTTAACGCAAAAAACAGGAAGTAAAGCACCATAAACAGCGCGTAATTTGCGAAGAAGCCGAGATACGTCATATCATAGATGAAAACGCCGTTAAAGCATTCAGTCATTGTGATAGTGACAATAGGCAGCAGGAAAACAAGAATAATACTGAATGCCTTTTGGTGGCGTTCTTCTTTTAGTGATATTCTGTACGCACAGGCAACACCGATAAGAACCGGCAGCATAAAAGCGATCGCAAGCAGGATCCAACGTGAATAATTGTTCAGAGTTATAAAAGATGAACTGCCGATTAAAGTAAAAACAGTCAATACACAAGCAAGAACAGCGCCGGTGATCGTGCCGGATTTACTTCTTGATACAGTTATATTTTCTTTACACCAATCACCGAAATTGTAAAAAAAGCTTTTGAACCGATGTTTTTTGAATGCAACAACCGAACCGCTCATAGAACATCTCTTTCCGAAAAATTATAGGTGTATTATAGCACAGATATCAAAGAAATACAATATTAAATATAAAGAAAAAGCGGTGAGGAAACTCACCGCCTGAAAGATAAATATTTATCAGTGGATTTCAACATCCCAATCGGAAAGGTACTGGAAAAGCCTTGTCAGGTCCTTGTTGTTTACACTGCCGTCGCCGTTAACGTCGAGCGCTTCTGAATTCACTTCAACATCCCAGTCGGAAAGGTACTGGAAAAGCCTTGTCAGGTCCTTATTGTTAAGATTACCGTCGCCGTTGATATCGCCGGGGATATGCCCGCCGGCCGACACCGGTATCACTTGACTCTGACCCGACTTATGACCGCACACCGAACAAATCTCCTCTTTAAGACCGGTCTCTTCGGCTGTTGCGGGTTTGGTTACCACCCATTCATAACTGTGCGGCGCCTCGTCAAGGGTTACGGTGCAGGAGGTACATACGTGCCAGTGCTTTTCCGAATCGGTAATCCATTCGCCGGTTGTATGGTCGATAGTATCAGTATAATCCGCGATATAAGTATCGTGACATATTGAGCAGGTATAAACCGTGTAACCTTTTTCGGTGCAGGTAGGGTTGATCACCTGCGGTACATAGTTATGCTCGTGATCAATCGGTTCGGTTCCGCCTGTATAATCACCCTGTTCGGCATTGACCGTAACAGTTAAAACGGAAAAAGAAAACAGTAACGATACAGAAAGTATAAGTGCCAAAACTTTGCTGAAATATTTCATCCCGAACCCTCCAAAAAACTAACGTTGTGTATTTATGCGCAGCGTAAAAACCTGCATTGATATTTTAACATATGATATACACGCAGTCAATGAAATTTTCTCACATAATTATTATTGATTTTTTGGAAAAAATGTGTTAAAATATGGTTGTTAAAAGTTATGACGGAGACGGTAGCGTTTTTATATGCTTTTTAAGCGAGCCGGCGGCGGTGTAAGGCCGGTAAAGCATTAACGCTAAATCACTCCCGAACTGCGGCGTGAAAGTTTTCTATTAGCGCCCGCCGGACGCCATACCCGTTACAGCGGCGCGAATGTCGGTTCGTATAGGTGGTTTTCAGCGGTTTATCCCTGTCCTATTGTGGACAGGGTTATTTTTTAGTTCGTAAAGGAGCAAGTTATGTACAAGGATATCAAACCGAATCTTAATTTTGTGGAACAGGAAAAGGAAATCAAAGACTTCTGGGAAAAAGAAAAAATATTCGAGACCAGTATTGATTCCCGCGCAAAGGGTGAGCCGTATGTTTTTTACGACGGACCTCCTACCGCAAACGGTAAACCTCATATAGGTCACGTTCTGACCCGCGTTATAAAAGATATGATACCCCGCTACCGTACAATGAAAGGGTATATGGTACCGCGCAAAGCCGGTTGGGATACTCACGGTTTGCCTGTCGAGCTTGAAGTTGAAAAACTCCTTGGACTTGACGGCAAGGAGCAAATTGAACAGTACGGTCTTGAAAAATTCATCGAGCACTGTAAAGAAAGCGTATGGAAATACAAGGGTATGTGGGAAGATTTTTCCAAAACCGTCGGCTTCTGGGCTGATATGGAACATCCGTACGTAACTTACCATAACAGTTTTATAGAATCTGAATGGTGGGCGCTCAAACAAATTTTTGAAAAAGGTCTTTTGTATAAGGGCTTTAAGGTTGTGCCGTACTGTCCGCGATGCGGAACACCGCTCTCTTCTCATGAAGTGGCGCAGGGATATAAGGCGGTCAAAGAGCGCAGCGCTGTCGTTCGTTTTAAGGTTAAAGATGAAGAAGCATATTTCCTCGCCTGGACCACCACACCGTGGACGTTGCCTTCAAACGTCGCTCTCTGCGTAAATCCGGACGAGTGCTACTGCAAGGTCAGAGCCTGCGACGGCTACACCTACTATATGGCGAAGCCGCTTCTTGATAAAGTTCTTTCACCGCTTGCCGGTGACGGTGAAGCACCCTACGAGATACTCGCGGAATTTCCGGGCAGCGACCTTGAATATAAAGAGTATGAACCGCTTTACGTCTGCGCGGCTCCGGTTGCGCAAAAGCAGCGTAAAAAAGCGTTCTTCGTTATGTGTGATAATTACGTTACAATGACTGACGGTACCGGAATTGTTCACTGCGCGCCCGCTTTCGGTGAGGACGACGCTCGTGTAGGCAGAAAATACGATCTGCCGTTCGTTCAATTTGTGGACGGCAAGGGCAATATGACCGATGATACGCCTTTCGCCGGTCTATTTGTAAAAGACGCGGATCCGAAAATACTCGTTGACCTTGAGGAACGCGGTCTGTTATTCTCGGCGCCGAAATTTGAGCACGACTATCCGTTCTGCTGGCGCTGTGATACTCCGCTTATTTACTACGCCCGCGAATCTTGGTTTATTAAGATGACCCAGGTCAGGGATGACCTTATAAGAAACAACAATACGATTAACTGGATACCCGAGAGCATAGGAAAAGGCAGGTTCGGCGATTGGCTCAATAACGTTCAGGACTGGGGCATATCACGCAACCGTTATTGGGGCACGCCGCTTAATATATGGCAATGCGAATGCGGTCATTTACACGCTGTGGGCAGTATCGATGAATTGAAGAGCATGTCAGATAACTGCCCCGACGATATCGAGCTTCACAGACCGAAAATTGACGCTGTAACTATCAAGTGCCCGGAGTGCGGCGGCATTATGCACCGTGTGCCGGAGGTTATAGACTGCTGGTTTGATTCCGGCTCAATGCCGTTTGCACAGCATCATTATCCTTTTGAAAACAAAGAGCTGTTCGAGTCACAGTTCCCGGCGGACTTCATTTCCGAGGCAGTCGACCAGACTCGCGGATGGTTTTATTCACTGCTTGCGATTTCAACCCTGATATTCAACAAAGCGCCGTTCAAAAACGTAATCGTTTTAGGACACGTTCAGGATGAAAACGGTCAGAAGATGTCCAAATCTAAGGGCAACGCCGTCGACCCGTTTGACGCCCTCGAAAAGTACGGTGCCGACGCAATACGCTGGTACTTCTATACCAACTCCGCCCCGTGGCTGCCGAACCGCTTTAACGGGAAAGCGGTAATTGAAGGTCAGCGCAAATTCATGGGCACACTTTGGAACACCTATGCTTTCTATATTCTTTATGCGAATATTGATAAGTTTAACCCCGGCGAACATGAACTCAATCCTGAAAGTCTCACCGTAATGGATAAATGGCTTTTATCGAAGCTTAACTCAATGGTTAAAGCGGTTGACGATAACCTTGCCAATTACCGGATACCCGAGGCGGCTCGCGCGCTTGACACATTTGTTGACGAAATGAGTAACTGGTACGTCCGCCGCGGCAGAGAGCGTTATTGGGTGCAGGGAATGACCGAGGATAAAAAGACGGCTTATCTTGTGCTTTATAAGGCGCTTCTCACCACCGCGCTCGCGGCGGCACCCATGATACCGTTTATGACCGAGAGCATTTATCAGAACCTTGTACGCTCTGTCGATAAGGACGCTCCCGAAAGCATACATCTGTGCGCTTTTCCGCAGGTTGATGAAAATCTTATAGATACTGACCTCGAAAGCAAGATGGACAGAGTGCTTGAAATTGTCGTTCTCGGACGTTCCGCCCGCAACGGCGCGGCGATAAAGAACCGTCAGCCGCTCAGTAAAATGTTTGTTAAGTGCGATATTGATTTGCCGGATTATTTTATCGACGTAATCAAAGACGAACTGAATATCAAGAGCGTGCTTTTCTCCGACGAGGTCGATAATTTCGTTTCCTATACATTAAAGCCGCAACTTAAAACGGTCGGTCCGAAATTCGGTAAACAGCTTAATGAAATCAGAACGGCGCTTTCTGAAATTGACGGTGATTCCGCCAAACGCACTCTTGACAGCGAAGGCAGTTTAACGCTTAATCTGCCTTCGGGCGATGTTACGCTGCTTAGTGAAGATGTCCTTATAGAAGCAAATCAAAAGGAGGGCTTCTTTACAGTCAGCGATCGCGGCATAACTGTTGCCCTTGATACAAACCTCACCGAGGAGCTCCTTGAAGAGGGCTTTGTACGCGAGGTTGTCAGCAAAATACAGACTATGCGCAAAGAGGCCGCATTCAACGTAACGGATCACATCAGAGTCACTGTCAAGGGCGACGAAAACGCCATTGCAACCGTCCTGAAAAATACCGCCGGCATTTCAGCCGATACGCTTGCCGATTCTGTGACATCCGGCGCTGTAAACGGATATAACAAGACCTGGGATATAAACGGCACCGGCCTCGAAATCGGCGTTGAAAAAATATAATTTTAGGAGTGTGTATCATGGAAAACAACAATTATTTTGATGAGCAATTTTCCGAGGATATGGATATACCCTCGAAAAAGTTCAACATCACCGACCCCGTCGGGTTTTACGGCGATCTGGCATTTAAGAATATGGCGCAAATTATTAAATTCATCGCTTATCTTGTTGCCATACTCAATTTGGTAGTCGGCCTTTTGATTGCGTTCCTGATTTACAAAAATTTGTCTAAATTCATTGCCGTGGCGTTCGGCGTTGTTCTTGTGTTTGCCGTCTTTTCCGCCATATTCTTCTTCCTTATTTATGCGATAGGCCGTGTGCTTGAACAGAATAATTACATTATTGAAAAACTTGAATGAGGTAGACTATGCGTTTTTATGAAAACCCGCGCGCAACTTCAAAAAACCGGCAAAAACCGCGCAGCTATTATATACCGGGCGGCGTGTCAGAATATTTGCTGTTAAACGGCGTATGGCGTTTTAATTTTTACAAGCGTGATTTCGACATACCGGAAAAGATCGGCAAGTGGGGAAGTATTAAGGTACCGTCCTGCTGGCAGACCGAAGGTTTTGAAAACCCGAATTATGCAAATATCAACTATCCGATACCGCTCGACCCGCCGTATGTTCCTGACGAAAACCCCTGCGGCGTATATGAACGCGATTTTGAACTTAAAAAAATACTCGGTAAGGTATATTTTGTTTTTGAGGGTGTCGCGACCTGCGGCATTCTCTACATTAACGGCAGCTTTGTCGGCTTCACGCAGGGCAGTCACCTGCAAGCTGAATTCGATATAACCGATTATGTTAAAACGGGCAAAAACACCGTTCGTGTCGTTGTGCTCAAATGGTGTGCGGGAACTTATCTTGAAGACCAGGATTCATTCCGTATGAACGGTATTTTCCGCGACTGCTACATACTGAACAGACCCGCCGGTCATATCAACGACGTTTCGGTAAAAGCCGAAAATTCTGTTATAACCATATCCGCGGATAAAAAAGCAAATGTTACGCTTTTTGATACCGACGGTGAATTCATCGGTAAAGCAGTCGGCACGGCAAATGCCGAATTCAAGGTTGAGCGTCCGCAATATTGGAGCGCTGAAAAGCCGGTGCTTTATACGGTTGTTATTGAGCGTAACGGTGAAGTGATCAGACAGCGCACCGCCTTTCGCACAATAAAGATATCTAAAAAGCATGAACTTCTTATCAACGGTACGCCCGTTAAGCTATACGGCGTAAATCATCATGATACCAACGCGTATAACGGTTGGTATGAATCAGACGATGATCTATTGTACGATCTTAAACAGATGAAAAAGCTGAATATCAACTGTATAAGGACGTCGCATTATCCGCCTACGCCGAGGTTTCTTGATATGTGTGACGCGCTCGGCTTTTACGTCATCCTTGAAAACGATATAGAAACTCACGGCTTTTGCAGCCGCGACCCGAATGCAAAAAGCGGCTATGACGTAAGCGATAAGATATGGCCCTGCCAGAGCCCGATGTGGCGCAAGGAATTTTCGGAGCGTATGCGCCGCGTCGTTGCAAGAGATAAAAACCACGTTTCCGTAATAATGTGGTCCGCCGGCAACGAGAGCGGTTACGGCAAAAACCACGAGCTTATAATTAAATGGCTACGCTCGCTTGGCGACGGCAGGCTCGCACATTATGAGGGCGCGGGGGACAGAGGCGTCATATCCGGCTCGGACGTATATTCAAGGATGTATCTTTCACCGTCCGAACTTGTTAAAGCCGTCAAAAACAAAGATATCGACCGTCCGGTCTTCCTGTGCGAATTTTCGCACGCTATGGGCAACGGCCCCGGCGATGTTTATCAGTATGCCGAGGTGTTCAACAAGTACCCGAAATCAATAGGCGGCTGTATCTGGGAGTGGGCTGACCACACCGTCCTTGATAAAAACGGCATAGGACGCTACGGCGGCGATTTTGCCGGCGAGCTTACTAACGACGCCAATTTCTGCTGTGACGGCCTCGTATTTTACGACAGGTCGTTCAAATCAGGATCGCTCGAGGCGAAGGCGGCATACCAGCCGATGCGTACCGAGTTTTCGGACGGTGTGCTTACCTTGCGTAACCTGTACTCGTTTACCGATTTTCGCGAGCGCATATTCAAATATACCGTTACAGTTGACGGCGATGTAAAGACGGAAAAGACGGTTAAAGTTTCGGTCCCGCCGTTATCGTCTGCTACACTGAAAATACCTGTCAGTAAATATAAATGCAACTACGGTGCGTTTCTCAACTGCTATC
Organism: Clostridiaceae bacterium; assembly: GCA_016287385.1. Taxonomy (GTDB): domain Bacteria; phylum Bacillota; class Clostridia; order Oscillospirales; family Acutalibacteraceae; genus UBA737. Next base: position 146,419 of record JAEEWM010000004.1, on the reverse strand, counting down.
TTTTTGACGGCGAAAACGAGATAGCGCACACACAGCATGAACTGGCCGCGGAAATTATATCTAAAAAACCGGATAAGAAGTTGCCTTCAATTACCGAGGATAAAGAGTATTACACCGTAAAAGGTGAGAAATTTGAATATAAATTCTCAAAATTTTACGGCACACTTACGCAGGCGGTTTTCAGGGGAAGAAAGCAGTTGCGCGAAAGAATGCGGCTTACCGTTTACCGTGCGCCGATCGATAATGACAGGCGTATAAGAAACAACTGGGTGCAGGGCGAAGCATGGAAATCCGAAAACTTAAACCGGCTTTTTGATAAGATTTACGATGTTGCTCTTTCCGGCAACACAGTAACCGTACACGGCGCGCTTTCCGGCGTATCAAGACTGCCGTTTGCAAATTACACACTTGCGGCGACCTTCACAGGTAACGGCGACGTTCATTTTGATATTGACGTCAGCGTGCGCAAAAGCGCGTTCTGGTTGCCGAGATTCGGCTTTGAGTTTGTTTTGCCGCAAAAGAACGCTTTATTCGAGTATTTCGGTATCGGACCATGTGAAAGCTATATAGATATGTGCCACGGCGGACTCATGGGGCTTTATAAGAGCACTGCCGAACGCGAATACGTTAATTATATACGTCCGCAGGAGCACGGCAACCATACAGGCGTACGGATGCTTAAAATCGGCGATATGGTCTTCACGGGCTGTAACCTTGATATAGGCGTTTCGCAGTACAATTCCGAGATTCTCGATAAAGCGGAGCACACCGACGAACTCGTAAAGACCGGCAGCACCCACGTACGCCTTGACTACAAAATGTCAGGCGTCGGCTCCGATTCCTGCGGTCCTAAACTGCCGCCCGAGTATTCACTATCCGAAAAGAAATTCAAATTCAAATTCACGTTATCACCGGCAAAATAGAATTAATCGCATCCGTTATACGGGTGCGATTTTTTGTCATAAAGCGGAAACACCGGTCATAGTATTCTAACAGAAAAGACAAAATTTCGGAGGAATATTTATGGCTGATACAAGTATATACGCGGATATTGCCGCAAGAACCGGCGGCGATATTTATATCGGTGTTGTAGGCCCTGTAAGGTCCGGCAAATCAACCTTTATAAAGCAGTTTATGGATAAGCTCGTTATGCCGAATATTACGGAAGAGTATACAAGAGAACGTGCGAACGATGAATTGCCGCAGGCGTCCTCCGGCAGGACTATAATGACAACCGAGCCGAAATTCATTCCGGAAAAGGGCGTTAATATAAATATTGATAACACCGCGTCAATGAATGTCCGGCTGATAGACTGCGTAGGCTACATAGTGCCGAGCGCGCTCGGTTATATTGAAAACGACCAGCCGCGTATGGTAAAAACGCCCTGGTTTGAAGAGCCGATACCATTTAACATGGCGGCGGAAATCGGGACAAAAAAGGTAATAACAGAGCATTCAACCATCGGTCTTGTCATTACCACGGACGGCTCAATAACCGATATACCGCGTGAGGAATATGAAGAGGCGGAAGCGAGGGTGATTGACGAACTGAGCGGCATCCATAAGCCGTATATCGTGTTGTATAACTGTCTTGAACCCGAAAGCGAAACATCGGTTTTCGCTTCAAAAGAGTTATCGGATAAATACGGCGTCCCGGTAATACCCGTCAACTGCCTTGATCTTGACGAAGTGGACATACGAAAGATACTTTCACAGATACTCTATGAGTTTCCTGTCAGAGAAATGAGAATTAACTTCCCGCGCTGGATAAACTCTCTGCCGCTCGATCACTGGCTCAAAAGCGAGCTTCTGGCAAATATCAGGAACGCCGCGCAGGGAATCAGCCGTATACGTGATATCAACACCTTTGAGCGCGCTTTTGACGGAAACGAGATATCCGACGGCGCCGGCGTACAAAACATTGATTTAGGGCAGGGAAGCGCGGAAATTAAACTGAATATCAGGCCGGAACTTTTCTATAAAGTGCTGACTCAAACCGCAGGAATTGAAATATCAGATGAGCAGGAGCTTATGGAAAATATAATCGAGCTTTCAAAAATCAAGTCGCAGTACATGCGAGTCAAGGACGCACTTGACGAGGTTGAGGCGACCGGCTACGGAATAGTAATGCCCACGATTGAAGAATTGTCACTTGAAGAGCCGGAAATTGTAAAACAGGGCGGCAGATACGGCGTCCGCCTTAAAGCTTCGGCGCCGTCTATACATCTTATGAAGGCAAATATCACCACTGAGGTCAGTCCGATTGTGGGCAGTGAGAAGCAGTCTGAAGACCTTGTTATGTATCTGCTCAGCGAATTTGAGGAGAATCCCGTTAAAATATGGGATTCAAACATATTCGGGAAATCACTGCACGAACTTGTAAACGAAGGGCTCCACAGCAAGCTTTCCCGTATGCCGGCGGATGCGAGAATGCGCGTTCAGGAAACAATAGAACGTGTTATAAACGAGGGATGTAACGGTCTTGTTTGCATAATTCTCTGAAATCATTCACCCTCCCGTACCCCAAAAATATAATGGGTACAGGAGGGAAATTCATGTCTGTAAATATATTCTACGCGCTTGTTGCCACGCTCGGAACATGGTTTGTAACCGCTCTCGGCGCCGCAACAGTCGTGTTTTTCAAGAGGCCGTCGCCGAAGCTTCTGAACGTCATGCTCGGCTTCGCGTCCGGTGTAATGATAGCCGCCTGCTTCTGGTCGCTTTTAGAACCGGCGGTTGACCGCGCCGAAGAAAATTTCAATATTCCCGCTTATTTTATTGTTACGGCGGGTTTTGTTTGCGGTGCGGTTTTTATGTGGCTTTCCGATAAAGCCGTCACAGCGGCGACAATAAGGGCAAATATCGGCGATAATCTGACAACCGAGCAAAGAAACCGGATAATTATGCTTATTCTTTCGATAACACTTCACAATATCCCCGAGGGTTTGGCTGTAGGAGTGGCTTTCGGCGCGCTCGGAAAGGGAACACCCGACCCCGAAAGTCTTACCGGCGCGATAAGTATCGCAATCGGTATAGGTCTTCAAAACTTCCCGGAGGGCGCTGCGGTTTCACTGCCTTTAAGGCGCGAGGGGTGTTCGCGCACTAAAAGCTTTCTGCTTGGGCAGGCTTCCGGCATCGTTGAACCGATAGCCGGCGTAATAGGCGCGGCGCTCGTTGTTTACGTTCAATCAATTCTGCCCTTTGCGCTGTCCTTTGCGGCGGGCGCCATGATACTTGTCGCAGTTCACGAGCTGATACCTGAATGTCAAAAAAATCAGATAAAAAACCCGTATATCGCCACAATGGGTATTGTGGCGGGCTTTGCCGTTATGATGCTGCTTGACGTCATGCTCGGATAATGGCTTTTCCGGCGCACAAAAAAAGCACCCGCACAAGCGGGTGTTTAATTTTCCGATATATCGCCGCGTTATCCTATCGACAGCACCGATTTGATGTCCGGGTCGTATTTTGAAGACGTCAGATGAATGAAGAAATCTTCCGCTGTTGAGAGAATGCCGGCAAGGCAAACCAAAAAGCAGAACGGTACGTCAAACGATGTGACGAGAAAATACGGGACCGCGAAAACAAAAACGCCGGTAATTTTATTAAGCCAGGTATGGTGCGCCGCAAAACGGTGAAACTTTAAGGCGGCGATTATGTAGGAAAGAATGCGTACAGCAAGCATTATTGCAACCATAATCCAGATATATCCCGGAAGTATTTCTCTAAGTATCGGCAGAAGTTTAATGAGGCTTACCGTATAAAAACTAAGGTCGGCGACACTGTCAAGCCGGGCGCCGAGTTCGCTTGCGGCGTTAAGCCTTCTTGAAAGAAAGCCGTCAAGCAAATCGGTTATTCCTGTGGCGGTGTAAGCCGCGAAATAGGGGATGGTAAGCGGCTCTAAAAACAAAATGATAAAGGTACCTAAAAATCTCAGCGAGGTGACAATATTGGGTATATTCTTTCTAAAACTCAAACCATTGCTTCCTTTCCTGATCTTATTGCCGATTGAAAACTCAATCCATTGGAAGGATTTTTTCATAAAGAAATTTTGCAAACTCACAGCTTGAATATGCGGCAAAACGCTGATAATCATCAGATTTTTTACTGTCAGCGAAATCGCATACGCTTTTTACGATAATCGGTGTCGGTTTAGGATCGTTAGCGTGATTTGCGGCGTATACCACGGCGTATGATTCCATATCCAATCCCGCCGTATGTTGATACTGGGTGTATATCTGTTTTTCAAGCAACTCTCTGTTTGCAACAACGGTACTGCCGCACGCCATAGGTCCTATGTATACGTGGCACGGATTCTCCTCAGAAGCCGCCGCTTTTCGCAAATAGGGCAGTATCTCCTCGGGTATATTCTCGGCGGTTGACCGGGGAAGAAAGCCCATATTTCCGTAGCGTATTTCCGCAAGCTCCGGACTGACAAATTTCCCCGCGGAATAATTCCAGATGACGTCGGGAACGATCACGTCGCCGTATCGCTGATCCTCAATTTCATCTTTAACGACACCGGCGGCGATTCCCACCATAATGAGATAGCGCGGACGAAAAAGAAAAATCACTTTCATTGCGGTCGCCGCGGCGGACGTCATACCCATTTCGCCGATTTTTGCGTGAATAATCGATCGCTTCAGGCCGTCACGTTCAAATTCAGCCACATCATAAATCTGATCGTCACCCGTAAAGGTCTTTGCCTTCCAATCATGAAAGTGCGTAACCGCGCGAAACTCGGTCGTCGTTACGGATAAGAGAGCCACATCGGTTTGATAATTGTTCTTTTTCATTGTTCCCCCCTGAGCAAGAGAATAACTTATAATATCATTTATACCTGTGTTCAGTCTATCGGTTTCATCGTCGGGAAGAGCAAAACGTCTCTTATGGACGGAGAGTCGGTAAGCAGCATAACGAGTCTGTCGATACCGAAGCCGAGACCGCCGGTAGGTGCGAGACCGTATTCAAGCGCGGTGATATAGTCGTAATCAACCTCGCTTTGGCAGTCCGGATCCGCCGCGCGCTTCGCGGCTACCTGTTTTTCAAAACGCTCCTTCTGATCTATCGGGTCGTTAAGCTCGCTGAAAGCGTTGCCGAATTCGGTGGCGTTAATAAAGTATTCAAAGCGTTCCGTAAAAGCGGGGTCATCCGGCTTGCGCTTTGCAAGGGGACTGTTCTCGACAGGATAATCGTATATAAACGTCGGCTGAATAAGGTTCTCCTCAACAAAAGCGTCAAACAATTCTGCGAGAACCGTGCCTTTTGTAGCGTCATCGGGCACTTGAACGCCCTTTTCCTTTGCGACGGCGCGCGCCTGTTCATCAGTTTCCCAAGTGTAATAATCACACCCGGAATACTTCTTTACCGCCTCAATCATAGTAAGGCGTTCCCAGTGACCCATATCTATCTCGGTGCCCTGATATGTGATTTTCTTACTGCCGCAAATCTTTTCGGCAAGCATTGTATTAAGTTCTTCGACAAGATCCATCATACCGTGATAGTCGGTGAACGCCTGATAAAGCTCAATCGTAGTAAATTCAGGGTTATGCTTCGTATCCATACCCTCATTACGGAATATTCTGCCGACCTCATACACCTTGTTCATACCGCCGACTATCAGACGTTTAAGGTAAAGCTCGGTCTCAATACGCAGATACATGTCCATATCGAGTGTGTTGTGATGCGTCTTAAAGGGACGCGCGGCGGCGCCGATTTCAAGCGGCACCAAAATGGGGGTATCGACCTCTAAAAAGCCCTTGGAGTCAAGATAGGCGCGTATTTCGCGAAGTATCTGCGAACGCTTGATAAATGTATCGCGCACTTCGGGATTTACTATTAAATCAACGTAGCGTTGACGGTAGCGCGTATCGGTATCTTTGAGACCGTGAAATTTTTCGGGTAAGGGGAGAAGTGACTTTGCGAGCAACTCAATATGCTGAACGTGAACCGTTATTTCACCTGTGCGGGTTTTGAAAACAAATCCCTTAACGCCGATTATATCGCCTATGTCCCACTTTTTGAACGCGGCGTAATCCTCCTCGCCGGCGTCGTCGCGGGAAACATAAAGCTGAATGTCGCCCTCGCCGTCACGAATACCGGCAAAGCTGGCTTTTCCCATAATGCGACGGCTCATTATTCTGCCCGCGAGTGATACCGTCTTATTCTCAAAACCGTCATAATTCGCCTTGATTTCAGCGGAATTTGAATCAATTTCATATTTTGTTTTAACAAATGGATCATTACCGGATTCACGGAGCGCCGCAAGCTTATCACGGCGAACCTGTAATACTTCGCTTAAATTTTCCTCGGTGACCTGTCTTTGCTCATCAGCCACAAAACGCACATCCTTTCAATTTAGAAAAAGGGCAGTAAACACTGCCCGAAAATTACTTTGAAATACTTAAAATCTTTAACTTGATTTCGCCTGAAGGCGCCTCAACCACGGCTTCCTGCCCGGACTTCTTGCCTATAAGCGCTCTACCGACGGGCGATTCATCCGAAATCTTGTTTTTGAGCGGATCAGACTCTGTCGAGCCGACAATATGATATTCATATTCCTGATTAAGATCAATATCAAGGACCTTTACCTTTGCGCCGACCTTAACGATTTTCGGAGCGCCTTTTATGTCGCTGATAATCTCGGCGTTTTTGAGCATTGCCTCAATTTCCACTATACGCGCTTCAATTTTCGCCTGCTCGTTTTTTGCCTCATCGTACTCGCTGTTTTCGGAAAGATCGCCGTATCCGCGTGCCGTTTTGATCTTTTCGGCAATTTCCGCACGACCCTTCGTCTTTAATAGTTCAAGTTCCTCTTCAAGCTTTTTAAGACCGTCCTCAGTCATTTTAATAGCTTTTGCCAATTAAAAAACCACCTTATAACAGAATTTAGGTTGCCAATGTAATATTATATATATATGCATCTGATATGTCAAGTGTAAAAATGCATTATCGGCTTTGCAGTCTGTCAAGCATTTCGCCGGCCGATTTATAATACTTAACAGCCTTTTTATTCTTTTCCAGCGTCGTCCCGTAAATTACGCGGCGTGAAACCGATAAATTCTCGGGTATCTTGAAAATATCGTCGCCGTCGCCCTCACACCGCTCATAAAAATCGTCGCCCAGCGCTACCGTGTACTTCTTCTCAAGTAATTCGCCTGAATCCGAAACCGAGTTAAGATATTTCCGCGTCGTCTCATCGGTTATATAGAGAAGTACATCATACTCGGAGGCGATAATTGACTGCACTTTGGTATTGTTGGCAAGTACAACACTGCGATTGCCGGTTTCACTGTATGAACAGTTTATCACCTGAACCTGAACCTTGCCGTTGTCGTTTACGTCTTCACAGAATTGCTTGAAGTATTCCGCCATTCTGTCGCAATCATCATCGCTTACCGGAGAAGATGTATACAAAACGATACGAAGGTCATAATCCGGCTTTGAAACACATTGTTTAACACATATCGCGACAACTATCGCAATGGCGATAACAGCTATAACGGGCCAGCGGTAATAATACCAGAAGTTTTTTGCTTTTTCCTCCGCGGTTTGCGGTAATTTTGCTTCTGCGCTCGGAGGCGGCGGAGCGTCGATTTCGCCGCTTTGCATACGCTTAAGCTCCAAAAACTCCTCGCGTGCCTTGCGCTGCTGACTGATCGTGTCGCTGACGTTTTTCTTTTTTTCAGACATCATTATACACCTGATTTTGAACTGTTCAATACGCCTGAATTGAACAGCTTAATTACTTCAAAAACTGGTACTGCTATCAAAGAAAGACCCGCGCAGATCATAACCTGTCCGAATGACAGGCAGGAAAGTCCAAGTATTCTGCCCGCCGGAGTAAGACACAGAAAAGCGCTTACAAATACGGCAACCGCTGATGTAATTACCATAAATTCGCTGTTTTTATAACGTATAAAGATAATCGAGCGGTTAGAACAAAGGTTAAATGAATGTACCACGAAAGCAAACGAGGCCGTTAAAAACGCCATAGTACAGCCGACCGAAATACCGGTCGATTTTCCGATGGCAAACGCCGCAATACAGCAGACAGACAGTGTAACCGACTCAATAATAATACTGATTACGGTGTTCAAATCAAAAAGACGCCCTCTTAAAAGTTTCTCCGTGGGGATAGCTGTTTTACTGTCAGCAGGTTTTGTCGCAAGCGACATTACGGGTACGGCGTTTGCAAGCAGATTTATCCATAAAAGCTGAACGGCGGAGAGGGGAGGAGTCCTGAATATCAGAAGGACCGGCAGATAAATAAGCATAATCGCCGTGCAGATACTGATAAGATAATGAGCTGTTTTTTTGATGTTTTCAAAAAGACCGTGGCACTCCTTAAAGACGCTTACAACAGCCGAAAAACTGTTCTTTTTGATAATGGCGTCGGCGTTTCCGCGGGCTACGTCGTTACCGTCGGCGCCGATGGCGAAACCAACGTCTGAAACAGAGAGTACATCCGCGTCGTCAAGACCGTTGCCGGTAACTGTCACGATATCGCCGTTATCTTTAAGCGCTTGAACTATACGGAGTTTCTGCGCCGGCGAAATACGGGCAAATACACAGTAATCGTGTACGATTTGCTTTAATTCGTCATCGTCAATCTCCTCAAGCTGTGCACCGGTTATCGCTTGCGCGTCGTCATCAATTATACCGAGATTCTTCGCAACGGAGCAGGCGGTCGTAATGTTATCACCCGTTATCATTACAACGCGGATGCCGGCACTTTTGCACGCCTCTATGCTTTCCGCGGCGTCGGCACGCGGCGGATCTTCAAGACAAATAATTCCTGCAAATTTCAAATCACATTCAATTTCCTGAGCGTTCGGATTGGCCGGAATCTCTTCAAGCGCTTTTATGGCAATACAAATAAGGCGAAGGGATTTTTCGGCAAGCTCGTCACAAACCTTCTGTATCTTTTCAGCGTCAATGCCGGCACATTTGCTGAGTACGGTTTCAGGCGCGCCCTTGACTACCGCAAACGGCTTACCGTCAATCATGTTGATACTCGTCATCATTTTACGCTCGCCGTCAAACGGTATGCTGTTAAGGCGGGGATAAGCGTTATCGATATCCGCCTTGGACATATTGTTATATTTGACGCATGATTCTTCTATCGCCGCTTCGGTATTATCATTTTCAAGCATAGAGCAGGCAACGGCAAGCCGCAAAACGACCGCGCATTTCTGATTCAGTACGCCGCCGACGGGGTATTCAAGTGATTCGCCGTTGTAAACAGAGTTCAGATACATGTGATTTTTTGTAAAAACTCCGGTTTTATCCGCGCACAAAACGGTAGTTTTGGCAAGTTTTTCGATAGTCGCTGTATCCTTGATAATAACGCCGTTGCGAATAAATCTCGCAGCGCCGAGCGATGTTACGATAGCGGTTACGTAGGGCATAACAGCGGGGAAAGCGGCAAAACCGAGCGCGGTAGCGTTAAGAAGCATTTTGACCGTAACAGCGGCAAAATGTGTATCCGAAGAAATACCGAGGATTATTCCCAGCAGGAAAATAACAGCGCTCGCTACCGCAAGAACTATACCCACAATGTGAGTTATCGCCCCGAGACTTCTTTCAATACCGGAAACAGTGTTGCCCGGTTTTGAATACAGCGCCGACGATTTGCTTATCTCGGTGTTTGCACCTGTTTCAACGACAACGGCCTTTGCACTGCCGTGAGTAACGTTACAGCCGCAAAAGACCATATTCTTTCTGCCGGCGCACGGAACCATGTCGTCAAGCACAAGATTTGCGTCTTTTTCAACGGGTATGATTTCACCCGTAAGCGCTAATTCGTTACAGCGAAAACCGTTGGTTTCTATAAGCCGCGCGTCCGCATTGATGTAATCGCCTTCACTGAGAATAATAATATCGCCTATAACAAGCTCATTTGAAGGTATACTGCGCTTTACGCCCTCGCGAATCACCGTACAGGTCGGCACGGAAGCATTCTTCTGAAAATAAGCCGCGCGGTCGCAAGTATACAGATGATATGCGCAAAGCAGCGCGTTTATTACTACCAGGGCAATAACAATTACCGGGAAACAGTAATCATGCTCGTCATAAATCAGTGAAATAATCATATTGAGCGCTGATATAATCGCTAACGCGTAGACTGTTTTTTTATTCAGTTGATTCAGAAACTGTTTAATAAAGCTTATAGGTTTTACATCGGCAACCTGGTTTTTTCCGTAGGTTTCAAGCCGCTCGTATGCGACGCCGTTTGCAAGACCGCTGTTTTCGTCAACCGACAGCTCCGCTAAAACAACTTCCTTATCTGAACTGTGCCAAATCATTTAATCACACCTTAAAACTATCCGTTTTGACTGAGAATCAGTATATCGGGAATTCCTTGCAGAGTTTGCAAACGCCATCCGAAATAGCAGATTTATTCGCTTCAAAATCATTTATGGCAAGATACAGCCACTCGGCGATTTTTGCCATTTCATTCTCCTTGAAGCCGCGTGATGTAACTGCGGGAGTACCGATGCGCAAACCGCTGGTGATAAACGGACTTTCCGGGTCGTAAGGTATTGTGTTTTTATTTGCGGTAATATGAACTTCATCAAGATTATGTTCGAGCTGTTTGCCGGTAATACCGGTACCGAGAAGTTTAAGCGTCATAAGATGATTGTCCGTACCGCCGGAAACGATATCGACGCCGCGTTTCAAAAGCTCATTCGAAAGGAATTTAGCGTTAGTAACTATCTGCTTCTGATAGTCCTTGAACTCATCGGTCAACGCTTCGCCGAAGGCAACCGCCTTTGCGGCTATTATGTGCATAAGCGGACCGCCCTGTGTGCCGGGGAATATCGCTTTATCAATAACTTTCGCGAGTTCCTCTTTGCAGAGAATCATACCGCCGCGCGGACCGCGAAGCGTCTTATGAGTCGTAGTTGTAACAACGTCGGCATAGGGAACGGGGGAGGGATGAAGACCCGCGGCAACAAGTCCGGCGATGTGCGCCATATCTACCATAAAGTAGGCACCCACGCTGTCCGCGATTTCCCTGAAACGTTTGAAATCGATAATTCTTGAATAGTTGCTTGCGCCTGCGACAATAAGTTTGGGTTTGCACTCGCTTGCTATTCTTTGAACTTCATCGTAATCGATACATTCGGTTTCGCGGTCGACCCCGTAAGGCACCACGTTAAAGTATTTGCCGGAAATGTTTACAGGTGAACCGTGTGAGAGGTGACCGCCCTGTGAAAGATTCATACCCATAACGGTATCGCCGGGCTCCAGCAGTGCAAAGAAAACCGCGAGATTCGCGTTTGCGCCGCTATGCGGCTGAACATTGGCGTGTTCAGCGCCGAAGAGCTTTTTGGCGCGATCTCTCGCTATCTCCTCAACAATATCAACCTTGTCGCATCCGCCGTAATAACGCTTACCGGGATAGCCCTCGGCGTATTTGTTCGTAAGTATTCCGCCGGCAGCCAAAAGCACCGCTTTCGACACGATGTTTTCGGAGGCGATAAGCTCAATGTTCGCGCGCTGACGGCTTAATTCCTGTTCACAGGCTAAGGCAACGTCACTGTCATAGTTTTTCAGTTCTTCAAAAAAGTTCATATTCCGTTTCCTTTCATACATTTGGTTCAAATTTTATATCATCGGTGCAATATTTCGCAACGATGGGTTTTACATAGGTTTCAATAAACTCATCAACCTGTGAGGCGGATCTGCCGATGTATTTATCGGGCTTAATACTGTCTAATATCTCGGATTTTGAGAGCGGTATCCGTCCATCGTCAGCCAGACGGTCAATAAGATCATTCGGCTTGCCTTCAAGTTTGACCGCCGCTGCCGCCGCATGGGAATGCGTACGTATTATTTCGTGAATTTCCTGCCGGTCGGCGCCGCGCTTGACCGAATCCATCATAATATTCTCGGTCGCCATAAAGGGAAGCTTTTCGAGCACCCTGCGGTTAATTACCTGTTCGTATACAACAAGTCCCGATGTGATGTTGATATAAAGATTAAGAACGCCGTCGAGTGCGAGAAAGCCTTCGGAAAGGCTCAGTCGCCTGTTCGCGCTGTCATCAAGCGTGCGCTCAAACCATTGTGTTGACGCCGTAACCGAGGCGTTGAGCGCGTCGTTTATTACAAAACGTGAGAGTGAACAGATGCGCTCGCTTCTCATCGGGTTTCGTTTATACGGCATTGCGGAGGAGCCGATCTGTGAAGCGCCGAACGGTTCTTCAATTTCCTCAAAAGACTGTAGAAGCCGCAAATCATCCGCGAACTTGTACGCGCTTTGAGCAAATGCGGACAGCGCGGAAAGAAAGTAATAATCAACCTTTCTTGAATAGGTTTGTCCCGAAACGGGAACGCACTCACTGAATCCGAACTGTTCGGCAATAAGGCGCTCACACTCTTTAACTTTGGTTTCATCGCCGCCGAAAAGCTCCATAAAGCTTGCCTGGGTCCCCGTAGTACCTTTTGAGCCGAGAAGTTTTAGTCTGCTCAAACGATACTCAAGATTATCTATATCTGTTATCAGATCGTTTATCCAAAGCGTTGCGCGTTTGCCGACGGTAGTAAGCTGTGCCGGCTGCAAATGAGTATAAGCAAGACAGGGTAGCGCTTTATACTGTTTTGCAAAAGCAGAAAGATTTTTAACCACCTGCGCGGCTTTTTTCAAAACGATTTCCGAAGCTTCTTTAAGTATGATAACATCGGTATTATCACCGACAAAGCAGCTTGTCGCGCCGAGATGGATAATCGGCGCCGCTTTCGGACACTGTACGCCGTAAGCGAAGACGTGGCTCATCACATCGTGCCGCACCTCTTTTTCGCGCGCTGTGGCGACGTCGAAATTTATATCGTATATGTGCGCCTGCATTTCATCTATCTGCTCATCGGTAATGTCAAGTCCGAGCTGTTTTTCAGCCTTTGCGAGCGCTATCCAAAGTTTACGCCAGGTAGAAAACTTAAACTCATCCGAAAACAGATATTGCATATCCTCACCGGCATATCTGCCGGAAAGGGCGGAAATATAACCGCGACGGTTTTCCATAACAACACCTCTCAAAATAATAAAAAACCAGTTAATATAATAACATTATAATACATGATTGTCAAATAGTTATGCGCGTTTTTTTCGTTAATACTTTATTTTTCGCTGAAAATATGTTATCATATTTCCGTAATAGGGCGTGGGCGGTGATTTTTATGACAGTTTGCGATATAATCAGAAAAAAGCGGGATGGCTTTGAACTGAGCGAAGAAGAAATATTTACCTTTGTAAACGGCTATACCGGTTCGGTAATACCCGATTATCAGGCGTCTGCGCTTTTAATGGCAATATACTTTAACGGAATGAGCGACAGAGAGACCGCCGCACTTACAAAAGCCATGGCTTATTCGGGCGATACCGTCGACCTTTCCGCGTTTTCCGGACTCACCGTTGATAAACACAGTACCGGCGGCGTAGGCGATAAAACAACACTTGTAGTCGCGCCCGTTGCCGCGGCGCTCGGCTGTAAAGTGGCAAAAATGTCCGGCAGGGGGCTTGGCTTTACGGGCGGTACGGTTGACAAGCTTTCATCAATACCCGGTTACAGAACAACCATGGACGTCAGTGAATTTCTGTCAATAGTTGACCGCGTTGGTATGGCGGTAGTCGGGCAGTCAGAAAGGCTCACTCCCGCGGATAAGGCGTTATACGCGCTTCGCGACGTCACCGCGACAGTCAGCAGCATTCCGCTTATTGCTTCAAGCATTATGAGTAAGAAAATCGCAACCGGCTCCGATTCTGTCGTCTTAGATGTAAAAGTCGGCTCCGGCGCATTTATGAAAAGTATCAGAGATGCAGAGAAGCTCGCCGAAAAAATGGTAAACATAGGTACGGCTCACGGCATAAATACCTCCGCAGTCATAACCGATATGAACCGACCGTTGGGGTACAGTATCGGAAATAATCTTGAAGTTATAGAAGCGATTAAAATACTCCGCGGAGAAAAAATACCGGGGCTTTACGAGGAGTGCGTATCACTTGCCGCGAATATGGTTATGCTTGTTAAAAAATGCACTTACGTCGCGGCGGAAAAGTCGGTAACAGAGGCGCTTTCAACCGGTAAGGCATATGATAAGTTCAAGGAGTGGATTTCCGCACAGGGCGGTGACATATCCTACATCGAAGATACAGGCAAATTCAAACCGGCAAAATACAGCGTAGATGTGATTTCCGAGGAAACCGGGTATATCTGCCGTATGGATACCGAAAAAATCGGGATATGCGCGGGACTGCTCGGCGCCGGCAGAAAAACAGTGAACGACAGTATTGATTATTCCGCCGGTATTGTACTTGCCAAAAAGTACGGCGACCGCGTAAACCGCGGCGAGCCACTTTGCACACTTTACACCAATAACGAAGACGGTATCGGCGATATCGCCGACAGGTACCGCGCGGCACTTGATTTCTCAGCCGACGCACCCGAAACACTGCCGACGGTTTATCGCACCGTTCACAATCAGGAGTCAATATGAATACAATCAAACTGAAATTTTACGGCAACACAAAAATCATAGCCCACAGAGGCTTGAGCGGGCTTCACGTTGAGAACACCGTCAGCGCCTTCAAAGCCGCCGGAAAAGCAAGTTACTTTGGAATTGAAACCGATGTTCATGTCACGCTTGACGGCAAGTTTATAGTTTTTCACGACGATACAACAAAGCGCCTTTCGCCAATAAACGTGAATGTTGAAAAGACCAATTACGCCGTTTTAAGAATGATACCCGTAAAACTGCACCGTATGCCTAACCTTAAAGAGTACATCGAGTGCTGTAAGGAATACGGTAAAGTCGCCGTTCTCGAACTGAAAAATCCGATGAAAAAAGAGCACCTTGCAAATATCATCAGGGAGATTGAAAGCGCCGGATATCTCGACAGTACGGTTTTTATTTCCTTTTCCGCACAAAACCTCATATTTATACGCGAAATCAAGCCGGATCAAAATGTGCAGTTTTTAACAGACCAATTCAATTCAAATGTTTTGCAGTTGCTTTTGGAGAACCGCTTTGATTTAGATATCAACTATACTGCGCTTTCATCAGAAATAATCGGCAAATGCCACGATAACGGAATTAAAGTAAATTGCTGGACCGTAAACGAACCGGCGGACGCTGAACGGCTTATTGATTACGGCGTTGATTACATAACAACGAATATAATCGAATAAAGCATTGCGGAATATATCCGTAAAAAGCAAAGAATTCACCCGTGCCGAAAGGCGGCGGGTGAATTCTGTTTTACTTCTCTATGAGCGAAATTCCGCTCATTTCATCAGGTTGGTCTACGCCTATCAGTTCCAGTATCGTAGGCGATATATCACAAAGTCTGCCGCCGGTGCGCAGCTTACAGTCTTTGCCGATAACCGAAAACGGAACGGGGTTGGTTGTGTGCGCGGTGAAAGGCGAACCGTCGGTATCAATCATACGGTCGGCATTGCCGTGATCCGCGGTGAGCAACATAACACCGCCCATTTTAAGGGTGCTGTCCGCCACTCTGCCGACGCAGGCGTCAACGGTTTCGACCGCTTTGACCGCCGCGTCGAATATGCCGGTATGACCAACCATATCGCAGTTGGCGAAGTTAAGTATTACCACGTCATACTTACCGCTTTCAATCGCCGCACATACCTTATCGCAAACCTCAGGCGCGCTCATCTCCGGTTGCAAATCGTATGTCGGAACCTTCGGGGATGCAACCAGTATTCTGTCTTCACCATCAAACATAACCTCTCTGCCGCCGTTAAAGAAAAACGTTACGTGCGCATATTTTTCTGTTTCGGCAATTCTAAGTTGAGTCATGTTTTTCTTTGAAAGAACTTCGCCGAGCGTGTTTTCAAGCGTCTGCGGTTTGAAGGCGACGGTAACATTGGGCATTTCGGCGTCATACTGGGTCATACATACATAAAAGACCTTCTGCCTGCCGCCGATACGCTCAAACCCGGTGAAATCATCATCGACAAAAGTGCGTGTAATTTCGCGCGCACGGTCGGGACGGAAATTAAAGAAAATCACGCTGTCGCCGGATTTTATGCGCTCGGTACCGTCAACAACAGTAGGCAGGACAAACTCATCTGTAATAAATTTACCCTCTTCATCCTTAACGGTATAGGACTTTCTGACCGCGGCGGCGGCGTCCGATGTGTGCACGCCCTCACCGTATACGAGCGCGGCGTATGCCTTGCCGACACGCTCAAAACGGTTATCACGGTCCATGCCGTAAAACCTGCCCATTACGGTAGCAAGCTTTCCGCAACCGATTTTTGAAAGTTGTTTATTTAATACGTCAATATAGTCCGCGGCGCTTGCGGGCGGTACATCGCGTCCGTCAAGCAAAGCGTGTATATATACTTTTTTGAGACCGTTTTCCTTTGCAAGCCGCAAAAGTCCGTACAAATGCTCAATATGGCTGTGTACGCCTCCGTCGGACAGCAAACCCATAAGGTGAAGGGAAGAGGCGTTATCCTTACAGTTCTTTACCGCGGCGAGAAACGCCTCGTTTGTAAAGAAATCACCGTCGTTTATTGATTTGGTTATCCTGGTAAGCTCCTGATATACCACACGTCCGGCGCCGATATTCGTATGACCGACTTCACTGTTGCCCATCTGACCGTCGGGAAGACCGACATCAAGACCCGAAGCTCCGATCTGCGTTGTAGGACAGTTTGAAAAAATGCCGTCAAGGCGCGGCGTATTTGCGGCTTTAATGGCATTACCGTTTACTTCACTGTTAATGCCAAAGCCGTCCATTATAGTTAAAACTACCGGTTTTTTCATAACAACACCTACTTGCTTGCCGCCTTAACAATTATCGAAAAATCTTCCGCTTTAAGTGAAGCGCCGCCGATAAGACCGCCGTCAACATTAACCTTCGAGAGCAATTCGTCGGCGTTTTTGGCGTTCATCGAACCGCCGTACTGAATAGTCATACCCTCCGCCGTATCGGCGTCGTATATATCAGCGATAACATCTCTGATTATGGCGCAAACTTCTTCCGCCTGATCGCTTGTGGCGGTTTTGCCCGTACCGATCGCCCATACAGGCTCATAGGCGATAATTACATTCTTTGCCGCCTCTTTTGAAACGTCGAGAAGAGCAATTTTAGTCTGCATGGCAACGAACTCGGCAGTGATGCCCTGTTCGCGCTGTTCAAGCGTTTCACCTACGCAAAGAATAACCTTCAAGCCCTCTTCAAGCGCGTTTTTAAGTCTTTTATTAACCGTTACGTCGGTTTCACCGAAATACTGCCTGCGCTCACTGTGACCGATTATAACATATTTTACGCCCATCTCTTTAAGCATAACAGGGGAAACCTCACCGGTAAACGCGCCGCTTTTTTCAAAATGGCAGTTTTCGGCGCCGATTTCGATATTTGAGCCGGCCGCGGCTGTAAGGGCGGCGTCAATATCAACAAAAGGCACGCATAACACGACCTTGCAGTCCGCGCCTGAAACGAGCGGCTTCATTTCAGCTATCAGCGCCTTAGTTTCACTTGGGGTTTTATTCATTTTCCAGTTACCGGCGATAATTGCTTCTCTGACAGATTTTTTCATATTAAATTCTCCTTTTTTACATAGCACCGGCGACTTGAATTATAATTTCAAGCCGCCGAATATTTTATTACTTATCGTTGAGCGCGGCAATGCCGGGAAGCTCCTTGCCTTCAAGGAACTCAAGCGAAGCGCCGCCGCCGGTTGAGATATGTGTCATCTTATCGCCGAACCCGAGGTTATTGACCGCCGCCGCCGAATCGCCGCCGCCGATAACGGTTACGGCGTCAGTCTCGGCAAGACTCTTCGCAACGGCAATAGTGCCCGCGGCAAGTATCGGATTTTCAAATATGCCCATAGGTCCGTTCCAGACAACCGTTTTAGCGCTCTTAACCTCGTTGGCGTAAAGCTCAGCGGTCTTAGGACCGATATCCGCGCCTTCGTAGCCGTCGGGTATTTTATCAGCGTCTACAACAGAGGTCTCAATAGGAGCGTCAATGGGGGAGGGGAACTCCTTGATAATCACACAGTCAACGGGTAAAAGTATCTTAACGCCCTTTTCTTCGGCCTTTTTGAGCATATCGGCACAGTAATCGATTTTTTCCTTATCAAGCAAGGAATTACCTACGCCGTAACCCTTTGCCGCGAGAAATGTATAAGCCATACCGCCGCCTATGATAAGCGTATCGGCTTTATTGAGCAGATTTTCAATAACCGAAAGCTTGTCGGCAACCTTAGCGCCGCCGAGAATCGTGACGAACGGACGAACCGGCGCGTCAACCGCGCTGCCGAGATATTTAAGCTCCTTACCGATAAGATAACCGGCAACCGCTTCTTTAACGTAGGAAACAACGCCTACCGTTGAGCAGTGAGCTCTGTGCGCGGTTCCGAACGCGTCGTTAACGAAGATATCGGCAAGAGAGCCGAGTTCTTTTGAAAACTCTTCGCCGTTTTTGGTTTCTTCCGCGCGGTAACGGGTGTTTTGAAGAAGAACAACGTCGCCGTCCTTCATTTCGGCTACGGCACGCTTGGCGTTTACGCCTACAACGTTATCATCCGCGGCAAATACAACCTCTTTACCGAGAAGCTCTGAGAGCCTTTTGGCGACGGGAGCAAGCGAAAGCTCCGGCTTGGGTTCGCCCTTCGGTTTACCGAGATGCGAGCAGAGTATAACTTTGCCGCCGTCGGCAATAAGCTTTTTAATTGTGGGCAGAGCCGCCACAATTCTGTTCTCGTCAGTGATAACGCCCTCTTTGAGAGGCACGTTGAAATCACAACGAACCAAAACTTTTTTACCATTAACGTTAATATCGTCAACGGTTTTTTTGTTTAATGCGTTCATAAATACCCATCCTTTCAATGATGAAAAAAATACTGTTACTATTTTAACATATTTATAAATAATTGCAATATGTTTTAACAATAAATTATTTTACGTCTTCCCACCGGTAATTGTGCAATTGACCGAAGTTTTGAAGTTCGGGATAGTCCCACTGCCTTAAAACCTCGTAAACCGCAACGGCGACGGAGTTGGATAAATTAAGACTTCTTATATCGTTTGCCATCGGTATTCTGACGCACTTATCGGGGTTTTTGATAAGCAGTTCTTCAGGCAGACCTTTTGTTTCCTTTCCGAAAAGCAAATAGCAATTATCCGGGTAACTTACCGAGGAATGCGTTTTTCTGCCCTTTGTGGTGAAATAAAAAAATTCGCCGCTGTTTTTTGCAAAAAAATCATCAATACCGTCATAGTAGGTGATATCGAGAAAATGCCAGTAATCAAGTCCGGCGCGTTTCAGCTTACGGTCGTCTATCTTAAAACCCATAGGACCGACTAAATGAAGTCTTGCGCCGGTTGCGGCGCAGGTGCGCGCCACGTTGCCGGTATTCTGCGGTATCTCGGGCTCAACCATAACGATGTTAATTGCTGACATATCTTTTACCTCACGTCAAAATGTTATCAAAAAATAGACTTGTAAACGTCCGTCAGTGATGTTATAATGTCTCCGGTGATTATATGAAATACAGTGCTGACGACCTGAAAAAAATCAGAGTATATGAAAAAAAGAACGGAATTGTCTATGAAAGCTCCGGCAGTATACTTTATAACCGACTGCTTATAATCGGTTTTCTCGCGTGGCTTTTTATGATGGTAATGCTGCTCTTTTATTCACTCGGCGCCGGAATACTCCTGCATGATAAGGTGTGGAACTGGAAAGAAATGCAGACCGTAGGCAAAGCCGCGCTGTTGGTAAACTTTATAGGATTCGGCGTATTGCTTGCCTCACCGGTGTTTTACGGTTTCAAATTAAAGCTTACCGCGCTTTTGATGAATGTTGTGACAGTTCCGGTTCTGTTCGCCGTTTTTGTAAAGCTTTCGCTCGTTAAAGAAAGTATAACGGCCGCGTCCTCGAGTATAACAGAATATGATCCCGGCTTTTTGGGACTTAAAAAGCTCTTTTTCTGGCGGCACGGCATACCGATGCTGATTGTGTTTGTCTGCTTCTTGTGGGTAACGCTGATAACAATAAATGAGCGCTTAAAACTGCGCAGCGCTTACAGGCATATCCAAAATGATGAATATACGCCGCAGATAGTAGATGAAAATGAATAACGCGGCGGTTTTGCGGAAAAATACTTCCCGGAAGGGAAGTGTTTTTTTGTTGCCCGATAATGAAAAGTACAATAATTATGTTAAGGCTCTGTCGCCGCCGTCACCGAAAATAAAAGATTTTGTATCGGCTTTTTGCATAGGCGGGCTGATATGCGCGACAGGCGAGATGTTGTTTATACTTTATGAATATTTCGGAGTATCCGAAACAACAAGCAAAATGCTTGTGCCGGTAACGCTGATAACCGCAGCTGCGCTTCTTACGGGAATAGGTGTTTTTGATAAAATCGCCAAGCACGCCGGAGCCGGAACGCTCGTACCGATCACCGGATTTGCAAATGCGGTCACGGCGCCGGCGATAGAATTCAAAAACGAAGGGTATATACTCGGCATCGGCGCTAATCTGTTCAAAATCGCCGGTCCTGTAATAGCGTACGGAACAGCGGCAAGTTTTATTTGCGGTGCAATCTATTACGTCATAAAAATTATCGCCTGATTACCAGACGATAATTTTTCTATATTACGAAGCCGCCGTTAACGCCGAGAACCTGACCGGTAATATAATCCGCGTCATCACCGGCGAGAAAATAAGCCGCATGCGCGACTTCATCCGGCGTACCCATGCGCGAAAGCGGGATTTGCTTTACGAAATCGTCGATTTCCTCAACGGTAAGATTTGCGTTCATTGTGGTATCAATCAAACCGGGCGCTATGGCGTTAACCGTTATTCCGCTTGGAGCAAGCTCCTTTGCCAGCGCCTTTGTAAGCCCGATAACACCCGCTTTTGAGGCGGAATAGGCAACCTCGCAGGAGGCGCCGACCTGACCCCACATCGAAGAAATATTTATAATTTTACCGCTTTTTCTTGAAACCATGTGCGGCACAACCGATTTACAGCAGTTGTATACGCCTTTGAGGTTGACGTCAAATATCCTGTCGGAATCAAACAAATCCATTTCGTTGATCGGTGCGGAAACGCTGATGCCCGCGTTATTTATAAGTATATCAACGGCGCCGAATTTATCTATCGCCTCATTTATCAGCAATTCCGTTTCAAGCTTATTTGTAACGTCAACTTTTACCGGCAAAACGCTGAATCCCTGACCGGTCAGGGAAGAGGAGAGGAGCTTTACCGCCTGATAAGAATCCTTATATCCCAGAACAACACTATATCCTCTGCAAGCAAACAGAATAGCCGTGGCTGCGCCGATGCCTTTTGAAGCACCGGTAATAACAACAGTTTTACTCATATTTCATTCTCCTGTAATCCCGGCGGTAAAGTACCGCCGCAAGTTTGAAACAATTATAACATACTTTCAAAAAAAATCAAATACAAATTACAATTTGTTGAGAACATTTCTCAAAACAAAACAATATATTGTGTGGTTTACATAATCAGTTGACATAAAACTTCAAAATCAAAAACTTACTATTGACTTTGGCAAATAAATGTAGTATAAGTAATTTGTGGCGTTCCTCGGTTGTACGCCTATGTTTTTTCTGTCGTTTTTAGGTTTACATAACATTTGTTGGTTTTTCAACATCTTGTTGCTTTTACCTCTTTTTCATCTAAATCTTGTGTTATATCTTGTCCAATTCCCGCATATCTATTAGGGAAGGGAGTTGGTACTATGCGACCGGGTGGGGTTGTCAGTCTTAAACGTCTTAACAAATTCGGTTTTTTACAAAAAAATAAGCTGCTGTTCTTTATGGGCATCGCTTTTATCGCAGGCATAATTATCGGCAGTATATCAGTTGCTCGCGGCGGTCGCGCCGCTCAGTTTGCGTCATATCTTTTTGAACGTTATTATACAAAACGGCAAAGCTTGCGGTTTTTCAACATATTTTCAGTTGAACTTATAAAAAATCTTCTTTCAACTCTTACGTTTTTTGTATTCGGCGTTTCAATTATCGGTGTGATTTCATCACCGATTTTTTGTATGACTTTCGGGATTTATTTCGGCAGTATGGCCGCATACGCATATTCGCGGTTTGCCTTGCAGGGAGTGGCGTTCAACTCGGTTGTTTTTGTTCCATCGGCACTTGCGTTTTGTATCTGCCTGTTTTTTGCCGCGAAAGAATCTTCGGAGTTTTCATCAGTGCTGCTTAAACTGATATTGCCGAAAAGCAGACCGCTTAACGTTTCAGGGGAATTCAGGTTGTTTTGCGGCAGAATCCTTATTATTGCCTTGTGTTTTGCCTTAGCCGCGCTGATAGACGCCGCGGTTTCGGTTTCGTTTATTCGATATTTCAGCTTTTGATAATTAAAGAAAGGGTGTGATAATTTGACGACTTTTACGGACGAATTCAAAGCGTATCTTAAAGAAGTAAAAAAGTGTTCCGATAATACTTTTGACGCGTACATTCGAGACGTTGAAATGTTTTTGAATTATTGCGCCGCTCAGGGAATAAAGAACGTTAAAAGCGTTAAGTCCGAAAACATTGACGCTTATCTCAAATATATCAAGGAAACGGGCAAATCAGATTCAACTAAAACACGGATTATTGCCTCAATACGTTGCTATTTCAGTTTTCTGCAATCGAAAAAACTCATAACGGTCAACTGTTCCCAGGGCATAAAAAATCCGCGCAACGAGCGCAAAATGCCCGAGATACTTACCTCGCAAGAGGTAGTTACGTTGCTTGCCCAGCCCGACGTAAGCGATTATAAGGGCATGCGTGATAAAGCCATGCTCGAGTTACTCTACGCCACCGGCATAAAAGTCTCCGAGCTTATCGAGCTTTCGGTAAATGACGTTAATCTGCAGATCGGTATCCTTCATATTAAATCGGAACAGCATGAGCGCATCGTACCGATATATCCCGACGCGGTAAAGCATATAGGCGAATACATAAATATAGCGCGTCCGGCTCTTGTTTGTGACGACGGGGAAGACAAGCTCTTTACCAACTACAACGGCAAGCCGATGTCACGTCAGGGCTTTTGGAAGATAATTAAGTATTATTCAAAAAAAGCCGATATCAAAAAGGAAATAACACCGCAGACGCTCAGGCACTCATTCGCGGCGCATCTTTTGGAAAACGGCGCACAGTTGAGCGATATCAAAGAAATGCTCGGGCATCTTGATATTTCATCAACACAGGTTTACGCACAACTCGTTAAAAGTAAATATGTTCAATCATACGCAAAGTATCATCCGCTCGCAAAATAAAACCGTCCGAATTTGTTTTCAGGACGGTTTTTTATATATGTATTTAGTTTTTTCAAAAAACCCACGACAGAGAAGACAATAAAGAAGACGGCGAAAAATTATACATCGAATTATACAAAATTAATATTTTGTATAATTCGGGGAAGCCATTTTCAGGTCGGCGGCGTTTTTTGTCGGTTTTACGTTGTTTTCTATTGACAATTTATGCTTGTGGTGATAAAAATATATATTATATATTCCGTATATTAAGCAAACGCGCACAGTTTTTTCCGAGAATCGCATCCGTCGCTTCATCTCCGAGTGACATCTGCTTTATCAGTTCAATATACTGTTTGGCGTCTCTCCAGGGACTGTCGGTGGCAAACAGCACCTTTTCACAACCGTGTCTTAAAATCAGCTCCCTCGTTCTCGTTGAATCAGTTTCATCCAGCACGAAGGATGTATCAAAGAAAACCGGCAATCCAACGAGAAAGCGTTCTGCTTTTTCGATTTGCCCGATACCGCCCATGTGCGCCAGCACAATGAACGGTTTTGTTTTATCGGTTGTCAGTTCTTTGACGACCGCGCTTGACAGTTCCGGCGGACAATGCACATGATCGGTATACGCGGGATCAATTCCGGCGTGTATTATTGCAATAAGTCCGCGCTTTCTGCAACCTTCGAGTATCTTTATATAACCGTCGTCGGTAATATCTGTTTCCTGATAGTCCGGATGCAGTTTTACACCCTTGAATCCCTTTTCGACGATATAATCCAAAAGTTTGTCAATATTTTCACAAAGTGGATGTATCGCACCAAAAGGTATTATTCCCGGCAGTTTTCCGATTTCACCGGCAAAACGGTTGATGCTTTCAAATTGTTCGGGCTTGGTCAGTACCGGTACCACCACCGAATAATCAACGCCGTTTTTCTCCATTGAGCAAAGCAAGTCATTTACCGTCCCCCCTATTACCGCCTTTTGCTTGCCGAGTTTTTCAAGCACCGAAATACTTCTTTCGGCGATTTTTTCCGGGAAAACGTGAGTATGTGCGTCAATTATCATCGGTATATTCCCCCTCGTCTTAATTTAGTGTATAATTATAAACTATTGAAAGGAAAAACACAAGATGGCAATTCAAATTATTTTTTTGGTGGCGTTTTTCGCGCTGATGATCGCGGTAGGTCTTTACTACCGTAAAAAAGCGGCGAGCGTCGAAGGCTTTGTCCTCGGCTCGCGCGGCGCCGGTCCCTGGCTTACGGCGTTTGCGTTCGGTACGTCGTATTTTTCGGCGGTAATTTTCGTAGGATACGCCGGGCAGTTCGGTTGGACTTTCGGTATATCCTCTACATGGATTGGACTCGGCAACGCTTTTATCGGTTCACTACTGCCGTGGGTCGTTCTCGGTCGCAGAACACGCATAATGACAAATCATCTTAAAAGCAAGACTATGCCGGAGTTTTTTGAGGCGCGTTACGGCTCGAAATCGCTTAAGCTGATTTCCGCAATAATTGTCTTTGTGTTTCTTATTCCGTATACCGCTTCGCTTTACAACGGTCTTTCACGGCTCTTTAACATGGCGTTTAACAACGTAAACTATACTGTTTGTATTGTCATAATGTCGCTGCTTACCTGCGCCTACGTTTTACTCGGCGGTTATATGGCAACCGCTATGAACGACTTTATTCAGGGCATTTTCATGCTCGGCGGTATTGTCGTCGTAATAACGGCGGTTCTTAATCAGAACGGCGGCTTTTATTCTTCGATTGAAAAGCTCGCCGAAAAATCGTGGCAGTACACATCGTTTTTCGGGCCGAACGTTCTGTTCCTGACCTTCGTTGTGATTTTGACTTCACTCGGCACGTGGGGACTACCCCAGATGGTCGGCAAATTCTATGCAATAAAGGACGAGGATTCAATTAAAAAAGGTACCGTAATCTCTTCAATATTCGCAATAGTCGTTGCCGGCGGATGTTACTTCCTCGGCGGTTTTTCAAGACTGTTTGCCGAAGCCGGCGCCGACGGAAAACCGGTGATCGACGGCGCCGTTGTTTCGTATGACCGACTTGTGCCTGCAATGCTTGAAAATCTCGGACCGGTTATAATCGGTATTGTCCTCGTTCTGGTGCTCTCGGCTTCAATGTCAACACTTTCCTCGCTTGTGCTTACTTCCGGTTCCACTGTTACGCTTGACCTTATCGCGCCGCTGCGCAAAAAGCCGCTCGGCGAAAAGGGCAAAATGCTCTTAATGCGTGTTCTGATAGCGGTATTTGTTCTTATTTCCGCGCTTATTGCAATATATCAGGTTAATTCCAAGAGCACTTCCTCCGTTACGTTTATAGCAAACCTTATGGGTATATCCTGGGGCGCCCTCGCGGGTTCGTTCATCGGTCCGTTCTTATGGGGTCTTTACTATAAAAAGACAAGCCGTGCGGCGGTTTATCTGAGCTTCGCCGTCGGCGTATCAATGAGCGTTATTCAGCTTATCAAGAGTTTATCGGGCTTTACGTTCGGCGTAAGCTTCCTTGATGAAACGGTATTCAAAACATCTATTCATTCAGGCTCTTTCGCCATGATTTTGAGTCTTGTGTGCGTACCGATAATCAGTATGTTTACTAAACAGCAGTCGAAAGACCGCATTGAGGAAATATTCTCATGCTATAAGAAAACGGTCACCGTTAAAGCGACCGACGCGTTAAAGCTTGAAGAAGAACAGTAATTTATTTTGCGAGGAGTCTTTATAAATGCCCATCACTCAAATACTTGAAGAAAACGCGAGAAAAAGTCCCGATATGGTTTGTCTTGTCGAGATAAACCCGGAGATGAAAGAAACGCGCAAGTTATCTTATAAAGAGTATGATTTAATCCAACCGACAAATTCGCCGTACTTCCGCCGGGAGATCACCTGGGAGGTATTTAACGAGAAAGCAAACCGTTTTGCCAACCTGCTTATCAAACGCGGCATCAAAAAGGGCGATAAAGTCGGCATACTTCTTATGAACTGTATAGAATGGCTGCCGATATACTTTGGTATTCTCAAAACCGGTGCCCTTGCAGTTCCTTTCAATTTCAGATTTACCGCGAGCGAGATTGAATATTGCGCGCGTTTATCCGAAGTAGATGTTCTTGTCTTCGGTCCTGAATTTATCGGAAGGCTTGAAGAGATTTATGAGTCTATAGGGCAAAAATGCCATATGATTTTTGTCGGCGACGGACAAATACCGCCCTTTGCCGAAGATTATAAAGATATGACGGCTGATATGCCTTCCTCCTCCCCTGCCGTCGACATTACCGACGATGATTTTGCGGCGATATATTTTTCATCCGGCACCACCGGATTCCCGAAGGCGATACTTCACCGTCATAAGGCGCTTATGCACTCCTGCAAGGTTGAACAAAACCATCACGGTCAAACCGTAAACGATGTTTTTCTCTGCATTCCTCCGCTTTATCATACCGGCGCTAAAATGCACTGGTTCGGCTCCCTGCTTTCAGGCGGTAAAGCGGTACTGCTTAAAGGCACAAAACCGCAGTATATCCTCGAAACCGCCTCAAAAGAACAGTGCACCATACTCTGGCTGCTGGTGCCGTGGGCGCAGGATATTCTTCTTGCCCTTGATAACGGCGATATAAAGCTTTCCGATTATAAGCTTGACCAGCTTCGGCTTATGCATATCGGCGCGCAGCCCGTGCCGCAAAGCCTTGTTAAGCGCTGGCTTAAATATTTCCCGAATATGCAGTATGATACCAACTACGGTCTTTCCGAATCTATCGGACCCGGCTGCGTCCATTTAGGCGTTGAAAATACCCACAAGGTGGGCGCGATAGGTATTGCGGGCTACGGCTGGCAAGTGAAAATTGTTGATGAAAGCGGCGCCGAGGTGAAAAAAGGCGATGTCGGCGAGCTCTGTGTAAAAGGTGACGGCGTTATGGTAGAATACTACAACGACCCGAAAGCCACCGAACAGACACTTAAAGACGGATGGCTTTTTACCGGCGATATGGCAATGCAGGATGAGGACGGGTTTATATATCTTGTTGACCGTAAGAAAGACGTTATAATTTCAGGCGGCGAGAATATTTATCCCGTACAAATTGAAGATTTCATATCTTCACACCCCGACGTCAAGGATGTCGCGGTTATAGGGCTTCCCGATACTCGGCTCGGTGAAATCGCGGCGGCTATCGTTGAGATAAAAGAGGGTCACACCTGCACCGAAGGCGACCTTGAAGCGTTCTGTCACCAACTGCCGCGCTATAAGAGACCCAAGAAGTTTATTCTTGCCGCCGTACCGCGCAACGCCACCGGCAAAATCGAAAAACCGAAGCTTAGAAAAATATACGGTGCGTCGAATCTTGTTGACGCGCAGAACAAGGCTTAAACCCTTGAAAGGAAACTGTTATGAAAGAATTACTTATAGGTAACGCGGCGCTTGCCCGCGGTCTTTATGAAGCGGGCGTCAAGGTGGTTTCAAGTTACCCGGGGACACCATCAACCGAAATCACGGAATTTGCCGCCAAATATGACGAAATATACTGTGAGTGGGCGCCAAATGAAAAGGTTGCGACCGAGGTCGCGTTCGGCGCGTCGCTCGGCGGAGCGAGAAGCGCCTGCGCCATGAAACACGTCGGTCTTAACGTTGCCGCAGACCCGCTCTTTACACTCTCTTATACCGGCGTTCGCGGCGGCATGGTGATCTGCGTTGCGGATGACCCCGCCATGCATTCATCACAAAACGAACAGGATTCCCGCCACTATGCGATAGCGGCGAAGGTTCCGATGCTTGAACCCGCCGACTCCGCGGAAGCGTATTCCTTCGCGAAAGCGGCGTTTGATATTTCCGAAAAATACGATACGCCGGTAATGATGAGAATGTGCACGCGTATTGCTCACTGCCAGAGCATAGTTGAAACCGGAAAAAGGGATGAGCGCGACCTGATTCCCTATCAGAAGCAACCGGAAAAATACATAATGATGCCGGGCTACGCGAAGAAGAAGCATCCGGTTGTAGAAGAGCGCACCCGCGCCCTTACAGAGTTTGCGGAAAACTGCGAATTCAATAAAGTCTTTTTTGCAAAAAACAGTGATATCGGTATAGTTACGGCGGGTACCTGCTATCAGTACGTCAAAGAGGTATTCGGTGACAGCGTATCGGTATTTAAGATAGGCATGATAAATCCCATGCCGGTTAAATCACTGATAGAATTTGCCGGTAAGGTAAAGCGGCTTATAGTCGTTGAAGAGCTTGACCCGGTAATCGAAACACATTTGCGCACTATCGGTCTTAACCCGGAAGGAAAAAGCCTCTTTTCAAACATCGGTGAGTTTTCGCAAATGGATATTAAAAAGATACTTCTCGATAAAACCGAGGACAGTCTGCACGCGGATTCTCCCGTGCCGAACAGACCGCC
This sequence comes from Clostridiaceae bacterium, assembly GCA_016287385.1. Taxonomy (GTDB): domain Bacteria; phylum Bacillota; class Clostridia; order Oscillospirales; family Acutalibacteraceae; genus UBA737. Next base: position 117,736 of record JAEEWM010000004.1, on the reverse strand, counting down.
TGTTATGTGCCCCGGTTGTCCGCACAGAGGGATTTACTATGTGCTCGCAAAATTGAAGCTCACCGTTTTAGGTGATATAGGTTGCTACACGCTCGGCGCCACTCCCCCGCTTAACGCCCTTGATTCCACGCTTTGTATGGGCGCGTCGGTTTCGGGTATTCACGGCTTTAACAAGGCGCGCGGTGTTGACAGCGAGAAGAACACCGTATGCGTTATAGGCGATTCAACCTTTATGCACTCGGGTATGACAGGACTTGTAAACATCGCATACAACGCTTCGAATTCCGTAGTTATAATTCTTGATAACTCGATAACCGGTATGACCGGTCATCAGCAGAACCCCACAACGGGTTATAATATTAAAGGCGACCCCGCGGCTAAGGTTAATCTTGAGGAGCTTTGCCGCTCTCTCGGAATACCGCGGGTGCGCGTTGTCGATCCTTACGACCTTGCCGGATGCGAGACTGCCGTTAAGGAAGAACTCGCGGCGGACGGACCCTCGGTCATTATTTCAAGGCGGCCGTGTATGCTGCTTAAATACGTAAAAGCAAAACCGGCGCTTACTGTTGAAACTGACAAATGCCGTTCATGCAAGAGCTGTATGCGGCTTGGATGTCCCGCCATTTCGATCAAAAACAATAAAGCGGTTATTGACGCGACTCAATGCGTGGGATGCGGTGTTTGCGAGCAACTCTGTAAGTTTGACGCTATAAAAGAAGGTGTTTGATATGAAAACCGTAAATATTATGATAGTCGGCGTAGGCGGTCAGGGCAGCCTTCTTGCCAGTAAGCTTTTAGGGCACCTGCTTGTAACCGAGGGTTATGACGTTAAAGTTTCCGAAGTACACGGCATGAGCCAGCGCGGCGGTTCCGTAGTAACCTATGTACGTTACGGCGAAAAGGTGTACTCCCCTCTCGTTTCCACCGGTGAGGCGGACTATATAATCTCATTTGAGAAGCTCGAAGCGGCGCGACACACGCCAATGCTGAAAATCGGCGGGCAGATAATAGTTAACACTCAGCAAATTGACCCAATGCCGGTAATTACCGGTAATGCCGAGTACCCGGAAAACATTCTGGACGAGCACAAAAATAAAGGTATTAAAGTAGACGCCATTGACGCCCTGACCCTTGCAAAAGAAGCAGGAAGCGTTAAAGCGGTCAACATTGTACTTATAGGCAGACTTTCAACCTATTTCCCGTTTGACAAAGAACTGTGGCTGCGCGCCATTGAAGAAACCGTCGCGCCGAAATTTGTTGAGATGAATAAAAAGGCGTTTTTACTTGGCAGAGGCGAGTGAAAACAAAACAAGGAGGACTTATGAACTACTGTTATCAACCTGAAATCGAACAAGCTCCAAGAGAAGAAATCACCCGCATCCAAAACGAGCGGCTTGTAAACACGGTAAAACGCGTCTATGAGAAGGTTCCGCTGTACAGAGAGCGTATGGATGAAGCCGGTGTAAAGCCGGAAGATATTAAAGGCATTGACGATTTATACAAACTGCCTTTTACATCTAAGCAGGACCTGCGCGATACTTATCCGTTCGGTATGTTTGCCGTTCCTATGGAGGAGGTCATACGCCTGCACGCTTCCTCGGGTACTACCGGCAAACAGATAGTTGTCGGCTATACACAGAACGATCTTGACTGCTGGGGCGATATTGTAGCGCGCCAGCTTGCCGCCGCGGGAATTACAAAAAACGATAAAGTTCACGTTGCATACGGTTACGGACTGTTTACCGGTGGTCTCGGAATCGCCGAGGGTGCAAGACGGCTCGGCTGCACGTCTATACCCGTTTCGTCCGGCAACACGGCGCGTCAGATTACAATACTTCAAGATTTCGGCTCTGACGTAATTGCCTGCACACCGTCTTATGCGATGTACCTCGGAGAATCGGCGGAAAAAGCCGGCGTAGACACGAGCAAGCTTCCCCTTCGCGCCGGAATTTTCGGTGCGGAGCCATGGACCGAGGAAATGCGCCGCGAAATTGAAAAATCGCTTAATATCAAGGCGTATGATATCTACGGTCTTACCGAGATAATGGGTCCGGGCGTCGCTTACGAGTGCTCCGAACAAAAAGGCATGCACGTTAATGAAGACCACTTCATCATTGAAATACTCGACCCCGAAACCCACAAGCCCGTACCGGACGGCGAAAAAGGTGAAATTGTTTTTACCTGCCTTTCAAAAGAGGCGTTTCCGCTGATACGTTTCAGAACAAAGGATATCGGCACCGTAACGCATGAAAAATGCGCCTGCGGCAGAACCTTTGTGCGTATGTCAAAACCGATGGGCAGAATTGACGATATGCTGATAATTCGCGGCGTAAACGTATTCCCGTCGCAAATTGAAACCGTACTTCTGCAAATGAATCTCTCGCCGAACTATCAGATTATTGTTGACAGAAAAGGTGTGCTCGACACTCTTGAGGTTCAGGTTGAAATAACCGAAGGGTCTTTTTCGGATACGATTGCGGATATTTCACGTCTTGAACACGAGCTTACCGACCGTCTGAAATCGACGCTCGGCATTGCCGCAAAAGCAACATTTGTCGCCGCGGGCAGTATTGCGCGTTCCGAGGGTAAGGCAAAGCGCGTTATTGACCGCAGAAATCTTGTTTAAGGAGGATTTAATATGTTTATCAAACAATTATCGGTCTTTGTTGAAAACAAACAGGGCGCCCTTTCACAGATAATCTCACTGCTGTCTGACAGCGGCGTTAATATGCGTGCCGTTTCAATAGCGGATACACAGGATTTCGGTATACTGCGAATCATCGTAAACGATATAGACCTTGCGCTCGATACACTTAAAGATAACAATGTTATCGTTCGCGCAAACAACGTAATCGGCGTTGAGCTTACCGATAAACCGGGCTCGCTTGCGCAGGTTCTCGAATTGCTGACTGCGGGCGGCGTAAACGTAGAGTATATGTACGCCTTCGTAACACCCGGCAACGCTGACGCCGCATATCTTGTGCTCCGCGCAAGGCACAACGAAAAAGCCGAAAAAATACTCGCTGAAAACAACTACAAAATGTTAAGCGACGATGATATAAAGAATATGTAATGCCTGACGGACAGGGGTTAAACTATGCTCGAATGGTTATACGCAAATTTCAGCTCGGTAGCGGCGGTTTTATTATTTGCCCTGATTGTTTTACTAATTATAATTAAAACCGTACGTGATCGCAAAAACGGCAGGTCAGGCTGCGGGTGCGGCTGCGACAACTGCCCTATGAGCGGAAACTGTAACAAAAAATAAAACTACGGCGGAGGATTTCCCTCCGCCGTAGTTTTATCTCTTCAAATCATTCGGCGTTTTTCAGCGCCTCAACCATATCGATTTTACGGTTTTTGCGTGAAACCATCCAACCGACGAGAAGTGAAACGCCGAACGTAAGCAGTATGGAAACAGCATATGTAACCGGTCCGAGCATAAGTTTCAATTCATATTCGGAGGCAAGCGCCGAAAGCATCCACTGCAGAGCGGCATAACCCGCCGGCAGACCTAACAGCACACCGATAACCGTAAGCCACATATTTTGCATGATCAAAAGCCGTCCTATTTTTCTGTTTCTGAAGCCGAGCACTTTTAATGTTGCAAGTTCTCTTGAACGCTCAACGTAACTCATAATTCCGAGGTTGTAGAGCACCACTATTCCGAGTATAACCGCCGCGATCACAAGGATTATAACCATTCCGTCCATAATTTGAATAAAGCTTGAAAAACTGTCAATTAGCTGCCGCTTATCCTGTTTGCCGGAAATCAGTTCTGACATCGGAATCTCGCCGGAGGATTTGTCGGTATAAACCGCGGATACGCTGTATTTTATTCCGAGTTTATCCGCGAGCTTATCGGTCATTGTAATGCTCTCGGTCATAATCGAGCGGTTATACCCCGCTACCTTTACACGATACGTATCATCAGTGTTGTAAGGCGAAAATTCAATCATTTCACCGATTTTTGCCTTATTGGCAAGCCGCAGGCACAGATATACGCCGTCGTCGCTCAAATCTATCGGCTTGTTGTCTTTATCGATAACGCTGAAATAGCCTTTGCTGTTATGTACTATATCAAGAGTCGCTGTGTTACCGTCAATACTGATACCCGAATAGCTTTCCCAGTCGCCGTCAAGGTCTTTTATCAACTGCTGTGCGCTTCGGTAGTCGGTGTTCTCTGCAAGATTTACCTTAGTGGTATAATGTGAAATTCCGTTGTCAAGCAAATCAAGAAAGCCGGACATTGTATCGCGCATACCGAGTCCGCCGACAAGCAGTATCATACATCCGACAATCCCGACCAGCGTCATCGCAAAGCGGTTTTTGTGCCGCATCAGGTCGCGTATATTCCATTTAACCGCAAAATTCATTTTATTAAAGAACGGCAGTCTTTCAATAACGGACTTTTTCATCTTTTTCGGAGTATACGGGCGAAGTGCGTCCGCCGCCGTGCCTTTAAGCTGTGCACGCACCGAAAGAAAGCTGATAAGCGCGAGTAATATGACCGTACCTACTATGACCGGATAGCAGAAAGCGGGTGTTGCCGCAGTCCAGTCGGGCATATCGAAATATGTTCCCATCATCCCGTTTTCGCTCATCACCGCCTTGCACACAATATATCCGAGTATCGCTCCGAATACACAACCGACTACGCCGATAAAGAGACCGTAAAGCGAATAATGAATGAGTATAGTCCTGTTTTTGAAACCGAGCGCTTTAAGAATGCCTATCTGCGTCTTTTCATTTGTTGCAATGCGATGCATGGTGGTTACCATCGTCAGTATTGCAATAGCAAGAAACAGTACGGGTAGAATTGAACCCATTGCTTTTCCTTCTTTTGCCTCACCCATCGCTTCTTTATAGACAACGTGATCGTCCTTTGATACGATCATAAGCGTTCTGCCGAGTTTTTCTTTTACGGCGGATTCAAGCTGCGATTTATTTAGCTTTGAGCGTAAATTTATCTGCGAAAAAACTTTATCGGTCGCTTCACGCAGCATTTCGTCGGTTAACGCGGCTTTTGCCTGAGCTTCGGCTTCCTGCGGTCTCACGCCGTTTTTTTGTAAATCCTCGGCTATACTCTTAATTACCCTTTCGCGCATCACGGCTTCCAGTTTTGCCGGTGAAATATAAGCAAAACCGAATGTATTGTAATCGGGCATTACCTGGTTACTGTCGGCAAGGCAAATCATATGCTCGCCCGATTTAATAAGTCCTGCTACTTTGCCGGTTATCTCCATACCCTGAAATTCGAGAGTTAAATTATCTCCTGTTTTTATCCCGTTAAGCTTCGCAAACTTATCGGAGAGCCAGAAACCGTCGCCTTTTTCGTTGTATTTCTCACCGCTTATAAGCGTAAATGTCGACACGGTATAATTTTCCGAAACGTCAAGAGCAAGCGATTTCTTTTTTTCGCCTTTCACTTCAAGATTTACCGTAAGGTATCTTGTCGCCGCGTCCACGCCGGGTATTAAAGAAATTTTTGATATGTCTTCTTCAGTAAAACCTGTTTCCGAATACAAACGGTAATCCGCGTATTTTGTACTGTCAAAGAAACGCGAGGTGTCGTATTCGATAGTTTTCCATTCCATATTAAAGCCGAGAAAAATGCCGATTCCCAGCGTCATCATTATAATCATGGAAATAAACTGCGATTTATAGCTCCACGCAGTCCGGAGCAGTTTTCTTATAAGCATTACCATTCCACCTCATCAGCGGAAAGCGGGTTTTCCTGCTCTTCGACAGAGCGAATCTTTCCGTTCTTTACGCGTATAACAACATCCGCCATTTTTGCAATATTCTGGTTATGGGTCACTATAACAACGGTTTTACCGTAGTTTCGCGCCATATCAAACAACAGTTTAAGCACCATTACGCCGGTCCCCGAATCAAGCGCGCCTGTCGGTTCGTCACAAAGCAGGATTTGCGGATTTTTGCAAAGAGCGCGGGCAATGGAGATACGCTGCTGCTCGCCGCCGGAAAGCTCAGAAGGGAAGTTGTTCAGATGATCAAGCAGTCCTACCCTGTCTATCATTTTCTTTGCGTCAAGCGCTTTACCGGATATTTCCGAGACGAGTCTGACGTTTTCATATACCGTCAATGTAGGTATAAGATTATAAAACTGAAATACAAATCCTACCGTGGAGGCGCGATAATCCGCAAGCTCGTTATCGGTCAGTTTAGATATATCCGTTCCGGAGACGGTAATAGTCCCCTCGCTCGGGCTGTCAAGTCCGCCGAGCAGGTTCAACAGTGTGCTTTTCCCCGCTCCCGACGGACCGAGTATAACGACAAATTTTCCCTCGTCAAGAGAAAAACTGACGTTATCAAGAGCGCGTAATTCATGGTCACCGCTCGTATAGATCCTTGAAACGTTTTCAAATTTCACAATAGCCATAATAAATACCTCCGTTGTATTACCGGTCCGCCTGCTGACGGCACCGGATGTATTGTCGGTTAGCCGCGGCTAACTGTCTTTCAAAAAAATAAGAGCTAAGCCCTATTCATATAAAAAACCAAATGAGTTAGCCACCGATAACCAATATAGCACAGTTATATCCGTTTGTCAACAGAATATTTTATCGGAATAAAATCAGGATTGAAACCGGCGCCTTCCCATATGAATATCCGATATACTTTTCTTAGCACAAAGACTGCCGCAAACCCGCACAAACAAAGAGAAAGTCCAAAATACGGACTTTCTCTTTATGGAGCGGGTGATGGGAATCGAACCCACACGACCAGCTTGGAAGGCTGGGATTCTAGCCATTGAACTACACCCGCAGGCGCAAGTGATATAATATCACAGTTTTTGCGTATAGTCAAGTATTAAATGAATAATATTAAAGCTTACCCGCCGTATTGACGGCGGGTATTGTATCAGTTCTGCTTTTCGGCTGTATCTTTCTTCTCGGCGTCGGGTGAATCGAGAACGGCGCCGGTATGCTCCCTGCAAACGCCGGGGACATTGTTCTTCTTATACCACCCCACCGCTTTTGCGGGGCAACCTTCGGTGGCAAGACCTCCGGACGCCGTGCAGTAATACCTCTTCACTGCGTAATCGCTCACGGGGAATTCCTTTGGCGTAAGTCCGGTATGCACCTTTGACATAACGGCGCCCCACATGGTCTTTGCAATGCTTGAATTACCGATTCGCTGCATCTTATCATACCCGCACCAGCAGGAAGCGACATAGTAAGGTGAGCCGCCGACAAACCATAAGTCATTGACTTCGTTTGTAGTACCGGTTTTGGCATAAATCTTCATATTCGGAATGTAACCGGCGGCGATTCTGCCGGTACCGTTATCGCCGTACACAACATTTTGAAGCAGTTGATTCATAACCGTAGCGGTATCGGCGCCGATGGCGACGCTCGGCTTCGGTTCACCGTTTAACACAATGTTATCGTGCTGGTCGCAGACTTTATAATACAGCGTAGGCTTATAATATTTGCCGCCGTTACCGAAAGCGGCGTAAGCCGCGGCGGATTCAATAGTGGTAATGCCGCCGTTCGTACCGCCCATGCCAAGCGGCGCAAGATTCTTATCTTCCTCGTTAAGGGTAGTTATACCGAGCTTCTGGGTAAGAAAATCAAAGCATACCTGAGGTGTAAGTTTGTCTACCAACTGTACCGGTATCGTATTCAATGATATTTCAAGTGCTTTGGGCACCATAGTCTTGCCGCGATAGGCGCCGTCATAGTTTTTCGGCGTCCAGTTTTTACCGGCAACCTTGTAAACGTCAGGATTATCATAAACTACAGTCGAGTAATTGATTAAACCGTTTTCAATGGCAGGCGCATAGGTTGAGATCGGTTTCATTGTGGAACCGGGCTGGCGCACCGCGTCAGTTGCACGGTTAAAGCCGGAAATTCCGAGATTGACCGTCTTCTGCCCTATGCCGCCCGAAAGCCCCTTAACGTGACCCGCGTAATCCATTACCGTAATCGCGCCCTGAAGTTGTGAACCGTCAGCGCTCTTAATGCCGTATTTTTCCGAATTGGCAAACACTTCATCGACGGTAGACTGTATTTTCGGGTCAACGGTCGCGTATATTTTGTAACCGCCTTTGTAGAACATCTCCGCCGCGTGTTTTTCATCGTAACCGTATTTTGCCGCTATATCCTTTGTAACCTGAACTATAAGAGCGTCTACGTAATAGTTGTTGATTTCGGTCTCGTTCATCGCGTCCTTAGTTGCGACGATTTTTACTTCCTCCGCTTTCGCTGCTTCGTACTGCTCGTCGGTTATATATTTCTGTTCCAGCATTTCGTTAAGCACGGTGATTCTGCGTTTCTTATTGTTCTGCGAATTCGTTGTTTCCGGGTCCTTATCCGGCGCATAGTTAGAGGGACTCTTGGTTATTGCCGCCAGAGTGGCGCATTCCGCGAGAGTGAGGTCATTTACACTTTTATTGAAGTAGTAGTTCGCGGCGACCTCAACGCCGTAAACGCCGTGTCCGAGCGCGATAGTGTTAAGATAGCATTCGATTATCGTATCCTTGGCGTAATGACCTTCAAGATACCTTGAACGCATTATTTCCCTGACCTTACGGCTGACCTCTTTACTGTCGTCACTGGTAAGGTTTTTAACAAGCTGCTGGGTTATTGTAGAGCCGCCGTAGCTTTTTGAACCTTTAAGCAGATTTAAGAATGCGGCGGCGGTACGCTTCCAATCGACACCGTCATGCTCCCTGAACCGCCTGTCCTCAATAGCAACGAAGGCGTTGACGAGATTTTCGGGTATTCCCTCATATGATTCATCACCGCTTAAAGCATCTTTACGGTCATAAGCGACCCAAATGCGGTTGTACATACCGTGCAGGCGCTGATACTCCACCCATTCTCCGCTTTCATTCTGCGTATAAATCGTTGTGGTAAAATTAAGAGCAAGGTTGTCAAGGTCCACGTCCATAGTGCCGTCGACCATAGTAAACGCATATAATAAGAAAGCGCCTATAACAAGGCTGAGCGTAATTACGCCAACAAGAAACAGCGTAAGTATTATCTTGATTACGCGTTGCTTTCCGGTTTTCTTTCGCGCGCGTTTCTTTCGCGCGCTGTCGGTAGCAATGCTTGAAAAGCTGTTAAGGTCCAGAGAATCGTCTTTCTCGGTATTACCTTCGCTGAAACTGAAAATATCTTCGCTTTTTCCCGACACAGACAAACACCTCGCTTACTAACACAGTATTATACATCACGTATTAAAATATTTATAGTTACAATTTTTTAACCATTAAATGCATATTTCGAGGCGCAGCGGCAAAAATAGACACGGGTGATATTATGCTTTTTTCATATAAGAAAGTCGCGGTTTCCGTTATTGTTTTTACCCTTGTGCTTACGAGTGCGCTTCTGCTTATCGCGTACAGAAAACCGAATCCGACCGAGACGCGGTATATGCTTAAAGAGTACAAAGGCACTGTCGCGCTTTATAAAAACGGTGAAATGCAGACTGTATACGACGGAATTGTACTCACTTCTTTGCCTAATTCCGACAGAAAAAGATTCGCAGACGGAATCGAAGTCAAAAACGAAGAAGAAGCGCGAATAATCATTGAGGACTATGACGGTTAAAAAACTCTTGCAAAATTCGGCTTTTGTATTATAATAGATGTTACCACACTTATTGGAGGCGAGATGTTGGAAAACGATGCTATCGGCGCCGGCGTTAAAAACGGCGGTTTGTTTAACACCGCGGAAATTAAAATACTAATATGCTACATACTTAACGCCGTAAAAGAACCGGTCCCGGCGGCGATGCTTTCCAATATTCTTCATTTTGAGGGTATCGCAAACGGTTTTGAGGTGAGCGACGCTATGGCCTCTCTTGCCGAAAGCGGTCACATCGCCCCCGCGAGTGATGATGAGGCGTATTATGAAATAACCAAATCCGGCTCACAGGTCGCGGACGAGCTTGATTCAACCCTGTCGCTTACGGTACGCAAGCGCGCCTATATCGCAACGCTTAAAATGCTTGCAAAAATCAAAAACGCAAAAGGCACGCGTTTTTGCATTTCAAACGAGAACGGGCATTCGTATATCACCTGCAGCGCCGTTGACGGAAAAGTAACGCTTATTGAAGTGAAAATGCTGATTCCCGATGAAAAGAGCGGTACGTATATCAGAGAAAAGTTTCTTGAAAACCCGTCCGAAATATTTTCGGATATAATTGAAAAGTTGTCTAAATAGTATTAAGGCACCGTAGCTTTGAACGCGACGGTGCCTTTTATCATAAGAATCATACCACATAGCCGCAAAATACTACCTGTTACCCGTAAAGACTTTACAAAACGCGGGATATAATGTATATTTGACGTGTAAAAACGATCTGTAAAGTGGGGTGTGACAATGAAGTTAAAAATTGAAATCAGTCCCGATTTTTCAGAAGAAGTTATCATTCGTGCGCCGGAGCTAAGCGAGCGCGTTTCAAAAGTACAGCAGGCCATTAAAACCGCGCTTTCAAAATCAAAAGAAATAGCGCTACGCTATGATGAGCAGGAAGTTTATATTCCCTATTCGGCTCTACTCTTCTTTGAAGTTGAAAACGAAAAAGTTTTCGGACATGACTGTAACAAATGCTACCTTTGCCAACTGCGCTTAAACGAGCTTGAAAGCATTTTGCCAACCACCTTTATACGCGCTTCAAAAAGCCTCATTGTAAACACATCAAAAATCCGCTCTATGACGCGGTTCCCGACGGGTCTTGCGGAGGCAACGTTTGACGATACCGAAAAAACAGTATTTATTTCGCGCAAATACTATAAAACCGTGCGAAAAATCATAGAAGAAACGAGGTTAAACAAATGAGTGAAAAGAAATGGATAAGAAAGACGCGTGACGGCGTATTCTGGGGCGTAATACTTCTGCTTGCCGCCGTACTGCTTATTATGCAGGGCATCGGAATAGATTTTGGATATGAGTTTTCTGTTTGGAGAATAATTCTCGGTCTTATTTGCCTTGCATGGCTTATTGACAGACTTGTTGATAACGAGTATTCGCAAATCGTATTTCCGTTGGCTTTTGAATTCCTGATTTTTGAGGCACCGTTAGCGCACGCACTCGGTCGTGATGATAACGACCTGATAAACAACTGGGTAGTGCTTGTTGCCGCCTTGCTTGCCACTATTGGTCTCGGGATACTGCTTCCTAAAAAGTATACAGAAGGCAATCCGCATCATTCACGCTTCGGCAGTTCCACGCTCTACTTTGATGCCACCGACTTATCAAACGCAAATATTCACGACAATATGGGCAGTGTAAACGCTTATATAACAAACCGCGACGCTTACCCCGGCGGCGGACAGATATCGGTATTTGACAATATGGGAAAAGTTAAACTGCACTTGCCCGAGTCGTGGAACGTCACCTTGCAGAGCCATGATAATATGGGACATATATATGCTCCCGAGCAAAAAAGCGAGGTTTTCACAAAACAAATCACAGTAGATGTACACGACAATATGGGTAGCGTTACTATAGTATACGATTAAGGCGAGCGGTGTAACCGATAAAACCGGTTACACCGCGCTTTTATATGTATTTTTTGTTTTTTCCGCGGTTTACGCCGAGTATACCGCCTATTGCCGAGGCAAGCACAATTATGATAAAATGAAACAAAGTGTTCAGCGTTAAGCCGCTTTTGTTCACTATCAGGGAAATTACAGTGACGGTGGCAAAGGATACAAGGCCTGTTAATGCGCCTATTATATATCCCCTGCTCTCACTCTTTTTTGAAACGTAATACGCGGCGGCAAAGCTGCCGAGCGCAAGGCTTACGGTACCGAGCGGAGCGCAGTAATCTCTGTCAAGATTAAACAGCAATACTATTGCGGCGCTTGCAAGCATCAGAATCAGTGTAATAAAAACGCCGACAGCCGCGCCGATCAGATATGTGACCGGTTTGGGTGAGCGCTCCTTAAATCTGCTTTTTGACATAAATATCCCTCCGATAGACATTACGCTGCCGGAGGGATAAATATTACTTATTTTTTCGGTTCGTCATCGTGAATCGTAAGATTCTGCTGAATAGCCCAGCGGGCGATGGTAAGCTTGCAATGGTCGCTTTTGGACTGAATTATTATGCTGTCTTCTTTAAGCGAAACCGCTTTGCCGTAAATGCCGCCGATAGTGAGTATCTCATCGCCTACCTGCAGATTCTCGCGCATTTTCTGCTCTTCCTTCTGCTTTTTGCGCTGGGGGCGAATCATAATAAAATACATCGCAAGGAACATAAGTCCGAAGAAGCCGATATAAAACAGCCCGCCCAATGCCGAACCGCCCGAAGCGGCAGCGGCAAGTGTTATAAAGTTCATAAAGAGTACCTCCAAGATAATTTGATAAGATTATACAATAGTGACACCGTAAATGCAAGTAAAAGATTAAATTCTTTCACCGTAAATCTGCTCTTTTTCCGCCTTGAACCGGGAAAAACGGTTTTCGTCAAGCGCGTTTCTGATTTCAAGCATAAGATTATTGTAAAACCAGAGATTATGCAGTACCAGAAGTCTCGACGCGAGCATTTCGCCGGCTTTAAGCAAATGGCGGATATACGCCCTGCTGTAACGCCGGCATACCGGGCAACCGCAGTCGCTGTCAATCGGCGACATATCGGTATCATATTTACTGTTGTTTATATTCATGATACCCTTAGAGGTAAAGAGATGACCGTGACGTGCGTTACGGCTCGGCATAACACAGTCAAACAAATCAACGCCTCTCTCAACGCCGTTTAATATGTTCAGCGGCGTGCCAACTCCCATAAGATACCTGATTTTGTTTTTCGGCATATACGGTTCGGTATGTTCGATAATATCGTACATTACCCCGGTCGGCTCTCCGACAGCAAGTCCGCCTATCGCGTATCCGTCAAGATTCAAATCAGCTATTTCCTTCATATGCTCAATTCGTAAATCGGGATAAGTGCAGCCCTGATTTATGCCGAAAAGCATCTGTTCGGGATTAACCGTGTCTTCGAGAGAGTTTAACTCAGTCATTTTTGCCTTACAGCGTTTAAGCCAGCGCGTCGTTCTCGCGCACGATTCTTTCGCATATGAATATTCAGCCGGATTCTCAACGCATTCATCAAACGCCATCGCCACCGTTGAGCCGAGATTTGACTGGATAGTCATACTCTCCTCCGGACCCATAAAAATTCGCCTGCCGTCAATGTGACTCGCGAATGTAACGCCATCCTCGGTTATATTGCGAAGCGATGCGAGAGAAAAAACCTGAAATCCGCCGCTGTCGGTAAGAATCGGACCTCGCCAGGTCGTAAAACTATGCAAGCCGCCGCATTTTTTTACGATTTCATCACCGGGGCGAATGTGCATATGGTAGGTATTTGAAAGCATTATCTGACATCCGATTTCTTTCAGGTCCGCCGCGGATACCGCACCCTTAATGGCGCCTGCCGTCGCAACGTTCATAAACGCCGGAGTCTGCACGGTTCCGCGATTGGTTACAAACTCGCCGCGGCGCGCGTTATTCTCAGTTTTAAGTAATTTGTACATTTTTAATCTCCGTATATAAACATAGCGTCGCCGAAGCTGAAAAATCTGTATTTTTCCTTAACGGCGATACTGTATGCGTTCATTGTGTTTTCGTATCCCGCAAACGCCGAAACGAGCATGATAAGCGTGCTTTCGGGCAGATGAAAATTAGTCACGAGAGCGTCCATACATCTGAATTTATAACCGGGATAAATAAAGATTCCGGTATCGCCCGAGCACTCTTTCATTTTCCCGTATTTACCCGCCACGCTTTCAACGGTGCGGCAGGCGGTTGTGCCGACGCATATCACACGGTTGCCTGAGTTTTTTGCTTCATTTATGAGCTTTGCCGCCTCGGAGGAAACCGAATAATGTTCGGTATGCATTTTATGATCGGTAATATTCTCTTCTTTTACCGGTCTGAATGTGCCGAGTCCGACGTGAAGTGTGACATACGCGATTTTCACGCCGATATTCTCAATTTCTTTGAGCATTTCAGGCGTAAAATGCAAACCGGCGGTGGGAGCGGCGGCAGAGCCGAGCTCTCTTGAATAGACGGTCTGATAGCGTTCCTTATCGGCGAGTTTTTCTTTAATATACGGCGGAAGCGGCATTTGACCGACTTCATCAAGAACCGAAAAGAATTCACCGTCGCAGGTGAAGGTTATTATTCTGTTGCCGTCCGGCAGAACCTCGTCAACCACGGCACGCAGTTTTTCCGAAAACCTGAAAGCGCGGCCGATCTTTGCTTTTTTGCCAGGTCCCGCGAGCGCTTCCCACGTAAGGAGGTCCTTTTGCTTCAATAAAACGAATTCAACCACGGCGCCGGTATCCTCGGCGGTACCGTATATTCTCGCAGGCAGCACACGGGTATCGTTAAGTACAAGGCAGTCCCCCGCCCTCAGGTATCCGATAAGATCGTGAAAATGTTTGTGCTCGATATTGCCGGTCTTTTTTGATAATACCAAAAGCCTTGAACTGTCTCTCGGATAAACAGGTGTCTGCGCGATAAGCTCTTCGGGCAGATAATAGTTAAAGTCACTTTTTTTCATTTTTGTTCTGTTTTTCCTTTATAACGGTTATTTATGCGCAAAATCGCGCATAAAATAGTTTGACAAAATATAGCGGAAATGCTATTATTTACAGAGATATATTTCATTATATTGCAAAAGGCAATTTATATCAACAATAATTTTTCCTTTGTTTTGGAGGCACAGTTTATGAAAACTTACAATGTCGGAATTATCGGCGCCACCGGTATGGTGGGTCAGCGTTTCGCGCTGCTGCTTGCCGACCACCCCTGGTTTAATGTAACGGCTCTCGCGGCCAGCGCAAGAAGCGCGGGCAAAACCTATCTTGAAGCCGTAGGCCCCCGCTGGGCAATGAGCGACCCGATACCCGAAAATCTTGAAGGCATGACGGTTTTAGACGCCGCGGCTGATATCGATAAGATCTGTTCGGCGGTTGATTTTGTTTTTTGCGCCGTCGATATGAAAAAACCGGATATACTGGCTCTTGAAGAAGCCTATGCAAAACATGATTGTCCCGTTGTTTCAAATAACAGCGCCAATCGTTTCACGCCCGACGTTCCGATGATTATACCCGAGCTTAACCCGGAGCACATAGATATCATCCCCGCACAAAGGAAGCGTCTCGGCACAAAAAGAGGATTTATCGCGGTTAAGTCCAACTGTTCTCTTCAAAGCTACGTTCCGGCGCTCTTTCCCCTTGACTCTGAGTTCGGCGTGGATAAATGCCTTGTCTGCACATATCAGGCAATTTCAGGCGCGGGCAAAACCTTTGAGCGCTGGCCGGAAATTCTCGATAACGTTATTCCGTACATCGGCGGCGAAGAGGAAAAAAGCGAGCGCGAGCCGCTTAAAATCTGGGGCAAAATCGCCGGTGATAAAATCGAGCTTGCCGATTCTCCTAAATTCACGGCGCAATGTCTGCGCGTGCCGGTTTCAGACGGTCATATGGCGGCTGTTTTCGTAAGCTTCAAGAAAAAACCGACCAAAGAGCAAATACTCGAAATCTGGAAGAATTTTTCGGGTGTGCCGCAAAAGCTTTCGCTTCCCCACGCACCGAAACAGTTTCTCAATTATTTTGAGGCAGATGATATGCCTCAAACCAAGCTTAACCGCAACCTTGAAGGCGGCATGGCGGTAAGTATAGGCAGGTTGCGTGAAGATACACAGTATGATTATAAATTCGTATGTCTTTCACATAATACCCTTCGCGGCGCGGCAGGCGGCGGCGTTTTACTTGCCGAGCTTTTATGCGCCAAAGGATATATGGACTAATTTTTTGAGGTGTTTTGTATGAAAAAACGCGTTTTTACCGGCGTCGGCACTGCTCTTGTCACACCTATGTGCGATGATTTCAGTGTTGATTACACACGGCTTGAAAGTCTTGTTAACGAGCAAATCGAAGGTGGAGTCGACGCGCTTATTATCTGCGGCACGACAGGCGAAAAATCAACCCTTCGCTATGATGAGCATGTACGCGTAATTGAAGTCGCGGCTAATGTTGCCTGCGGCAGAGTGCCTGTTGTCGCGGGTACCGGAAGTAACGATACTGTTTACTCCGTTGAGCTTTGCAACGATGCAAAAAGCGTAGGCGCAGACGCTTTTCTCATGGTGGCGCCTTATTATAACAAAACTTCACAACGCGGCCTTGTGGCGCACTACAACTATATTGCCGACCGCGTTGACCGACCGATTATTCTTTATAATGTACCCTCGCGCACGGGCGTTGCCATACAGCCCGAAACATATAAGGAGCTTTCAAAGCACCCGAACATTGTTGCCGTCAAAGAGGCAAACGGCGACTTATCGTCTGTTGCAAAAACCCGCTATCTTTGCGGCGATGAGCTTGACATATACTCCGGCAACGACGACCAGACCGTGCCGATAATGTCGCTCGGCGGTATCGGCGTTATTTCCGTGTTATCAAATATTGCTCCAAAGGAAATGCACGATATTACGGCGGACTGTTTGCGCGGTGATTTTGTAAAAGCCGCAAAAGAACAGCTTAAATACACCGGTCTTATGAACGCCCTTTTCAGCGACGTAAACCCCATACCTGTAAAAGAGGCAATGAATATGCTCGGTATGAAAGTCGGTCCCTGCAGACTCCCCCTTTATAAAATGGCTGACGCTCAGCGCGAGAATCTTGCAAAAATGCTCGCTGAATGCGGTTTTAGTAAATAACTGTACGGATGTGAAAAAATGATAAAAGTATTGCTTTCAGGTTGTTGCGGAAAAATGGGCGCCGCGGTCATAAGCCGCGCCGCCGATGACGACGATATCGAAATAATCGCCGGCGTTGACGCGTTTCCGTCTAATCTTGATTTTCCTGTCAGTAAGACGTTTTCGGAAGTTAAGCAGAAGCCGGACGTGATTATTGATTTTTCAAACGTATCAACCCTCGACGGCTTGCTTGACTACGCCGTCAAAAATAAAATCCCGGCGCTTATTGCCACAACAGGGTTCAACGATGAACAAATCGGGAAAATAAAGGACGCCGCAAAAACAATTCCCGTTTTTTTCAGCGCGAATATGTCGCTTGGAATCAACGTGCTGTGCAGTCTTGCAAAGCGTGCGGCAGCCATACTCGGAACTGATTTTGATATTGAAATCGTTGAAAAGCACCATAACCGTAAG
This sequence comes from Clostridiaceae bacterium, assembly GCA_016287385.1. Classification (GTDB taxonomy): domain Bacteria; phylum Bacillota; class Clostridia; order Oscillospirales; family Acutalibacteraceae; genus UBA737. Next base: position 100,576 of record JAEEWM010000004.1, on the reverse strand, counting down.
CTTGATGCCCCCTCCGGCACGGCAATAATGCTTGCAAACGCCGTAAACGACGTTTTTGAGGATACGTACAGCTACGAGTATGACAGACATTCAAAACGCCGTATGCGTCCGAAAAACGAGATAGGCATACATTCGGTACGCGGCGGAACAATAGTCGGCGAGCACGAAGTGATTTTCGCCGGTCACGAAGAGGTTATCACACTCTCGCACAGCGCACAGTCAAAAGGAGTTTTTGCGTCAGGCGCCGTCGCCGCGGCAAGGTTCCTTTCTTCCGCAAAGCCGGGGCTTTATGATATGAACGATATTATAGGCGACTGAAAACATAAAAAGATTATACAAAACCCGCCGAAAGCGTAATGCCTTCGGCGGGTAATTCTTTTTACCGTTAATTTGTTTTTACTTTGCGTGAAGCTATGAATTTTTTAATCAGGAAACGGATGACGAGCATCAGAATTCCCGCGAGAAGAATAATCAAAGAAACGATAATGTTCACTCCAAAGATTCTGCCGATTAAGACGCCGAAAAACGAGCCGCCGACGATAGCTTCCCAAAGTGAACCTATCATTGAGAGTAAGCCTGAAACGGTGAATGCGCCGCCCAGAATAATAAACACAACGCCACTGCCGCATAAACCCTGCGAATAACTGTTTCTTATAAGACCGAATATAATAAGTGCGCTCAACAGCAGAAGTATAGCAAAGTTTATATAAGAAAGCCCCAGTTTTATTATGTAGTAAAGTGCGGGTGATTCATCCTGAATCGCTCCGTCTTTAACAAGTGTTACCGAGTCATCATTAATAATCCAGTCCGCTATTTTATCGCCGACCCGCTCGTCTCCGCGGTAATCGTACTCATTGAGGTCAAGACCGGTTTGGTCTTCAATGTAATCGGAATTCTTATACAACTGTTCACGAAGTTCATCTTTTTTGAGGACAATTCTGCCGCCGTCATCAAAAAAGTCTTCGCAGAATTTTGACAGTTTATTGACTACGAATCTGTTTATACTGGTTTTTCTGACGATTCGGTCAATATCCCTGTCAGCGATTGAAGCACCGAATTTTTCATCAACGTAATCATAGAAGCGGTTTAGACTACTTTCGGCACCGAAAGCGCTGAAAGCCTCGGTATAACTGATATCCTTCGATATTTTTTGAAGGTTGTCTTTTTTGACGGAGTTTCTGACAGTGAAAACAGTAAAGGCGAGTAAGGAAGTAAAAAACAGACAAATTGAAAGAAGCACGGTAATAGCAACAGTTAAGACAGACGTTTGTTTTGCTCTTTTATTCTTGTCTTTGCCTTTTTTTCCGGCAGTATCGGGTGTTACGGCAGTTGCCGCAGTAAAGTTTTGAGTTGCATCGGAACCGGCGGCCGGACCCGGATTGCAGACGGGACATAAACCCGTATTCGGATCAACAGGGCTGCCGCATTTACCGCAAAAGTTCGCCATAGTCATCCACCTTCGTTTTAATTTTATGAAGTTATTATATCTGCCGCGCCGTAATATGTCAATGACAAAACGCATATTACGAGGCGCGGGTTGATATCATTCTTTGATTTCAGCTATTGTCACACCGTTTTCGCCCTCGCCGAAAACGCCGAGACGGTAGCCTTTAATATTCTTATGCCGTTTCAGATGCTCCTGAACGGCCTTCCGGAGAACGCCGGTACCTTTGCCGTGAATTATCCTTATATCGGTAATACCGGATAAAACGGCGTTATCGATATACTTATCAAGTTCAATAATCGCTTCGTCGCTCGCCATGCCGCGAACGTCAATTTCACCCGGAACACTGCGTTGTGCCCTGGAAGTTATACCGGTTATATTGCGCGTTTTAGGTATGTCACGCTTTTTTGGCGGCTCAACCTTTCTCAAATCGTCAAAATCAACCCATAGCCGCAGTGCTCCCGCGGAGACGTAAACGCGGTTACTATCGGAATCGACCTTTATAACGGCGGTTGCTTTGGAAAGTGAATGTACGAACACTTCGTCGCCGGGCTTCGGGAGCGTTTCAAGTTTTTCACCCAAATCGGCACTGACCACGGGGTCGGCGTCCTCTTCTATCTTTTTAATTTTCCCCTTAAACGCCATGCGCGCCTTTTCGACCGTGTGACCCGCGTTCTCGGCGTTCATTTTCTTTTTAAGTTCTTCAAGCTCGTTAAGAAGCTCACCGGAGCGGGTACGCGTTTCGTCAAGTATCAGCGCCGCCTGTTCCCTCGCCTTATCGATGATTTTCTGCTTCTTTTCCTCAAACTGCGTTTGCAGTTCTTCAAGCCGCTTTTTTTCACCTGTCATTTTTGCCTTGACGGCTGAAATCTCCTCGGCGTCGCGTTCGGCGGCATAGCGCGCCTTTTCAAGACTTGATACAACCCTTTCAAACCTTGTGTCATCCTCGGTCAGCTGCTCTTTCGCCGTATTGATTATATCATCCGAAATGCCGAGCCGCGATGATATGGCAAACGCGTTCGATTTTCCCGGCACGCCGATAATAAGCCTGTAAGTCGGTTTGAGCGTTTTAATATCAAACTCGCAGGAAGCGTTCTCGACCCTTTCGGTATCTATCGCGTATGCTTTCAGCTCCGGAAAATGAGTTGTGACCGCCGTTTTCGCGCCTACTGATGACAATTTCATAATAATTGCCTTGGCGAGAGCGGCACCCTCTATCGGATCGGTACCGGCGCACAGCTCATCAAGCAAAACCAGCGTATTACTGTCCGCAAGGTCAAGAATTGAAACGATGTTCACCATATGCGAGGAAAAAGTCGAAAGTGACTGCGCTATACTCTGCTCGTCGCCGATATCCGCAAAAACCTTTTCAAAAACCGATACTTCGCTTCCGTCGTCCGCCGGTATCATCAGTCCGCACATAGTCATAAGCGTAAGCAAACCTATCGTTTTAAGGGTAACGGTTTTACCGCCGGTGTTGGGTCCGGTAATTATAAGAGAATCGTAATCTTTACCGAGGTCGACCGTTATCGGAACAACATTTTTTTGCGGAATAAGCGGATGTCGCGCACGCTTTAAGTGAATATATCCCGTATTGTTTATTTGAGGCACCACAGAAGCGGTCTTATAGGCGTACTTTGCCTTTGCAAATATCACGTCGAGACAAACAAGCGCTCTGTATGACGCGGCGATACCGTCTGCAAATTCGCCGCAAATACCGGAAAGTTCCGTAAGTATACGCTGAATTTCATCAGCCTCTTTCGCCTCTAATACCCGTATTTCGTTGTTGGTTTCAAGAACCGTCATCGGTTCGATAAACAGGGTTGAGCCGGATGAAGACGTGCCGTGCACAATGCCCTTGATTTCGCCTTTGTATTCCTGCTTGACCGGCACTACAAATCTGCCGTCGCGTTGGGTTATTACGGCGTCTTGCAAATATTTTGCCGCGCTTGAACGAACAATTTTTTCAAGCGATTCGCGGATTTTTGAAGATTTTGATGCAATTTTACGGCGAATATCGTAAAGCGCATCCGACGCGGTGTCAAGCACCTCGCCCGGACCGCCTATCGAAGAAAATATTTTATCCTCCAAAAATTTATTTGGCGTCAGCGCCGAAAAATATCCCGAGAGCTTATCCGCGTTTTCACCGTCATTTTTTGAGCGCCACGCCTTTAACGTTCTGATATTGCGCAGCACCTCGCCGATATCCAAAAGCTCCGCGCAGCTGAGCGTCGCAAACCGCTTTGCGCGTTCGAGCGGTTCGTCAATATTCCTCGCGCCGCCGAATGAGGGTGCGCTGTATCTCGCGAGAAGCTTATATGCCGTGTCTGTCTCCTCGAGCAGTACGTCAACCCTTTTAATACTGTTTTGAGCGGTAAGCGATTTTATCGCGGTTTTGCCGTCCTCTGTGACCGCCTCGTTTGAGATGATACTCAAAACCGAATCGAGTTCAAGCGTCTTAACTGAGTGTTCAAAAGAATTCTCCATTTTATTCTCCTAATTTACCGAGTGATAAAAATCAAGTGTTGAAAATCTGTGCTCCGACTGGAATACTATGTATTTTTCGGTTATTTTTTCAAGCGCTTTCGCGTCTTTTTCAGGTATATTGAAGGCGTATAGATTATTTATATCGGAAAAAACAATATGCCGCATCGCGTCGAGCACGGTGCGACTGAGTTTTACACAGTTATCCTTTTTGCAATCCTCGCAGAAAAGCATACCGTCATCAAGCTTAAAATACATTGTCTTATCTTCAAATTTTCCGCAGCCGTCACAAGCTACAAGACTTGGCGCATAACCCGAAATACAGCATATTCTGAGTTCCGTAATCGCCTTGATGAGCGCCGGATCGCGTTTTTTATCTATCAAAAAATAAAGCGAATTGAGCACAAGACGCAAAAACGGCTCGGCGGAATCGTCGTGCGGTTCAAAATACGCGCAGAGCTCGCAAAAATACTGTGCTACCGTAAGCGTCACTACGTCGCACCCCGCGCCGAAAAACACTTTGTTTGCCGTCGCCTCTATTACCTTATATGTATCGCCTTTCTTTTCCAGTAAAAAGTTTGAATATGAAAGAAGACCCGTTGCGCTTCCCCTACGGCTTTTTATGCTTTTGGCACCGACGGCAAAAGCCCTTATTACACCGCTGTCACGTGTAAAAAGGGTCAAAAGCCGATCATTATCCCCGATACTGTTTTCCTTTATCACCAGTGCGTCCGTTGAAAAGCGAATCTCCCTCCGCCGTCCTTTCTGTTCGTCCTTTTACAGCGTCGGCGTATTTCAAATAGTCCTCCGCTTTACCGGACATAATAAACTTTAACCAATATTTTTGCGCATCCAAAACAAGCACCCCGTTTCACAAAATAATTGTTTGCAAAATCGAAGCACTTATATGAGGAAATTTAAGACAAACTGTCAAGACCGAGCGATTTTATAACGCTTTGCCTGTTGCGCCAGTCTTCTTTTACCTTTACCCAGAGTTTCAGAGCAACCTTTGTGCCGAAAAACTCCTCTATATCACGTCGCGCCATACTGCCGGCCCGTTTGAGCATACTGCCGTTTTTGCCGATAATAATGCCCTTGTGCGACTCACGCTCGCAAATAATGACGGCGTCGACGTTTACCAACGGTTCGCCGTTTTTACCGTCGGTTTCAAAGAACCGTTCGATATCTACGGCTATACCGTGAGGCACTTCATGACTTAAAAGCCGCAGGAGTTTTTCACGTATCAACTCGGATACTATGACTCTTTCGGGTTGGTCGGTAAAATCGCCGTCCGAAAAATAATGCGGCGAGGGTTTTAAGTATCCTTTCAGTTCGTTCAGGAGAATGTCGGTACCGTCGCCCGTTTTTGCCGAAAGCGGCACTACCGCCTTAAAGCTGTATTTTGCGGTATATGCCGATATTATTTCAAAAAGCTTGTCCTTTTCCGGCAATAAATCAATTTTATTGATAACAAGTATGCAAGGCAGCCCGCGTGAAACGATATTGTCGAGCAGTACAGTTTCAGCTGCGGGAAGGTTATCGGGATCAAACTTAAAAGCAGGCGCGGCGTCGGCAACAAGCACCGCGGCGTCAACGTCACCCATACCGCCGGTTATCGCCTTATTCATACGGTCGTCAAGGAGATTTTTCGGCTTATGGAAACCGGGAGTATCTATGAAAACGTACTGGTCGTCGCCTTTTGTAATAATACCCATAATCCTCGTGCGGGTAGTCTGCGGCTTATCCGAAACAATGGCAACCTTTTGACCTATCATCGAATTAAGCAGTGATGATTTTCCGACATTCGCCCTGCCGATCAAAGCAATGAACGCTGATTTTTTTGCCATTTTCAGTCCCTTTCCAGGTTTAGGATTTTCATAATTTGCTCTTCCTTTTCACGCATAACGGCTTTTTCAGCGTCACCGTGCACATGGTCGTATCCCAAAAGGTGCAAAACCGAATGGACGGTAAGATAAGCGGTTTCGCGCTCAATACCGTGACCGTAAAGCTGCGCCTGCACCGCGGCGTGCTCCGCCGACAAAACCATATCGCCGAGCATATACGCGCCGGTAGCCGGGTCAACGTCGTACACGCCGCCGTCGCCGAGCGGAAACGACAGTACGTCGGTCGCGGAATCAATATTACGGCATTCGCGGTTGATTTCGCGTATCACATCATCATCCACTATTGAAACATCGATTTCCGCGTCGCCCTTAAAGCCCTCCGCTTTAAGGGTTGCCGCGCACGCTTTTCGTATCAGGCGGCGAAGGTCAGCGGTGATTTTCATTTTCTTCTGCTTATCGTATATTGCTACTTTTACGGACATTTTCTCCTCCGTGCTTTTCATAAGCTTTTATTATCTCCTGTACGAGTCTGTGCCGGACAACGTCCTTCCCCGAAAGCGTTATGACCGCGATATCATCAATATCTTTCAGTATTTTCATGGCGGTTTTAAGACCTGAACATTTGCCGTCAGGCAGGTCTATCTGGGTAATATCGCCGGTAACCACGGCTTTTGAATTAAAGCCGAGACGGGTCAAAAACATTTTCATCTGTTCGTTTGTTGTGTTTTGCGCCTCGTCAAGTATAATAAAACTGTCGTCAAGCGTCCTGCCGCGCATATACGCGAGCGGCGCTACTTCAATATCGCCGCGTTCATGACACTTCTGGAAATTTTCGGGACCGAGCATTTCAAACAGCGCGTCGTAAAGCGGACGCAGATACGGGTCTATTTTCTGTTGCAGGTCACCCGGCAGAAAGCCGAGTCTCTCCCCTGCCTCAACAGCCGGGCGAGTCAGCACTATTCTGCTGACACTTTTTGCTCTGAAAGCCGCTACCGCCTGTGCGACGGCAAGGTAGGTCTTGCCTGTGCCGGCGGGACCGATACCAAGCGTTACGGTGTTTTTCGCGATGGCGTCAACGTACTTTTTCTGGCCAAGCGTTTTTGGCTTAATCGGTTTACCCTTTGAGGTGACGCATATACAGTCGGAATCAAGCACGGACGCTATTTTATCGTCTTCCCCGTCCTCAACGGTATTTATGGCAAAATCAACGCGTATGGGCGTTATACTCTCGCCTTTTTCAACCATGGCAAGCAGACAGTTTAAGGCGCGCACCGCCTTTGAAACCGCAACCTCTTCCCCGCTAGCTTTAATGCTGCCCGAATGCGAAGTGATTTTCACGCCGTATTGCTTTTCAAGGATTTTTACGTTCTCATCGAAATTACCGAACAAACTTATAAGCTGTTCGACCCTGCCGACATCTATTGTTTTATCCAAATGTACATCTCCCGGACTTTTTTTACAATTATACTTGATTATTATATCTTTGTCAATTTATTGTCCCACTATTATTTTGCTTTCAAGGGCGATATTTTTATCACACAGATACCTGTGACGGACGGTTACGCCCTCGCTGTCGGTTATAAACTCAGTACCGGTAGGAATATATCCGTCAATTTTTTCTTTTTCAAGAAATACGTTAAGATTCTCCGTCAACAGTTCTTTTAATTTTTCCTCACTGTATACCGTCTTTTGCTCCGCGGTAAAATATAATGTCTTTTCGTAAACGGTAAACGGTATCCTCCTGCCGAAAAGACGCTTATGTACAACTTTGCAGGATACTTCGGCGGCCGGGGTGGCTCTTGCCAGATAAAGCGGCACCTTAACGCCCAGAAGTTTTAAGGCGACTTCTTTGCGAGAATTGCCGGTTTTTACCGAAACCGTTTTGGAATAATTCATTTTTTCAGTGTATGTTTCCTCAACCTGCGCTATTATCCGCGCGTTGCTTCTGACGAATTCGGTACCGCTCATATTTTCGATTATGCCTGAAACCATCACGTCGCCTTTATGAACGTTTTCACCTACCCTGACACGCACGTTGCCCGCGACGGCGTCTATCTTCCTTATTATTCCGTCTTTTGCGGCGATAAGATTTGTCGGGCTATCGCTGTTTGCCCCGGTTTTTTCTTTAATCTCGGTCACGTTTACGTTAAGAACACACCCCTCTATGTTAAGCGAAGCCCATGCAATATCGTTGCGTGAAAGTATCAGCTCCTGCGCCATTTTTTGAGGGTCGATATCCGATTTTCTCATTTCTTCGCGGACCCCAACGCTTTGAAGCGATTTAATAATCTGTGCCGTACTTACTCTTACGTTGCCCTGGACGTTTATAATCCATACAAAGCCCGAAAGAAATTTTAATATCGCGAAGAACAGCGCCGCCCCCGCCGCAAACCCCGCACGCCTTTTGTATCTGCGGGCAACAAACGGGAACCCGTGTTTTTTATCAATATGTATTTTAACGCCGATTTTTTTGCGCAACGTAAAAAGCTTGCGGAAGTCTTTTGCAAAAATACTGCCGTAAATCGTACCTGAAAGATATCTGAGCCGCCAGACCGGAATCTTTGCCTGTGCGAGAGCGCTCAGTATTTTTTCGGAATACGCCCCTTCAAAACGTATATCAAGATACCCGCGTATATACCTTAAAAGCCGGATAATCATATCTTCACCTTACATTGAATTCTACCGAACCGATTACGCCCGAAATCTTAATCTGCGGACCGTCAAAAACAGGTATATCGAGCAATTTACCGCCTATTATCAGCTCGCCCTCGGATATTTTGATTTTAACGTATAAATCGTTATATTCGAGTATCTGCCGGCAACCGTCTACCGATATTTCACGGTTAGACAGCATTTCGATTCTCGACCCGCCTATTTTCAACTGTTTTTGTGCTTCTTCACTGTTAAAGAGTCTTATTTTCCCCTTTTTGCTTTTTGATTTGAACTTAAACCTTGCCAAGAAAAATCATCCCCGTAAATCATATGTTTAAGAGTATGAAAATATCATTATAATAATGCGGATATCATATCATTTTAAGGGTGATTTTTACGTCGCATAAAACACGGTTTTTTGATTATTTATCCGCCGCCGCGGCAATATTATTCGTAGCAATGCTGATAATTCTGCCGCGGGTGTCGGCAAAGGGCGCGCTCGAAGGTCTGAAACTGAGCGCCGATATACTTGTGCCCGCTGTTTTTCCTTTCGCGGTACCGGTAATTTTTCTTGTAGGCACGGGCGTATTCGGAAATTCAAGGCATAAAATGTTAATTCTTTATGTATTATCGCTTTTAGGCGGCTATCCCATCGGCGCAAAACTGATAAGCGAATTAAAAAACAGCGGAGATATAAGCGGCGCGAACGCAGAAAAACTGCTCCCGTTTTGCGTAAACGCCGGGCCGTCGTTTATTGTATCGGCAATAGGTACCGGCATTTTGGGAGATAAAAATCTTGGTTATATACTGCTTATTTCGCATATTCTCTCATCAGTTATTCTAACGTTTATCTTTAATCATAAGCTTCTGTTTACAAAAACCGTCGGTGCAAAAATGCGCGGTATGCCGGCGTTTGATAATTTTGTTTACAGTGTGCACGCCGCCGCAAACGCCACGATTTATATCTGCGCGTTTGTAGTTGTGTTTTCGGTTGGCGGGGCGTTTGCAGAACGTTTTTCAACCGGCAGCAGTCTTGCCTTTTTGATTAATCTGTTTGAAGTGACAACCGCGATTTCACGCTCCCGTAACATATATTATATTTCGTTTTTACTCGGCTTCTCCGGTTTCTGCGTCTGGATGCAGGTCTTATCCCAGGAAAAAACAAGTCTTTTCAGGTTCGCCGTCATAAGGACGGCGCACGGCACGTTAAGTTACATTATGACCGTGCTCATTATGAAAATATCCGGTACGGCGGTACAGACGCTCGGCAACGCCGGTGACGTGTGCTTTACGGCTGACAGCTCCGGATATGCGCTCGCTTTTTCGATGCTTGTTATGATACTTCTGCTGCTTGTGAGCATCAGCAGTAAAAATCATACTGGAAATTTACTGAAAGATGTGATATGATAGTACGCAAGGTGATTTTAATGTCCGGAAAAATGTTTGATAAAAACCTTAAAAAGTCATGCGCCTGGTGTATTCACGGCAGAAAGTCCGATTATACCGACGAGGTGTTTTGCAAAAAGCGCGGCGTAACGTCTTCGCTTGACTGTTGCCGCAAATACAAATACGACCCGCTTAAACGGACTCCGGACAGTGCCGGTATCGGCAAAGATTACAGTCCGGAAGATTTCACTCTGTAAAACGAGTTTCAATACCGCCGAAAGGAGGGCTTGCTTTGGATAACGTCAAGACGATCACCAAAAACAAAAAAGCATATCATGAATACTTTGTTCTTGAAACCTTCGAAGCCGGCATCTCTCTTTCCGGGACCGAGGTCAAATCACTGCGCGCCGGCAACGTCAATCTGAAGGACGCCTGGTGCAGTATAAGTAAGGGCGAACTGATAATCAAGCAAATGCACATCAGTCCCTATGAACACGGCAATATTTTCAATAAACTGCCCACGCGCGACCGCAAGCTTCTTATGCACAAACGCGAGATAATGCGGTTACTCGGCACAATAAAACAGCAGGGGCTTACTCTCATCCCTCTGTCCTTATACTTCAAGGGCTCTCTTGTCAAGGTCGAGTTAGGTCTTTGCCGCGGCAAACAGCTCCACGATAAACGCGCCGTTGCCGCAAAAAAAGACGCCGACAGGGCAATTATGAGAGCAATGAAAGAGCAACGAAGATAACTTGGGGGCGTAAAGGTTTCGACAGGGACTTTGAACCGCCGGAAGCGAGCAGAGGCGCAGAACCGCTTAAAATCTGCATTTATAAATTAACCAACAGCAATAAAGTTGCTCAAGCGGCTTAATTAAGCCGCCGTCCGCGCGGAAGGACCGCGAGCCGTTGCGGGCGTCACTCAGCGGTAAATGTGAACGGTAAATCGCCTTATTTGCCGTCATAAAGTAAAGGCTACCGGAATTTTTGCCTTGATATTTGAGTGACTGTTTCGGGAATTTAATCAAATATCTGCGCTCGGAGATGCCGACGGGAATCGGTTTTTGGACGGGGGTTCGATTCCCCCCGCCTCCACAAAAAACAACACCGTGCCTTTTGGTGCGGTGTTGTCTTTCTATTTGTAGGGGGAATCGAAAAGGACGGTTTGCCGCATGGCAAATTGCGACCTTTCAGTGAACGGTCGCAAAGTCCGTGGGCGGGTAGCCACAACAGTTGCGGCGTAGCGATTCCCCCCGCCTCCACCAAAAAGAGAACGCCGTACTTTTGTGCGGTGTTCTCTTTTCTGCTATTCAAAAAAGGGGGGAATCGAAAAGGACGGTTTGCCGTAAGGCAAATTGCAACCTTTCGGTGAACGGTTGCAAAGTCCGTGGGCGTGTAGCCGCAACAGTTGCGGCGTAGCGATTCCCCCCGCCTCCACCAAAAAGAGAACACCGTGCCTTTTGGTGCGGTGTTCTCTTTTCCGTTTTTGCTGATAAATTTGCTAAAAGGTATTCCATTTTTTCGAAAGTTATGGTAAGATAATTCGGTATTAAACATTTCTTCATCTATGGGGGTGTCAAACGAAATGAAAAAAATATCGCTTAGCATTCTGCTTTCGTTGACAATAATCATGTCGGTGATTTCGGGACTGTTTCCGACTGTTGTTTCATACGCGCAGGGCGGCGCTCAAACGCGAACTGTGTTGCTTTACGGTATCGGGTCAAATCTTGAAACTGACGGCGGCTCACTGACCTGGAACCTAAAACAGTCCATGAACGCGGAGTATGACGAAAACCTGCAATATATCGTCATTACCGGCGGCGCTGACGCTTGGCAGACCCCCGGTGAATTTCTCAAGGGCGCCGATGAAATATCCACACAATATAATCAAGTGTGGAAGCTTGAAGGAAAACGTGAAGGCGAAGAGCACGGCAAAATGATTTTGCTTGAAGAAACCGGTATACCGGGATATGAAACTTCTTCAATTCTTGATACGGATATGCTAACGGCCTTTCTTGACTACGGCTATAAAAACTACCCCGCCGATAAGTTTGACGTTATTTTGTGGAACCACGGCGGCGGTCCTGTATACGGATTCGGCTATATCCCGGGCAATGATGATGATTTTAACCTTTGGGAGCTTGCCTCCGCCTTCAAAAACAGTGCGCTGGTGCGTGACGGAAAAAAGTTTGAGATTATCAACTTCGACGCCTGCGATATGGGAAACATTGAAATTCTTACCGCATTATGCGATTACTCCGAATACTTTATAGTTTCTCCCGAAGACGTGCCCGGCGACGGTAACGAATACACAACGTGGCTCAACGCCGTGAAGGATAACCCGAATATGAGCGGCTTTGAGCTTGGCAAAACAGTAGTGGACAGTATGATTGCGTATTATAAAGACAACCAGCCGGCAACGCTTACGGTCGCGTCGTCCGCCAATTTCAAACAACGCCTGCTTCCGAGGCTCACAGAGCTTGACGATATCTTCATTTCGGAAGCTAAAAACCCCGGGACTGTCAACGGGCGCTATAATTTCTATGATGAGTTCTACGCGCTGTCAAATACGATAGTCTACGCCGGCGGACATTCGGAGCTGCACGACCTCGGCAATTTGATCGGCGCTGTCAGCGTACCGCAATCGGAATCAAATAATATCGCGGACTCTGAAATCGAAGAATCTCGCAACGTCTACACCGACCTTGCGCTCCGGATACTCGAAGTTCTCTTTGACCGTGACGGAAGTGATGACGACGTTATATATGCAAGCAGCACCGGTATATCCAAAACAATTACCGAGGGCTATTTCCGAAACGAAAACGGCGAAATCACCTGGCCGGATAGCGTGACCGGTAAAGTTAAAATCAGCCCGACAGGACTCAGTATTTATTTTTCAGGACCCACCTATGTTGTGTCGAAAGATTTTGTTGCGCAGATGATAAAGACCGCGGATATTGTCGATGATCCCGTCGCTAAGTCATATCTTTTGAAGCGCGCAAAGGTCGCCGCGTATTACGCGCTTATCTATGAAACCGGCTATATAACATCCTACCTTACCGATAAAAACTTAACAAATATTACCATTGATCTCATTAAAGAAAGCATGGAAGACACAGAGGCGAACCGTCCTTTTTCAGAGCTTTTATCCTACCTGTGCGACCGGCTCGTAAACCTCGGTGAGTTTAGCGGCACCGCGGAAATCAACGATTATCTTTCGCAGATAGTTGCTCAGCAAAGCGCAGAGGTGATTTCTCCCGATAAAACAAACGTAAAACTGATTATAAACGCCGACGGCACCTCCGACCGCTACCGTGTGGTTTTGAGCGATATTTCCGCTCAGGCGCTTATGGCGGTAAACGCTTCGTCTGTTATACGCTACATCTATGACGAAGACGAGAACTATGTAAAATTCCTGCAAAATGTTTACGGTGATGCAAGCCTTGACGATTTATACCCAAACGGCACTTTCTTCGAAACCCAAGCATGTACCGGCGTAGTGGACACATATCAGTTTATTGACAGTTGGGACGTTTCAGCCGCCGATTTTTACCGGGCAATTTATTCTACCGACTCTGTCACCTGGTACGTTCCGAAAATCAATAAAGATTATTTTGCGGTATTCGATCCCGAAGGTAACGCATATCTTGCCGATATACAGTACGTTGATTTGTCGAAACAGTCGGCATACCTTCCGGTAAGCCTGATATTTAATAGCGAGGGAGACTCATATTCCGACGCTTTATATCTATACCTTGTTTGCGAAGACGGCAACTGGAACGTCAAGGGCTACGTTTCAAATCCCGAAGATACGCCGGACCGTCTGCACACGATAGAAGATTATCCGTTTGAGAATGGATTATTTGCGCTCGCCACACCGATCAGGGACGCGATATACAATTATCGACTTAACGTGCCGATAAGTCCGTTTTTCGCCTTGGATACGACTAAGGAGAACCTCGGTCTTACCTTTGGCACGGCCGGACTTGATGATGCGCCGCACCACGAAAGCCTCGGGGATTTCTACTATATTGAAGACGTTTACGATTATCGGATGGATGTGACCAGCCGCATTTCTGAGGCCGATACGGCGGCAGAAAACGGCGACGTTATATATTCGATCCAACTTATTGACGGAATTTATATGAACCCCGTTATAGCCGACGGCAGTGCGCAGACACCGGCGCTGCTGCTTGTTCACGGCGATAAAGAGCTTACCGAATCGGTCGATTACAAGGTCCTTTATGACGGAAGCTCGGAGCCGGGCACTGCTTACGCGCTTATTATCGGTATCGGCAACTATGCCGACTCTTTCTACATGAACTATATCATCCAGTGTGCCGAGCACAGCTTTGAAGTAAAGGCACAAACCGACCCGACCTGCACCGAGGACGGCGAACGTCATCTTAAATGCACCGTCTGCGGATTTGAAACCACCGAGGTGCTTACCGCGACCGGTCACAAGCCGACCCGCGTTCCGGCAACAGCCGCGACCGCAAATAAGCAGGGAAACATCGAATACTGGTCATGCCCTGATTGTGAAAAATACTTCCTCGATAAAGACGCGACGCGGGAAATTGCAAAAGAAAAGGTCGTCCGCGGCTTTACCGGTTACCGTCACGACCCGGCGGAAAACTCCGACGCCATGAAGGATATCGAGGCGGACGAAAACGCGGTCTACGGTTTCAAGCCGTCTGAGAGCGGCAGTCTTAAACAATACGTCGAATTTGACTGGTGGGATCCCGACGCGGTCGAAAGCGCGCGGCAGGATCGCATAGCCTATCACGAAAGCATTGCGGAAATGTACGATATGCTTAGCACGATGCAGTCGCAGGGCAGTACGGTAGAAGAGATCGCCCGCGCCGTAAGCGCAAAGCGCAACCAACTGCGTATGGCGGCGTACGCAAACGACCCCGAGGGGCTTGCTGTCGCAAAGGCGAGAAATCTTGAAAAATACGGCCATGAGGAAGGTCCCCTGCCCGACGAGCTTTACGAAAAATACGGCGCTTGGGAAACCGTTATTGAAAAAGCGTTCAGCGCCAATATAGGCATGGACGCCTGCCTCGGTCTGTATGACAAATATTATCCCCTTTATGTTCTGCTCGGTCAGGCGGATCCGGTATCGTATTCCATGACGCAGAGCGCGACCGTTTACAGAGATGAAGAATGCGGTATAACCTTTACTTCAAGCGCCGACTTTGCGGATTTTCTCGCAGTCAAGGTTGACGGTAAGATAATTGATACCTCAAACTATATCGCCGTGGCGGGCAGTACGAAAATCACACTTCTCCCCTCTTATCTTAAAACGCTTGCGAACGGGGTACATACCGTCACTATAGTATCGAGTGACGGTGAAGCAAACGCCGATTTCTCGGTTCTACACACCGAAACTTCTCCCGAAACCGGCAACGCGGGCGAACCGGCGATTCCCGTTATCATTTTACTGTCGCTTATCACAGCGGCGGCCGCGCTGACAGTTTACGGGAAACGTTTTCCCTTAATGCGGCAAAAATAACTTTTGGAGAACAGAAATGAAATTTGAACAAATCGCTGAACTAAAAAACGGCAAAAAAGCGCTGATCAGAAACGCCGGCAAAGCGGATGGCGCCGCCGTTTTCGACATATTTAATCTTTCCCACGCGGAAACAGATTATTTGCTTTCGTATCCCGATGAGAACAGCTTTGACGCCGGGCAGGAAGCGCAGTTTCTTGAAGAAAAAACAAATAGCCCCGACGAAGCGGAGCTTATCGCCGTAATTGACGGTAAAATCATCGGTACGGCGGGATTTGAGGCGGTCGGAAAAAAGTATAAGGTAAAGCACAGGGCGGAATTCGGCATATGCGTGCTTAAAGAATACTGGGGTCTCGGTATCGGGCGCGCGCTGACGCTCGCCTGTATTGAATGTGCAAAAAATGCCGGTTATAAACAACTTGAATTAAACGTTGTAGCCGATAACGAAAGAGCCGTATATTTGTACAAGAGTCTCGGATTCGTAGAATTCGGACGAAATCCGAAAGGCTTTAACTCGCGTATTTCAGGCTATCAGGAACTGCTTTATATGTCGCTTGCGTTATAAAATTTACCCGCCCGCCTTGCCGGGGCGCGCCATTCGGAAATAACAACAAAAACGAGGATATCACGTTATTTTGCGTGATATCCCCTTTTTTTGTTTTGCAGTGGCGCTAATACTTTACTTTTGTAAACGTAAATCCTTCATTTTCAAGCAGCGAAACTATACCGTCGCTGCCTAGAAAATGCGCAATGCCCACGGCAAAAAACACCGTCCTGCCGCTCTTAACGTACTCCTTTGCTTTTTCAGCCATGCCGGCATTCCGCTCTGTTAAAAGCCGGCGGTCAAAATCTTCGATAACGCGCCGCTGGTTTTCCGAAAACTCTGAGCCGTAATCACTGTTGCTTAAAATCCCGACCATTTCCTTTTCGCCGCCTTTAAGCCAGACTTCATAAAGCTTTTGCAATTCGGCAACACCGTCGTCAATTCTTTCAAGATCACTGCCGAGCGCGAGCTCATAATAATCATCCGGTGTGTTCGCGAGCAGATCGGTCTGAAACTCCGGATCCTCAACCTCCAGTATCCTAAGGTCGATGGAATTTGCTTCCTTGATAAGCAGACTGTCCATCGCCATACCGGCTGACAGGCCGGTTTTTTTGATAACCGCCTGACTTACAAGCTGATACCACATTCCGAGCTTGTAATTATCGTAAATTTTTGAATACAATTTTGTTTCTTTAAGAAAGTCCGCCATTTTCTCGTAAAGCCCGTCGGATATATGGTCGCGGACAGTGGAACCGTCCTTATAAACAAACTTCACAAGATCGCGCTTTTGTGCGCCGAAATTGCCCGAATATGCGACTACGTCAAACTCCACCGCGAGCGTGTCGCATTTCCGCAAAACCGGATGTAATCGATTGATGATCTCTTTATTCCGCTTATCGCCGATATGTATCGTACCGAAAAAGTAAATCTCGCTCCCCTCTTTATCGGTCGCACGCCATAGGACCGGCGATACGCTTTGCTCATTTTCAGATGAAACCTTTGAGGATACGTCATCCGCCGCAAAGCGGTTGCCGCCGCTTTTTGAGCAAGCGGCTGAAAACAGCATTAAAACGGCAGACAGTATCAAAATAAGCCGTCTTGTAAACTTCATAAATATACCCCCGTTTCAAACTGATATAAACACTATAAAACAGCCGGAAATAATGTCAATCATCATTATAAGCAAACTTTTTTGTTAAAAATCAGCCTAATATCCCGCTTCCTCAACATTTGAACACAATTATTAAAATAAGCAATTTTGTGCTGATAAATAGCAGAAAAGGCATTGAAAACAGCAACATTGTTATGTATAATAAAAATGACTTATAAGTGGTTGATACTATTTGTGTTTCGCCGTCCTGCTTCCTCTCATTGCCAAAAATCTAAATTTTGTGCTAAAATTGCGCAATTATATCTATATGTTTTTTATTCGTCATATGCTATAATACTATCGGAAACAAGTGCAAATGTCAAGTTTGCCTTTGAGTCAATTAAAAATACTGGAGGTATCGTTTATGACAAATAATTTTAAGAAGTTGGCAAGTGTCTTGCTCAGTGTTTGCATGCTCGTGTCCCTCTTCACCTGTCTTTGCGGGCTGACTGTAAGCGCGGCGGGCACGACGCCGGATCTGGTCGAATTCAAAGGTACGGACTGGACCTGTATGAAGTACACCAAGGGCTGGGCGACGATACAGGCGGGTAATTACCGTTTTGAGATGGACTGTAAAATCACAAGCGGCGTACCCTGCATTCAGGTCGGCGCGGATGAAACGGGTGCCGCTCTTTCTGCACAGTCAAATTATGTTGAGACCTATGACAGTGTAAATTACAAATACATAATCACCTTCACAATGACTGAAAACTGGGGCGGCAACTTAGGCGCAATGATAGGTAACTACGGCACCGGCAACAGAAACAACACCACCGGCGACGCGGTATTTGCCTGCGCCAATCCTACGCTTTATCTTTTAGACAGCGACGGCAACCCCACCGGTTCCTCGCTTATAAACACCTTCGCGAGTGATTATTACAGCACTTCAAGAGCCGGCAACAAGTGGAACAGAAGAAACTTTGCTTCTTCCACCGCGACCTGCACGTCTCCTGTACCCGACGGTTACTTTGCGCCGTACGTTGAGCCGGTTCACGAGTACGTTCATTTTGAAGAGGTAAGGAACAATTATTCGCGCTGGCTTTACAGGGCGCCTTATAAAACCCAGGCGGCAGGTAACTACCGCTTTACAATGGACTGTAAAATATTCAGCGGCACGCCTACTATAAACGTTGGTTCCGCGGATAACGGCGGCAATACATTCGCTCCTACAGCGGCATTTACGAACTATACCGCTACTTATGACGCGGAAAACTATAAGTATATAATCACATTTACATTTGAATCAAACTTCACGGGAAGCGATAGAATCGGCGTTTGCGTGGGCAACTACGGCACAAGCGGTGATTTTGTTTGCGCAAACCCGGAGCTTTATCTGCTTGACGGCTCAGGTGATCCTACCGGCGATAATCTTATAAATACGTTTGCTTCGGATTACTATTGGTCTTCCGGTTCAAAAAGTCAATTATGGGAAAGAACCGGTTACTACACCGTAAAAACCCTGCCCGAGCATTACTTTGATAATGAGAGCACCAATAATTACGCGGCGCACTTTGCCGCCGGCAGCGATAACTATCAGGTAGTAGCCTACAAAGACAATGCCGTTTATGTAAACGCGGGAACGGTATACCGCCTTAAGGTAGATATTAACAATACAAGTGCTACCGATGTTGAACCTTCCGTTCAGCTGCGCACAGGCAGTGATATAGGCACGTCCTATACCGGAACACTTATTTCTACTGACGGTTTCGAGAGAGTTTACGAGTTCACTGTATCAGCCAACGGCGCCGGTATTGGTATGTTTATCGGTAACTACGGCAAAGGCACAGATCTTGATTTTGCCTTCAGGAATCCGAGACTTTACACCTATAAAAATGATACCTACGGCACCACCAATATTTTAGTACCCTTTAATGCCGATAACTTTGACCGGGGCGAGTGGGGTTATAGCAGAAGCACAGCCCCCAACGGCAAATGGTTCCCGCTTAACTGCTCCGGCGCGCTTTTACAGTACGGCGTTGACGATAAGAGCCATTTCCCGAAAGAGAAAATGGTACATTTCCCGGCGGGCTACGACAACTATCACGTTTTAGCGTACAAAGGCGGAGCGATCGCGGCGGGAACCTATCGCTTTACTATGGATGAGTGCGCTTTAGGCGGTATTAAGTCCTATGTAAATCTCTTTGTAAACTCCGGATATACCACAGCCGTTACAAAGGTTGACGGTTCCGATATTTTGGATCAGACCTCACGCACGGTTGAATTTGAACTTTACAATGCTAAAGACAGCTTCCTGCTAATGCTCGGCAACTACGGTATGGGAACCTCTATGAATTCATATATGAAGAACGCCGCTCTTTATAAGATCGAAGGCGGAGTTGCGGTCGGCGAAAACCTCATAACCACCTTTATGAATTATAATCTCAGCTTTGTGACCGACGGCAGCAGAACCGGCGCTCCTACCGGCAAATGGACGTCTATTAACTGGGCAGACGGTTATATCAACGCCGGTGATATAGACGAGGATTGCTTTATTCCGGCATACCTCGGCGGTGACTATAACAACGACGGCGTCGCCGACGTTAAAGACCTTGTAATCTACAAGCAGGTACGTATAGGCGATTCGGTTACCTGCCTCTCACTTGACTGTAACCGCAACGGTATTGTTGACGGAAACGATCACACTTCTCTGATTAAAACCATTATCGGCTTATACGCCTCATAAAAGTCTTTACCCATCCGGAGCGCCATGCATTTTCATGGCGCTCCTTTTATATCAGTCTTTACCTGCTTGTTTGTAAAAGTATTACTTTAAGGTAATAGGAGTGATTCTATGAACTTTTCCGTAAAGGTTATATGTTATTTGCTTATAGCATTACTTATTGTAACCGCTTGCGGCTGCGCTTCGAAAAAAAGCACGGCTAACGAATCTTTTGCAGTGGATACGGGTGATTTTGATATGTCGCAATTTGACAGTTCGGAAACAGCCGGCAATACTTCATCCGAAAACGGCGAAAGCAAGCCGGACAATACTCAAAAAACCGACAACACCTCAAAAAACAGCGAGAGTAACAAAACAAACACGAGCAGTGAAACAACCGCCGGAAATTCGTCCTATCACTTCAGTGACGATGAATTCACGCCTATGGAAATACCTTCAAGGAAAAACGCTTATAAATTATCCAACACATACAAAAAGATGAAAAACGGCGAATCGGTAAAGGTCGTTTACTTCGGCGGCTCGGTTACGAATGGCTACGGTGCCAGCGATGAGAGTAAATACTCCTGGCGCGCTCTTACTACCGCGTATCTCAAATCGGTTTCTTCCGGCACCGTCACGGAGATAAACGCCGCCGAGGGCGGTACGGGTTCTTATTTCGGCGCGGCGAGGTTTGAACACGACGTTTCATCAAAAAAGCCCGACCTTGTATTTATCGAGTTTGCAATAAACGACGTTTACAGCGGAATAAGCGCCGAGTTAAGCAAGGCAAATCTTGAATATATGATAAATAATCTGTATTCCGCCAACCCGTACGCCGATATTGTAATAGTTCTTGTAACCAACAAAGCCAATTACGGAAGAGCTTATTCAAGCTATAAAGCCCATAGGGCTGTTGCCGATCATTACGGCATTCCGATAGTTGACCTCGGCGGCGAGGCGTACAACCGTCTGCAAGGTAATTATACCGGACTGTTTTCAAATTCCGATTCTGTACATCCTACCGATGAGGGATACAAACTATACGCGGATATTATGAAGGACGCACTCAAAGAATTGCTTGTAAGCGCACCGGCCGCCCAGCACAAGAAACCGGCGAGCATGATTTCAAAGAACGGATTTGCCACTCTTACCAATATGCAGGCAGACTCGGTAAATCATTCCGGTTGGAGCATATACAGCTGGCGAAACTCAAAAGGCGCCGCATATCACTCGCTCTACCCGAAATGCCTTAATCCGAACTCGACAACCGCGACGCTGAATCTGAGCTTTACAGGTAATACGTTGGGCTTTATCGGAACAGTTAAGGAAAAATGTACTCTTACGTTTGTTGTTGACGGCTCCCGAAAGAAAATATTTCAAGGCACCGCGAATTCGTCGAAAATTGAACACCCGCTGTTTGAAGACCTTGATAACACTACACATACGGTTACTGTAAAAGTTGACGGGAACTGTGACGCAGAAATAGCGGCGTTTGTAGTAACAAAACGCTGAAAATAAAAAACGCAGGGCTATGACGAAAGTCTGAGCCCTGCGTTTTTAATAAGTACAAAACTATCAACCCAAATTCTTATACGGCGTACCGATAAAGCCGACCTGGCTGAAATCTTTCCAGTTATGGCGCACAATATAGTCAATATACGACGTTATCATCTGTGACATAAGTATGTACCCCGC
Source organism: Clostridiaceae bacterium (assembly GCA_016287385.1). Classification (GTDB taxonomy): domain Bacteria; phylum Bacillota; class Clostridia; order Oscillospirales; family Acutalibacteraceae; genus UBA737. Next base: position 79,207 of record JAEEWM010000004.1, on the reverse strand, counting down.
GGCGTTCATATGACCGCCGCAAAAGAACCGCTTAATACCCGGGTCTCCGAAATCGGGCGAGTATTTGTTAAGTTCAATTACATAGGTGTTTTCAAATATCTTCGCCATTTCGCATAACAGGGCGGCGTGCGGCTCAACCTCCTCGCGGTCGCCCTTCGGCATGGTTAAAAGGAAGAATTTCGCGTCCGGCTGAATGGTTTTGAGCCGCGAAATTATTTGCGCGTAATAGCCCGCGAAGGTGGGTTTGTTGTTTTTATAGTCTTCCCTGTCGATATCGTCAACACTGCCGAGCGCTATACTTTTGAGATCATTTACACCGAGCGCGATTATGTACGCCTGGCATTTTTTCTCATCAGTCCATATACCGCAGCTGTCACCGAATGAATCCATAAACCATTTTGCGGTCATCCCGCCGCGCGAAAAGTTATAAACGTTAATGCCGGCGTTTCGCGCCATATACTGACCCCACGAGTATTCATAATAATCGTGATAGCCTTTATTTCCGTTTTCGTCACTTGATTCGTATTCGCCGGAAGAAAGACTGTCGCCTACGCAACCTATTGTTCTGAACACGCGGGCAAAGCCGCCGTCAAAAACAATATTGTCAAGCGGTTTTTCACCGCCTGCACCGATATACTCTTCAATGTTCATACAACCACCCCGAATATGTTTTTATTACAGAATATTTTATATCAAAAATTTGAAAAAATCAACTGTAAAGCACAAAAAAACGCTGAAAATGCAACTGCAATTTCAGCGTTTTATATATCGGGAAATCAGTCCTCAATGGCAAAAACAACGTCCTTTATGCCGCAGATTTCCTCAACCGTAAGATTGCCGCGGCGCTCAATAACCACGTTGAGTCCGATATTACCGCTCTTCTCACTGCGCGGCGGCATTGTACGTATGGTAAACTCACTGTCTATCAGCGCGGATATTTCTTTCATTATGCGGTTAGTCTGATACATATCTCCGATTTCCACATAGAATACCTGCGCCAGTCTTTTTCTGCGTTCAAACTTCGAGAACAGCGTTATGGTGATAAGGAAAAGTATCACACTGAACATCGCGCCCGTAAAGAAGCCGTAACCTACGGCTATACCGATAACGCCGGTCGCCCAGATACCCGCCGCGGTTGTAAGACCCGTAATAACATTATTGCTTTTAAGTATGATCATACCGGCGCCCAAAAAACCGATACCGGAAATGACCTGGGCGGGTATACGCAAAACGTCGCCCTGGTGCATAAGCATATCCGAAACAAAAATACTTGTCATCGACGTCATACACGCGCCGAGACAAACGAGTATATGCGTACGCATACCTGCCGCTCTGCCGTGACGCGAACGCTCGCTTCCTATCACCGCGCCGAAAACCACGGAAACCAATAATTTGAGCAGATCGTACTTCAATACATCCCATGAAAAAGACTCTTTCAGCACATCAAAGCCGAACTGTACCTGTGCCGGGAAAAAAGCTCCCATTTCAACACTCCCCTATCTTAAAATTTTGACATAGATATATGAATATGTCAAAACTTATGTTAATTATTCGTGTATTATACTACGCTTTGAATAAAAAATCAATATTTTTTTAAAAAGTTTGTGAAACTATTGACAATTCGATCTGTTTGTTATAAAATTAACACATAATAATTATTAGGAGGCATCGCAATGAAAGCAGATGTTTTGGTTATCGGCGCCGGCGCTGTCGGTACTGCTATCACGAGAGAGCTTACAAAGTACCGTCTTAACGTCATTTGCGTTGATAAGCGCGAGGACGTAGGCGGCGACTGTTCAAAGAGCAATTCGGCTATTATTCATACCGGTTATGACGCAAAGCCGGGTTCCCTTGAATCGGAGCTTGTGGTTTCGGCAAACCCGCAATACGATAAGCTGACAAAGGATCTTGATATTCCCTTCAAGCGCATCGGTGCGATTTTACCGGCAATTACAGACGAACAGTTTGCCCAACTCCCGGAGATAAAGGAAAAAGCGCTCAAAAACCGTGTTTATGATGTCGAGTATCTATCAAAAGAAAAAATACTCGAAATCGAACCCAACATTAACCCCGAAGTTAAGGGCGGCTTATTCATTCCGAGAGAAAGTATTATCGACCCGTTTATTTACGTTGTTGCAATGGCTGAAAACGCCGTCGCAAACGGTGCAAAATTCATGCTGAACACCGAGGTCACCGGCATACGCAAGGATGGCGACAAAGTCGTAGGCGCGGAAACAACCAAAGGATATATTGAGGCTGATTACATAGTAAACGCCGCGGGTCTTTTCTGCGATGATATAGCCAACATGGTCGGCAAATTCGATTATACGGTTGTTCCGCGTAAAGGTCAGTTCTATATACTTGACAAAAACACTTCCTGCAAGGTCAACCACATTGTATTGCCTATCCCGACTAAGATTACCAAAGGCAAACTGATGACTCCCACTATTGACGGTAATATGCTTGTCGGTCCTACCGCCGAGGATCTGCCCGACAAGTACGATAAGTCGACAAATACCGAGGGTCTCGATTCAATACGCGTAGACGTACAGAAGCTCATACCCGGCGTTAAGCTGCAGGATACAATTACCCAGTTCTGCGGCCTGCGTCCAAATCGCAACCCCGAGGGTCTTAATATTGACGTGTATGACGACGTCAAGCATTATGTAAACCTTTCCGGCGTTCGCTCAACAGGTCTTACAAATTCGATTTCCGTGGGCGGCTACGTTGCCAACCTTTTACGTGAAATCGGTCTTAAAATGGAATTCAAGGACGACTTCATTGAAAAGCGCAAGGGTATCGTTTGTATGCGAGAGCTTTCGAAGGAAGAACAGCATAAAAAGATTCTTGAAAATCCGCTTTACGGCAATATCGTTTGCCGCTGCGAAAGCGTTACCGAAGGCGAAATAGTAGACGCCATCCACTCCCCCATCCCCGCGACTACCGTTGACGCCATAAAACGCAGACTCCGTGCGGGTATGGGCAGATGCCAGGGCGGCTTCTGCGGGCCGAAGGTCATTGAGATACTCGCGCGCGAGTTAAACGTAGACCCGAAGGAAATTCGCAAGAACAACAGCAAATCATATATGGTTTGCGGAAAGGTTAAATAAGGTGTCGCAATGTACAAAATTGAATGTGATGTTTGCGTCGTAGGCGGCGGCCCTGCCGGTCTTGCGGCGGCGGTTTCGGCAAAGCAGAACGGCGCGGAAAATGTACTTATAGTTGAACGCGACGAGGCGCTCGGCGGTATTTTACAGCAGTGTATACATCCGGGCTTCGGTCTTAAACTTTTCAATGAAGAATTGACCGGCCCCGAATACTACGGCAGATTTGTCATTGTAGCAAAAGAACTCGGCGTTAACACACTTCTAAACTCTATGGTGCTTGAAGTCGGCGCAAAGACTGTCACCTGCATAAATTCCGAGTACGGCGTATGCGAAATCACCGCAAAGGCGATAATTCTCGCAATGGGTTGCAGGGAAAGGACAAGAGCAAATATAATGATCCCCGGTACCCGTCCCGCGGGCGTTTATACCGCCGGAACCGCACAGCGCCTTATTAACCGCCAGAATGAAATGGTCGGTAAAAAGGTAGTTATTCTGGGTTCGGGCGATATCGGTATGATAATGGCGCGCCGTATGACCCTTGAAGGTGCAAAGGTTGAGGCTGTTGTCGAGATTATGGACTTCCTCGCGGGCCTCACACGTAACCGCGTGCAGTGTCTTGACGATTTCGGTATCCCGCTTTTGCTGTCGCACACTGTTGTCAATATCAAGGGCAACGACCGCGTAGAAAGCGTTGTTATAGCCGAAGTTGACGAGAATAAGAAGCCTATAATGTCCACCGCTCGCGAAATTGAGTGCGATACTTTGCTTTTGTCGGTAGGTCTTATTCCCGAAAACGAGCTTACAAACAACGCCGGAATCGAGATAAACCCCGTAACAAAGGGACCAAAGGTTAACCAGTATATGCAGACTTCAATCGAGAGCGTTTTTGCGTGCGGAAACGTCGTACATGTAAACGACCTTGTTGATAATGTTTCAGCCGAGAGTAAAAAGGCGGGCGCCGCCGCGGCGCTTTACGCGGCAGGCAAACTCAAAAAGAAAGCCGCCGTCACGGTAGAAACCGGTGAAAACGTAAGATACGTCTGCCCGCAGGCAGTAATTCCGGCGGATGAAAAAGTAGACCTTTACTTCCGCGTTATGAAGCCGCAGAAAGGCGTTGTTATAACCGTTACCGACGGTGAAAACGTACTTTTCAGCCGCAAAGCGATCAAGGTTAACCCCGGCGAAATGGAAAAGGCAACAGTAAGCGTTAAAAATATTTCTTCGCTTAAAGTTTCTGTCAAGGAGGCATAACTATGACAAAAGAAATCATTTGTACCGTATGCCCTACCGGTTGTACGATCCACGTTGAAGGCGAAAACGGCACCATAACAAAAATTGAAGGCTTTTCCTGCCCCCGCGGCAAGCTTTACGCTGAAAACGAGTTTATCTCTCCTGTGAGAATACTTACCTCTACCGCGAAGGTTAAGAACGCGAAATCTTTGCTCGTAGCCGTAAGGAGCAGAACACCCGTACCGAAAGATAAACTCTTCGACTGCATGGATGAAATCAGAAAGCTCGATCTCACGGCACCGGTAAAAAGAGGCGACGTGCTTATAAAGGACGTCTGCGGCACCGGCGTTGATATTATCGCGACCGGCGAAGTTCTTTAACCAGATCAACATAACCGTTAAAACGCGGAGAGGCGATGCCTCTCCGCGTTTTCTGTTCAAAAGTATTATACTGATTTATTTAATATTTTTTCCAATTCATCCTCGGTGAATCTTTTCTCGGATATCAAAATTTCTGAAACTTTTTTGTTTTCTTTAAGCGCACGTTTTGCATACTTTGAAGCCTCGTCATATCCGACATACGGGCTGATCGCTGTGGCGAGCCATACACTCTGATCGAGGTTTTCGCGGCATTGTCTTTCATCAACCGCTAAAGTGTCAACACAGGTGACAAACGCTGATATTCCGTTAATTAAAAAGTCAAGCGAATTAAAAAGCGCATGAAATATTATCGGCTCGAACGCGTTTAATTCAAGCTGACCCGCCTCAGCGGCGTGCGTTACAACTGTATCGTTACCTATGATTTGAAAAGCAATCTCGTTTATCAATTCGGGAATAACCGGATTTACCTTACCCGGCATGATTGATGAACCGTTTTGTTTCGGCTCTAATCTCAATTCTCCAAAGCCCGCACGTGGTCCCGATGACAAAAGACGGATATCATGCGCGATCTTGGATAACGTTACAGCGCATGACTTTACAATTCCGGATACATAAACCAAACTGTCGGCGTTTTGGGTCGCATCCACCATATCATCCGCCTGCACAAATTCAATACCCGTAAGCTCCGATAAAACCGGAACGATTTTTTCTTTATAATCAGGATCCGCCGTAATACCGGTACCTATTGCGGTTCCGCCCATATTTAAAACCGATAACGCGCGAATAGCGCTTTTAAACCGGTCTATATCACGCTCAACGGATGAGCCGTACGCATGAAAAACCTCGCAGAAACGAATCGGCACGGCGTCTTGCAGTTCGGTGCGGCCGAGTTCGATAACATCGCCCGCCTGTTTTGATTTTTCCGCCCACGCCGCATGAAGCCTCTCAAGTTCCTTTATACATTTATGCAAAAGGCGTATTGCAGTGAGTCTGCCGGCGCTCGGATATACGTCATTTGTAGATTGCCCGCAGTTTACATGGTCGTTTGGATGAACAATTCTGTAGTTTCCTTTCTCTTCACCCAAGATTTCCAGCGCTCTGTTTGCTATAACCTCATTTGCGTTCATATTAAGCGACGTACCCGCACCGCCTTGAACAGGGTCAACGATAAACTGATCGTTCAGTTTACCGGATTTGATCTCACGGCAAGCGGCAACTATTGCTTCACCGATGTCTTTTTTTAATCTGCCGGCATTCATATTCGTTATTGCAGCCGCCATTTTGATCTCGACCATGCTCTGTATCATTATCGGATGCTCATGACTGCCTGATATCCGAAAGTTTTCCGATGCCCGCAGCGCTTGTATGCCGTAATATGCCTTTGCCGGCACTTTACGTTCTCCAATAAAATCGCGTTCCGTTCTGTATTCTTTCATTTTTTCCTTCTCCATCCACATTTTTCTTGATTATAACGCCTCGGCATGATATAATCAAATACATATTAAAATATATTTTATATAACTTAATAATTATGGGTGTTTATTATGTTTGAAAACAAAGATTACATAATCACGGTTGCGCGTGAAGGCAGTTTTTCAAAGGCGGCAAAACAATTATATATCTCTCAGCCCTCGCTCAGTGCTTCGGTGAAACGTATTGAAGAAAAAATCTCGGTACCGCTGTTCGACCGTACCACCACGCCTATCTCACTGACTGAGGCAGGTCGTGAATATTTGAAATATGCACTTCAAATCAAAGAAAGTGAGCGAGCATTCGCGCAGTATGTAAGCGATCACTACCATATTTTAGCGGGGACCGTAAAAATCGGCGGCAGCAGCTTTTTCTCGTCTTTTATGATACCTCGTATGGTTGCCGAATTTCACAGTAAATACTCACATATTGATTTTGAAATTTTTGAAAACAGTACGGAAATATTGCTTGAGAAGCTACATACGGGCGTTCTCGACATAGTTATTGACAATGCGATTATTAAGGATGATTTAATTAAAGCCACAGTCCTCAACACTGAGCGTTTACTACTGGCGGTTCCTGAAAGCTTTTCAATAAACAAAAAGCTCAGAGAATTCAGTATGACAGCGCAGGATGTCAAAAACGGCATTGATTATAAATGTCAACAGGGTGTTTCTCTAAACGACTTCCGCGATGAACCGTTTATACTGCTCAACAGCGGTAACGATACAGGCAGTCGCGCCGAAATGCTTTTTAAAAAGCATAAAATAACTCCTAAAGTAAGATTCCGTTTAGATCAACAACTTACGGCATTTAATATTTCCAGCACAGGTATTGGCATTTCGTTTGTAAGCGACACGCTCATCAAACATCTTGATTCAAGCCCGCGCCTTTGCTATTACTGCCTTAGCGACGCAGAAACCGAAAGAAACGTATTCTTTTATGTAAAGAAAAATCATTACTTATCCCAGGTGTGTCAACGTTTTATCGAAGAAACGCTTAAAACTGAATAAAAACACTGCCGGACGTTCCTTTTCAGGAAATATCCGACAGTGTTTTGTAAACTGATACAAAAGCGCCTGACTTTACAAGTCAGACGCTTTATGTTATTTAATCATGCTTGCAACTTCCGCGGCAAAATCATCAACGCGCTTTTCGATACCCTCGCCCTTTTCAAAGCGAACGAAAGATATGATTTTGATATCCTTACCAAGCTCTTTAGCGGTCTTTTCAACGTATTTACCGACGGTAAGCTCGTTATCAATAACGTACTGCTGTTCAACAAGGCAGTTTTCCTTGTAGAACTTGCCGATTTTACCCTCAACAATTTTTCCGAGTACCATATCCGGCTTGTTAGCCATCTTGGGATCCTCTTTCATCTGCGCAATGAGTATTCCTTTTTCTTTCTCGATAACATCGGCGGGAACCGAAGCCTCATCAAGATATCCGGGGTTCATAGCCGCTATCTGCATGGCAACGTTTTTGCCCATTGTGATAAAGTCCGCGTTGTCGGCGTCAAGCTCGGTATCAAAGTTTACCATAACGCCTATTTTACCGCCCGCGTGAACATAGGTGACGACCTTGCCCTCATAGCGTGCAAAACGGCGAACCTTGATATTTTCGCGAACCTTAAGGAATAACTCCTGAACCATCTCTTCAACGGTCTGACCGTTATCGCTGCATTTAAGGAGCGCGTCGAGATCGGCAGGATTCTGCGCCGCAACAATTTTAGCAACGTTAAGCGCCAACGCCTTGAATTCTTCGCCTCCGGCGACAAAGTCAGTCTCCGCGTTAATCTCAACAACAGCGCCTACGCCGTTCTCGCAAATCGCGCAAACAGTACCCTCGGCGGCAATTCTGCCGGCCTTTTTCGCCTGTGAAGCAAGACCTTTTTCTCTTAAATAATCAGCGGCGGCATCCATATCGCCGTTTGTTTCGGTAAGTGCCTTTTTACAGTCCATCATACCGCAACCGGTTTTCTCACGGAGCGCCTGAACATCTTTAGCGGTAAATGCCATGATAATTTCCTCCTATGAAACAGTATTATTCAGCGGCCTCGGCAGTCTCACCGGACTCCTCGGCGGTATCGGGAGTTTCCTCATCCGTTTCTGCGTCGTCGTTGTCGTCATCCTTGGCGGCTGCGCCGAATTCCTCACCCTGTCTGCCTTCAATAACCGCGGCGGCAATGGTTTCGGAAATAAGCTTAACGGCACGGATAGCGTCATCGTTGCCGGGAATGACCGCGTCGATCTCATCAGGATCGCAGTTTGTATCTACGATAGCAATAATCGGAATGCCGAGTTTCTTTGCCTCAGCAACGGCGATTCTCTCTTTATGCGGGTCAACTATGAAAAGTGCGCCGGGCAGTCTCTCCATATTCTGGATGCCGCCGATGAACTTTTCAAGCTTCTCGATTTCAAGTTCAAGCTTAACAACTTCTTTTTTGGGGAGAAGGTCAAAAGTACCGTCATCCCTCATAGCGCGCAACTGGTTCAAGCGACCGATACGGGTACGAATAGTGCTGAAATTCGTAAGCATACCGCCGAGCCAGCGGGCGTTAACATAAGGCATACCGCAGTGCTCTGCTTCTTCTTTAACAGAATCCTGCGCCTGTTTTTTGGTACCTACGAAAAGGATATCGCCGCCGTCAGCCGCTATGTCACGGGCAAATAAATATGCCTCGTTAAGCTTCTTGACGGTCTTTTGAAGGTCGATAATGTAGATACCGTTGCGCTCGGTAAAAATATACTGAGCCATTTTGGGGTTCCAGCGCCTTGTCTGATGTCCGAAGTGAACACCGGCTTCAAGGAGCTGCTTCATTGATACAACTGCCATAATAAATTCCTCCTGAGGTTTTCCCTCCATTTCATCCGCGTGCCGGTAACAGCCCTGTATCAAAAGCCGCACCTCTACCGATGCAAATGAAATGTGTGTATTTTTTTGCCGACATACGTCAGCCGATAGATTATATCACAAAAGTCTTCGCAGTGCAAGCATTATTTATATATTTTTTCTATATTTTCCGCCCTTTCACGCATCATAGCGCGCAGTGAGTCGGGCGAAATCACTTCAATGTCGCCGCCGTAGCCGAAAAGCCATGTGCAAAGAGCGGGACTCACCGCACATTCAACGTCGATTTCAAAATGCTCGTCGGTGACGTTTGAGACAAATATTTTATCACCGAAACGGTCAACGATTTGTTCAAGTATGGTTTTCGCGCATTTGAGATGAACGCTCTGCCTTATGCCGGAAAACATATCAAACAAACTCTTGGTGTAATCGGCAACGTTAAAAGAATCGGTGTACTTGCTCACCTCACCGAAATAGCGCGCTTTTTCTTCGGTCTGCTCTACGTTTTTCATACGGTCGATACGTAAATGTACAAGATTATCATACTTATCGTAATTACCTATAAGATAGTAATGGTCGTCCTGCCATGTCATGGCATAGGGATTGACCTTACGCTCTTTGTAAACCGTGACTATCTCCCTGCCCTTCAGTTCACGCACGCCGTATTTGTAGGAGATTTTGCGATGATTCGCAATGGCGCGGGAAATCGTATCAATATTGTAAAAAATAGATTCGTTTTTTGTTTTAGCGTCAGTGTTAATATAAATATCCCTGGCGTTGCGTTCAAGCTGGTGCCGGCTCAGCATTCCGTCAAGCTTTGTGCACAAATCACGCGTCTTCTTCTCAGTGATAAAATGCGCCGTACGCACCGCGTCTTCAAGAAGATATATCTCCGGCAGTTCAAAATCGCGTTCGCCGAGTATATATCCCGGCCTCGGCGACTTTACCTTTATGATATCATATCCGAAATCTATAAGGCAGTCGACGTCGTCGTAAATCGCCTTTCTTTCGGCGTTTATACCGTAAAGCCTCAACTTTTCTATTATAAACGCCGCCGATACCGGAAAATCCTCATCGGAATATTCTTTAAGTATTTCGATAATATGAAGCAATTTTAATTTTTGGCTTGTTGCAGACGCCATTTCTCTACCTCCAAATTAAATGTTTCAACGGTAAAAAGTGAATTAAGCGCATCAAGAAAAGCGTTGGAAGACAGCCCCGTCGGCAAACCGACAAACTTCATAAAGCGCGCCCTTTCAAGACTGCTGTCAGTTTTTCCGGAAAGCCCCGCGCGATATAAATCGGTTTTCGTTATTTTATCCGTTTTTTGCACGCTTTTGGCTGTTATGCCGCTTTTTTCAAGCGCGGAAAGGATAACGTCGGCGTCCATTCCTTCAAGCCCCAGAAAGCCCTGCTTTGACGGCGTCGCTTTTCTTTTTTCCTTACCGACTATTTGCGGCAAATAAACATTTACTATCCTTTCACTGTCACAAAAGCTTTTAATGAAAGACCTTATCTGCATACCGGCACTATCCGAATCCGTGATGATGACCGCGCCGTTCTTTTCACATAAAACGCGTATCAGCTCGCGCTTATTGCGGTTTCTGTAAATCCCGAAACCGTCGGTCGTAACAATCGTTGCGTCAATTATGTTTTCAAGTGTTATTTTATCATATTTGCCTTCCACTATAACAACGCTGTCAATTCTTATCAATTTCTTCACCGTTTGCAATAATGTATATTATTTTCACCGTCATCTGTTCAAGCACCGTTTTTGCATCATAAGAATAACTTTTAAGCATTCTGTCGGCGTCGAGTATCGCCGCGAGGCAAAGATTTAACTTACTGTCATTAAACCTGCTTAAATTGTTTGCGGCTTTTGTGAGCAGAAACGATTTGTTCTCGGAATATGAAAAGTCCTTTGCAACGTCAGAAAGCGCGACGTGAGATTTCTTAGCGGCGTTTACCCGTGCCATATCTATAAATGCCGAGGCGGCGGTAAAGAGTATCACTACCGGCTCCAAGCGCATATAAAGCAAATCATTCAGTTTGTTTATTGCGGAAAGTGTATCGCACATAATGAGTTTTGCGGTGTAATCGTATATCACGGCGTCAACCGTTTTGATACAGGAATCATCGATATCAGCCTTACTTATCACACCTTCGCCGACATACCTGCACACCTTTTCAAGTTCACCCGAAAGCGTGTTAATATCCGTACCGCAAGTTTCAATCATATACTTTGCGACTGAAATATCAAGCGCCAAACCTCTCTTTTTCGCACCTGTGACCAGCATTTTCGCAAGGTCATTGCCGCTTCTGTGATTAAGGCGGACGACACATCCGCCGCACCTTTCCGCGGCTGCCGCTAATTTGGACGCCTTTGAAGATTTTTTCGGATCAAAAGGTATGTCCTCAAAAACGAGGACGAGAGTTGAAAAAACGTAATCATCGGAAGCGAGAGCAATAAGGCGGTCAAAATCCTCGGCTGAAGCCGACTCGAAATTATAATCCGCGAGTATAACGCATTTGCGATCCCCCATCATAGGAAACTGATTCAGAAAGTCAAACGGTATGCTCAGGTCAACTTCCCTTTCAAGTTTTTGCAAATCAAAATCGTTATCCTTTCCGCAGGTCTTCAAAATAATCACATCCTGGTAGTGATTTATCAGATAACCGTCGTCACCGAAAAGGATATATACGGGCTTAATCAGCCCGCTTTGAAGGCTTTTTTTCAACGCCTCCTCGTATATTTCCGCCATGTTGCCTCACCTCCTTTAACTGATTTCTTTTAAGCATTTTTCGGTAGAATTTGCATAAATACATACCGTTTATCAGGGCAAATATCAGGAACAGTGAAATCAGGAATTGATATATATCAGCTTTTATAAGCATAAAATCGAGAAGCCCGAGCTTTTCGACAATAAACCTTATATAACGGGCGCAAAGTCCCGAAATGAAAAACAACGGCACAGAAAGCACGCGTACGCCGGGAATTGCGGAAAGGAGCAGTGCCGATGTATTAAATTCAAGCGCAAAGGTAACCGGAAAGGTTATAAGAAGAAAAGTAACCGGTGAAAGCAAAGACACCGTATTGAAAACCGACATTGAGACGGGAGCGGTAAAAATCATTGCCGAAACGGAAACCGTAAATACGCTGACTGTGCTTATGGCAAAACGGTTTTTTATAAACAGTCTCCTTGTTATCAGTTCTGTATAAAACGGCGCTATCCAAACCACCGCCGCCGTAGACGTAACCGAAAGCAAAAAAGCAACGCTGAAGATACAAAGCGGACTAATAAAGAGCATAAGAACAACCGCCGCGCCGAGTGAATTGAGCGGGTCGTTCCGGCGCATGAATACCGGTGCCAGAACAAAGAAAACAAACATCAGAGCCGCTCTGAGTACCGACTGTGTAAAGCCGCACATCGCGGCGATAAGAAAAAGTATTCCGAGCGAGCAAACAGCTTTCAGGTATCGGTTATAGAAAACGCGCTCGATAAGGCCGAAAAGCAAGCCGAGAATAATAGATATATGAAGGCCGGAAACAACCATAACGTGACTTACACCGCACACAAGTACGTCTTCATAAAATTCAGGCGACAAGTAATCGCGGTCGCCGGTATTCAGCGCAATAAGAATACTTGAAACACTTTTCGGAAAACGACTGTCAAGCGTGCTGACTATGTAATTCCTGACCTTACCGATTTTATAAAACAAGGCATTCGGCTTATAGCTTTCGTTTATTTCAATAAGGCGTGAATTCATATACACCGAATTGCCGTAGTTATAGCTTTTATACTCATCGTCTTTAAGCAACGTCAGTTTTACCGTCGCCTTGAATTTATCGCCGCATCTGATCTTCTTACCGTCAAACCAGTATAAAACAAATTTTGTGTTTGCGGGTATCGTTTTGTCGCCTGCGGCATAAACCGTGACCTTTGAGACCTTTTCGGTATCCGTTGAGTCCTCGACCGCCGCGAATACCGTTTGAACGGTTTGTCCGTCCAGACGGTTAAGCTCGTCAATTTTGAAAAATTCGTTTAACGCCGAGGCGCAGACCGCGAGAAACAAGACGGAAATCATAACCGCCTTAAAACTGCGCGTTACGGCGCAGACCGCGGCGAGAATGATAAGAAACAGCAAAAATATTGAGTATGAAACGCTTACATGGTTAAAGAGATATAAAATCGCGGCTATGCACATTACTGCGCACACAGCCATCGGACGGTTAAATATCGGATAAACATCGTAGGCGGTTTTCAGTATGTTTTTGAGTTTTACGCCCATCAGAAAACCGTCCTGACAAGTCCGAGATGTTCAAGCAGTATTTTTAATCCCAGAAGCACAAGAATGATTCCGCCGGCAAGCTCCGCTTTATTCTTGTAAACCGAACCGAATCTGTTGCCTATCGCCACGCCGGCGACTGATAAAATAAAGGTGATTGACCCGATTACCGAAATCGAATAAAGAATATTAACTTCCCTGAACATGGCGAAGGCAATGCCTACCGCTAACGCGTCGATACTCGTCGCGACCGCCAAAACAAACAACTCGGATATCGAGAAAGAAGGATCGTCATCATCGTCGTCCGGCTTAAAGGACTCGTAAATCATTTTACCGCCTATAATTGCCAGAAGCAGGAACGCAACCCAGTGATCGTATCTTTCAATAAACCTTTGAAACTTCAAGCCGATAAGCCAACCGATAAGCGGCATTATTGCTTGAAATCCGCCGAAAAACAGCCCAATCAAGAGTGTTTTTCCGTAGTCGATTTTCCGCATTTTCAAGCCTTTGCATACGGATACGGCAAAAGCGTCCATTGAAAGACCGACGGCGATTAAAAGTATACTGGGAAAAGTCATGCAATCATCCTTTGTTCCTATAACGGTACGCGTTATTCTTCAATTCGTTCATAAGCGCCGCGTAGCTCGCAAAACGCGTTTTTTCAATTTTGCCGGCTGCAAGCGCTTCCAAAACGCCGCACCCCTTCTCACATGTGTGAGTACAGGATGTAAAACGGCAGTTATCGGTGTAAGGCAGGATATCGGGGAAACACTCCGAAAGCTTATCTTTGAGATTGGCGTCGCAATTCGGCTCGATAGAGGAAAAACCCGGCGTATCGGCGACAAATCCCGATTTACCGCATTTTAACAGTTCCGTATGCCGTGTGGTGTGCCTGCCGCGCCCCAAAGCGGTACTGACTTCGCCGGTTTTAAGCTCAAAACCCGGAAAAAGCGCGTTGATAAGACTTGATTTCCCTACGCCGCTGTTGCCCGCCATTACGCAGGTGCAACCGTCAAATTCCGTAAGCAGCAAAGAAAGAGAGTCGCCGTCAACGGCGCTGACAACGTATGTGGCAAAGCCCGCGTTTTTATATATGCGCTCAAATTCGGTAAAATCACCTGTGTCGGACTTATTGAATACAATTACCGGAACTATTCCGTTATAAACCGCTATCGCGGAGAGTCTGTCGATAAGATAAGTATCGGGCGAAGGGTTTTCAAATGATGAAACGATTAAAATCTTATCAACGTTCGCGATACTCGGGCGGTCGAGATAATTTCTGCGCGGCAAAACCTCTTCAAGCACGCCTTTAAGCTCATCGGTTACGGAAAAATTGACCGTATCACCGACAGTCGGGGAAATTTTCGTGTGCCGAAAAATTCCCCGCGCTTTACATTCAAAAATATTTTCGCCGTCGTCAACGTAATAGAATCCCGAAATAGTTTTTACGATTTTACCGCTTTTATATGCGTTTGAATCTCTCATAATCAGGTATCGGGCTCGGTAATCGGCTCTTCCTGTGCCTTTTTGTGATAATCATAATAGTGTTCCGCACTGCCAAGCTCTGTTACAATTTTTGAGTTCTTAATGAGTTTCACTTCAAAGGACATTACCGTATCGTAACCCTCGGATGATTTCAGTTTGATAAAAGCGGTGAACGAAGGTGAATTGACAGTAACGTTATCAACCGTCAAATCGGTAAATAACACATCTGCCGGTGATTTCATGGCTTTTTCAGCAAGCTTTGTGTCGCCGTTCCATACCGAAACGGTAGTACCCGCCTGATAATCAAAATCATCGGGAAGATTACTTGCGAGAATCTTAAGGTTAAACTTAATCTGACCGGTCGCCACCTCCAGCTTTATAACCGTGTCTTCACCGACCATTGCGAGCTCATTCGGGTCCGGGTCTTGTTTTACAACGCAGCCTGCCGGATAATATTTGTCGCCTTCTTTCAGCGTATAATCGATTTTTTCGCACTTTAATCCGGCTTCATCAATAGTTTTCTTTGCGTAATCGTATTGATTGCTGATTACATTTGGAACGCTCTTAGGGGGAGTTTCAATTCCCATACTCACATACACTTTAATCTTGGTGCCCTTGGAAATCAACTCGCCCGCGCCGGGTTCGGTACGAATTACCATACCCTTGTCAAACTCGTCACTCTGCTCGTACTCTACGACAATATCCTCTTCCGAGACAAGAGTCGTAAGCTGAGTCTTGGCGTAGACCTCTTCGGTTCCCATAACGTCGGGAACCTTAACTGCGTCGGGGCCCTGACTTACATAAAGCGTAAGCTTTTCGCCTTTTTTGGCTTTCCTGCCGCCGTTTGGAGACTGGTTGAAAACAGTGCCCGCGGGAGCGTCGTTCGCCTCATATTTCCACTCTACGGAGAATAAATCGTAATCCTTACTCGCCTTGATTTCTTCGACGGTCTTCCCTTCAAAATCAGGTACATCGATTTCCTTGCCGGTGCCTCCCACAAGCTTCGGAACAAAGATGATACCGAGGACGACTATCGCCGCTATCAGCGCCACCGCCACGCCCGAAAGAATAGGAACAATCATCCTGTTCTTTTTTGACGCCGCGAGCGCCTCGTCGTCATCATCGTCAACCTCCGTCAACGCGGCGGGAGTCGAAGACAGCGCGTCAATATACTTTGTAGGCGATTTATCAACAAAATAAGAATGACCGAAAGTGGCGGAGGGGTCTTTTTTGAGTATTTCAAGGTCGCAGAGCATTTCCGCGGCGGACTGATACCTGCGCTCACAGGCCTTCTGCATCGCCTGCATGGTTATCTGTTCAAGCCCTATCGGTATCGAGGGGTTAATTTCCGTCGGCAGCTGCGGGTCGCGCTGGAGCTGCATAATAGCGACCGATACCGCGCTGTCCGCGTCAAACGGAAGCTTGCCGGTCAGCATTTCATAGAGCATAACGCCGACGGAGTATATGTCGGCTTTTTCGTCGGTCTTATCTCCCCTTGCCTGTTCCGGACTTATATAGTGCACGGAACCGATAGCCATATCGGTCACAGTGCGCTGGTCGCCGCGGGCAAAACGGGCGATACCGAAGTCGGTCACCTTTATCGTGCCGTCTGATAAAACCATAATATTCTGCGGCTTAACGTCACGGTGGATTATGCCTTTATCATGCGCGTGCTGAAGTCCGCGGAGTATCTGCGTTGTAAAGTACACGGCGTCGTTCCAGCGCAGACTTCCCCTGCTTTCGATATACTCTTTAAGCGTGATACCGTCTATATATTCCATAACGATATACTGTATCAGATCACCGAAGCTTACGTCGTAAACCTTAACGATATTCGGGTGCGAAAGCATTGCTATCGCCTTTGATTCGTTTTTGAAACGTCTGATAAAATCGGTATTTCCGACGAATTCGTCTTTGAGTATTTTCAAAGCGACCGTACGGTTTTCGACGTTATCGTACGCCTTATAAACGACCGCCATACCGCCGACGCCGATTATTTCCTCAATTTCATATCTGCCGTCAAGGCGCTTTCCTACGTATTTATCCATAAAATCACCCTCTGTTCTGCGATACGATAACTACTGAAATATTATCGCCGCCGCCGTTTGAATTTGCCGCCGAAATCAGTATGTCGGCAACATTTTCCATATTATTTTCTGCGAAAGTGCTCAGAATATCTGCGGAATCAACATAGTTTGTCAGACCGTCCGAGCAAAGGAGTACACTATCCGTCGGTTTGAGAGGAACAACGCAATAATCGGGGAAAATGTTTTCCTCAACGCCGAGTGCGCGTGTTATAACGTTCTTTTCGGGATGGGTTTTCGCCTCGTCGAGCGTAAGCTCGCCGCTTTCGATGAGCGACTGGACTATCGAATGATCGGTTGTAAGCTGAATAACCGCGTCGTTTATGAGGTATGCCCTGCTGTCGCCGACATGGCAAATAACCGCGTAACTTTGAGTAACGACAGCCGCAACAACGGTCGTCCCCATACCTTGAAGCGAATTGTCCGACTCCGCGAGCGCAAAAACATCAAGGTTTGCCGAGGAAATCGCGTTTTTGAGCAGCTGAGCCGTTTTTTCGTTATTCATTTTTTCGGAATAAGACTTCTTTACATACTCCGAAATGCTCCTGACCGCGGTAGTGCTCGCAATGTCACCGCCGTTTGCTCCGCCCATTCCGTCACAAACAATAGCGAAAGCGACGTTATCGGTGAGCATAAAAGCGTCAACACAGTCCTGATTTGTCAGGCGAACCTTACCGACGTCGGTTTTACTGAATAATTGCACCGTTTGACTCCTCTCTGATTTTCTTTCTCAGTTGACCGCAGGACGCTTCGATATCCGCGCCGAGCGTCCGTCGCACAGTTGCGGTCAAGCCAAAGGAGATCAGAAGATCTTTGAAATTGTTGATGGTTTTATCGTCAGGTTTTGAAAACGAGTTTTCAATAACCGGATTTGCAGGTATAAGATTTATATGGCACATAATGCCCCTTGTGATTTTTGCAAGCTGCTCTGCGCACACTCTGTTGTCATTAACACCGGAAATCAGCGCATACTCGAAAGAAATACGACGGGTCGTCACCTGCTGATAACGCTTACACGCCGCCAAAAGCGCCTCAATATTCCATTTTTTATTCACCGGCATTATTTTATCCCTGATATCGTCAAAAGGCGCGTGAAGCGAAACAGAAAGCGTTATCGGCAAATCTACGGCGGCAAGTTTATCAATGCCGGTAACGTAACCGCAAGTAGAAAGCGAAATATGCCTGAGCCCGATATTGAGTCCGTCGCCGGAACTTACGAGTTTTAAGAATTTTACCGAGTTATCAAAGTTTTCAAGCGGCTCGCCCATACCCATCATAACAACGTTTGAAATACGTATGCCGGCGTCCTTCTGAACGGCGGTTATCTGCGAAAGCATTTCCGACGCGGTCAAATCGCGCGTTTTTCCGAAAAGGCCCGACGCGCAGAATCTGCACCCCATATTGCAACCTACCTGAGTTGAAATGCAAATCGAATATCCGTGCTTATACTTCATTAAAACCGTTTCGATAAACTCGCCGTCGTATAGCCGAAAGACGTATTTTACGGTTTCGTCAAGCCGTGATTCGAATTTGCGATATATCTCGGCTCCCGCAATATACGATATCTCGCCTAATCTTTTCCGCAGGTCTTTTGATATGTTTGTCATTTCATCGAACGAGGTAACGCCGGACTGTAACCAGACAAAAATCTGCTTGGCGCGATATGACGGCTCACCCATTTCAAGGAGCAGTGAACCGAGCTCATCCGTATCGAGAGATTTTATGTCTGTCAAACTCAAAAAAATCACCTGCGCTTGATTACGGCACAATAAAAGCCGTCTGTACTGTCGGTCGAAGGTAAAAAGGTATGCTCAAAGGTTTTTTCAAACCCGCTGTGACTTTCCAAAAAGGTGTCTACTGTTTCCTCATTCTCACCGCGGCGTAAAGTGCAGGTCGAATAAAGAAGTGCGCCGTTATCCTTCAGATAGTTCACCGCGTTATTGAGAATCTCCCTCTGCGTTTTTTGAAGCAGAGAAAAATCGATGTCTTTTTTATACTTAATCTCGGGTTTGCGGCGTATAACACCCAGCCCCGAACACGGTGCGTCGCATATTATCTTATCAAACTTACCGAGCGTTTCGTCGAATACCCGTGAATCCCTCACAAGAGCGGTCACGTTGCTCAGTTTAAGACGTGCGGCACCGTCGCTTATCAGCTTTACCCTGTTTTCGTGAATATCGCAAGAGACCACTTGCCCGCAAAGCGCGTACTGTGCGGCGGTAAACGATTTGCCGCCGGGCGAAGCGCACATATCAAGCACTCTGTCACCGGTCTTAATATCAAGCATTTTGACGGCGGTCTGCGAAGGAATATCCTGAACGTGAAAAAGACCGTTTTTGTATTCTTCAAGTGATTGAGTATCGGTGCCGGCGTCAAGTATTACACAACCGCCAAGTTCCGCCCTGCTTACGTTAATGCCCCTGCCGCTGAGCGCCGAAATAAAATCCGTCTCGGAGATTGCCGATGTGTTTACGCGTACGGTGATTTTAGGCACGCTCAAAAAGTGCTCCAGCAAAACGACGGTTTCGTCCGTTCCGTAATCGTTAATAAAACTTTCAATAATCCATTCGGGGCACGAATACCTTATTTTAAGGGAAGAAACGGAATTGTCACCGGGCAATTCCGGCTTATTTCTCAAAAAACTCCTGAGTACCGCGTTTGTAAAAGCGGCGTTATAACGTTCTTTTGAGTTCTTTACAAGATTTACCGATTCGTTTACCGCGGCGCTTTGCGGCACTCTATCCATAAACAGGAGCTGAAACACCGCGAGACGAAGCGCGTTAAGCGTAACCGGAGCCATTTTTTCAAGCGGTTTTTTCAAAAAACGCGATATGCAGTAATCGACGGTCATGCGTCTGTCAAGAACGCCGTAGAAAAGCGCTGTAATAAAAGGTTTATCCTCATTGCTCACGCCATTACTTTGCAGCGCGTTATTAAGGACGATATTTGAAAATCCGTAGTTTTCTCCGACTGCTATCAGTGCGTCCAGGGCGATTTTTCGTTGATTTATCATATCAGCTGACGACCGTTCCCGTCGGTATTTTTTTACCGTTAAGCATTTGTGCGGCAGACATCGGTTTTGAGCCCTCCGGCTGAACCGTCAATAATTCAACCGCGCCGCCGAAACCGCAGGAAACAACCAGTTTACCGTCGCTTTCAGTCACAATGCCGGGTTTGTCGCCGCCGCTTTGCTTTTTCGCGCTTAAAACCTTTATTCGTCTGCCGTCAATAAAGCAAAACGCGCAGGGCCAGGGGTTGAAACCGCGAATCGCGTTGCAGATATCATCGGCGCTTTTTGAAAAATCAATATGCGCCATTTCCTTTTTAATGACCGGCGCGTAGGTTGCAAGAGCGCCGTCCTGACTTATCGGATGAACGGCTCCCCGCTCAACCGAAAGCAGTGTTTTGGAAATGAGCCGGGCGGTAACGAGGGAAAGCTTTTCAAACAAAGACCCGGCTGTATCGTCAGGCGCAATATCCGTTTCAATTACCGAAAGAATGTCCCCGGTATCCATGCCTTCGTCCATCTGCATTACCGTTACGCCGGTTTTTTTCTCACCCGTCACTATCGCCCACTGTATCGGTGACGCGCCGCGAAGCTTCGGCAGGAGTGACGCGTGACCGTTAATACATCCGTACTTAGGCAAATCAAGTATTTCCTTAGGCAGAATCTTGCCGTAGGCAACGACTACTATAACGTCGGGCGCTATACTCTTAATTATTTCGAACGCCTCACCGTTTCGCAGAGTCACGGGCTGATAAACCGAAATGCCTCTGCTTACGGCAAAAGTCTTTACCGGCGGCGGTGTTAAGATCTGTTTTCTTCCGACCGGCTTATCGGGTTGGCAAAATACCGCGGCAACCTCGTGCCCCGCGTCAAGAAGCGCCGAGGCCGTCGGCACGCTGTACTGCGGCGTACCCATAAAAACTATACGCATTAAAACAACCCTTTCATACCCTGTCGATATACAGAATACCGTCAAGGTGGTCCATTTCATGAAGTATCGCCCGAGCTTTCAGTTCACTTGCGGAGATTTCAAAGTTTTTGCCGAATCTGTCCTGTGCGCGTACCGTTACGTTCATGGGTCGCGTGACTTCGGCATATTTGCCGGGCAGTGAAAGGCAACCCTCTTCATCGGTTTGTTCACCGGAGCTGCTTACAAGTACCGGATTTACAAGCTCAATAAGACCGTCGCCCACATCTACAATGCAGAACCGCCGCAAAATACCGACCTGCGGCGCCGCAAGACCTACGCCCTGCGCCTCGTACATCGTCTGCGCCATATCGTCAAGTATAACGTGCAGACGCTTATCAAACTGCAGTTGTGAACGGCAGGTTTTGCGAAGAACGTCGTCGCCGTATTTCACAATGTTACGAATTGCCATAATAACTCCTCAAATTATATTTTCGGGATTTATATCTATCCCTACCGATATATCGCCTTTTCCTATTCCTTCACACGCTTTTGAAATCATATCGCGAAAACGCGTGTTATTTTTGCACTTTATCAGCATGCGGTATCTGTATTTACCGCCGACTTTCGGCACGTACGCCGCGTTCGGACCGAGAATTATAAGATGCAGATCCGAATAATCCCCCGAAATCATTTTTTTAATCGCGCCGAAAATTTCAAATATCGCCGACTGTGCCGAATCGCCGCTTTGCGACTGCGCCCATACAAGGCAAAGGTCACAGTACGGCGGAAAAATTTTATTCATTCTGTCGATTATTTCTTCATTATAGAACGCTTCATAATCCTGGTTTTTTGCGAGGTCAATAACATGGTTGTCGGTATCCGATGTTTGAATAACCGCTATCCCGTTGCCGTCAGCCCTGCCGGCGCGCCCGATAACCTGGGTAATCAGATCAAAGGTGCGCTCATACCCGCGGTAATCGTCGCCGGAAAGCGCCCTGTCTGCCCCGATAACGCCCACAAGTGAAACGTTCGGAAAGTCAAGACCCTTCGCCACCATTTGTGTGCCGACCATGATGTCGTATTTACCGTCGGCAAAATCGCCGAGATTTATCGAATATGAATTTCGGGTCATTGTGCTGTCGGCGTCGAGCCGCAATATCCGAGCCGACGGAAACAGCGCTGACAGCTCCTCCGTTATCCTTTGTGTTCCGGCGCCCGAAAAAGTGAGATACTCGTTTGAACATTCGGGACATTTTTTATATAACGGAACCGAAAAACCGCAATAATGGCACATCAGGCGCTTATTCGCCGAATGATACGTAAGTGAAATACTGCAGTTATCACAGGTCGCAACATATCCGCAGGATGGGCAGGACACGTAGGTATTGTGTCCCCGGCGGTTGAGAAGTATGATAGACTGCTTTTTTGCCTCCAGCTGCTCACCGATCAGCGCCGCCAGTTTACGGCTTATATTCGATGAATTACCGCCAGCGAGCTCGTCTCGCATATTTATCACGCTTACCTCGGGAAGCGAAAGCCCGTTATATCTGTTTTTTAAGTTGAACAGACCGTATTTACCCGCTTTCGCGAGAGCAAAACTTTCGAGAGACGGAGTTGCGCTTGAAAGACAAAGCAGAGCCTTATGATACTTAACGCGAAGCTT
Organism: Clostridiaceae bacterium; assembly: GCA_016287385.1. Classification (GTDB taxonomy): domain Bacteria; phylum Bacillota; class Clostridia; order Oscillospirales; family Acutalibacteraceae; genus UBA737. Next base: position 56,734 of record JAEEWM010000004.1, on the reverse strand, counting down.
TGCAATGTCGCGCGCGTGAAAGCGCGGGCTTTTTTCCGATTTATAGGTGTGCTCCTGCTCTTCGTCAATCACTATAAGTCCAAGGTCCTTAAACGGTGCGAATACGGCGCTGCGGGTACCGATGGCTATAAGCGCCTTACCCATAACGATACGCCTGTATTCATCCATACGCTGACCTACGGACATTGCGCTGTGAAATACCGCTACCCTGCTGCCGTAACGTGACCCGAAAAGTCCTATCATCTGCGGCGTAAGAGCAATTTCAGGCACCATGATTATAACGCCGCGGTTTGATTTTATCGCCTCATCCGCAAGCCTCATAAATACCCGGGTTTTGCCGCTGCCGGTAACACCGTAAAGAAGCGACACCTTGCCGGCACCTGCAAACATTTGCTCTTTAAGTCCGGAAAACGCCGCGGTTTGCTCATCGTTCAAATCAATTTCCGGCAACCTGACAGGCGCCGTATTTCTCGGCGGCATACGGAATTCAAGCTTTTCAAAGGTTTCAAGAACGCCTTTATCGACAAGCGAGTTTATAACCGAAACCGAAGCTCCGGTAAAATACTGCAATTCTTTTATACTGACCTCACCGGCTGCAAGCGCCGCGTCGTATACCTCGCTTTGCCGCGGTGTGAGCTTAACCGCCGGTTCGGCTTCATCCCCGCTTACTCTGACATAACGCCGCGTAAAATCACCCGTCTGCCTTTTCGGGGTCACGGTATGGATAACCGCGCACTTATCAGTAAGCGAAAAAAGCAAATCGGCGCAGTTTTCAAAAACGGTTCTCAGTTTGTCGCCGGAGGTCTCGCCGTTTTCGGACAAATACCCGAAAATCTCCGCCTCGCCGCCGTCAAGAAGTGAAACGTCGGCAAATTCGCCGTTTGCCGAATAATAATCTTTCAGCTTGAATTTAAGACCGGCGGGCACCATGGCGTTAACGGCGTCAAAATAAGTGCAAAAGACACTGTCATGAAGCCACGCGCAGATTTTAAGCATTTCCGCGTTCAGTATAGGTGTATCGTCAACAACCGAAGCAATGTTTTTATACGCAGAAACGTCATCACACGTATCGAGTGACAGGATAAGACCGATCCTCGTACGGTTAGACCGTGAAAACGGTACGCAAACGCGGCAACCCGCCGCGGCACGCTGCAAAAGCTCATCCGGCACGGCGTAGGTATATATCTTATCGTAAGCGCCGACCGCGCCGTCAAGTACAACGTGGGCAACCGTGAATTTACACATGTCCTTGTTTACCGCTTAAATAAGACCTTTTTCCGATGCCAACTTGTTAATGGCGATACTGACCGGTTTCTCAATGAGTATTTCCTCATTTTTTTCCGCTTCCGCGGAAATCTCACGGGCACTCTTTGAAATATCGGTTACAAGACGGTAACGGTTGTCGTATTCGTCAATAAGTTTACCGATTGCGGGATTAAGCATAAAAATTACCTCTCTTTTTCTAAAATACTGTTTATCAGAATTTGATTTCTGTCTGATTTCAGGCGGTCCAGCCGGATAATATCCGAAAGCTCGTTTACTGCCTTTTGCAAATCGTCGTTTACTATAACGTAATCATATTCGCCGGCTCTTGCGATTTCACCCAGAGCACACTCAAGTCTTGCTTTTATCTTGTCATCACTCTCGGTACCGCGCTTTTGGAGGCGGCTCTTTAATACTTCAAACGACGGCGGAAGTATGAAAACGCTGGTCGATTCCGGCATTTTTTCCCTTATCTGCGCCGCGCCGTTTACATCGACCTCAACAATTATGTCATCGCCGTTTTCTATCGCCGCGAGTACAGGTGCTTTCGGCGTACCGTAATAGTTCCCTACGAAAACGTTATATTCAAGCAGCTGATCGTTATCTATCATCCGCTCAAATTGCTCGCGGGTAATAAAATTGTATTTTTCACCCGGCTTTTCGTTTTCCCTGATATCGCGCGTGATCGACGAAATTGAAAATTTAAGCTCGGGACGCATTTTGAACAGTTCGGTCATCAGCGTATCCTTGCCGGAACCTGACGGACCGGAGATTATAAATAATCTTCCCCTACTCATTTTCATCCTCCTCTTCATCGATAGCGTCATCCTCGATTATTCGGCTTGCAACGGTCTCGGATTGCAGATAGGTGAGAATTATATGGTCGCTGTCTGTAATAATGACAGCGCGGGTCCTTCTGCCGTGAGTTGCGTCTATAAGCGTGCCGCGCTCTTTTGCATCCTGAACGATTCGCTTTATCGGCGCGGACTCAGGGCTTACTATTGCAACCATACGGTTTGCCGCCACCATATTACCAAAACCGATATTTACAAGTTTCATAATTCCACCTTTATTCGATATTCTGAATTTGTTCTCTTATTTTTTCTATTTCAGATTTTATATCTACTACTATCTTGCCGATTTCGATATCCTGCGCTTTTGAACCGATAGTATTTGTTTCACGGTTCATTTCCTGCACGATGAAATCAAGTTTTTTGCCGATATCGCCGCCGGTATCAAAAAGCGAAAGCAACGCGGAAATGTGGCTGCGAAGCCTGACCGTTTCCTCCGCCACCGCGATTTTATCGGCAAATATCGCCGTTTCGGTAAGCAGGCGCTGTTCATCTACATTTGTATCGCCGAGCAGTTCTTTTATCTTGTTTTCAAGTCGCTCCCTGTATTCTTTAACGGTTTCGGGCGAACGCTTTTCAACCTCGGCAACCCTTTCGAGAATATAACCCGCGCGTTCGGTTACGTCAGTCACAAGCTTTTCGCCTTCGGCGGCACGCATTGTGTTAAAACTGTCTATCGCGTCGGTCACGGTACGGCATACAAGCCCCGTCAGACGCTCCTCATCGGTCTCGGATTTTTTCACGGTAAACAGTTCACTGTTGTTGACAACCGACGACAGCTTCAAATCGTTTTTAAGCTTGTACTTTTCCGAAAGCTTTTTAAGCGCGGCAATGTATGCGTTGGCGTACGCCTCGTTAAGCTCAAGCGTAACGGAGTTTTCGGAATTATCGGAAATTGAAACGCCGACCTCGACCTTACCGCGCGCTATGCTCTGCTTACAAAGCTGTTTGACTTTTTCATCCAAAAACTGAAACGGTCGGGCAATACGCGAACTGTATTCAAAATACCGGTGATTAACGGATTTAATCTCGACAAGTATTTCGTATCCGTCCTCAACGGTTTTACTTCGCCCGAACCCGGTCATACTGTATACCGTGACAATCAACTCCCAAAGGCATACCGCCCCAATATATTTATAGTATTATAACAATTATATTGTTAAATGTCAAGGTAATACAAACGTAAAAAGTCGAAGACGTTCAGCCTTCGACTTTTGAATTAAGCAAAGATACGTTATTGAAATCAACCTGAAGCCCGAGATCCGGCACTTCAAGCGATATGGGCAGACCGGACGGTGAAACGGTAAGCGCATACTTTTTGCCGTCACACTTGCCCTTAATCCTGAAATTATGTCTGCTCTCTCCGTTCGTGGCGCGCCGGCACTGAGTAAATATTTTGTTTATAGTGCTGACAACGGAGTTTTGAGGCATATACACGCTCTCATCCGAAAGATTCAGATCGCCGAAATTGACCTCGCATTTTTCACCGTCAAACTCAAAACGCAACCCCGAAAGATTTTCCGGCTTTGTAACAACAGCGGAGAAACGACCGCTTTCGTCTATCACGCAATCGGCGGAATAACTTTCGTTATAGTATTTGATATCCGCGCTGAACGATATTGAGGTCAGGACCGTGCCGTGCGGCTGTGCGGCTTTCTTACAGCCGGAAAGCACTGCGAAAAGTACCAAAACCGCAACCAGAAGTTTGATTTTCAAAGTATCACCTCATATTAAAATGAAATGAACTTTAACTCTCCTATTATATCGCACGGCGTCATTGTACGTTTCGTGTACTTTTCAGCCGCGGCGTCGCCCGCTTTTCCGTGCACATATACCGCCGTAAGCGCCGCCGTAAGGGCGTCATATCCGTTTGCGAGCAATGCCGCGATGATGCCGCCAAGCACGTCGCCGCTGCCGCCTTTTGCCATACCGTAATTACCGGTGACATTAAAATAAACCTCGCCGTTCGGTGCGGCGACTATGGTATTTGCGCCTTTAAGGACCACTATGCAACCGTTATCACAGGCAAATCTCTTAGCGGCGACAACCCGGTTTGCCTCGACATCTTCAACAGTTGTATTAAGGAGTCTTGCCATTTCGCCGGGGTGCGGCGTAAGTATAACTTCGGAGTTAACGTTCTTTAATATACTTATGTCGCCCGCCACGGCGTTTATGCCATCGGCGTCGATTACGGCAGGAACATTCGTATAAAGCAATGCCTTTTTGACCGCGGCTTTTGCTTCATCTGAGCGACCGATACCGCAACCCACAAGCAGAGAATTTGCCCCGGACAAAGCGGAAAGCATGGTCTTGTCATACACTACCGGCGCGCCGCTTGCCGCGGTTTCCACCGGGACTGTTACCGCCTCCGGAACCGAGGATGTAAACGCGGCGTAATTTTTATCGCACACTATTGCCTTTACAATACCGGCGCCGCAGGTAACCGCCGCCTTTGCGCTTAGTATCAGCGCACCGCACATACCGTAACTGCCGCAAAGCAGCAACGCGGTGCCGAATGTGCCTTTATGCGAGTTTTTATCGCATATTCTTACCTTCGGCGGAAGAATAATATTATAGGCGTAATCATCTTCTGTAGGTACGTCAAGACTGCAAAAGCATACCTCGCCGCAAAATGAGGATGTAGGCGGTAAAAGCTGACATAGCTTATAACCGATAAAGGTAACGGTAAGATCAGCCCTGAAAGCGGTTTGAGCCATACCGCCGTCGCAAAACAGTCCGCTCGGCAAATCAACGGCAATTTTTATACCCGGTTTCGCGTTTACACTGTCGATAAGATAAGCCGTTTCCTGCGTCAAAGGTTTATTAAAACCGGTACCGAAGAGAGCGTCTATATAAATATCGTAATTATCGGTAACCGCCCTGCAAACCGGCAGATTCTCAACAGCTTCCGCGTACCGGCGGGCAGTTTCCGTATCCGGTCTTCCCATTGGATAACACATAGTTACGAACGCACCCGCGCCGTTTAATCTGTCGGCTATAACCGCGCCATCGCCGCCGTTATTTCCGCAACCTGCGATTATTAAAACTTTTTTACCTACTACGGCATATCTTTTAATTATTTCTTCAAACACGGCTTCTCCCGCGTTTTTCATGAGCACCGCATAAGAAAAAAGGCCGTGTTCTACGGCCGATTTTTCCGCGAATTTAATTTGAACAGAAGTTAAAACTTTCATAAATTTCTCCGCATTATTTGAACGCATTATTACCCACAAATCTCGGTATGGTTTTAAGCATTTCGGTTCTTGTTCTCTCGTTCGGCTCAATAACCGCGACTTTAAGGCCGGAATCACCGCTGAAAACAAATTTGTATGCATCTTTGAAATCTTTGTTGCAGGCAACGATTATTTTTTTGTATCTGCGCTTGTCGAGCTGGGCGCCGTTATACTTTTCAATGCTTTCAACTTCCGATAATTTGAACGAAGCCAGACGTTTTCTCGAGCGCTTTGAATATATTATGTCGATATCAAGAATATCCTCGGTAATTATATACTCGTACTCTATCGAAAGAAAGCCCATAAGGTAATAAGCGCCGTAGCCCGCGGCGGCGGTCAGTATCAAAGCAAAGGTCATAATCGGAGGATAAAAAAACGGAATTGAAAAAACCAGCAGTACCACAAACCACAGACCTATGGTACCGAGATAAAATTTAGCACCCTTTTTCACTTTTACCAGTTGTTCGCAAAAAGTATCCATACACTACTCCTTAGAGGAAATCTGTATTGTATATTGTATTACATTTCGAAAAAAAAATCAAGAGCGGGGTTTCCGCTCTTGAAAAAACGTTTTTACGCCTTGTTGACCGAGCCGAAAAGCTCCATTTTTTCTTTAACGGTCGCCTTTATCGCCTCAACGCCGGGCGCTAAAAGTTTACGCGGGTCAAAGCCCTTGCCCTCAAGGTCTTTTCCGGCTTCTATGTATTCTCTTGTAGCCGCGGCAAATGCAAGCTGACATTCGGTATTTACGTTGATTTTTGAAACGCCGAGCGAAATTGCCTTTTTGATCATATCGGCGGGAATGCCGGTGCCGCCGTGAAGAACGAGCGGCATGGTGCCGGTAAGCTGCTGTATCGCGTCGAGCGTATCAAATCTGAGACCCGCCCAGTTCGCCGGATATTTTCCGTGGATGTTTCCGATACCCGCGGCAAGCATTGTAACGCCTAAATCAGCGATCATTTTGCACTCGCCCGGATCGGCTACTTCGCCGCCGCCGATTACACCGTCTTCCTCGCCGCCTATCGCGCCGACTTCCGCCTCAATAGACAGACCGAGTTCTTCACATACACCGACAAGCTCCCGGGTTTTGGCAATATTTTCCTCAATCGGATAATGAGAGCCGTCAAACATTATAGAAGAAAAGCCGGCTTCAATACACTTCTTTGCGCCTTCATAAGAGCCGTGGTCAAGATGAAGCGCGACGGGAACGGTAATGCCGAGCTCGTCGATCATTGCTTTAACCATATCCGCCACTGTCTTAAAGCCGCACATATACTTACCCGCGCCCTCCGAAACACCGAGAATAACCGGTGAATTCTGCTCCTGCGCGGTAAGAAGAATCGCCTTGGTCCATTCAAGATTATTGATATTGAACTGACCTACGGCATACTTGCCCGCTTTTGCTTTGTTAAGCATTTCTTTTGCTGATACTAACATTTTTATACCTCCGCATATTCTATTATCAAATGAATTGATAAAAATTTGCAAAATCAAAGGCCGGGGTCATCGTTTACAATTTCCGCCGGAACCTCAAGCAACTCGGGATTACGCAAATACATACGCATTTTTCTGAAAGCCATGGCGAAATAACTGCCCGAGGCGATACGTTCATCCATAACCACGCCGAGCGGCATACATCTTTCAAAGATTATCCGGTCTCCTTTACGTTTGGCAATTTCGCGGGCGTTACCCATTGTAATACCCAGACTCGTAGTGCCGAACTCATATACGTGGTGAAAAATATGATTTGTTCGTATCGACGCGAGGTTTGAAATAAGAAGACTCGCGTGGAACGGCGACATATCAATTATTTTTTTCGGCAGTAAGCCGTGCTTATCCATAAACTTGAAAAGCGATACGCCTATCGGCAAAACACCGGGTACGCTGAGCAAAACCTTGATAAGCTTTTCCGTACCGTTGTTATCCGGCGCGTTGCGGTTTTCGTCAACGTACTTGTTGATTACATCATTGACTTCGAAAATGGTGTTTTTCTTATCAAAGTACATTTTGGACATCGTGCCGTTATCCGCCGAACCGGCTTTGAGCACGACCATTGAAACGGAAAGCTCCTTTCTCGCATACGCCTTTCTGTTTACGAAAAAGCGGTTCAGCTCCGGAAACTCCGCCGCCACGCGGACGTACGCCGCCAAAATTACCGCTATATGACTTATGTTTACGCCTTGCCTGCGTTTTTCCTTCAAATACTCGCTGATATGCTCTAAGGGTATATCGATGGTAACCATGTTCATGGCGTCGTAACGCTTATTCATTACGTATGCCGCGACCTTATACATCGGATCGATGTTTTTCAGTTTCCTTCCGTCTGCTCTCATAAACACACCTTTATTAAAAATTTTTAAGTATTTTACCATAAAAGCGCATCAATTACAAGAAAATATTACCGCTTTTCGCAAAATTCGATAAAATCGGTAAACGCTTTCTGCACTTTCGGAGTATCGACCAGATAACTCATACCGTGCATAGCGCCGTCAACAAGGCATATAAACTTCGGTTCGTTAGCCGCCTTAAAGCCCGCCTCACTCATTTCATACGGCACAAAGGAGTCCCCCGTGCCGTGAATGAAGAGAACCGGCTTTTTGAAGTTTTTAAGAGCCGTTTCGGAGGATACTTCGTAAACGCTGAATTTACCGAAAAGTCTGCAAAAAACGTCGAGCACCGGCATAATCAAAAAGCCGTTTATGCCGAAATTTTGTTTTGAAACTTTACGGATAATTTTTTCGGGCGAATCAAACCCGCAGTCGGCGATTATACCCTTTACGTTTTCCGGCATATCAAAACGTGCGGAAAACAGCACGGTAGCCGCGCCCATCGAAAGTCCCTCAATAAATACTTCCTTATCGTCGCCATACGTTTTAAGCAGATATTCAAGCCACGTAATAACGTCGCGGCTCTCTTTTACGCCGAATGTAATAAGCTTTCCTTCGCTTGCCTCGTGGGACCTCTGATCGACAAGAAGGATGTTGAAACCGTTATCTACCAAAAACTTAAAGCTGCCGGAAAAGTCTTTTTCACCGCACGAGCGGTATCCGTGAAACAGCATTACCGTCTTTTTGCTGTCACCGTTTTTAAGATATCTGCCGTAAAGAGTCAATCCGTCATAACTTTTGATATAATGCTCTTCGTATTTTTGTGACATAATGTAATTTGCGCCGTCGGCTATCGGCTTATAGTATTTGCCGAAATACTCCTCATCGCCCGGCTTGAAAATAAGGCGCGATTCTTTGTTTCTGCGAACAAATGTGTAAAAGAAAAACGCGGCGATCAGTGCTGAAAACAAAAGAACCAAAGCCGCAAGAATAATAAATAAAGCAGTCATTATTTCACCTACCGGTATTTTTTATGATTATAGCATACTTTTGAAGTAATTACAATTATAAATATTGAAAAAATGCGCGGATTTGTTTATAATGTTTCTCAACAGGCATAAGTTGAGGTGATTATTTGAATTTTCATTTCAGAACGCTCGGATGCAAAGTGAATCAGTACGAGACACAGGCGATGAAGGAAGCGATAATTAAACTCGGTCATACCGCCGATGAATCATCGGACGCGGACGCGGTAATTATAAATTCCTGCACCGTTACCGCCGAAAGCGACAGAAAAACGCGACAGTTGCTGAACCGTGCAAGGAAAGACAGCCCCGGCGCGGTCATTGTGCTCACCGGATGTATGGTACAGGCGTTTCCGGAAAAAGCGCGGGATCTTAAAGAAGCGGATATTATAATCGGCAACCGTGACGCTTGTGCTGTTATAAACGCCGTAAACTGCTATAACGACAGCAAAATATTCAAAGTAGACGAGCACAAAACCGGCGACGGGTACACAGGTCTTACAATAACCGGCTTTTCAGAGCGCACCCGGGCTTTTATGAAAATTGAAGACGGTTGCAACAGATATTGTTCATACTGCATTATACCGAAAGCGCGCGGCTTTGTAAGGTCCCGTTCGCTCGAAAGCATAAAAAGCGAAGCGGAAGCACTCGCGAATAACGGCTATATTGAAATAGTTCTTGTCGGTATAAATCTCTCGTCTTACGGGCTCGGCACCGGTTTGAGCCTATGCGACGCGGTTGACGCAGTTTGTTCGGTAAGCGGCGTAAAACGTGTAAGGCTCGGCTCGCTTGAACCGGACTGTATTACCGATGAAACGTTGCTCCGGCTTGCAAAACAGGAAAAATTCTGTCCGCAGTTCCACCTGTCGCTTCAGTCGGGTTGTGATGAAACGCTGAAGCGAATGAACCGCCGCTATGACACGGCTTTTTACTATGATTTGGTACGCAGGATAAGAAGTGTTTTCGACAATGCCTCCATTACGACCGATATAATGGTCGGATTTGCCGGCGAAACCGATGAGGAGTTCGCGGAAAGCGTTGATTTCGTAAAGAAAATACGCTTTGCCCGCGCACACATTTTCGCTTATTCGAGGAGAGCGGGAACCGTAGCCGACGGTCTGCCGAATCAGGTAACTAACGCGGTGAAGCGCAGGCGTGCCGGCGCTATGGCGCTTGCGGCAAAGCAAAGTGAAAAAGATTTCTTAAACAGTCAGGTCGGCGGCGTATTCCCGGTTTTGTTCGAGACAGAAAAAAACGGCGTAAACGAGGGCTATACGCCAAACTATACAAGAGTATGTGTTAAAGCCCCGAGCGACCTTAAAGGTCAAATCTTCAATGTAAGAATTACCGGGGCGTTTGACGATTACGTCATCGGTGAAATAGTATGAGGAGAGGGCTAACCTCTCCTCTTTTTTCGCCGCACACGGTTTATGTGACGTTCAAAATCGCCGCTCATAATAAAGTTTGCCAGCACGAGCTGCTCAAAAACCGGCACACTGCACGAATAAAAACCCACCCGCTTTTCAAATACGCTTACCAGCTTTTCCGGCAGAATCATATATCCCGTCCTCACCGCCGGCGAAATTGTTTTCGAAAAGGTGTTAAGATATATTACGTTATCGTTTCTGCTCATTGAGAACAAAGTTTCCTCCGGCTTTGAGAGGACGCTGAATTCCGACTCGAAGTCCTCCTCAATTATAAATCTATCCCCCGCCGCCCAGCGTAGGTATTCGTGTCTTTTCGAAGCACTCGCCGTAATGCCGCTCGGATAACTTCTGTAAGGCGTTATGTGAAGTACCGAGGCGCCGGTAGCGCTGAGCGCTATGCTGTTTATACCGTCAACCCCAAGTTCCAAAAGCTCGTATTTCACGCCGTTTGCCTTGTATACCGCCTCGATTTTTTCATAGGACGGTTTTTCCGTTGCGTATATGCGGTCACGTCCGAGCATCTGAATAATGATACCGTACAAATACTCGGCGCCGGAACCGACAACTATACGGCTTTCGCTTACCTTTATTCCCCTGCTTCTGGCGAGATAATCGCTTATCGCTTTCTTAAATTCGGCATGTCCGCTGTTTTGGCATTTTTGCATTATCTCGTCGCCGTATTCGCTTATTACCCTGCGCATTGTCTTCGTGTATACCGAGAAAGGAAAATCGTTTTCAAGCGCCGCACCCGCCGGCTTTCGGTGCACGGGCATATCTGATATCGGATGTAAAAAACCGCCCGATTCACTGTAACATACAAAATAGCCGCTGCGCTCACGCGGTATAATATAGCCCTCATCGATGAGAAGCGAATACGCATGCTCAACCGAAATAACGCTGACGCCGAGTTCCTCTCCGATTAGCCGTTTTGACGGCAGCTTATCCCCGTATTTCAGGACACGCTCGGTAATATCGCTTCTTATCTGCTCGTAAATCTGCAAGTAAACCGGTTTACTCGCCTGCTTATCAATTAAATATTTCATCTGGTCTTATAAAAAACTCCTGTTTTGAATATTTTAATATTACCAAAACATTATATAATTGCGTTATAAAAATTGCAAGATTTTTTTTGGAGTTGATACTATGAGTTACAAAAGAGTTTTAACGGTACAGGATATTTCCTGCTTCGGCCAATGCTCGCTGACTGTCGCTCTGCCGATACTTTCGGCGGCGGGTCTTGAAACAGTGATACTGCCTTCGGCGGTGCTTTCAACACATACCGGCGGTTTTAAGAATTTCACCGTCTGCGACCTTACTGCTGAAATCCCGAAAATAGCGGCTCACTGGCAGGAGGAGAACATTAAGTTTGACGCGATTTACACCGGCTATCTCGGCAGCGCCGCACAAATCAATTACGTTAAGGATATGTTCAAAACACTCGGCAAAGACGGACTTATCAAAATAGTAGACCCCGCCATGGCGGATAACGGCAAGCTCTATACCGGATTTGATATGGCGTTTGTTGAGGAAATGAAAACGCTCGTATATTCCGCGGATATCATTTTGCCCAACATAACCGAGGCATGCTTCCTCACAGGCGTTGAGTATAAAGAAAGCTATGACGAAAGTTATATTGACGAAATACTTAAAGCCCTCGCTCGAAACGGCGCAAAAACCGTAATACTTACCGGCGTCAGCTTCGGCAGCGATACCACCGGCGTTATGGTTTACGAAAACGGTGAAAAGAAATATTACAAGCATACGAAGGTTTCAAAGAACAGTCACGGTACGGGCGACGTTTACGCTTCCGCGTTTGTGGGTGCTCTGCTTTCCGGCAAAGGTTCATACGACTCCGCCGTAATTGCCGCGGATTACACATTAAAGTGCATCCAAAACACAGTGAGCGACGCAGAGCACTGGTACGGAGTTAAATTTGAACCCGTACTTCCCTATCTTATAGAACGAATAAACGGATAACAAAAAGCGCCGCAAAAGCGGCGCTTAAAATTTACGGTCTGTTATCTGCCGGATGATACGTGGGCACGATTTTTTTGACGTACTCGCGTATTTTTTCATCCTCACTGTAACAAACGTCCATTAAATCGGAAACGTCTTTAATAAGCTTTTTCGGGTCAAAATCCATCGGTTTGCAAATGTGGATAAGCTTATTCTCGGTGCGTTCAAGTCCCTCTGAATCCATAAGTTTCTCTTCATAGAGCTTTTCACCCGGTCGAAGTCCTGTATACTCTATCTTTATATCAACATCGGGAATGTAGCCCGAAAGTCTTATAAGATTACGCGCGAGGTCAACGATTTTAACCGGGTCGCCCATATCAAGTACGAATATTTCGCCGCCTTTCGCGTACGCGCCGGCTTCAAGCACAAGACTTACCGCCTCGGGAATGGTCATAAAGTACCGGATGATATCGGGGTGCGTTACCGTAACCGGTCCGCCGCTTTCTATCTGCTTTTTGAATTTCGGAACGACCGAACCGTTACTTCCGAGGACGTTGCCGAAACGAACGGCGACAAACTCGGTTTTTACAGTTGCTTTAAGTCCCACTTTGTTTTCGTCAAAAAACTCATCGTAATGCTCGTAAAGCGGATAAATCGCCTCCGACTTATCCTCGGTAAGCAGTCTTGAAAACGCCTGAATCACCATTTCGCAGAGCCGCTTGCTCGCGCCCATGATATTGGTCGGGTTGACCGCCTTATCGGTGCTTATGAGTATAAACCGCTTACAGGCGTATTTTACCGCGGCATAGGCGGTTTTGTATGTGCCGACTACATTGTTTTTAATTGACTCGCACGGGCTGTCCTCCATAAGCGGAACATGCTTATGCGCCGCGGCGTGATAAACGATATCGGGATGATATTTTGAAAAAACATTATCCAGTCTGCGACTGTCGCGCACCGAACCGATTAGCACATCAAGATCAAGCTCCGGAAAATTATGCAGGAGCTCCTGCTGTATATCGTACGCGTTGTTTTCATATATATCGAGGATTATCAGTTTTTTCGGGTGGTGCGCCGCAACCTGACGGCAAAGCTCACTGCCTATCGAACCGCCGCCGCCGGTAACAAGCACCGTATTATCTTTGATATAACTGAAAGTGTCTTCGTTTTGAATGTTTATCGGATCGCGGCCGAGAAGATCCTCTATCGTGACGGTTTTAAGATTACTTGCGGTAACCTCACCGTTCAATATCTGATAAACGCCGGGAAGGCTCTTGATATCACAGCCGGTCTCGTTGCAAATGCTAAGAATATCGCGTCTGTCCTGCGGAGAAGCGCTCGGTATCGAAATATAAATCTTACCGACGTTATACTTTTTTACATTGTAAAAAATTGCTTCTCTTCCGCCGACAATGGGAACGCCGTCAATATACCTGCCCCATTTGTTGCTGTTATCGTCGATAATGCAAACAACTTTCTCGCCGCTGATTTTATCGGTGCTGTTTATATCGCGCAAAATCATAGCGCCCGCGCTGCCGGCGCCGATTATCATAACGTTGCTGTTTTCTCCCGACAGCGGTTTGCGTGTTTCGCGAAGCAACAGTACCAGTCGGTAGGAAAACCTTACCGCGAGAATAAAAGCGAACTGGAAAAGCGCGCCGAACGCATAATATGATATCGGCATTCTTCCGAACAGCAGCGTAATAAACAGAGTGTGAAAAACCGAGGTTATAACACTCGAAAAGAAGACGTGCACCAGCTCGCGGTAACTTGCAAAACGCCATATACTGTTATAAAGCTTTAACGCAAGAAAGGTTCCTATACAAAACAAAGTATAAATAGGAGCAAATTTCAAATAGTTTTTGAGAAACGGCTCGTATATGTTGCTTACGCGGCAGTCAAATCTGAACCAAAGCGCGAGAAAATAACCGCCGTTGACCGCAACAATATCATAGAGAATAAGAAAAGTCGTAACCAAATGCCAATGCTTAATGTGCAGAGCGTCAAGAAATCTTTTAATACTATCACGTATTTTTCTCAAAGGTTGTACACCTCCATGCAATGACTATTATACTGTTACCGGAGAATATTTGCAAGTAAAAAAATCTTCCTGCCGTCACTCCTTGTGCTTCGGACGCAACATTAAATCCCTGACGACATTCGAGACATCCCGGTTCTTATAAAGTATCATATAGCACTCATCCATAAGCGCAAGGGACAGATTATACCTATCCGCAAGCCGCTTTACAATTTCAGCCGCGAAGTAACCTTCAACGGTGCCCACCGTATTGAGCGCATCCTTTACGGCGACACCCGAGCCGACAAGGTTACCGAACCGGTTGTTGCGGCTGTGCCTTGACATACAGGTGACTATCAAATCGCCGACGCCGGCAAGACCGTAAAAGGTCCGCTCATTTGCTCCCATGCATACGCCAAGCCGCATCATTTCCGAAAGTCCTCTTGTAATGAGCGCGGCTTTTGTATTGTCGCCGAGGCCGAGACCGTCGCATATGCCGGCGCAGATAGCGACAATATTTTTAAGCGCGCCGCCGAGTTCAACGCCTATTACGTCATCCGAAGTATATATCCGCAAGAACTCGGTCGAAAGCATATTCTGAACAAGCTCGGCGCCGACAAGACTGTTAGACGCCGCCACAAGCGTGGTGGGTATAAATCTCGCAACCTCCTCGGCGTGAGAAGGTCCGGACAGAACGACTATACAGTCATCCGGCAAAACCGCCGAGATAGTCTGCGAAAGTCTTAAATCGGTTTTCGGGTCAAAGCCCTTGGCAACGTTTACGACTATACCGTGAGATTCGACTCCTTTGAGTTGCGCCGCCACAGAGCCAACCGCTATCGACGGAACGGCGATTATTGTAATATCGGAGTTTTGCGCCACCGAAATGTCGCCCGAAAAAATTATTTCCTCCGGTATTGTCACACCCGGAAGCAGTTTTTCGTTCTGACGTTTTTTACAGAGCAAATCAATTTCATTCTGAAAGGCGGACCACATATATACGTCGTGCCCCGCTTTATGTGCGGATATCGCGAGTGCTATTCCCCACCCGCCGGTACCCAAAACCGTAATTTTAGCCATGTGAAACTCCCGTTATCATATTTTTCTTTCCGTACCGGAAAGCAGACGTTTGATATTACCTCTGTGTTTGTAAAAAATCATAAGCGCCATAAGCAGGCAGCATATCACCTGTATTATTACAGGTGTGTTATCAAGCGGGAAAACCGTTGCAAGCACGACAACAACGACCGTCGCGGTAAGCGACCCCAGGGAAACGTATTTGCTCAAAAGCGTAACCAGCGCAAAAACCGCAAGGCCGATAATCACCGCTATCGGACAGCATACCGCGAAAATGCCGACCGCGGTAGCGACGCCTTTGCCGCCCTTAAAGTTGAAAAAGAGCGGACAGATATGTCCGAACATACAGAAAACACCGCAGATATACGCACCGGAAAGCGGAAGAAAAACGGTATAATCGTAAACTTCCGCGACGTGAGCGAAAATCAATTTTCCTATCATACACGCCGCAAAGCCTTTTAGCGCGTCGCCGAAAAAGGTAAGCAGTCCCGGCACAACGCCGCCGACGCGCATAACGTTGGTCGTACCGGCGTTTCCGCTGCCCTGCTCACGTATATCCGTGTTTTTATACGCTCGTGTAAAGATTACGGCAAAATTTATACTGCCGAGCAAATACGCCGCTATAACCGCTGACACCGCAAGAAGAATAATCAAGTCTTTTCGCCCCTTTCGCGAATTATAAACCTTACCGGAGTACCTTCAAGTCCGAATACAGACCTTATCTGGTTTTCAAGATATCTCTGATACGAAAAATGGAAAAGCTCACTGTTATTGCAAAAACAAACAAAGGTCGGCGGACAGGTCGACGCCTGAGTAATATAGTAAATTTTAAGACGTTTGCCCTTATCGGTCGGCGGTTGTACGCGCGAGGTGGCGTCAGCGAGAATATCGTTGAGCTTGCCCGTTGAAATACGCATGGTGTTCTGGTCACGCACATAATTCACAAGCTCAAAAAGCTTATCGAGACGCTGTCCCGTTTTTGCGGATATGAATATTATCGGAGCGTATGTCATAAACGAAAAATCATTCATCAGGCGCTTCCTGTAGGCGTCCATAGTCTGCCCGTCTTTTTCAACGATATCCCACTTGTTTACGGCGATGATACAAGCCTTACCCTGTTCAAGCGCAAGACCCGCGACTTTGGAATCCTGCTCGGTGAAGCCGTCTGTTCCGTCTATCATTATAACACAAACGTCGGCTCGTTCAATAGCCATTTTTGCCCGAAGAACGCTGTACTTTTCGATTTTATCGTCAATACGGCTGTTCCTGCGCAAACCGGCGGTATCTATCATATTATATTTACCGAACCTGTTTTCAACAAAGGTATCTATCGCGTCGCGCGTAGTGCCGGCGATTTCCGAAACGATAGACCGTTCCTCGCCGCAAATCTTATTGACAAGTGAGGACTTACCCGCGTTCGGCTTACCGATAACCGCGACGTTTATAACATCCGCGTCTGTATCGTCAAACTGAGTTTCCGTTATATTTTCAAACACCGCGTCCAAAAGGTCGCCGGTACCGTGGCCATGCACCGAGGAAACGGCAATCGGGTCGCCGAGGCCAAGGTTGTAGAATTCATAAAACTCAGGCGGAGTATCGCCGAGACCGTCGCATTTATTCACACACAAAACCACCGGTTTTCCGCTTTTTTGAAGCATGGAGGCAATTTCACAATCAGTAGCGGTAACACCCGACTTCAAATCAACGACCATTACGATAACCGACGCGGTATCAATGGCAAGCTGCGCCTGCGCGCGCATACCGGCAAGTATTACATCGTCGGTTTTCGGCTCAATACCGCCCGTATCCACGAGCATAATTTTTCTTCCGCGCCATTCGGCGTCGCCGTATATCCTGTCACGGGTAACGCCGGGGGTGTCGTCAACGATTGAAAGCCGTTTACCTATTAGCTTGTTAAACAAGGTCGATTTGCCGACGTTCGGTCTGCCGACGATAGCAACGATAGGTTTAGCCATTGTTATTTCTCCTGTTCAAAATACTGTCAATTAAATCATACCCGTCATTTTCCGTGTAGTTTACCGGTACGCCGAGCGCCTCGGACAGGTCATCCACGGTGATACTGTCCAAAAACATATCGCGTTGCTTTCTGAGCATCGCGGCGGGTATGAGCAGTTCTTCTCCCAGATCTTTATCTTTAAGCTGCTTTATTATATCGGTAGCGGTAACAAGACCGCTCACCGTTATTCGCTCTCCGAAAAAATCGTTTTTAATCGCATACACGTTGCAGGTAAGTCCCGGATTTTTTTGCTCACAAAGGTCGCAAATATATCTTATCAGCCCGTAAGCCGCCACACCGGTGGCAAGACTGATTTTCCGATTTATCGTACAACACCCGATTTCATCTAACGCGTTTTCCGCCTCCGACTGGAGCAGCGCCCAAAGCCCAACACCGTTTTCAAGCTGCAAAAAATCGCCGTAATACGAGGCGTCGGGCATTTTTCTGCCGGACAGCAAATAGAATTCATCCGAGGCGTAAACGCGCCTCTCGCCGTAGGTTTCAACACATTTGTCGCCGTATTTATCAATGATATCTAGGGCGCGACCCGCGCTGTGTTTATCAAACGGCGTTATTTCGCACAAACCCTCGCGGTATCTGGTAAGTCCCACCGGTACCGCGGCTATGCATTTCATGTTTTCGAGGCGAGTAAGGTCTTGGAGCGTCTTTTCAAGCTCCATACCGTCGTTATACCCGGGGCAAAGCACCAGCTGGCTGTTCATAGCGATACCCGCTTCGTTAAACCTGTTGATTATTTGCAGCACCTTCCCGGCGTTTTTGTTTTTCATCATTTTAACGCGAAGCTCGGGATTGGTTGTATGCACCGAAATATTTATCGGGCTTATATGCATTTTAATTATGCGCTCGATTTCATGCTCGGTAATATTCGTAAGAGTGATATAGTTGCCGAAAAGGAACGAAAGGCGTGAATCGTCATCCTTAAAATACAAACTCTCGCGAAGTCCTTTCGGAAGCTGATCTATAAAACAAAAAATGCACTTGTTCTTACAGGAATGCTGTTTGTCCATAAGATATGTTTCAAACAGAAGCCCCAATTCATCGTACTCATCTTTTTTGAAACGGTATTTTTGAACGTTGCCGTTTTTATCCTCGACAAGCGCAATAACGTTTTCGTTGTTCTGATAAAACCTGTAGTCGAGCACGTCCATTATTTCATTGCCGTTAAGCGAAAGCAATTTATCACCCGGCGCAATTTTACTGCCGGCGGCAACACTCCCGTCCTGTACGCCCTTGATGATTACAGACATGCCGACTCACCTCCAGTTCCGTCAAGTAAAAAAGGAGGAGGATTTAACCTCCTCCCCCTTCAATTATTTTTCTTCGATCTTTATGACCTCGCGGTTATTGTATTTACCGCAGGCAGGACAAAGTCTGTGCGGGCGTTTGTATTCACCGCAGCTGCTGCAACGAACCAGCGCAGGAGCGGTCAACTTCCACACGTTACTTCTTCTCTTATCTCTTCTCGCTTTTGAAGTTTTTCTCTTAGGTACTGCCATAATAGCGCCTCCTTAAAAACATAGAATCAATTATTGAGCAATTCCCTCAGTTTTTCAAAACGCGGATCGGGCTCACTTGAATCGCAGCCGCACTTACCCTCGTTAAGATTTTTACCGCATTTCTGGCAAAGGCCCTTACAGTCCTCCTTGCACAAATGCTTGGTCGGCAGATTTAGAATAACTTCTGAATATACCAACTCGTCCACTTCAAGCCGCATATCCGGTACGACGATTATCGTGTCGCTCTCCTGTCTCTGTAAAGAAGCGGCAAGCGATTTATCTATCGTAACGCTGTGACATTCAGAAGCCAAAACGCCGCAACGGTCACAGGGCGCGCAAACCTCGAAATCAATTTGCAGATTGAGATTTACCATGCTTGAACTGTTTGAAACCGTGCCGTGATATTTAACCGGTTTTTTGAGTGGGAAACCGTAATAAATATCAACGTCGCTCATATCAAGCGACCCGTCGATATCAAGCACCGAATTATCGGTTGCGAAGATTCGCCTTAAATCAAGCGTCATAAAATCACCCGTGACCCACAGTCACAAATGATATTATATATTTTCACGTCCCCTTTGTCAAGCACAATTTATCCGCAAATACATTTTTTGTTTGACTTATGTTCCGTAAAGTAATATAATTTAGTAAACAACACACGGAGGCGTTAATATGGCTTATTTTTTCAATGAAACATCACATACATTCAACGAGTATCTGCTTGTGCCGGGCTATTCCTCATCAAACTGCATACCGTCGAATGTATCTCTCAAAACGGCGCTTGTTAAATATCGCAAAGGCGAGGCGCCCGCAATAACCATGAATATTCCTTTGACTTCCGCTATCATGCAATCAGTATCAGGCGATAAGCTTGCCGTTGCTCTTGCACGCGAAGGCGGAATTTCTTTTATATACGGCTCGCAGTCGGTAGAGGACGAGGCGGCTATGGTGGCAAGGGCAAAATCCTATAAAGCCGGATTTGTTGTAAGCGATTCAAACCTCTCACCGGAGGATACGCTTGCGGACGTTATACGTATAAAAGAAAAGAACGGGCACTCGACTATCGCAATCACTTCAGACGCAACTGCAAACGGCAGACTGCTCGGTATAGTTACAAGCCGTGATTACAGAGTCAGCCGTATGGAGACCTCACTTAAAGTGACCGAATTTATGACGCCGCTTGAAAAACTCGTCACAGCAGATGAGGATACAACCTTAAAACAGGCAAATGATATTATATGGGAGCATAAACTCAATTCGCTTCCGATAGTCGATAAATTCGGCAATCTCAAATACTTCGTTTTCCGTAAGGATTATGACGCCCACAAGGAAAACCCGAATGAACTGCTCGACGAGCACAAGCGCTACGTTGTAGGCGCCGGTATAAATACACGCGACTATGAAGAGCGCGTTCCCGCTCTTATAGAGGCGGGCGCGGACGTGCTTTGTATAGACTCGTCCGAAGGATTCAGCGAATGGCAGAGCAGGACGATAAGCTGGATAAGAGACCGCTACGGCGATACTGTTAAAGTAGGCGCCGGAAATGTTGTAGACGGTGAGGGCTTCAGATTTCTGGCTGACTGCGGCGCAGATTTCGTAAAGGTGGGTATCGGCGGCGGCTCAATATGCATTACGCGTGAGACGAAAGGCATCGGCAGAGGTCAGGCAACCGCGCTTATTGACGTTTGCCACGCCCGAGACGAATATTTCAAGGAAACGGGAGTTTACGTTCCGGTATGTTCGGACGGCGGCATAGTTTACGACCATCATATGACAC
Organism: Clostridiaceae bacterium; assembly: GCA_016287385.1. Taxonomy (GTDB): domain Bacteria; phylum Bacillota; class Clostridia; order Oscillospirales; family Acutalibacteraceae; genus UBA737. The sequence goes on along the minus strand of JAEEWM010000004.1, from coordinate 36,247 downwards.
TTGCGCTTGCCATGGGCGCTGATTTCCTTATGCTCGGCAGATACTTTGCCCGTTTTGATGAAAGTCCCACAAACCGCGTTGCCATCGGCGGCAATTATTATAAGGAATATTGGGGCGAAGGCTCGAACCGCGCACGTAACTGGCAGAGATACGATATGGGCGGCGATAAAAAGCTATCCTTTGAAGAGGGCGTTGACTCATACGTTCCGTACGCCGGCTCACTGAAAGATAATGTACAGATGTCACTCAGCAAAATCAAATCGACTATGTGCAACTGCGGCGCGCTTTGTCTTGAAGATTTCAGAAAGAAAGCAAAGCTTACGCTCGTTTCCGCCACAAGTATTGTCGAGGGCGGCGCGCATGACGTAATACAAAAAGAAACATCACTGACAAACATTAAATAATCAAACTTCGTAAACCGCATCGATATATCACATGTCACTGCGGTTTCTTTATCTGAAAAGCCGCAGTCTGATGCGGTCGCAAAATAATTTAATCGGAGGGAAATATTATTCAGACATAATATTTCAAATTGCCATGAAAAGACTTACTAAAAAGCAAATGATTATTTTCGCCGTAGGACAGCTCGGCTGGTCAATGCTGAGCGGCCTGATAACTGCCTGGTTTGTAACCTTTTATCTGCCCACGGCAAACGACCTTAAAGAGGGCGCCACGCAGTTTATCACACCCGGACTTGTAGTTTTCGGCTTTCTGACCGTGCTTGGAATTATTACCGCAGTAAGCCGTATATTTGACGCGGTGACCGACCCGCTCATCGCAAATCTGAGTGACAGAAGCACCAATAAACGCGGCAGAAGAATACCATTTATGCAAAAGGCGGCAATTCCGCTTTCGGTCGTAACGGTGCTGCTTTTCTGCGCGCCGGTCAATGAAATAAGCAAAATAAACGTTGTGTGGATACTGGTATTCATCCTGCTTTTCTATTTGTTCATGACGATGTACTGCACGCCTTACAACGCCCTCATTTCGGAATTCGGAAAAACCCAGGACGACAGAATGTTTATCTCAACAGCGATTTCGCTTACGTTTTTTGCGGGCACGCTGATTTCATATACTCCCTTCCTGTTCGCCGGAATGCTGCGCGGTGCGGTTGGATTTAACTGGAGTTACCGTATTTGTTTCATAGTTATTGCAGTTCTGGCGTGTGTCGCCATGCTCATACCCACTTTTTTGCTCAACGAAAAGGAATTTGTCGATACCAAGCCGTCAAGCACAAACGCCTTCAAATCGCTTGCCGCCACATTCAGAAACAAGGATTTCCGTATATTTGCCGGTTCGGATATCATGTACTGGATAGGACTTACTCTTTTCCAGACGGGTCTTCCCTTCTTTGTGAAAGTATCCATGGAACTTGATGAAAGCTATACTATGATATTTATGGGCGGCATGACGGTGCTTAGCGCCGTTTTCTATCCGTTTGTATCGGGATTTGTAAGAAAATTCGGTAAAAAGAAACTGACCATTACCGGCTTTTTGGGACTTTCAGTCGCCTATCTCATCACGGCAATGATAAAATTCATTCCCCTCCCCGGTATACTTTACGGGGTTATAATCTGCGTGGTAGCCGCGTTCCCCATGGCTCTGCTCGGCATAATACCGCAGTCAATAGTTGCGGATATATCCGAAGCGGACGGTATCGAAACCGGCGAAAACCGCGAGGGTATGTTCTTTGCGGCGCGTACGTTTGCGATGAAATGGGGACAGTCCATCGCTATGCTGGTATTCACCTCCCTGGCTATTATCGGCACCACTCATCAGGATAAAAGCTCAAATGAAATCACCGCTTCCGCCACCGGTCTTACCTGCGTCGCGTTTGTAGCGGTCTCGTTCTGTGTTCTCGGCGCGCTTGTGCTTTCGGCATACAACGAGAAGAAGATAATGAAGACTATTTACGGTGAGAAAAACGATTCCGAGTGACATCTGTAAAAAACAGTACGCGCCTCCGGCTTTTGCCGGGGGCGCGATTTTTATAAACAGTTAATTCAGTTATGCGAGGTATCATTCGGTGTGGTTCCGCCGGAAGAAGTACCCGATGACGTATCCGAAGACGTGCCGGATGAATCGTTCTCACCCGATGAGGTATCCGAGGAATTGCCGCTTTCGGTATTGGAGGATGCGCCCGACGACGTGCTCTGTTTGGACGAATCCGTTTTTGAGGAAGTGTTTTTATTTTCCTTTTCTTTTTCTGCTTTCTCTTTTTCGGCGTCCTCGTCTATATGAACGCCGTTACAGTATTTGTAATAAACGTCCGGAACACAATATCCCCACTCTGTATCACCGCAGGAAGAACCGGCCCGAAGACCCGAAAATTTGCAAAACCTTGCCATCGGTATATTCTCGGTCATTTCAAACTCCTTGACTTCAAGCCCTTCATGCACAGAGGACATTACCGCTTTCCACACCACGGACGAATATGAAGTGTTCCACATATTTTCCGGATGGTCAAATCCGCACCATACGCTTCCCACATAATACGGCGTACCGCCTACAACCCATGAGTCGTTTGCCTCGGAGGAAGTGCCTGTTTTAGCATACGCGCGCATATTGGCGTAACGTGAAAGCATATACCCGGTACCGCCCGGGTCGTATATAACGCCTTGAAGCAGTTTATTCATTATATCAGCGGATTCCGGCTTTAACACCTGCTTACCCGATTCGCGTGAAAGAACCACGTTATCGTCTGCGTCAAGGACCTTGACGTAGGTCTTGGGCGCGTAATAAACACCGTGATTTCCGAAAATAGCGTACGCCGCGGCGGACTGGGTCGTTGTAATGCCGTACTGACATCCGCCTATTGCCAGCGAAGCGGGGTTTATGTCAACCTCCGTAAGATACGAAAGATTCAAATCGTTTTTCAAAAACGCGTAGGACTCTTCGAGACCTATCTTGCTAATAAGCTGAACGGGTATCGTGTTTGCGGAGTGAGAAATGGCACGACGCAGCGTTATTCTGCCTTCATAATCTCCGTACCATTCGCGCGGACCGGCTCTGCCGCCTCCGTAATAATTCGGCACCGGCGCGTCCTTAACGACGCCCGAATAAGCGACGATTCCCCTGTCTATCGCAAGTGCGTAGACGCCGAGCGGCTTCATGGTAGAGCCAGGCTGACGCGGAGATTCCATCGCCCTGTTGAGTCCCCTGTTTTCCTTCTTTTCCCCCGCTCCTCCGACAACACCTTTTATATTGCCGGCGTAATCGACTATCGTCATAGCCGCCTGCATGGCAGTTTCCCTGTTTGCACGCGATTTCAAGGGAAAATACTTATCCGCCTGTTTGAACACATCCTCCATTTTCGCTTGGATGCCGGAATCGACGGTGGCGTAAATCCGATAACCGCCGTTATACAAAAGCCGTGACGCTGATTCGACGGAAATGCCTTTTGCCGCCGCCAGGTCCGCGGAAACCTCACTTATCAGCGCGTCAATGAAATAATTGTTTATAGGTATTTCAAAGTTCTTCTGCTGGGTATCGTTTATAACAACCTCGCTCTTAACGGCTTCCTCATAATCCTTTTGCTTAATGGTGCCGAATTCCAGCATTTTATCAAGCACGTATTTGCGCCGTGCGCGGTTGCTTTCGGGGTTTGTATCCGGATTATATTTTGAAGGATTCTTTGTAATCGATGCTATTGAAGCACATTCGGCGTAGGATAACTGTGAAACGTCTTTGTTGAAGTAGTAATTAGCCGCAACCTGTACACCGCATATTCCGTTGCCGAGCGAAATCGTGTTGAGGTATGCTTCAAGTATCTCCTTTTTACTGAGTTTCTTCTCCACAACGATAGCGCGGGCAATTTCTCTCAGTTTTCTTGCAGCGTCTTTATCGCGGTCGTCAGTTATATTCTTGACCAACTGTTGAGTTATCGTAGAGCCGCCCTGATTTGAATCATATATATTCACGAAGGGCAGATAATTGAGAAACGCCGAACCGGTACGCTTCCAATCAACGCCGTCATGCTCATAAAAACGCTGGTCCTCGATTGCAATAAACGCGTCGATAAGTTTTTGCGGGATGTGGTCAATATCAACCCAAATGCGGTTCTCTTCACCGTGCAGTCGCTGATATTCCACCCAATCGCCCGATTCGTTTTGCGCATAAACGATAGAGGTCATATTAAGCTCGTAGTTTTTGATATCGGTTACTACCTGATTGCCGTTCACCATTTCATCAACGGTATTGAAAAAATCTTTCGGAGCCCGTATGAATAGCACTGCGAAAACCAAAATAACCGCAGTAATAAAAACACAAAACCAGTTAAACGGTTTTTTCACAGTATCTCACCTCCGCAATCGTTTTGCCACATCAAGATATTATAGCACTTTTTTTTAATTTTGGCAATTGTTTTTATTTATTTAACAATTTTGTAAAGTATTGTTGCTATAATAGCACTATACTGCTATTTGGAGAGTCATTATGCTTGAACTTAAAAACATCAAAAAAATCTACAAAACCGGCGATACGGAAGTAATTGCGCTCAATGACGTAAGCATCGCTTTCAGGGACAGCGAGTTCGTATCGGTGCTCGGACCCTCGGGTTGCGGCAAAACCACTCTGCTCAACATTATCGGCGGACTTGACCGGTATGAGAGCGGCGATATGGAAGTGTCCGGTGTTTCGACAAAAAAATACCGCGATAAGGACTGGAACACTTACAGAAACCATACTATCGGTTTTGTGTTCCAGAGTTATAATCTTATTCCCCACCAAAGCGTGCTTAAAAACGTAGAGCTTTCGCTTACTCTTTCGGGCGTCAAACGTGCCGAGCGCAGAAAACGCGCAAAAGAAGCTCTTGAACGCGTCGGCCTCGGCGACCAGCTAAACAAAAAGCCGAATCAGATGTCGGGCGGTCAGATGCAAAGGGTCGCTATAGCGCGCGCCCTTGTAAACAACCCGGGAATACTGCTTGCGGATGAACCGACCGGCGCGCTTGACAGTGAAACAAGCATACAGATAATGGAACTTTTGAAAGAGATTTCAAGAGACCGGCTCGTAATCATGGTAACCCATAATCCCGACCTTGCCAACCGTTATTCCACAAGAATAATTAATCTTTTAGACGGTAAAATCACCGGCGATACCGACCCGTTCACCATACCCTCCGCCGTGAAGGACGAGAGCAAGGTCAAAAAGCCGTCAATGTCCTGGCTTACGGCGTTTTCGCTTTCGCTTAACAACCTCATGACCAAAAAGGCGAGAACCGTTCTTACCGCCTTTGCCGGCTCGATAGGTATTATAGGTATCGCGCTTATACTCTCACTTTCAAGCGGCGTAAACGCCTATATTGACCGCGTTGAAGAGGATACGCTTTCAAGTTACCCCATAGCAATTGAGCAAAGCGGTATCGATTTCGGCGACGTTATAACCGAACTAATGAAGAACAGCGAAGAACAGTCCGGTCGCAGCGACGAAATGATTTATTCCAATAATATCATGACAGATATGATGACTTCGATGATTAACGGTTCGCGGACAAATAATCTTAAAAAATTCAAAGAGTATATCGAAAGCGGAAAAGACAATATAAAGGACTATTGCTCCGATATAAAATACTCTTACAAAACGACTCTCAATATATACACGCCCGACGGATACCGCGTAAATCCGAGCGGGATACTTGAGCTTCTCGGTTTTACCGAAGGCAGCACACCCTATTCCTCAACCATGACTACTAGCGATAATAATGTATGGCAGGAGCTGCTCGACAATAAAGAACTGCTTGAAAAGCAATACGAGGTTCTGGCGGGCTCTATGCCTCAAAACTCAAATGAAGTAGTCGTTATTGTCGATAAAAACAACCGGATAAGCGATTACACGTTGTACTCACTGGGTCTTAAAGACGCAAGCGAGCTTACCGAAATGATAAAGAAAGCTCAAAACGGCGAGAAACTTGAAAAGCCGCAGGAAACCTCATATACTTTCGACCGGATACTTGGACTTCGTTTCAAACTGCTTCTGAACACCGATTATTACCAAAAGAACGATTTGGGACTCTGGCAGGATATGAGCGAGGATGAGCTTTATATTCACGATATCCTTGAAAAATCGCGCGAGATTAAAGTCGTAGGTATCTTAAAAGCGCAAAGCAATTCCGCAAATACCGCGGCAAGCGGCAGCGTAGGTTACCTGAGTTCGCTTATGACGGAAGTCATAAATGAAATAAATCAGACTGAGATCGCAAAAGAACAGAAGGAACATCCCGACACAGACGTATTCACCGGTCTGCCCTTTGCAAACGACACGGAATATACCATGGATGACCTTAACGCTTTTCTCGCCACTCTCCCGCAGGAAGCGGTTGCAAAATACAATGAGTATATCGTTTCAATGCAGGCAGAAGGTTACACGGAAAAGCAGATTGTTTCAAAATTTGAAACCCAGCTCAAAGCCGGGCTCAGCGTTTCGACCTATGAAGGCAACTGCGAAAAAATAGGTATATCCGACCTTTCAATGCCGAGTCGTATAAGCCTTTATCCAAAAGATTTCAAAGCCAAAGAAAGTCTTTCCGATATTATAAACGCTTACAATGAAAAGGCCGAAGAGCCGGATCGCATAACCTATACCGATTACATCGGACTTATGCTTTCTTCCGTCAGCACGATTATCAACGCCATAAGCTATATACTGATAGCCTTCGTAAGCATTTCGCTTATAGTATCATCAATTATGATAGGTATTATAACTTATATTTCGGTGCTCGAACGCACAAAGGAAATCGGCATACTCCGCGCAATGGGCGCTTCAAAGCGGGATATTTCAAATGTATTCAATGCCGAAACGATAATCATCGGTCTTTTCGCCGGAGCTATCGGAATAGGAATAACGCTTTTACTGCTTATACCGATAAACGCCATAATCAAAGCCATAACAACGATAGGCGGTTTGGCGGTGCTGCCTACGGCGGGAGGAATAGCTCTCGTCGTCATAAGCGTACTGCTGACCTTTATAGCGGGTCTTATCCCCTCGCGGATAGCGGCAAAGAAAGACCCGGTAATAGCACTCAGGACAGAATAACCGGTTCTGACCGGAATATCAAAGGACGCGTATCTTTTTTGATACGCGTCCGCATTTTTATCTATTTTATTTCCCAAAAGTATTTTCTGTTCGATTCGGGAAAGCCGTCGAGCACGCCGTGCTCCGGGTCGTAGATCTTGCCGCGGGCGTAAAGCGACCAGTGCCAACATTTAGGCGTTTCAAGGCTTAAAAGTGCGGTTTCGGGCAGTTGTGAAACGCTTTCCGCCTGCCTCCTCTCGCCGGAAAGCGATAATCCGTAAAGCGAAAGCAGTCTCTTCATATCGGCAAGCGTGGTTTCCCTCTCCGTTCCGGCGAGCCGGATTATTTCCGCGACGTCGGCGCCGGTGATCATTGCTATCACCGCCTGACCGCACGCGAGCGGGTTTGGTTCAAAAATGTGTTTAATACTGTTCATAAATAATGTTTTAACACATTTTTTTGATGCCGTCAATACTATTTCACCAGCGTGCCACCGTCGGTTTTAAGGAGAATATATATCTGCTCAACGTCAAGATTTTTAGCGTTGACGTATATCATAATATCCGTACCCTCCGCGTCTTTACAGGTAAACTCGTAACACCGCACTTCCCCGCCGCCGTTTGTGGGGATAAGAGCTACGGCGGTATTTTCAACCGTAAGAAGGTCGCTGACGGCGGCGCGCGCTTCATCGGCGGTCGCGGACAGTCCCTCAAAAGCGCGCAGAGTGTGATTTGTGAGGTATCCTACCGTTTCAAGCAGCATAATCTCTCCGTTATCAACGGCAACGCCGACCTTTATCAAATCGGTATAGCAAACGGTTTGTCCGTCAAGATACGCGAAATTGATAACGCATATACCCGCGTCGGTAAAGTAATAGGTGTCAACCATATTCTGAAATCCGATATCCTCAAGATACCTTTTGGCTTTCTCTATCATTTTCTCATAGGTCAGCTCATGGTCGCCTACGGTTCGTGATTTTCTCATATAAACGGCGTATCCGCCCGCTTTACTTACAGTGGCGGTGACATTACTGTTTCCAAAGCGATAGCATTCGATTTTACCGTTTTGCATACCCGAATACTCAATACTCTTATCCCCTGTCACGGTAACGGCGACTTCCTGTGCCTGAGTTTTTGAAAATTCCCTTGCATTTGCCGTCATAAGCGGATTCTTTTCGAGAATATGGTCGGAATAAGGGCCGTCATAAATAAGCGTCGGGTAATCGGAAAGATTACTTTCAAGCTCGTCAAGAGCCGAGCCCAGATTCTTTTTATCAAGCGAATTTTTTACTTTTCCTTCTATCTCGTCCGCCCAGTATTCGGGGTTGTTATAGTCCATATTGCTTTGCTCTATGGCTTCGGTTATCGCTTTGGCGGCTCCGGAAAGACTTTTAAGCTCATCGCGCTGTTTATCCGTTATTCCCTTACCGCTTATCACATCTTTCGAGACCGAAAGCGTATAGTTGCCCACCTGTGAAAGAAATTTATACACCGTAGAAAGGTCATTCTCACCTGTCGGCAATTTGTAAAGCGCGCCCTTTGCAAGCTGTGCCTGACTGTAAATTTCGCTTGCGTAAGACGCCATTTGCTTAGGCGCTGATACATATGTGATTTTAATCAGATTTGCGGAAATATCGTTAAGACTTGAACTCAATTCATCAAAAGCGCCAGCGTAGCCGTTCTCTATTATCTGCCTGTATCTGCCGCTTTTACGCGATTCTTTAACGTACATACCAAAGGCGATAAGTATTGCCGCGCTGAAAAACGAAACAAATCTCACAAACGTTCTCTTATTCATAAAAACACTCCTTTATTTCCTATTTTTGCCGCAATAAAGAAGCGTTATTCCATAATTTAATAATTCTTGACAATATACGCCGATTTCTGTATAATAACCATTGCCGATTTTGATATTCAATACTCATTCGGGCACCGCAAGGTGGGTTACCAAAACGGTCTTTTCGCAATTAAGCCCGACTTTTCAAAATTCAATATAATTATCGAGGTGTAGCGCAGTTGGCTGCCGGTTTTGGGTGAGACCGCGAGCGCGTCCGGCGGACGATTCAGCGAGCAGGTCGAAGCGCAGCGGTCAAAAGTTTTCACCGCTCCAAGGTGAGAAAACTTTTGGGCACCGCAAGGTGGGTTACCAAAACGGTCTTTTCGCAATTAAGCCCGACTTTTCAAAATTCAATATAATTATCGAGGTGTAGCGCAGTTGGTAGCGCGCCAGTTTTGGGAACTGGATGCCGCAGGTTCGAGTCCTGTCACCTCGACCATTTAGAGTATTCATAACGCAATTGAGTTATGAATACTCTATTTTTATTTCAATATTTCTTTGTATGTGAGCAGACTTTTCGGTCTGCTCTTTTCAGTTGGTATCAACGGTTACGCACTTAAAGTGCGTAACCCACTATGACACTTTCAGCCGTGTTGTAAAGATGTCATGAGTGGGCTTTGTGAGATTTAATATTGCCATTTTTTATATGGTGTGATATAATGATCATACCACACAAAATTCAATATGGTATTTCGCAGGAGTTGTATTTTTATCTCGGTAAAAATGCAGACTTCTTCTTTAGCATCTTCTGTGAAGTGCCAAGAATTTTGTGTGGTAGCAAATCGAAGTCGCGTTTTTCGGTGTGTGTGACTTCGGTTGCACACACTTTTTTATTGCAAGGAGAAAGCAGATATGGGAGAAAAGAAACCGTCAGACTATCCGTCAAAAGATAACCTGTGGCTAATACATTGCTTGGAAAAGGCGTTGGTCGCTCTTCGGTCAAATGGGACGACATGTGATAAAGAAGTCTATAGTTCTGATGGATATGACTGCATAGATAAGAAGGTTGTTGATGTTAAGGAAATAATTGCTCTTACAAAAAAGGTTTACAGCGATAGAAGTTTTGAAAATCTGCATAAATTAGGAGATATTTTTTATTGCGGCTTATTTGGCAAAAAGAATCCTGATTTAGCAAACTATATTTATGATTTAGCAAAAGGAAAAAAGGTCAATTCATACGAGCAGTATTACTCTGCGCCCGCCGAAGACGATTTTATAAAAAATGATAGCGCATTTGATCAAGAAAAGAGACATCTTGAGAAGGTTAAAACCTCCATTGATGGTGATATCGTTGAAACTTCTAAGGGCATAAAAAAAGTGGATAATGAGACTTGGTGGATGGATTTTGACCAAAAGCTTGAATGGCGAGAAACAGTTAAAAAGAATCGTGAAAAGGAAGATAAGGTTTTTCTTCTGCAAAGTATAAAGAAGCGTCCCTATTATGCAAGGATGGACACAAAATCGGGCAGTGAAACCATTACCGCTTATATAGGCGAGGAATCGTATAATAGCAAAGATAGCTCTTGCTCAGTTTTTTCAGTATGGTCTGAAGTTGGTAGAAGATATCGAGAAAAAAGACTCTCATCTTTTGCATATAATGGAATTACTTACGCAATACAATTGCGCCGGAACATAGATATCAAAGACAGTGAACTTATTGAAGTATATGATGAGTTTAACGTAACTTCTGATGCAACAAAAGAGAATATAACCGACTTATACCTTTTGAAGATTCTTGAAGAAAAGAAAGGCGAAAAGAATATTACCAATATTATTCGTTCTATTCAATTGAATCAGAATGCTATTATCGAATATGATTTCCAGAAGAATTTAATCGTTCAAGGTTGTGCAGGTAGCGGTAAAACAATGATTCTGTTGCACAGACTTGCAAATATGAAATTTAATAATCCTAATATGGATTACAAAAGGATTAGAATAATCACACCGAATAACAATTTTAATATTTTCATTGATGAGTTGTCTAAAAACCTTCGTATAGAAGAAATACCTAAAATGACTATCGGAAAATATTGGATAGATGTAATTTCAAGGTATAGAATTGCACATACTGCGAAAAGTGATGATTTGCCTTATAGGTTAGAAGATTACTTAACGGATGATTTTTCAAAGGAAGTTAGAGAAATCATTTATTCTAATAAGTTTGCCAACAAATTAAAAGAAGCAATAGAAAAAATACCTCCAAAGCTCAACTATGCGCAGGAAGGAAGTTTAGTAAAACTTGATCATGCCATTGATGAGACCCTTCGTAACCTTGGCATAAATAGTATTAAGGTTTCCGGCAATCATGTGCCACTTACAGATTCCATACTATATTCAAAGGTTTTGGCACTATTTTTGTACTACGGTCCTTTAATGGGTAGCCAACAAGATACTTATTTATGCATTGACGAGGGACAAGATATATCTTTATTGCAGTATATTCTGATGGTACGGATAAACGATGGTAAAGCCAAATTGAATATATACGGCGATATTAACCAGCAAATACCGAGTGGTTGCAACATTGAAGCTTGGGATTATTTATTAAATCATATTCAAGCAGAGAAATTTGTCTTAAATGAGAATTATAGAAATAGCGAAGAAATAGTACAGTTCTATAATGAAAAACTCGCTATGCTGAATTTTTCATTTGGTTTAAAAACGAAAGATGTAGAAAAAATATCGTGCGAAACATTAGTTTGGAAAGTTCTGCTTAGTTTAATACTCGGCAATCGAACTGCCATAATATGTAATGATTATGACCAGATTCCAACTGAGATAAAAGAGTTTTGCACATTTAACGATTTGTCAGCAGACGATAAAGCCAATGTGTTGACAGTAAAACAAGCAAAGGGCTTAGAGTATGATGTTGTTTTTGTTTTTGATAATCAAATGAATAAAAACGAAAGATATATAGCATACACAAGAGCATTGAGCGAGTTATATATAATAAAGTAAAATTTCACTTGCGTTATGAACATTCCGACCAAAAATCCGCCTTTTTCAAGGCGGATTTTTCTTTGCCCAAAGCGCCCGAACGCCCTATCTGTTTGGAAATCACAGATTCATGTTTGGCTTTCAGTTCTTTTACAATGTTAATTATTTGTATTGAAAAGTTCATTGATAAATCACGAAGTTTTGATTCTGGCTTTACTTATACTCCTTGTTTTTTAGTGATGTTTGCCGCCGCTCGTGCAAAAGGCACACATCACGCCCGAAGGGCACATCACTTGGCGAAGCCAAACATCACGCACAAGGTGCACATCACTTTCGAAGGAAATATCACGTTCCGCGGCGTGGAACACATCGTTCAAAAAAATCCTCTTTTGGTAAACAAAAGAGGATTTTTTGATGGTGCCGCTGACCGGACTTGAACCGGTACGGTATTGCTACCGAGGGATTTTAAGTCCCTTGCGTCTGCCTATTCCGCCACAGCGGCGCATAAAGTATAATATCTTAAACGCACCGTTTTGTCAAGTAAAAACGCTTTATAAGTATAATTTTAACCGTTATTTTGCCTCAAAACCCGCACAGTCCGTGTGAAAATTTGTATGTAATTATATTGCATTTGACATTAAATAATGTTAAAATGTTCAGGAGAAGTTTGAAAGGAGCGATAGCATGCTGCTTGCGGTCGATATAGGAAACACCAATATCACTCTCGGCGTATATGACGAACAGGTTTTACTGTTTACCGGCAGACTCGCTACCGACAGTAAAACGACTGCCGACCAGTACGCGATTGACTTAAAGAATATACTCGAACTGCACGGATACGGTCATAAGGATATTGAGGACTGTATCATAGCTTCTGTTGTGCCGACCGTTGCAACGGCTTTGCGGCAGGCAGTATCTTTTCTCTGCGACATCGTACCGCTCGAACTCGGTCCCGGCGTTAAAACCGGGCTTAACATTAAAATAGATAATCCGGCACAACTCGGCGCGGACCTTGTAGCCGGCGCCGTCGGCGCGATAAACGAATATACGCTTCCCTGCATCGTTATTGATATGGGAACCGCTACCACGATCAGCGTGATAGACGAAAACGCAACCTATCGCGGCGGCGTTATCGCGGCAGGAGTACGGCTCACGCTTAAAGCGCTTACTGAAAACACCGCGGCGTTGCCGAGCGTGAGTATCAGCGCGCCAAAGAGCGTTATAGGCACAAATACTGTTGACAGTATGCAGTCCGGGCTTGTGTTCGGTGCAGCGGCTATGCTTGACGGGCTTATCAGCCAGATTTCGGACGAGCTCGGATGTTTCCCCACGGTTGTAGCCACAGGCGGCCTTTCAAGGGAGATAGTTACCCACTGCAAGCACGACGTCATTTATGATGAGAACCTGCTCCTTGAGGGCTTGCGCGAGATCTACGAGCGCAACAAATAAGGCATTATTTATCCTTTTCGGATAATGCAAATTTTATGAACTGTACCGCTTTTGCGGACAGTATCGGAGGTAATAAAATGAAAAAAGAAAAAGTTAATTACAGAGACCCGCACGTACTTGCGCTGCTCGGCATTTTCAGTGCACTGGTAATCGTATTGCAGTTTATCAGTTATTTCATTAAAATCGGTCAGTTTCCGCTTACGCTCGTTTTAGTACCGGTTGTTCTGGGCGCCGTACTGCTCGGACCGGGCTTCGGTTCAATACTCGGCGCTGTTTTCGGCGCGGTCACTGTTATCGGTTGCATTTCGGGCATTGACCAGGGCGGTCACATTCTTTTTAACGCCTCGCCGATTCTCACGATAGTTACCTGCATGGGCAAGGCGATGATGGCGGGATACGTACCCGGTCTTATCGCCGCGGCATTAAAGAAAAAGAATATGCAGTTGGCGGTTATTCTCGCCGCGGTTTCCGCTCCGATTATCAACACCGGGATTTTTATTTTCGCCATGTTCACATTCTTTAAGGACACTCTGTTTGTATGGTCCGGTGATAACAACGTTTTCTTCTACGTTTTAGTCACACTTATCGGTTTGAATTTTCTCTTTGAATTTCTCCTTAACTCGGTTCTCTCGCCCGTGATTTACCGCGTTGTCAAAGTGGTTGAAAAGCGGTTTAACGTGAGAATATTCTGATATTTTTCCGGCGGATTTGCAAATCCGCCGCTTTGTTATTTTTTTAACAGGGTTTTGCGAAAAAAATGCTTTATTTTTCCAAATATTGTGTTATAATAAATTGGATATGCAGAGTTTTGTCTTTGCATACTTAATTTGTAAATATGGTTTGTCCATAAAATATTATTAGGAGGTTGACTTCAATGAGTCACAAGTATGTTTACCTTTTCAGCGAAGGTAATGCGCAGATGCGCGAGCTCCTCGGCGGCAAGGGTGCAAACCTTGCAGAGATGACAAGTATCGGTCTTCCCGTTCCGCAGGGCTTCACAATTTCTACAGAGGCCTGCACGCAGTATTATGAAGACGGTCGTCAGATCAATCCTGAAATTCAGGCGCAAATCATGGAGTACATCGAGAAGATGGAAGGCATCACCGGCAAAAAGTTCGGCGACCTTGAAAACCCGCTCCTCGTTTCCGTTCGTTCCGGTGCGCGTGCTTCAATGCCCGGTATGATGGATACTATTCTTAACCTCGGTCTTAACGATCAAGTTGTCGACGTTATAGCCGAAAAATCAAACAATCCCCGTTGGGCGTGGGACTGCTACCGCAGATTTATTCAGATGTTCTCCGATGTTGTTATGGAGGTCGGCAAGAAGTATTTTGAAAAGCTCATCGATGAGATGAAGGAAAAGAAAGGCGTCACCTATGACGTTGAGCTTACCGCGGATGATCTCAAAGAGCTTGCAAATCAGTTCAAAGCCGAATATAAGAACCAGCTCGGTAAGGACTTCCCGTCCGACCCGAAAGAGCAGTTGTTCGAGGCTATCAAAGCCGTTTTCCGCTCCTGGGACAACCCGCGCGCCAACATCTACCGTATGGACCATGATATTCCCTATTCCTGGGGTACCGCGGTTAACGTACAGATGATGGCTTTCGGTAACATGGGTGACGATTGCGGTACCGGTGTTGCCTTTACCCGTAACCCCGCCACCGGCGAAAAAGGTCTTATGGGCGAATTCCTCACCAACGCTCAGGGTGAAGACGTTGTTGCCGGCGTTCGTACTCCGATGCCGATCAGCGAGATGAAGGACAAGTTCCCCGCGGCGTTTGACGAGTTCCAGAATGTTTGCAAAACTCTTGAAAATCATTACCGCGATATGCAGGATATGGAATTCACCATTGAGCACGGTAAGCTCTTTATGCTTCAGACCCGTAACGGTAAGCGTACCGCCGCCGCCGCTATCAAGATTGCCTGCGACCTTATTGATGAAGGCATGATAAGCGAAGAAGAAGCGGTAATGCAGATAGACGCAAAGAGTCTTGATATGCTTCTCCACCCGACCTTTGATCCGAAGGCGCTCAAAGAAGCCGACAAGAACAATGTAGTCGGCAAAGGTATTGCCGCCTCTCCCGGCGCCGCCGCAGGTAAAATAGTATTCACTGCGGAAGACGCCGCCGAAAAAGGCAAGGCCGGCGAAAAAGTAATACTCGTTCGCCTTGAAACCTCGCCTGAGGATATCGAAGGTATGAAGTATGCTCAGGGCATACTCACCGTTCGCGGCGGTCAGACCTCTCACGCGGCGGTTGTCGCCCGCGGTATGGGTACTTGCTGTGTATCCGGCTGCGGCGATATAAAGATGGATGAAGAGAATAAACAGTTCACCCTTGCCGGCAAGGTATTCAAAGAGGGCGACGGTCTTTCTCTCGACGGTTCGACCGGTAACATCTATGATTGCGTTATTCCGACCGTTCCGGCAGACCCGAACAGCGGTTACTTCGGCAGAATAATGCAACTTGCCGATAAGTTCAGAAAGCTTAAGGTTCGCACCAATGCCGACACCCCGGCTGACGCTAAACGCGCCGCCGAGCTCGGCGCTCAGGGCATCGGTCTTTGCAGGACTGAGCATATGTTCTTCGATCCCGACAGAATCGGCGCTTTCCGCGAGATGATCTGCTCTGAAACGGTTGAAGAGCGCGAAGCCGCTCTTGCCAAAATAGAGCCCATGCAGCAGGCGGACTTTGAAGGTCTCTTCGAGGCGCTCGGCGGTTACCCTGTAACCATCCGTTTCCTCGATCCCCCGCTCCACGAGTTTGTTCCCACCGAGGAAGCCGATATTGAAGCTCTCGCCAAAACTCAGGGCAAGACCGTTGCTTACATCAAGCAGGTTATAAACGACCTCCACGAGTTCAACCCGATGATGGGTCACCGCGGCTGCCGTCTTGCTGTTACCTATCCGGAAATTGCCAAGATGCAGACCAAGGCGGTTATTAAGGCGGCTATCGCCGTTAAGGCGCGCCATAACGACTGGAGCATCGTTCCCGAGATCATGATACCGCTTGCTTGCGAAGTTAAAGAGCTTAAGTTCGTTAAGGATGTAGTTGTTAAGACTGCTGATGAGGTTATCACGGCGGCAGGCAGCGACCTTAAATATGAAGTCGGCACGATGATCGAGATTCCGCGTGCGGCGCTCACAGCGGCCGATATCGCGAAAGAGGCTGAGTTCTTCTGCTTCGGCACCAACGACCTTACTCAGATGACATTTGGCTTCAGCCGTGACGACGCGGGCAAATTCCTGCCGGCATACTACGCCAACAAGATTTTCGAGTCTGATCCGTTCGCTCGCCTTGATACAACCGGCGTAGGTCAGCTTATGGAACTTGCCGTTAAGAACGGTAAGGCGGTAAGAAGCACGCTTCACTGCGGCATCTGCGGCGAGCACGGCGGCGATCCTTCGTCCATCGAGTTCTGCCACAATATCGGCCTTGATTACGTATCCTGCTCACCCTTCCGCGTTCCGATAGCAAGACTTTCCGCAGCTCAGGCAGCGATAAAGGATAAGAAATAATTTGTTATCATCATTACGATAACAGTCGCCCCGGGTTCATTTGAACCCGGGGCGGTTTTATGCAATATATCTGCAGTCTTTGACAGTTAAAACGGTACCATAAACGCGCCCCTGAAAGAGCAACTCTTTCAGGGGCGCGTATCATACATTAAAGAATAATCAATAATTCTCTTTTACTATCTCGAAATAAGCCTGCGGGTGGGCGCAAACGGGGCATATTTCCGGTGCGGCGGTGCCAACTACAATATGACCGCAGTTACGGCACTCCCATACCTTGACCTCGCTCTTTTTGAACACTTCCTGCGCCTCTACGTTTTTAAGAAGCGCGCGATAACGTTCCTCATGGTGCTTTTCTATGAGACCAACCGCGCGGAATTTCTCGGCAAGCTCGGTAAAGCCCTCTTCCTCGGCGGTTTTTGCGAAGCCCTCGTACATATCGGTCCACTCGTAGTTTTCGCCATCCGCCGCGGCGGCGAGATTCTGTGCGGTATCGCCGATACCTTCAAGCTCCTTAAACCACATTTTTGCGTGCTCTTTTTCGTTATCCGCGGTTGAAAGGAAAATAGCCGCTATCTGCTCAAAGCCCTCTTTTTTTGCCTTTGAAGCAAAATATGTGTACTTGTTTCGCGCCTGTGATTCCCCGGCAAACGCCGCCTGCAGATTCTTTTCGGTTTTTGTGCCTGAATATTTACTCATAAAATCGACCTCCCATGTCTTTTCCTTTAAGGAAAATATAACACAGGAGGTCTGCTTTTTCAAGAATAAGTTTTCGCTACTGCTTAATATAGATAGTATCCGAACCGAAACTGTCTTTTACATTGAGGCGGTCACCGTCAATTTCAAATTCGGTTACGAAAGGCTCGGTATTACCCTCATAAAGTATCGAAAGCTTGTTCCCGTCAACCGTGTAGGTAAAATCTTCTCCGAAATACGTACCGGTACCGTCGGCTTTGAAAACGTAGGTGTAGTTAAGCGAACTGCCATTATACTTCCAGGTACCGACAATCGGATTAACGTCGGCGACTTCCTTTTCGCTCGACGCGGCATTATCGGCGCCTGATTTTGAATCGGCTTTTTCGGAATCACCGCAGGCGGTAAGGGCAAAACAGCAAAGAAGAAGTACCAACAGTAAAGAAACAATCTTTTTCATAATAAAGTCTCCTTATATTGAAGTGCAAAGCGCCTCTTGCGCCGCATTTACGGCACAAGAGGTTATCGCATTTATCAGTCGTCAACAGACTTATCGGTTGCGCGCCCGAAAAGCGCTTTAACTTCATCAGACGGTTGCTTATCAATAAGCGATACTATAACGCAAGCTATCATACCTACGATAAAGCCGGGCAGAAGCTCATAAACGCCTGTTGCCTCTTTTATCCAGATAAGCCAGCATACGTCAGTCAGGGCACCTGCCGTGATACCGGCAACCGCGCCCTTATACGTCATACGCTTCCAGAAGAGCGAGAGTATAACGACCGGACCGAACGACGCGCCGAAGCCGCCCCATGCGTTTTCAACCAAATTCATAATCGCCTGAGCACCGCTTCCCTTTGCGCTTGCAATGAAGTAAGCTATGACCGCGACTATAATTATCGTTACGCGACCTACCCAAACCGTCTCATTGTCAGACGCCTTCTTGCGAATTATGGGCTTGTAAATATCGCTTGTAAATGAAGAAGAAGCAACAAGCAGCTGACTGTCCGCCGTACTCATTGAAGCAGCGATTATAGCCGCTAAAAGCAGACCCGTAATAAAGCCGGGGAAAAGCTTTCTCGCCAATTCAATAAACACGAGCTTCTGATTGCCGTTACGCAAAAGCTCGCCGCCGATATACGCTCTGCCTAAAACGGCTATTAAGATAGCCGCGGAAAGAGCGATAATTACCCAAATTATAGCGACTGTCGCGCTCTTTTTTACCATAGAAGACTTCTTTATCGACATAAATCTTACGAGAATATGCGGCATACCGAAATAGCCGAGTCCCCACGCGAGACCCGAAACAATATCCTGCCACTTCGCGCCGAACAGGTTCGTACTGAAAGCACATTCAACGTAATCCTTTTTGCTTTCGTCATAATAGCTGTAAACGTCTTGAAGCTTTGAAAAGTCAAGATTTTTTGCATAGTACAGAACCAGCGGTACCGCGATAAGTGCCGCAAGCATTAAAAGACCCTGGAAGAAGTCGGTCCAGCAAACCGCCTTGAAGCCGCCGAGAAAAGTATAAAGTATAATAATGGCAGCAAAGATTAGAAGCGCTGTCTGCCCGCCGATATCAGGGAAAACGCTCGTGAAAACATCTCTACCGGCAACGAAGCTTGAAGCAACGTAAACCGTAAAGCATACAAGGAATATAACAGCGCTTATAACCTGCAAGGTTTTTCCGCCGGTAACAAAACGGTTGGAAAGGTATTGCGGCAAGGTTATCGAATCGTTGGCAGCCGCCGAAAAACGGCGCAGACGCCTTGCAACGAATATCCAGTTTGCCGCGGTGCCGAGAGCAAGACCTATGCCTATCCACGCCTGACCGAGACCGAACGCCAGCACGCTTCCCGGCAGACCCATAAGCAGCCACGCGCTCATATCAGAGGCCTGAGCACTTAGCGCCGTCACCCACGGACCCATACTCCTGCCGCCGAGGAAATACTCACCTTCGCTGTTGTTTTTGATGTTCTTAACGTAGAAGAATACGCCGATTGCCAAAACCAGGATAAAATACAGGACAAATGCAAATACCAACATTGTTCTTCACCTCATGTTTTATTTGAAATCAGATTATACGTACGCGAATAATGCCTTCAACCGCTTTGATTTTTTCCGTAACCTCGTTTTCGTCGATACCGCTTACATCGAGCATGGTATAGGCGAAATCGCCTCTTGACTTATTGAGCATATTTTCAATATTAACGTTGTTAGCCGCGACGATTCCCGTGATTGAAGTCAGCATATTCGGAATATTTTTGTGGATGACGCATATACGCTTTTCACTGCTGCGGGGCATTACTATTTCAGGCAGATTAACAGAGTTTGTTATATTACCGTTTTCGATATAATCGATAAGCTCCTTAGCCGCCATAGCCGCGCAGTTGTCTTCTGACTCGGGTGTGGAAGCGCCGAGGTGCGGTATCGCTATAACGCCGTCAACGTCGAGAACATCATCGGTCGGAAAATCGGTAACGTAAGCCGCGACTTTGCCGCTTTCAAGCGCGGCTTTAATATCGGCGGAATTGACGAGACCCGCGCGGGCAAAGTTAAGAATACGCACGCCGTTCTTCATAAGGTTTATTGTATCCTTGTTTATCATATTCTTTGTGGAATCAACAAGCGGCACGTGAACCGTAATATAATCGCACTGCTTGAAAATCTCGTTGATATCGTAAATATGAACCGCGTTATGAGTAAGATTCCAGGCGGAATTCACCGAAAGATACGGGTCATATCCGTAAACGGTCATGCCGAGATGATTTGCGGCGTTTGCTACAAGTACGCCGATAGCGCCGAGACCTATAACACCGAGCGTTTTGCCCTTGAGCTCGGGACCTGTAAAAGCGCCCTTGCCTTTTTCAACAAGCTTGCCTACTTCGTCTCCCTGACCCTTCAATGTTTTAGCCCATTCGATAGCGGGAATAACCCTGCGGGATGAAATGAGCATACCTGCGATAACAAGCTCTTTTACCGCGTTCGCGTTTGCACCCGGAGTATTGAATACAACAATGCCGTTCTCACTGCAACGGTCGACCGGAATATTGTTTGTCCCGGCGCCGGCGCGCGCTATGGCTTTAAGAGACTCCGGGAACTGGGTGTCATGAAGAGCCGCGGAACGGACAATGGCGCCGTCCGCGTTTTCAACTTCATCACCTACCGTGTATTTATCGTCAAACGCGGTAAGACCGACTTTAGAAATTTTATTGTAAGTTTTAATCTTATACATTACGCATTTTCCTCTTCAAATTTTTTCATAAACTCAACAAGTTTCTTTACGCCTTCAACCGGCATTGCGTTATAAATTGAAGCGCGCATACCTCCCACGCTTCTGTGACCTTTAAGATTGACAAATCCCGCCGCTTTCGCCTCGGCGACGAATTTGGCGTCAAGTGCCTCATCACCGGTGATGAACGGAACATTCATAAGTGAACGGTCCTCGGGAACAACCGTGCCCTTAAAGAGCTTACTGCCGTCAAGAAAATCGTAAAGTATCTTTGCTTTTTCTTCATTGATTTTCTTCATCTCGGTAAGTCCGCCGAGCTTCTTTATCCATTTGAAGACAAGTCCCGCCACATAGATGCA
Organism: Clostridiaceae bacterium; assembly: GCA_016287385.1. Classification (GTDB taxonomy): domain Bacteria; phylum Bacillota; class Clostridia; order Oscillospirales; family Acutalibacteraceae; genus UBA737. The sequence continues at coordinate 15,216 of JAEEWM010000004.1, read as the reverse complement.
GTAGCAAGGCGGCGTATTGAACATCGAGCCGTTTTCGGCGTGCGTCTGGTAGTTGAGCATAGTCGGTGTGATATCCATCGCGTTACCGATAAGGTCCTTGCGGATAATAACGATAGTAACGCCGGCGGGAGCAACGTTTTTCTGCGCGCCAGCATAAAGGATACCGAACTTGGAAACATCGATAGGTTCGGAAAGAATACAGCTCGAAATATCGGCAACAAGTGGAATATCGCCAACGTCCGGCAATTCGTGGAATTTGGTGCCGTAAATCGTGTTGTTCATACAAATATGAACGTAATCGGCTTCCTTGTCAAAATCAGCTGCCGTAGTCTTCGGAATGTAGGAGTAGGTCTTATCGGCGCTTGAAGCAACAACGCGCGCTTCGCCGTAACGTGCCGCCTCTTTATACGCCTTGTTTGCCCACTGGCCGGTGACGATGAAATCCGCCTTATTGTTTTTACTCATAAGGTTAAGCGGCACCATTGCAAACTGGGTCGAAGCACCTCCCTGCAAGAACAGAACCTCATAGTTTTCCGGAATATTCATAATATCCCTTAAATCGGCTTCCGCCTCTTTGATAATAGCGTCGTACTCCTTTGAGCGGTGCGACATCTCCATTACCGACTGACCGGTCGTGCCGTATTCAAGCAACTCATCTGCCGCGGTCTTCAAAACTTCCTCAGGAAGCATTGAAGGACCGGCACTGAAATTATAAACTCTTGACATAAAAATTACCTCCAAAATTAATGTAACACGGCTATTATATATACATTGTACTCATCTGTCAATAGATTTGTTAATAATTTGTCAATGTTTTTTGAAAAAACACGCGGAATTTTAAGAAGTTTGTTAAAATATTATCAATAATCATCAAAAAGCGCTTTCCTCATAAAAACAGCTCTCTCCTTTCGGAGAGAGCCTTTATAATTATGGGGCCATCCGGTACTTATAGATAGCAACCTGCTACCGCCGAAAAAGCAGGATCCTGCAAACGCCCCTGCTTTATACTATGATAAAAGCGTTTTTTCGGTTACAGGGCGGTATATTACTTTACCTCGGAATTTCTGATAAACAGAACACCGAGCGTGTTTGCACCGCAGTGTGACGAAACAGTGCAGCCGGCGCGGGTGACGTAAACCTCATCAAAAATGCCCTTTGACTTAACAATCTGCGCGATGCTGTCGACAACATCCTTCGCACAGCCCGCGTGAGTAATGAAAACACGGGTCTTAACGAGGTCTTCCCTATTCGCCAGCCTGTCTTCAGTATATTGCTTCAAAACCTCGGCAAATTTGCCGCGATACTTCTTGCCAACACCCATTTTGCCGTTTTTAACTTCAATACAGGGCTTAAGTTTAAGAAGATTTGCGCCCATCACGGAAAGAGCCGAACATCTGCCGCCCTTATAAAGGTATTCAAGACTGTCAATAACAAACGAGGCGTCAACGTAAGCCGCAAGCCTTGTACATTCATCAGCTATTTCCTTTGCGGATTTTCCTGCTTTAATCATATCGCACGCGGCGAGCATCAAAAGACCGCCGCCCGTAGAAAGATTCTTTGTGTCAACAATATATACGTTATCAAATTCAGACGCCGCGATAACCGAGTTGTTGTAGGTTGAGGACATTTCGGAGCTGATAGTAAAATGGATGACCGAAAAGCCCTCATCGACAAACGGCTTGAAAAAGTCAGTGCACTCCCCCACGTTCGTGGCGCAGGTCTTCGGCAGTTCACCGTATTTTCTCTGGTGCTCGTAAATATCATCCGGCACGATATCTATAGTATCGCGGTATGTTTTATCACCGAGAGTAATTCTCATAGGCAATGTTTTTATGCCGTATCTCTCAATAAGTTCCGGACTCAGATCGGTGGTACTGTCACTTGTGATTACGATTTTTTCAGCCATATTGCTCTCTCCTAAATAACACTGATTATACGAAAGGCAAGCCGTCAGACTTGCCTTTCGCGTGGTGCCGGAAGCGGGACTTGAACCCGCACCCTGTCGCCAGGACTGGATTTTGAGTCCAGCACGTCTGCCAATTCCATCATTCCGGCAAGGTTTTAATAGGCGACGACGCCGAAAATGCGGCTTGCCGAACGCCTTAACGATTATACAACAAGTAGTATATAAAATCAAGAGTTATTTCTGTAACGCGATAAAAAGGGCGGCAAAACTGCCGCCCGAAGCAAAGCGTTAAAGCATAAACTTTCGCGTAAGGAAATCGTCATAGTCGCCCTGAACAAGCGGCTTAGAGTAATAATAACCCTGAATAACGTTACAACCGAGCTTTTTAAGAAGCATCATCTGGTCTATTGTTTCCACACCTTCCTGCGTGACCTTCATGTTAAGCTCACGACCGAGCCGTATAACACTTGAAAGCACTTTAAGATCGCGATCTTCCGAAAAGCCCTTAACAATAAAGAAACGGTCAAGCTTTATTTCGTCCATCGGCAGTTCTTTAAGAATATTGTAGGAAGAAAATCCGGAGCCGAAGTCGTCTATGGAGCAACGGAAACCGTTCTTATGAAGCGTCGAAACTGTTTCACGGAGGCGCTCATAATCTTCAAAAGCGAAGCTTTCGGTAAACTCTATGGTAAGATAATTATCCGCAACATTGTATTTTTCCTTAATAGCTATGTAGTAAGGAACGAAGTCCGGCTCTGACGCCGTAATACGCGAAACGTTTACCGATATCGGATAGAGCTGCCTGTGTTCCGCAACAGTATTTGCAATATATTTGCAAACCTGCTCGTAAACATATTTATCAAGTTTTACAATAAATCTGTTCTGCTCAAAAAGCGGTAAAAATATATTCGGCTGCATATATTCGTCGGTATCGGGGTTATACCAACGCACAAGCGCCTCGCAGCCGTCAGGTCTGTCGCCTTCTATATTGTATTTCGGCTGATAGAAGACCTTGAACAGGTTGTCATCAAGGGCTTTCTGCATGTTGACTTCAATGTACTCATTCATGGCGTTGCGTGAATGCAACCGCTCGTTATATACGCGGAACGAATCAAAGTCAAAGGGATAGCTTGTTGCGTTCGCGGCGGAAATTGCACGCTCAACCATTCTTTCGACCGTAGTCTCACGGTCGCCGGAAGTCTTATAAATACCGCCGTACGCCGAAAGGGTGATACGCTCTCCGGAGGCCGTCACCTTGGAAATGCCGAGATAGGTGGTGAGCGCTTTGAGTCGCTCGCCGAGCGCTGTGTCATCACGGTAATGAAGCAGTAATAAGAATCGACCGTTACCGGCATAACCGTAGGTTTCGTGGACCTGTAAGAATCGGCTGTAAAACTCCTTCATACGGCGCAGTTCTTCAATCATTTTTTCGTTGCCCATCTGGTCGGTCATATAGTCGAAATGGCGGATGTCAACAACTATAACCGCAAATTGCGAGCCGAAGTTCTGCCTCAAAATTTCGGCGCCGACCCGTTCAAACTTAACCCTCGTCGGGCAACCGATATCCTCGTTGTATTCTCTGATGTGGCGCATACGCATTTCGCTTGCACGGAAGCTTATAATGAAGTATATCGCGGCAAATATGAGCATAACGAAGAATATTGCGAGCTCTGCCAAAACAGTGCTTACGGTGGAGTACGCCGCACTGTAAACGTCGTTTGATTTGTAAACCGCAACGACCGAAAACGGCGAAGTGCCGTGTTCACTTATACCGAGAACCGAAACAACGTTATCGTCACCGGCGATTTTAACCGAAAATGAGCCGGAACTTCCGTCCGATACCAGGGTGCGCATATTGTCAATCGTCTTTTTGTCGTTAATTCTCGCCTTTAATATCTCATAGATATTGTTGTGCTGCTGGACCTCGAAAGCGCCGTTCTTATTTTTATAGACTATTGAAACAATTTCGCCCTCTGCCGAGCAGATAGTCGTAAGCTGTGAATACTTTTCGCTGTCCTCCGAGGGGGTAACCAATTCGAAAAACGGACCTGTCGGATAGTATAAAACAATGCAGTCCGCATACGGGCAATTCTTAATCGGCACGCAGTAAGCGACCGCACTGATACTCTGATTATAGTCCTCAACAACGCCGGCGCAAAAAGTCTCACCGGTCCTGGCTCCGACCAGAACCGATTTTGACTCCTTGGTCATATCGAATTCCCTGTCGCCGAGAGAATACTCAACTCCGTCCCTGAAATAGCGTATAAACATTATTTCCTTAAACTGCGCCTGCTTGTTTACACGACCGATACTGTGGGTGAGCTCATCAATAGACTGTATCGGTGTTTCCATAAGGTTTTCCGCAAACGTCTCAGATCTCGTCCGGTATGAGTTCATGGCTTTTGTAAAGTCATCCGAAGTCTGTTTCGAGTAAACAAGACCTAAAATTTCAGCGCCGCTGTGCAAGGTTTTAGAGTAACCTGTAAGCATAGCGGCACTACTGCCCACGAGAACTATGCTTACAAGGCACATTACGATTATTACAATACTGTTTATACGACTCGTAACCCTCTTTTGCATAGTAAATCTCCTGTAAAATTATTTTTTCAAATCTTCAAGGTCTTTCATAAACCCGTGCATCTTGTTTCGCTCCGCCTCAATAAGCTCGGTAAAACGGTTAAAGTACTCGACATCCTCGTCACCGGGCGTTTGATTAGAAAGTATGGCGGTTACAAGCGCCGCCTGAGAACGGGCGCGCTTTTTCTCAAGCATTTCGATATACTTTTTAGACTTCTTAATTTTCTTTTTGATTATTGATTCTTCAAACATATCATCACCTATTTCTTTTAATCGTTTTTACCGTCGACGTCCGTATCCCGGTTTTGTGCTTTAAGCCGTTCAACCTCCGCCTTGACAAGCTCGTCAAATTTTTCCTGTTTTCGCTTTTCATTCTTTTTACCGGTAACCGTGTTTACCAGTGCGGCAATATCTTCAAAATACAGGAAAATCATAACCGCGAGAACTATCAGAATTGTAACCGTAATACCTACCGGAGTGGTAAAAAACCGCCCGAAGAACGATAAAACCGGTAAATTTCTTTGATGTATGCCAACGACGCTGCTGCGATTTATGGGGGCGTCTTTTTCGTAGTTGTTATCGCCCTTGGTAACAATCTCATTCGCGCCTATTAGCCTGTTCGGGTCCGGTTCGACTACCCTGTGAGTGTTAAGCTCACCGCCCAGATTTTCCGACTTAAAGGTTATTATATCGCCGACCTTTACGTCGTTGCCGTCAATCTTTTTAACGAGTATATAACTCCTTGCCGGAATAGTCGGTTCCATGCTGCCGGTTTTAACCCACATAAGCGTTCTGTCAAACATCCAGAAAGTCCTGCCGCTTATTCTGAAAAACAGTATAACCGAAACAAAAAGTATCAAAGCTGCCACAATTACGTAAGTAACGGCGGTAAGTATTTTATGAATCTTGGGTGGTATTTTCATCATTTTCACCCTCGGGTTTTGTTTTAACGTTAATATGCTTAATATTACGCGTTTTCGTGCGCTCGCTCACTTTTACCTTTACAGGTGCGATTTCCGGCGCATCTTCACTTTCGGCTTTGACTTTTACGCCAATACGCTTTACATTTTCCGGGCGCTTGCTTTCGCTTATTTTAACCTTAAGCGGCGCGGCTGCTGCCGGGACTTCACCGTCGGCGGAGCCGGACGCGGCGGCTTGCGGCTCGCGGTCGTAGGTCTCCGGCTGCTCGGGCTCCTCTTCGGGCACCGTGACTTCGGGTACCGGGTCGGGTTCCGGAACATACGGATGCTCGACTTCCTCTTCGCCTATCATATCCGCGGCGTCAAGCGCGATTTCAAGCGCTTTGAGCATTAAACGGTCGTCAGGCGTAAGCGTATTGTAACGCTTCATCGCCGGTGAATCAGGCAAATGCTCCTCGATAATATCATACGAATCCTCCGAGGTTTTAGTCAACTCACCGATAATTTTCGGCGATATAACTTTATCGGAAAGCGAAGAAGCAAGGGTTTTATCCGCGTCAAACTCATTTTTGATATTGTATCTGAAAATCAGATATTGAAGCGCCAGCGTTGAGTAGAGTTCCTTTATGTACTCTTCATCAACGTCCTCAAGGTCCTCCTGAATTATCATACTGTAACCGGCGCTCTCATAGCTTTCAATAAACTGCCAGAGGGCGAGACACTGGCGCAAATCCTTGTTCTTAAGTATCGCGTTGGTGCGCATAACCGGCGGGCGAATGTAACTCTGCCCCATTTCGCGGACAAAATCGGAATCGGCATACGCCGAAACGATGCTGTTAAGCTTCTCTACTCTGCGCCATAAATCGGTAGTCCGGCTGTAATTGCGCTCCGCCTTGTCATCATCGTAAGTGCCCGATTCCTGGGCGATTTCAAGACGGAAATTCATGCTTACCCTGACGTCATCGTGGTTGAATGTATCCTTAAACTCGATACTTGTGGTTTTTTCATCCTGCCCCGCCTTTTTCGCTATCTCGTATCTGCGGTTAACGAAGGCGTAAAGGCGGTTTATAAGGGTGTTTATAAACTTATTTTCATAAGTCTGCATCGTTTCCTCGCGGAAAACGTTAAGAATCTTTGAGGGAATAATCTTATCGCCCTCGATTTTTGAAATAAGATTTGTATGCTGGGACAGGTGCTTTATAGAATTAACCGAAATGTTGCGGGACAATTCTATCGGCAGCACTTCCTCACGCTCCTCAATAAATCTTGAGGGGTTGCGAATTATCATATCGAGCGAAGGCAGCGTATCCTCAATAATATTGACCCATGCCTCGTCGATAGCACGCAGTAAATACCGCTTTTTCAGTTCTATCGTAGCATTTCCGTCACGCATCATGGCGAGTATCGCCGGGAATACGTCATATTCTTCAACTATACTGTCTACGAAGAAGGTCGTATCGTTATAAACACGGCGAAAGGTACTTTCGCCGTTATTGTTTTTTTGTTCTTCCGCCACTTGTACGCCTCCTCTGCCGGAAATAAAGCCATAATTTGCGCCGATGCGCCACGGCAACGGTAATTGCGAGTTAAATACGGTAAAAGCCTAATTTAACCGTGCACGGGCGGATAACACCGCCCGATGCCGTAAGCACGCAACGCAAATCAAAATATCAATACATTGATTTCTGCAGTCTTTGCAGGTACTCGGTGCACTCTTTCATCGTGCCCTTGCCGAAAAGACTGTCCATAAACAGGATAAGTCCTCTTATCTCATCGCGTATAAGCGAAAGGTTAAGACCTTCAAACTTTCTGAAAACCTTTGTCGCAAGGATATAATCTATACCTTCGAGCTCCGTACCTCCGCAGGCGACAAATACCGGTACGAACACCTGAAGCTGTTTCATAATACGGTTACCGAAAGCAATACGGAATTTTTCAATAACGTAAAGGTCAAGCTTACTGATATTTTCGAGCGTTTTAGGATCTACCGGATGCTCGTTAATCGCCTTGGCATAGAGTTCTTCAATGTAGGAGTAGCTTATAAACTTCGGCTTGGTATCGGGCGCCGTGAACGGAACGCCCTTACTGTCAAGATTTATTACGAGCGCACGGTCATAAACCTTATCGGAAACCGCAAAAGTCGAATCGTCGTTATTCGCGGTACCGATGTACCACACGTTCTGCGGTATCTGCAATTTACCGTCAGGCAAATGCGCGGGGTCGCCCGGCCAGGATGACGGAACAAGCTCGATTTTCCATTCCTCCGGATTCGGCATTTCAAGTATTGAAAGCATTTCCGCGAAATAGTATTCAACACGGGCTATATTCATCTCATCGAGGATGATTACGTTGATATCGTCGTTGTACGAAGCCTCGTAAATACGCTTTAAGACTTCTGTTTCGTTAAACTTCTTGGTAAATTCGTTGAAGTAACCGAAAAGTTCGGTACGGTCACGCCAGGAAGGCTGCACCGACGCTATTGTCGCGTCGTTCTGGAAGTATTTGCCGAGCATATACGGCAACGAGGTTTTACCTGTACCCGAAATACCCTGAAGCAGTATCAGCTTTGTGGAAGCAAGACCGGCTATCATAAGGCGTATCGTTTTAAGCTCATAATAAAGGTTGGAGCGCGAGCAGGCGAAATTGCGGATATCGTCGCAAATCTGTTCAAGCGACATCGTGCGGTCATAGTCGGGCGCAACGTAATAGGTATACTTATCGTCAACCGCGGAAAGACGGAAGAAGCGCTTATCATCGGGTGATCCGACACTGAGGGTCTGTTCGCCGTTCTCCGTAGAACCTTGCTCACCCGCAGTGACCGCGGCGGCTTCAACCTCGGGTCTGTTCGCCTCAAACATATCGCGAAGCTGATCGTAGGTAACGCCGGTAGGATCGATCTTCATATTGATAATGCGTTCCTTTTCCGCGTTAAGACGTACAACGTCACGGTGCAGGTCGGCGATTTCCTCAAGTAAGTCTTCGTTACCTACAAGCGTTCTGCGGAAACGAATATACTTTCTCGCCGCAATAACTATGAGGAAAACAAGACCTACCATTATGCCGTAGATAAGTATTATTACCAATACGCACATCACCCAGCCGAGCACGTCAAAATTGCTCTTATAATTTGCCAGCTGATTGAATATCGATTTGAAATTGAACAGGAATGAAATCGCGCCGAAAAGTCCCGAAACGCCCTTCCAGATCGCTTGAAGGAAATCGGTCATGAAATCAAAAAACCACGTTAAAAAAGCATCCATAACAGATATAAACTCCTAAATGAATTGTAAAAAATGTTGTCGGTTTGTTATAATCCGGACCGCGTGCGGCATTACTTAAACACCGTGCCTACTAAAAACACACCCTTTCGCACAAGGCGAAAAGCCAGCGCGGTTACGGATGTGTTTTTATGACTTAAAACATTATTCTTCGGAAGTCTCTGCCGTTGCGGGTTCATCGGTCGCCTGTGCGGCTTCCGTCGACGCCTCAGCAGCATCCTCAGCGGGAACTTCGGTATCTTCAACCGGTGTATCGGCTTTTGCCGCAGGGTCGCCCTCCGGTTCTTCGGCGGGTTGCTCAACGGGCTCGGCTTTCTCAGGTTGTGCAGGTTCCTCCTGCGCAGCTTCTGATTCTTCCTCAACTGCCGGCGCTTCCTCCGATGCTTCTTCTGCGGGTGCTTCCTCCGCCGGCGTCTCGGTTTGGTCGGTCGGCGGCTGTGCCTTTGTCGCCTCCGCCGCGGCGCTCTGCGCCTTGAGGTACTCCGCAACCGCCTGTTGCTTAATGCGTTCCTCATCTTCGGCGGTCATTTCCGCTTTGCCTTCGTTCTTTATCTCGGTGAAACGCTTAACGAATCTTATAAGTTCATAGAGGAAGAACAGAACCATCGGCAAAACTATCGCGATCAAAAAGCCCTTCTGAGTCTGTAAGAAACTAAGCACGTTGCCGACAAAGGGTATACGGATACCAGTGTACTTATATTTGACGTTCGAGGGTTTAATGTTTTTATCAAAATCCATCTTGATACCGTTGTTGCCGTCACCCATAGTATCGTAAGAAACGGCAAAGCCCTTGTCACCGTCAACCCTATCAACAATTCTATGTGAGTTAAGCTCGAACGGAGGCGAGTTATCGTTTGCCAAATCGGCCTCGTATGTAACAATATCGCCTTCATAATCGGCACTTTTCGGTTTGAGGTTAAACTTTTCCTCATCGGTAAGCTTCTTGCCGATAATCAGATCGCCCTTCTTAAAGGTCGGCTCCATTGAATCACTTTCAACCTTCAAAAGCACCCTGCCGCCTAATTCAGGTACGTTATCTTTATTCGACGTCGCGGCAAAGGTAAGGACTGTCACGATAATAGCAAATATAACAAACAGCCAGATTACCACGTTGACGATTACCGAAAAGACCTTTTTTGCGGATGAACTTCCTTTAGCCATATTTAATCCTCACATTCCGTTATGCTAAACAGCACAAAATACATATAGTCATACCTATATATAGTAAATATAATACATAATTACCGGAATGTCAAGAAAAATAACGTTCTAAGACATAAAAAAACAGATTTACATAAAACAGAGTATACATAACCAAATGCGCTCCAATAAAAACGACCGGTCGCGTCCACCGGTCGTAACAGTAATATTTAGCGCCAAATATTAGTGCAGAGTTCCGGGCGGGCAAAAAGCCCGCGCCGGAAAATTAAATTAAATTAGTCGATCTGGAACTCAAATGTTGCAGTTACAGCGTCATCAATGTTCTGAGCATTGTCTGTGAAAGACTCAGCGTCTGTACCGTCGAAATAGAAGTAAACAGTAAGCTTCTGAGGTGTTGTGTTAACGGTAGCGATCAAGCTTGTTGTGTCGCCGGTCATAGTATCCGTACCGCAATCATAAAGAACATACTTACCAGTTTCAGAAACGATAAGAACTCTTGCAGCGTCAGCAATATCGTTGCTGCCGGCATCGGTAAATGTAACGTCACTGAGATGTAAGTTTGTACCTGTCTGATCGGGAGCGGCAACCTTGAACCAAAGCTCGCTTACCTGTGCGTAATTAGCAAGGGTGCCGTTATCAAAGCCGGTTCCGCCTACGAGATCGGGAACGTTAGCATCCTGAACTTGTGCAGGATTAGAACTGGTTGTGGTGCCCCAAAGAACGCTTGCAGCATTGGTGAACTTGGTAGGTGTGGTTGTAACCGGATCAGGATCATTGTTCTTGTTTGCCAGAGTAGCATAGTGAGCAATATTGCTCGCAACGTTCAGCGGAGTTACAAGCTTAAGAGCTGTAGCAGCAGCCGGGGTAACGACCATAGCGTCAGCGTCGGTATCAAATGTACCGGTTTCTGTCTCGCTAATCAGAAGATACGGATTAGCAGAAGTCGCGGTGATGGACATACTCTCTGCGGTAACAGTCTTGTTCATCGAAAACCATGCGTAGGTCGATGTACCAAGAAGAATGGCAGAAACAAGCAGCATGCAAAGAGCAGGTATGAGTTTCTTCATTTTCATTTTCGTTTTTCTCCTTTTGAAAAAAGTTTATATCTTGACTTGCCGACCGCCATCGGCAAAAATCAATACTGAATTTTTCGGGCTACGCCCTGTCTTCATAATCGCCGGCAGTTAAAACGTCTATTGTCATATCAATTTTGAATTTGCCGCCGAGGATCTTATCAACACAGTCCGGATCGGGACCTTCAAGCCAAATGACGACCGTAAACTTAGTTTTGTCGCCCGGCTTGAAATTCGCTATCTGAGCGTTTGTAATTACACTTCCGGACTTAAAAGGCACCGTGCCCGGCTCGGGACCGTCGACGCCGTCGGTACGCGGATAGGCATAGGTTGTAGGTTTGCCGTCTACGTAAAGCGTAACGCGCACTGCCTTTTCGATCTCATATGTCATATTGGCAATGTATAACTCATATTCGTAATTTAACACTTTTTTGCCCATATTGCCGCAATAAAAGGTATATGCAACGTAATTTTCACCGTTATGCTCTCCGTCAATATTATCAAGACCGTCGGGAAGATCCCGCTCACCGTCGATATTCGTGACAGATTCGGAAATCTCCGCATTAAGGCGAGAGGTTTTAGAATCGAAATCGCCTGTGCTGGAAAGTGTAAGCGCATAATCATTATGGTCAAACTTGTTTACGCTCACCGTAAAAGCGCCGTATCTCATATAAAGAACCGAAATTACGTATCCGGTTATAAGAAGCAGTATCGCTATGCCGATCGCTATCGGTATAAGCCGCATCCATTTGCGGTAATTCTTAACCTCATCGGCTGTTCGGCGGATACTGACGCCAACTCTGTTTTCCTTGGCCATCAGAACTCCTCCTCTTCGCGTTGGGCTATCGCTTCATCAAGCGGCATCCTCAGTCTGCCGTGTTCAACACTGCCCTTGTATCCGGAGGACGGTATGTAACCGAAGCAGTCGGCGCGTGAGAGCGCGGTTATCTGCTCATCATTATAAACACCGTCACCTATCACGTTGCACTGCAGCCCCCGAAGAAAAGCTATAAACGCCGATACGGTAGTTCCCTTATCGCGGCTGTCCGAAAGCGTTGTGACAAAATCGGAAAGCAACAGATAATCAACCGGAAGATTTATAAGCGGTGTCACCGGGGAATCTTTCGCGCCGCAGCCGGTCATCATTGTTTTGACCTTAAGAAGCTTCATACTCAGTATCGCCATTCTCGCCTTTTCCTCATCCTCGAAAAGAAGCGTTCTCGGGAATTCAAGGCATAACTTATCGGGAAACTGAAATCCGTATTCATCGATAATTGATTTAATCGCACCGTAAAAATCGGTTTCAAGAACCAAACGCGCCGGAACGCGGACAGATACAAACTCAATATTCCTGCCGGCTATTATGAACTTCTCTATCGCTTTCATCGCCGCTTTGATGTTGTACTTTGCCAAGCGGACGCCTGTTTCGGTTTCATCGGCGGCGTAAGCGTATTTTTCCGGAGAAATAATACCTTCGACCACACTATTTATATATGTAAAAGAACGATAAGCCACAGGAAGCTTGCGATAGCATGAATTTATTTGTGAATAGCGAATCTCTATGGGAGCAATACCGGAATCAATCGTCATCTTAACGAAGCGGGCGTCGCTTTCGCCGGGAGCGGAGTCACCGGACACAACCGGGGCGGATTCGTTTACCTGATCTTCGGTATTCTCAAAACTTTCGTTTGTAACGTTCGCTGTCTCTTCGGCGGAGGGAACTTTATTTTCTGTTTCAGACATCGTTCTCGCCTCCCCTGACAATAAAAAAAGCAACGATCAAGCGATTCGTTGCAACTGGCTGCCCTCACCGGGCCCTATAGTTTTGCGCCGCCGTCTTTCGACGGGTTTGCCAAACATATCAAACTTTTTACACTGGTAATATAACACATATTTTTCATTTTGTCAACACTTTTTTCAAAAATTCTTCCAATTATTATTCGTTCCGCCGACACTACCAAACTTTAATGCTTGACTTTTATGAATACTTTAATTAAGATAAATACAGTTACATTTAAGGTGGGATAATATGGCAGGCATCACCGATGCAAACATCGCAAAAAAGGATCAGAATTCCGGGTTTCGGCTTGAAATATTTAACTTTTTTATAATAATTCTGACAGTTATAATTGTGCTTTCCCTTTCAGCGGTAATATTCAAAGCGCACGAAACTTACATTGAGTTTATTGACGCTACAAATGAGTATATCGCCTGCCGTGAAGCGGCTGAGGATGTTCATCAGGCGTCGGACGACCTCACTAATTTTGCCCGCAGTTTTGCGGAACACGGCAACATCGCCGATTTGCAGAATTATTTTAAGGAAGCGAATCAGGATAAAAACCGCGATAAGGCGCTTGAAACTATAAAACGTTACGATTCTGCCAACGGCAACGACTCGCGCCTTGAAATGGCTGTGGCGCGCTCTGTAAAGCTTATGGATATTGAGTTTTACGCAATGCGCCTGGTTTTAGAGGCGGACGGCGTGCCGGATAGCGAATACCCCGTAGAAATCAAGCACACAATACTCAAAGATGAAGATAAGGCGCTTTCACGGGAAGAAAAATACAAAAAAGCGCGCAGTATATTAAATGACGATGAATACAATGCCTATAAGCTTGATATTTATCACAACATTTCGGTTTATACCGATTACATACTTTCCGGTACGCAAGACCGCGAGCAGCAAAACTCCAGAATATTCGCGCGCTATCAAAACATACAGTTGATACTTATAATTGTTCTTTTGAGTATACTCACTATAAACGTTACTTTCACTTCAATTTTCATCATACGTCCGCTCCGGAAGAATTCCAAGCTTATAGTTAATCAAATGTCCCTGCCGGAGAAAGGCGCCACGGAAATGCGCACCTTTGCGCGTATGTACAATGAAGTTCTCGGAAAGATAAAGATTCATCAGGAAAAGCTCTCTTATGAGGCGTCCCATGATTCCCTGACCGGTATACATAACCGCGGCGTATTTGACGCGTTATACAATGACGTTGATTCAACCGAGAATCTTGCTTTTCTCATAGTAGATATTGACGCTTTCAAAGAAATCAACGATTCGTTCGGTCACCTTATCGGCGACAATGTGCTTAAAAAAGTCGCAAACCTGCTGCACACCTCTTTCAGGGCGGACGATACGATCTGCCGAATAGGCGGCGATGAGTTCGCCGTTATACTCAACGGCTTAAACACAGAAAATAAAGAACAGCTTGAAAACAAACTTGCCTTTATAATGCGCAAGATTTCGGAGACGTCAGACGACCTCCCGCCCTTCACTCTCAGCATCGGCGCGGCTTTCGGCTCGGCAAAATATTCGTTCAAGACGCTCTATAAAAACGCCGACGCGGCGCTCTACGATATCAAATCAACTACCAAAAACGGCATTAAGTTCTACGAGGATAAGTAATATTTCCACACCGTAATTCCCGCTCCTTTATCACGGGGCGGGAATTACAAAGACGAATGAATTTTTCACTTGACATTAAGTGAACATATTGATATAATAACACTGTTGCATATTTGATCCATTAGCTCAGTTGGCAGAGCACTTGACTTTTAATCAAGGTGTCCGGGGTTCAAATCCCCGATGGGTCACCATGAAAGAGTCCTCTTTTGTCTAAAAAAGAGGACTCTTTCAATGATATCCGTTCCTTATCGGAACGGATGATATACCTTCGGTATGATATCACACTTCGTGCGATGATATACGCCTGCGGCGTATGAAGGAACGGATATTATATCATATTGCGATGAAGGAGCAATATATCATGCCGTGCGCAAGCGCGGTATATCATGCGGCGAAGCCGTATATCATTGACTTTTTCCATATTATCAGGTATAATTTTATCAGTTAAACAGTAAGAGGTATGTATTATGTCCGATAATAAACTGCTCGAACTTTCTTTTGAATTCGCCGTCGCTGTCGTAAACCTTGCGGACAGCATTAAAACGCCGAAAAGTTCATATATAACAGATCAATTCGCCCGCGCGGGAACATCCGTCGGCGCTAATATTCACGAAGCACAATATGCACACAGTAAAGCGGATTTTATTTCTAAACTCGAAATTGCCCTTAAAGAATCAAACGAAACAAGCTATTGGCTGAAGTTGATGTTTGAAACCGGAAGAATCGATGAAGTACAGTACAAAAACACTGAGAGATTATGCGGCAATATTCGCAGACTTCTGATCGCCTCGTGTTCTACTGCGAAAGGAATCACAAAAAATGATCAATAACGTTTCGTCGCACTACGACGCATTGATTGACGAAAACAACGATCCTGTTTTTGATCCCG
>JAEEWM010000003.1 GCA_016287385.1 Clostridiaceae bacterium | reverse complement strand
GAGAGGACCGGGATGGACATACCACCGGTGCACCGGTTGTTCCGCCAGGAGCATAGCCGGATAGCCGCGTATGGATGGGATAAACGCTGAAGGCATCTAAGCGTGAAGCCCACCTCAAGATTAGATATCCCATAACAAAAGTTAGTAAGGTCACTTGGAGACTACAAGTTTGATAGGTCGGGGGTGTAAGCACGGTAACGTGTTGAGCTGACCGATACTAATAGACCGAGGGCTTGAACTATTTCGAATGAGCTTAATCTTCTATTCACTTTCAATCGCCGCCGTGCGTTCGGGACGCGGTGCTTACGGGCAGCGTACCGATCGCGGCAATATACAGCGGAAGCGTTAACAACGCGTCCCGTGCAGTCAGTGTCTTTAACAGCGAGGGTCCACCCGTTCCCATTCCGAACACGGCAGTTAAGCTCGTCTGTGCCCACAATACTCGGCTGGAGACGGCCCGGGAAGATAGGTCGATGCTGACACTTGATCCTACATATTATGCACGTCCCTGCTTTACGGGGGATGTGCATAATGTAGGTGATTTGTTATTTTAATATGCCCAATTAGCTCAGTCGGTTAGAGCATCTGACTGTTAATCAGGGGGTCCTAGGTTCAAGTCCTAGATTGGGCGCCACGAGAAAGCCACCGAACAAGGTGGTTTTCTTTATGACGGCAGCCGGAATCATTTATATGGTTTCGGCTTTTTTATTTCCAACAAAGAAAGGAGCAACCAAATATGACAAAATGTAAGCCTAATGGTCCCGGCACTTTGACCGTGCGAAACATGTTGGCGGGGAAGAGCTTTGAAGAACAGTTTAATATAGGGTTGCAAGAGCTGCAAAAATATGGTACAATGACACCGACAACCACCGGATGGATATTTACACCGTTTTCATGAGGTTATTATGAACAAAGAACTTGAACAATTCATAGATATTTCATTCAAGCGAGAGTTGTTTATTGAGGTTACAGCAGATCCTTCCAGATATAACAGGACCGGTTGCAAATATGTGAAACTGATTGCTAAACTGGACAAGGAAAAACGTAGAGGCGAATTGCGAGAATTGTTGAGCCATCCCGACCCTTTTGTGCGTTGTGAGGCTGCCGCGTATATGCTCGAAGTTGATGAAGATGCCGCAAAAGATGTTTTGCGAAAACTCAAAAGAATAAGGTACGGTCAGATCGGCATGATAGCCGGCATGAAGATTCTGTGGTGGGATAACCAACGCCATGGAATACCTATGGATTTTTCTTCTTTGGGGAGTGATGACTGATGAACGTTGAATTGGATGAATTTGTCGCCGCGGTCGAGGCGATCAAAAAAACGAGAAAGCAAAAGGACGCGAATTATCATTTCAACAGACTTGTTAAATTGTACGATAAGTTAAAAAGCGAAAACCGGTTGCAGGAGCTATTGGAGCTTTTTGATAACTCGGATATTGACGTAAGGTTTTATGCCGCGGTGTTTTCGCTGCATTGCAACAGAGAATGCGCGCTGGAGGCGTTAAGAAAGCTTCGCGAAGAAGCCGAGCCGGGTACGTATATCAAACAGACAACGTATATACTCCTTCAGGCGCATGAAGCCCCGTATTGATTGGCTAAGTGAATATTTCCAAAAGCAGGCTGGTCGAACTTTTTCAAACAAACCAACACTCTGGCCTGGCAGGCAGTGCGGCCGGCGATTAAAAGCGTTTTGAATAGTTCATTACCAAATATTATATTCATAACATTTTTATCTATAAGGAGGCTTAATCGAACATAATGAATGCGATCATAATGTTTGCGAACATAATGAAGAATGATATGTTGCCGCAAGAAACCGTCTTGACATATATGTCTATAGCTATGATATTTTTGTGTATTGTTATGTATGTGGCAATGTATTGCCATGCTAGAGAGTTGTTTACTATTAACGGATATAGGCTTAGCGGCAGCGCCAACAAAAAGAAAAAAGCGATAAAAAGCAAGTGGACTTTCATGCAGAGATTATTTCTGGTTCATTTTTTCACATCGCAATGTAATTATAAACATAAATATAAAATCATAGCGGTATTGAATTATTGCCACATGATTCTTTCCATTGTGCTTCTTGCTGTATTCTTTTCGAGCTTTGACGACTACATCTTTTGTAGAGACTGGTTTTTTATGTCAGTGTGTATTCAGGCGCCGCTGATATTAATACGGTATCAGTTGCCCTTGTACAGACCGCGATAATCACTTGAAGTAATTATTTCTGCGGAATGTCTTTTGATTAAAACTTAATAAAATACACGTGATTGTTATAGATTTAGACTCATATATTCCCGGTGATATACGTAACGGCGAGTATATTTCTTGCAATGCAATCAGATTGGACGCAATAATAGGCAAAGATTAATATTACCGTATAACCATAAAGCGTTATGTCGAATTTTTGACGGAATTCGACATATCGCTTTCTTCATTTGCGCTTTATGACGGTGTATAATATTTTCGAAAACATTCGTATGCGCGGGTGCAGATCCTATGGGTCGTACGATTGTTTCATATCGCGCGGAGATTTGCGGAAATATTCTGCCGGCAGGCGTACGGTAATCGAACAAGACTCTTTACAAATCGCGTAAAATGATGTATATTCAATATATACACAAAAATATATGGAAGGTACGGCGCGTATGAAGCAAAATAGGGGAGGAAGATTTTTGAATAGCGTCGTAGTTTGGAGGACTAAAAAATGTATTGGCAGGAAAAAAAGCTTACTTATGAAATACTCGTACCGCCCGAAAGCGTAATGCCGCGAAAACCTTACGAAAAATATACTCCGCGGCAAGCGCGCATTTACTACGAGTGGTTTATGAGCAAGATCCCCGAAAGAGTCGAATATTTACAAAAACGCTCCGGTGTGGATCTTGATTACACCGTTGATTCTCTTGTTCCGCTTTGGCGATGGTTTTTGGGGATAGCAGAGATCGAGGACGTTACTCCTGCCGGGATAGCCGCGCTTAAAGATGAGCTTAAGAATATGGAGGAACAGAACAGACGGGTTATTATCTCCCAGTTCAGATACCAGCTTTCTTTACAAACGGAGTATATATGCCGCGATATAGGTATGTATTACGGTGAGGTATTGGTTCGCAATAACGAATACCTTTCGTGGGGGTATGAGGCGCACCGCCCATATCATGTCTGTTCCAACATTCCGCTTGTTACGGGATTCGAGAATCTGTTGAAGTGGAAGTACTTTTATCCGCATTTTGATCCGCTGAGTAAGATCAGGGGTCTGGCGCGTATGTTATATCCTCTTTCCGAATATGACAAGAACGGAAAACCGGCGAGTGAAAACGATTTGAAAAACCATTATGAACAATGGATGCGGTTTACTCCCACACGGCCGGAAGAAATAACAGGTTATTTGACTTTTCTTCATTAATACTGTTTTGTCAGTAATTAGTTGCGCGGATATACGGAGAAATACAACGATAAAATGAAATACGAGATCAATTTCTGGTTTGAGCACGGAGGCCCGTGCCTCTGGGGAGCAAACGAAATCACAAAAGAAAAATATGGATACGCGATTTTTAACGACGAAGACGAGATTCTCAGATTAAAAACCATCAAGCCGCTGCCGATATCGCCGGAGCTGCGGGCAGAACTGTGCGCGCTTGAAAAAGAATACGCCACGATACTTGACTGGTCTGATCCCGGCAAGGGTTACGTCTGGTCCGAAGAGCATAAACGCGATTTCGCGGCAAGAGCCGACGCGGCGTGCGAGCGCTTGCGTCAAGAGCTCGGCAAAGAGTATAAGGTTTCTAATACAGTGCGGGAATCATTATAGGACGTATGGATATAGGATCACGGAAAGGAATAGCAATTATGATATATGAGCAAATAGTTTTAAGAGCAGAACGCCCGATGGTCAATGAAGCCGAATCGTTCGATGAACAAACCGAAATAGCGTATAAGTTTTTTATGTCAATGTTCGAACTTCCCGAAATGTTTCATCCTAAGTATATCCCCGCGTACAGCAAAGCCGGCATAAAAGAAATGGACTGGAATAAGGATAATTTTTGTAAACTGTTCAATAAGGAAAAAGAAAGAATCAAGCCCGAGGGCGGCAATAGGATTTTTTTCATTTCAACGTGCGATGATAGTATAAATACTTCAATATGGGTTTCTATCGGAGCAAGAGGACCGTTATTCCGGGATTATGCGTTTATTGATTTTAGGTCCCCGGACGTGACGGAATACCGCTTGGATGAAATACTTGTAAAATTTGCCAAATCATATCGAGACAGCTATGGATATATATTGGTGCCAAGCATGCTTGGCGACGATAGATTCAACTGTCATGGGCTGAAAAATGATAACACCTTAAGTTTTATCCATTGGATCAATTATTTTCCGGAATACCTATTGAAGACAATCGGCGAGAGAAGAATAAAAAAATTTGCGCGAAAGCATCCGGGCGTTACATATAAGGATGGGATGTTGAGACTTTGCGATCCGATACTGGACCTTGCCCTACCGGAACATCTGGAACTTTTTAATGAATCGCAAGAACTGTTGAAATAAAATCGATTGATGAGTATCCGGAACTGTGTGCTCACAACGAAGCAGGTATTTATGATATGAAAGATACTTATGGTTTTTTATTTGATTTCTGGGTGTATGTTGTCGGCAAATCATCCGGCATCAGCAATACCCAAAGAACTGCTTTTAGATACGGTAACCTTACAGGCTATGCGTGTGAATACTCCGGTCCGGGTTCTTTTGCGTTTCCGATATGCGACGGTCCGGGAACATTTTATGATGTGTTGTCATCACATAAGGAATTGGGAGGAACAATTTTCATTAAAGAGCAATCTCAGAGTACGGATCATTATTTTTGTGTTCCCTGGAAAAACAGAGATGAGATCCTGGATGTGAAACGAATAACGATCGACTCTGAATACCGTGATGAGCTTATTGGACTTTTGCGTTTTTTAATCGATCAATCCCCCGTAAAAAAGCTTTATGTACAAATCAGGCGTCAAGGCTTAGAAAAGGATAACATTGTAGGAATGATTACCGTGGATCAGTTTGGCCATATGCTGAATAACGATGAACTGCTCGGGAATATGGTATATGTGATTTGCGAACCCTATGCTTGAAATCAAGTGTAACGTTTGTTGCGAAAAAACATCATCATCTTATATGTGATCATGTTAAAATAATGTTTTATAACAACAAATTACAAAACTGAAAGGAAAACAAAAACCACTTTTTGGATTTTTATTGAAGACATTTTCGGCTTGGGTTAAATAGGAGTATATCATGTCAGACGAGATGATTACCGGAAAAATATATTTTTTGCGTGTTCCATTCGGGAGAGAATATGAGGATTTCATTGCATTCCTGGTTAGTTGTGCGGTGGATAATCAGATATGGATTAACACAGGCGAGCAGATCAGAAACCCGGACGCGCGGTATAAATATTCCATAGATAACAGCGAAAGCAATGATCTTGCGGAGAAATATCTCCCCTTTGAAATAACGGACGCCAAGAATACAGATGAATGCAATCGGATCATGCGCGGCATGTGGTATCGTGATACGGATTTTGGTATAGCCGACTGGGGAAACTCTGGTATACCCAATATAGAAAATTTTTTGGTGCAAATAATGGAGCATGATTTGATAGGATATGTCCAGATTTCCATTGATTTAGCGCATGGTTATACACCGTCCGCGTATGCAAATCTCGATATTAACGCGTCGGATTTTTGTAAAATACTCATGTCACTAACCAACCACAATGCAGTACCGACTGCGCAATTCAATATTAGAAAATCCGGTGACCAGCCATTATGATCTATACTTGGCATTTAGCAAATATGTTTGGTCTTGGATGTTATTCATTCAGCGGGTTATAAGCAATCAGGCACATTTTCGTTTATAGAGGGGAAATGTTTAATTGAAATAAAAGATTAGCATAACAACAAATCACAAAACTGAAAAGGAGATGATAAGGTGGCAACTTTCTTTTCTACAAATGACTATGACAGTGTAGAGCACATCCCCGAAGATTATGATATGATAGTAAAGCAAAGTCGGGAATTGTGCAAACAAATTGCAGGGCATGAAAAGAAACAAATACTTATTCTTCAAACTGCTGACAATAAATTCTACAAAGCAATCGTTGATTGGTCAGCTGATTCAGATGCGGCAGAACAAGCACTTTTTAATGTAATTGAAAAAAAAGATACTATTATAAGGCTTATTTGTTGTTGGGGGAATGGTGCGTTCGATATGCCTTCGTATAATTTCAGAAAGAAATTATGTGAATTAAATTCGAATAATGAAACAACACAGATGTTGTTAAACGGGGAGAAAACATTTATTCTAAAATCGATCAGAGATACTTTCCCAAATGCAAATACTACGTCCTCTGGTGACACGACCGCATCCTTGGATAAGTAAGGTCATAATCGCCGGTCAACCAATTACAATGCTTACGATACCGTGGTGGGGAGATGCTGGCCTCTCCCCACCGAAATTTTTACAAAGTCCAAGAGGAGCCACGCACAGTCGTAATGATACTTGTTATAAAACAGGATTTGAATTTTTATATTAAATGAAAGGAGAAAGGGATACGGCAAACAGGGGCTTCGGCTGCTTCTGCAGAGAGCGTTTGTGATCGACGGTATTCCCCGGCTGCACACAGCTTTGAGACAACGCGCGATGCGGCGTACAGCATCCACAGGTCGGTCGGCTTCCGTGAAGCGGGAACGGCGGACGGCTGTATTCATCTGGAGCTGACACGCGATGAATATCTATCTGAGAACAGGTTGTAAATTTTGTAAATCAGCGGGGTCTGTAGCAAAAGTCCCGTAAAAAAACAGAGCCAAAGCACAAAAAAGACGTGCAAAAGGCTCTGTTTTTTGGTATAATAGAGTTATGAAAAAAGAAACTATTAACCAAGTAGATTATCGCACAAACGCGAGAAAAAATGCAAGTAAAATTTGATGAATTTTACGGAGAAAAAATAATACCGGCAAGCGGCAGCGCTCTGATCACGCCTTGCAGATCCTCGCCTCGTACGGGCGGAGAGAGTCCGATGCGGCGGAGGCGTAATTGCAAAGGATGCATTCGGCGTTTCGCGGAAGCCGCGCCGGAAGCGGGGCGGGCGTGTTTGCGTACCGGACGGCGATATAACGCGTTTCGCCGTCTTTTTTGCGGGAATAAAGCACCGTGCCGTTTTTGTTTTCCAAAAGCTCGAACCCGCCGTGCAGCAGGACCGCGTCGCTCTGCCTCAGCGCGAACAGGCGGCGGTAGAAGTTAAGCACCGAGCCGCCGTCCGCGTCCTCCGCGGCGACCGTCCTTTTCGGGTCGAACCCGGCTTCTATCCAGGGCGTTCCCGCCGTGAATCCGGCGTGTTCGCTTCCGTCCCAGGGCATCGGCACGCGTGAATTGTCGCGGCTGCCGAAGTTCATCATTTTGAGCAACGCCTTTTCGTCGAAGTCGTTTTTAAGGTCGCGGTAGGCGTTAAGCGTTTCGATATCGCGGTAATCCGAAAGCTTTTCGAACCTCGGGTTGGAAAGCCCCAGCTCCTGCCCCTCGTATATAACGGCGATCCCGCGCATGCCGTAAAGCAGCACCGCGAGCATCGTCGCGCTCTCGAACGGGTATTCTTCGTCGCCGAAGCGGGAAAGCGCGCGCGGCTGGTCGTGGTTTTCCATCACCAGCACCGGGTATCCGTCGTCCTTAAGCCCGTATTCCCATTTCGCGAGGATGTCCGTAAACGCCTTGCGGTCCAATTCGCATTTGCGGAATTTGTCGCCGCCGACGCGCCCCAGCAGGATGTGTTCGAACTGGAAGGTCGCCGTAAGCTCGCCGCGCGCTTCGCCCGTCATCGCCAGAGTCTGCTCCGGGGTAAGCCCCCAGGTCTCGCCGATCGTGAGCGCGCCGTGCGGGCCGAAAGCTCTTTCATACAGCTCGTGCAGGTATTCGTGCTGGTGAGGCCCCATTCCGAGTATGCCGTTTTCGAGGTCCTTGGAGATGTTGTTTATTACGTCGCAGCGGAAGCCGTCCACGCCCATATCCAGCCAGTAGTTCACCATATCGGCGATCTCGCGCCGGACTTTCGGGTTGTCCCAGTTAAGGTCGGGCTGTTTTTTCGAGAACAGGTGGAAATAATACTGCCCGGTCGCCTCGTCGAACTCCCACACGGAGCCGCCGAAAGCGGCGCGCCAGTCTGTCGGCTCCCGACCGTCCACCGGGTCGCGCCAGATGTAATAATCGCGGTAGGGGTCGTCGCGTCCGCGGCGCGCGGATCTGAACCAGGCGTGCTCGTCGGAGGTGTGGTTCACCACAAGGTCCATAAGCAGGCGGATGCCGTTTTCGTGAAGCGCGTCGAGCAGCTTTTTGAAATCCTCCAAAGTGCCGTATTCCGGGGCGATCCCGCGGTAATCCGAAATATCGTAGCCGTTGTCGTCGTTCGGGGAAGGGTAGCAGGGCGAAAGCCACACCGCGTTCACGCCCAGCGATTTAAGATAGGGCACTTTGGAAATGATGCCGGGGATATCGCCGATCCCGTCGCCGTTCGAATCGCAGAAGCTCTTGGGGTATATCTGGTATAAAACCGTTTCTTTCTGCCAGTTTTGCATTTTTCTTATCTTCCTTTGCTTATTTTCCTTCCGCGCCGGGGATAACGTAGGTTTTCAGGTAATGCCGCTTTATCATCGCGTATTCCGCGGCGTCAAGCTTTCCGTTTCCGTTTATGTCCGCGCGCTCCGCCTGTTCTTCGCCGAGCGCGTAGGTTTTAAGGAACGCGCGCTTCGCCATGGCGTAGTCCGCCGCGTCTATTTTGCCGTTGCCGTTCACGTCGCCGGGAACGAACGCCGGTTTGATGATCCCCGCCGTGACGTAATGCTCCACGCTGCCGTAGCAATCGGCAAGCAGGACGTATTCAAGGGAAACGCCGCGCGTTTCGCCGCCCCTGACTTCAATATCGAATATCGGCGCCGAGGCGTCGTTGTGATAGAACGATTCGATCAGACCGCCGTTTTCATCGCGGACGTTCACAGCGAGCAGACCCTTGACCTTTATGAACAGACTGAACCTGCGCGTGTTCCTGCCGCTGTTGGTGAATCCGAGGTATTCCTCGTAAACCACCATCCAGTTGCCGATATTTGCGGGTTTTCCGGTCCCGTCGTTGTGGTGTATGTCGATAACGACCGGGGCGCCGTCCTCTGTAACGCAGTAAAACGGCATCATATCAGTACCGAAATAGGTGTTGTGGTTCGCAGAGTTCAGATGCGTATACCACGTCGTTCCCGTAACGGTGTTTTTAAGCGGATTCGTGTATCTGCCGTAATTTCCGGCTGATGCGGTGTTGTTGTAATACTGCACGCTGTATTTTATCGGCAGCCTGCCTCCGTCTTCAAAATCGTCGTTCACGTTCCACGCCATGCTCGCTTCGGCGCAAAGGTAGGGCGCGCTTCCGAGGTACTGCCGCCCGAACGAATGCCCGTCCTTTTCCACGATATAGCCCTGTTGTTCTGTTGTAAGCACGGGCGCGTCGGATGAATCGTAGCACACGAACGCGGCGGAAACGCCCGTTTCGGGACCCTCGACGGTGAAATAAACCGCGCCGTTTATTATCGCGCCGTTCTTCACCGGCATATCCGCTGTTCCGCCGGCGTTTGCTCCGCCGTATGCGTCGGCGCTCGTGCCTCCCATAACGTAAATGTATTTTCCGTGCGGGACGGTGAAGGTCTGCGGCTCGAATGCTTTTGGCTCGACGGGGCGCGAAAAGGAGAAATCACCGCTTGTGCGCTCCAGCCGGTAGGTCGTGTTAAAGAAATCGGTCCACTCCATTTGTCCGAACCAGTCGGAATTCGAAGACATATATCCGATGTTTTTCACCGTTACTTTTATATCCTCGCCGGAATCGTTGCGTACCTGCAGACCGGTGTAAATGTTCTGCCCGGACTTATTGCGGTTCTCGTTGGTAAAGAACACGTCCCCGGCGATATCGTTTTCGATTATAAGGGCTTTGCCGATATTATAGCCGTAAAGCTGCTCCGGATTGTTGCAGTAAATATACCTGCCGCCCTCGCGGAGGGAATATTTAAGTTCCGCCGCGGAATTTGCCGCGCCGGGCTGCGCGGTCGCGGGAAGCCCGAACGGGGTGCTGTATTCCGCAAAAGCCGCGGGTGCGAGGCAGGCAAACAGCATTACTGCGGATAAAAGCGCAAAAGCGAATTTTTTCATGGCGTGCTCCTTGTTTCATTCATATTTTCGGTTTTTTACGCCTTCATTTTACACAAGCGGGCGCGCGTTGTCAACAGCGATTTCGGCGGGAAAGGCGTGCGGGGAGCGCTTTTTCGGAACGCAGGCGCTTCGGAAAGGCGTAATTTGTTAATTTTTTGTAAATTTTTTTGAACTTTTTCTATTGACAGTAATAATATACTATGTTATAATCCATCTGTAATTATATGCGCGCAAAGCGCATAAAAATAAACGGAGGATTAAACATGAAACGCACAATCGCAATAGTTCTTGCTCTGCTTATGATCTCGGTGCTCGGCATCACGTTCGTTTCGGCAGACGAAACTATCAATCTTCTTCCCGCTGCGGACGCAACGTGGGAAAAGACAGACAATAACAACAACACCGTAAACATCGTCGACGGCAACAAGTTTGTCGGCGAAATGAAGACGAGTGCAGACACCTGGCCGGCGGCCAAGTATACTTACGCCAGCCCGATTTCCGCTTCCGTCGAGGACTACACCCTTTCGTTTGACTTCACCATTTCCGGCGAAGGCGCTCCCGAAGGCGCACGTCCCCGCGGAGCTATCGTGTTCTACTTCAACGGATATACCGAAGGCGGCTACCACCTCGGCAACGACGTAGTTCACGCAAAGCTCAATATGGCAGACACTTCTGACGACTTTGAAGTCGGCACATACAAAGCCGATATCAAACTTTCCGAGCTTAAAGACGCCACTGATCCCGACTGGGGCTATACTTGGGGCGGCAACGACAAAGGAGTGCCGAGCGGCATAGTTGACGGCAACCTCATTATCGACTCCCTCGAGATTTACGCCTGCGGCGGCGGCACCGTTACCATCAACAAGCTCGCGCTCGTTCCGACCAACGCCTCTTCCGGCGATCCGGAACCCCAGCCCGAACCCAAGAACGAAGTAGTTAAAGACCTCGGTGCCGGCAAGAGCATTACCGGCGTTACCGTTAAGACCACCGAAGAAGCGGAAAGCGTTAAGATTTCCTGCTCGGTCAACGGCGAACAGTACTACGACCTCAACACCGGCGCTGCCGTTTCCAAGAACGATGCCGGCGAATTCGTGCTTGATTTCCATACCCGCGGCGTTATCAACGCTCAGTTCATCAAAGTAGAAGGCATTACCGACGAAAACGCCGAAATCACCGTTACCGAAGGCGAAAACGGCATCGATCCTCAGGGCCCCTACACCTGCACCGGTCTCAACGAGCAGGGCTACGGCGTTATCGTTCTTAAGAAAGCCGATCTT
>JAEEWM010000027.1 GCA_016287385.1 Clostridiaceae bacterium | reverse complement strand
TTGGAGTTAGTGATCCGGCGGTATGTGAGTGGAAATGCCGTCGCTCAACGGATAAAAGCTACCCTGGGGATAACAGGCTGATCTCCCCCAAGAGTCCACATCGACGGGGAGGTTTGGCACCTCGATGTCGGCTCATCACATTCTGGGGCTGTATTCGGGCCCAAGGGTTCGGCTGTTCGCCGATTAAAGTGGTACGCGAGCTGGGTTCAGAACGTCGTGAGACAGTTCGGTCCCTATCTGTCGTGGGCGTAGGAAATTTGAGAGGATCTGTCCCTAGTACGAGAGGACCGGGATGGACGCACCGCTGGTGCACCGGTTGTTCTGCCAAGGGCATGGCCGGGCAGCTATGTGCGGATTGGATAAACGCTGAAAGCATCTAAGCATGAAGCCAACCTCAAGATTAGATTTCCCATAGCATAAGCTAGTAAGGTCCCCGGAAGACTACCGGGTTGATAGGCAGCAGGTGTAAGTATGGTGACATATGTGCCAGGCTGTACTAATAGACCGAGGGCTTGACCTGTTTTCGATTCTCTTCGCATTTATCTTTATTCGGTTTTCAGGGAATGAGCATACCCGCCTCACTTTGGTGAGGCGGGTTTTTATATGTAATGGGTAAGGAATGTAAACGGAAGGGAAATTTGGCAAAAGCGAACATTAAACTGATAGACAAACAAGATAATATATGATATAATACATACGATCCGAAAACTGAAAACTTTCAAACGAAAGTTGACTGGTTAATCTTCTGTAATGCTATTATGAGGATTGCCCTTTGAGGTTTATAGCAATAGGCCGCCCTATGATCAGTCACGTGTTTTTTCGGATTGATTATGGAAAAGGAGGCATGGTCTTTTTCTGAGAGTAATAATGGAAAAGACGAAAAAGTTTATGGACTTAAACCGAGAAACGGCTATGCGGTTATGGTGTAAGGCGTACGGCAAATTGACAAAAACGAAAGATTTTGCCGGCAGAGAAATTGCAAAAGGCGCCTATAACGATCGCAACAGTAAATGCGGTTGGAATGTTGATCATATCCTTCCGCAGAGCAAAGAAGGAAAAACGGCAGATCATAATTTGATTTGCTGTCACATTCTGACTAACGATGAAAAAGCGGACAAATTCCCATGTTTCAGCGCCAACGGAAAACGTTTTGAAATTGTTAAAGTTGAGAATCATTACGAGATTAAGCAAAAAACAAAGACGAAACGGAAAAACGGTGATTCTTTGCCGAAAACAATCAACTATTATGATTCGGCATCGGGGATCAGACATATTAGAGCGTTGGATAGAAGACAGAACGAGCCATGGTTTGTCGGTACTGTTTTTATTCGGGCACACGGCATTAAAAACACAGCCGCGTTAGATTTTGTTGAGGATTTCTTCGAAGAGGAAAACGTTTCCTTTTTGCCCGGTTGTCGCAATAACGAAGCCTTAGTTGTTGCAAAGAATTACAATATGTATTCAAAAGATGATATCTCAAAACTTTTGGACAAGTGTGTTTTGCTGAACACCTATTTCGGACACTACTTTATGCCTTGCAATTATTTGAATGAATATGATATTTATTTTAGGTTAGATCGGTATCAGAATAAGACTATGGTGTATTTTGAATCGTCAAAAACCGATATTCATTCAATTAGTGCCAATAGTATAATCCTTCCGCTTAATAACAAATATACAAACGCTCTACATATTAACGATTTGGTGTATGAAAACACAGAAGCGCAAGATAAAGTAAAGAAGCAGTCGAGTCTTTACACAAAGTATGATTTTGTGTTTACAAAGCTATCTAAAAATTTGGACAAGGAGGTAAAAGGGAAATAAGACCGTTATGCCTCCTTTGAAGCAAAAGTCGGTCGGCGGCGACGGACTTTATGATCAGAAAACGAAAAGAAGGGAATACAAATGTCACTTGTTTATTGCGAAAAATGCGGCGGACAAATCAGCGACAGAGCAGAAAGATGTCCGCATTGCGGTGAAACGGCAGAGAACAACAAAAGCAGAGCTTTTGATATAATGTGTGAAGACTGCGGAACAAAATACGAGTCCGGACTCAAAAAATGCCCGACTTGCGGATGCCCGTCACCGAAAAGGGGAACTTTTTTAAAACGATTATCAAATAACAAAATTGCGATTGCCGTAATTGCTTTGGCTTTTTTGGCTCTGATAATCGGCGGCGTGATAATAAACAACCGGAGTAACAATAAGAACACGGACGACAAAAGCCAAAACGCGGTTGGGATAATGAGTGAAAAGTCTTCGGTTAGTCAGTATTATAAAAACTTGGAAAAAGTAGCGCTAAAAATGCTTGACGGTGCCGCTGTCGCAGAAGAGTCAGGGAACCTCACGAAAAGCGTTTGGTATAATACTATATATCAGGAAGACGACGAAGAGACAGATAAATACACTAAAAAGAACGGGCGCTTTTTTGAAGATTTTAACGATGCGCTGTCGGCTTTGTTTGAGAGCGAAGAGTTTCAAGATAAAAAGTCTGAAATACTCGATAATCAAGAAGAGGTAAACAAGATAATGAAAAAGATTGTAAGCCCTCCGGAAGAGTGCAAAGAGGCACACGCCGCTTTGAAAACATATTATGACTGTTATTTGGAGTTTACAGACTTGGTTGTCAATCCGTCCGGAAGTCTTAACACGTTTTCGGACCGGTTTGACGCTCTTGATACGGCAACGGTAAACGCATATAAGAAAATCAAGCTGTACTTTAAAGATTAAGGATTGTTATTAAAAACGCGTTTTTGCGTTTCAAAATTAATTTGTTATAGAGGAGATGGATTTATGAAAAAACGGATGTCGGTTAAATTATCGGCGATTTTGCTTGCGGCGGCGGTGCTTTTGTCGCTTATACCGCTCGGAATATTTACGGTAAGCGCCGAAACGGTGATAGAGACCGCAAACATTACCGTAGTTGTACCCGCAAACGGAGAAAGCCCGGACTTTGCGCCGGTTTCCGACGATGAGGAAAAATATTATGCCACGGTAAGCTCGTGGTACGAATACGAAGCGCCGTACCCGCAGCTTGACGAAGAATCGGTGTTTGAGAGCGGCAAGTCTTATGCCCTGCGGGTGAGCTTTGAAGCTGAAGACGGGTATGAGTTTACGGAGGAAACCGCCTTTACGATAAACGGCGAGGCGACTGCCTGCTACGGCTCCAAGAATGACAGGGAATACATTTTCACCGTGCCGCAAACGGTGTTTGACGTAAGCACGCCGCAGGAGCTTGCGGACGCGCTCAACAAACAAACGCCGGTAGAGGCGATAAACATTGTTGACGATTTTACGGTAAACAGCGACTGCCTTATATACTACGATCCGGCGCATATAGACAATTACAGCGACACGGTCGTGACGGTAAACGGAGGCGTAACGCTTACCGTAGGGGAGAACGGCTTACTCGGCAGCTTCTGGCCGTCTTACGAAGGCGACTGGGAAAACGGACCGGTTCCGAACGGAAGGTTTATAAACAACGGCGTCATTATTGTTAAAAGCGGCGGCGCAATTGTTGCCGATTTCGATACGAACAACGGCGAAGTTACGGTAGAAGACGGCGGCGAGTGCGTTTGCGCCAACGAAAACAACGGCGAGGTTTACGTGCAAAGCGGCGGTATTTACCAAACGTCGCAGGGCCGCAAAGTGCGAAATCACGGCACAATAAGCGTAGCGCAGGACGCCAGAATGGAGGCACGTTTCGGCAGCACGATTATCAACGAGGACGACGGCACGATAAACCTTGACGGTACTTTTGTTTGCGGCTGCGTGGGCTTTGACGGCGACGTGATGTGGTTTATAAACCACGGCTCGGTCTACGGCGGCGGTTCTGTCATCCTTGCCGAGGCGGACAGCAATATTGCCCCCGTTTCGGATATGGACGCGCTGATAGAGGAACTGATGACCCAGCTCGGTCAGGAGACCCGGTTTGAAAACTGGGACGATATAAACATTTTTAAGCGGATAGAAGTAAGCTCATACGAAGATCTGGCGGCGCTGCTTCCCGGAAACCGCGTTGTAGCGGGCGAGGAAGTCGCGGGCGACATGGACATTATCGCCGCGGTGACCGGAGATATTACAATTCCCGAGGATACGGAGTTTGACACCATGGCGAGGATAGAAGTGGCGCAGGACGTCAACGTTATCGTAAGCGGCGGCGCTCAGGTTACATGCGGAATGGAAAACTGCGGCAGTGTAACGGTGTGCGGCGGCGGAAAACTCGGTACCACAATGGGCGGCGATATAAGAAATTGCGGTGAGCTTTTTGTGGAAGAGGGCGGCGAGATCGTAAGCCAGATGGGAGGCCGTGTCGTCAACGGAGGGGGAGCCACCTTCGGCGTTGACGGTGAATTCCTCTGCGGGTGTATCGGCGTTGACGGAAACGACGGCTTCTGGTTTGAAAACGCCGGCGAGGTAAGAGGCAGCGGCTTTATAACGCTTTACGAGGTCGATCATGAAACCGTGCCGGTAACCGATATGGAAGCGCTGCTCGAGAGCGTGAAAGCCGTCGTGGGAACGGGCGAAAACAAGCCCGAGGTCCGCGTAAAGGCAACTGTCGAAGAAGAAGTGAAACTGCCCTTTGAGCTGGTGGCGCCCGCTCACGTCTACGCCGAGCGGCTGGAGGAATCGCCGACCACCAATTTGTTTGTTTACAGCTTAAGCAACGATATGACTACGTTCTTTAAAAACATGAACGAGGCACACCTCCACGAAACTATCGAGCAATTTATGTCGGAGTACGATTTTGACGAGGTGTGGATGAACATCCAGATCGACTGGGCGCTGGACGACGTGAACGACCCGGTCTCGGGTTGGCATTACAACAAATACTGGGACGGCGATCCCACATACGGACTCGGCCGTGACGCGGAGGGACATTACCGTTACAGCGAATGGGATATCGTTGACGGCAATATAGGCAACGCGGAAGAGACGATAAACGACATCTGGGTCACGAGGGGCTTGCCCAACGACGAGCGCTGGTACGGCAACCCCGAGGAAATGATACCCGGCGTCAAGGATCAGCTTAATGAAGAGCAGTACGTCTATGACGAAGAAGCCAACGACGGTGAAGGTGAGCTGAGCATAGATTTTACCGAGCATACTATGTACTTCCGCGCGCGTTTTGTTTTGACCACGCGCACGGGCGGCGTCGAAGATAAATTCTATTTCTCCGACTGGTCCGAGGTCACCTGCGTAGGCAAAGACGCCGTCGCGGCAGAGCCGCTGACCGCGGAGGATCTTGTCGCGCCCGTTATCACGGGTCTTCGCATGACGGATAAGGAGTTTAACGATAATCCTATCGTCGCGTTCACTCTGACCGTGCCCGAAACGCTTGCGGAAAACGCCGCCAAGGTTGCGGCGGCAGGCGGCCAGATAGTTATCGAGGTCGAAGCACGCGTACAGGGCGATGAAAACTTCGTCGGTTTGCAGGGCGACTGGATCATCCGCGGCGGTGAAATGGAAAGTGCGCTGTTCAGTCTTGTAAACGATGAGCGGCCGAACATTCCGAAGGACACTGTTATCGAACTGCGCTGCCGTTACTGCTACGATCATCCGCGATTCTTTGACGGCAGTATCTACTCCGATTATTCCAAGATAATCTCTTTCGGTACAGACGATATTACCCAGCATCAGGGCAATCCGGGCGATGATCGTGTGGAAGCGGAAATCACCGTGACAAGACCTGTTCACAGCCGCGTTTTCGGTAACTCAACCGCCTCGGCGGGCGACGGCTACGGGATAACCTTCACCGCGTACCTTGCCGGAAATCAAACGCCGCTTGGCGCGGATACGGTCTTTGCCGCGGGAAATTATTACGATTATGAGTTCACCGTTACTCCTCTTACGCAGGAGGCGCGCGACGCTCTCGCCCGGACGGATCTCACCGTAAACGATGAAAAGGCGGACAGCGTGACCGTGAATAAAAACGACGGCACTCTTACCGT
This sequence comes from Clostridiaceae bacterium, assembly GCA_016287385.1. Classification (GTDB taxonomy): domain Bacteria; phylum Bacillota; class Clostridia; order Oscillospirales; family Acutalibacteraceae; genus UBA737. The sequence goes on along the minus strand of JAEEWM010000027.1, from coordinate 157,298 downwards.
ACGCAAGCGATTCTATTGTCCTAAGGGCGACGTAAACGCCGACGGTCTTCTGAACAACAAGGACTTAACGCGTCTTTTCCAGTACCTTTCGGACTGGGACGTTCAGGTGAACGAGGCGGCGCTCGATATCAACGGCGACGGAAGTATAAACAACAAGGATTTAACCAGACTGTTCCAGTATCTAAGTGACTGGGACGTGAAGATATTCTGAAAAAACGCATAAAGAACGCGCCCGGGTTTTCGCCGGGCGCGTTCTTTTATAAAACTTTAATTCATTTTCGGGAGCTTTGCTCTTGCCGCGGCAAGGTCTTCATCGGTCGGAATGTAATCGGACATTTCGCCGTTGTGGAATTTTTCGTAAGCCACCATGTCGAAATATCCCGTGCCGGTAAGACCGAACACGATGGTCTTTTCCTCGCCGGTCTCCTTGCAGCGAAGCGCCTCGTCTATCGCCACGCGGATGGCGTGAGAGCTTTCGGGCGCGGGGAGGATTCCCTCAACGCGGGCGAAGTATTCCGCCGCCTCGAAAACATCGGTCTGTGTAACGCTTCGCGCTTCCATAAGCTTCTGGTCGTAAAGCTCGGAGAGCGTACTGCTCATGCCGTGGTAGCGAAGACCGCCGGCGTGGTTCGGAGAGGGGATAAAGTCGCTGCCGAGGGTGTACATTTTGGCAAGCGGGCATACCATGCCGGTGTCGCAGAAATCGTAAGCGTAAACGCCGCGGGTAAAGCTCGGGCAGGACGCCGGTTCAACCGCGATTATTCTGTAATCGGCTTCGCCGCGCAGTTTTTCGCCCATAAACGGAGCGATAAGACCGCCGAGGTTGGAGCCGCCGCCGGCACAGCCGATTATCATATCGGGCTTGATACCGTACTTATCAAGCGCCGCCTTGGTTTCAAGACCTATCACCGACTGGTGGAGAAGCACCTGATTGAGCACGCTGCCGAGTACGTAACGGTAGCCCTCGCTGCCTACGGCAACCTCTACCGCTTCGGATATCGCACAGCCGAGACTGCCGGTCGTTCCCGGATGTTCAGCCAGAATCTTTTTGCCTATATTGGTGGTCTCGCTCGGCGAGGGGGTGACGTTCGCGCCGTAGGTGCGCATTACCTCGCGGCGGAAGGGCTTCTGCTCATAGGAGCATTTAACCATAAACACCTTGCAGTCAAGTCCGAAGTATGAGCACGCCATTGAAAGCGCCGTGCCCCACTGGCCGGCTCCCGTTTCGGTGGTAACGCCTTTAAGTCCCTGCTTCTTCGCGTAGTACGCCTGCGCTATCGCGGAATTGAGCTTATGGCTGCCCGAGGTGTTGTTGCCCTCGAATTTGTAATAGATTTTCGCCGGAGTGCCGAGTTTTTCTTCAAGGCAGTAGGCGCGAACAAGCGGAGAAGGACGGTACATCTTATAAAACGCGCGTATCTCCTCGGGGATTTCGATAAACGGCGTGGTATCGTCAAGCTCCTGCGCTACGAGTTCGTCGCAGAATACAGCGCCGAGCTCTTCAGCCGTCATGGGCTTGCCGGTGCCGGGGTTTAAGAGCGGCGCGGGCTTTTTCTTCATATCCGCGCGCATATTGTACCAGCTTTTGGGCATTTCGCTTTCATCAAGATAAATTTTATAGGGTATGTTTTCGGTTTTCATAATAACTTTTTCTCCTTTTTTGTTTTAGTTTGGTTGTGATTGTCGGTTTGGTTTTTTGCCATGGCATTACGCCATCGCTTTACAAGAATAAACATATTGCCATCGCTCCTTTTTAAGTAAAAAAACAGTCTTATCCCGTAAAAGGGACAAGACTGTGAATACACATCCTGCGGTGCCACCCTGATTGATGAAAAATCATCCGCTCTGCCGCGCACGGTATATGCGCGCTGTACTTTAACGGGTACAAACCGTCAACTGCTACTCGGCTTACGCCTTTCGGTTGCCCTCATAAGTCCATTCACGTGAGTTTCCGCCGCGACCTTTTCACCGACCGGCCGCTCTCTGAAAGCACTGACACACGCTACTACTCTTAATCGCGGGTTTGCTTGTATAAACGGATAATACACCCGAAAAACGCGTTTGTCAAGAAAAATTTTCAAAAAAGCGAAAAATTTTTGTCCGCCGCCGGCACATAACTCTTGAAAAATGCGCGTAAATATATTATATTATATAAGCTACTGTATATTTATGCGCCGGTTTTTGCCGGAATGAATTAAGGAGATTTTTTTACATGGTAAAATATACCGAAATGAGCACGTCCGGGCTGCTTGAACAGTTCGACCTTGTAAAAAAAGAATATGACGCGTTCAAAAAGGAACATCTTACGCTCGATATGTCGCGCGGAAAGCCCGGCAAGGATAACATGGATTTAAGCGAAAAGCTGTTTGACCTTGTAGGCAACGATTCGGGATTTAAGAACGTTGACGGGATAGACTGCCGCAATTACGGCGGTCTTGACGGACTTACCGAGCTTAAAAATCTTTTCGCCGCCATACTCGGTATGTCGCCGGAGCAGATAATCGTCGGCGGCAATTCCTCGCTTAACATGATGTTTGACACTGTTTCCCAGGGAATGACGCACGGACTCGGCGACAAGCCGTGGGCGAAGCAGGACGGACTTAAATTTCTCTGTCCCGCGCCGGGCTACGACCGGCATTTCGCCATAACCGAATATTTCGGGTTTGAGCTTATAAGCGTTCCGCTTCACGCCGACGGACCGGATATGGATACGGTTGAGGAGTTTGTAAAGGACGAAAAGGTCAAGGGCATCTGGTGCGTGCCGAAGTATTCAAATCCCGAGGGCATTACCTATTCGGATGAAACGGTGCGCCGTTTTGCCGCGTTAAAGCCGGCGGCAAAGGATTTTCACATCTTTTGGGACAACGCTTACGCGGTACACGATTTAGGCGGCGAGGGCGACAGGCTTCTTAACATATACGAGGAATGCGAAAAAGCGGGCAACCCCGATTTGCCGATAATATTCGCCTCGACCTCGAAAATAACTTTTCCCGGCGCGGGCGTCGCGGCGGAAGCGGGCAGCCCCGAAGTGGTCGCCATGCTTAAAGGACGCATGAAATTTCAGACGATAGGTCCGGATAAGCTTAATCAGCTCCGTCACGCGCGGATGTTCCGCTCGGTAGACGATATAACGGCGCATATGCGTTCGCACGCCGAAATACTGCGCCCGAAATTCCAAAATGTGCTTACCGAGTTTGAAAACAGTCTTTCCGGGCTCGGCATCGCCCGCTGGAACAACCCCAAGGGCGGATACTTTATAAGTCTTTACGTTCTGCCCGGGTGCGCGAAGCGTACTTACGATCTTTGCGCCGCGGCGGGACTGAGCCTTACCCCCGCGGGAGCGGCTTTCCCCTACGGCAGGGACCCCGAGGACTCAAACCTTCGAATAGCGCCCACGTATCCGAGCGCGGACGAGGTGAAGCAGGCGGCGCGGGTGCTCACCGCGGCGGTAAAATACGCCGCGCTTGAAAAGTTGATACGCGATAAACAGTAATTGACTTTACGGCAATTATTTAGTATAATATCAGAATAAACCCAACGTTTTTCGGAGGGCGTTTTATGAAGGTAAAAAAACTCGTTTGTTTGCTTTTGACGCTGGTGTTTTTATTTGCGGCAGCCGCCTGCGGAGAAGTTGAAAACGATAGCTCGGATTCAGGCAAAAAGGACCGCGGAGCACAGGGCGGCGTGAACGTCGAAATGCTCCTTACCGCCGATATTGCCGGCTCGGTGACCGATGAGGAAGCCGAAGCGGTCAAAACGGTGCTCGAAGACAGAATCAATTATATGGGCGGCACCGGCGGCTCGGTGGAATATGACCGTGAAGCGGGCGTATTTCGCGTGGAATTTACCGCAAAGGGCGGCAAAGAAGCGTTTGAGACGGAGGAAGCGGCGTACAGGCTATGTGAGCGGGGAGTTCTCGCCTTTTGCCGCGACGAGGACCCCGACGACGTTATTTTCACCGGTACTGACGGTGTAAAAAAAGCGACCGCCGCTTACGATGACGCCATAGATGAGTATGTCGTTCATCTCGAACTCACCGACGAAGGCGCCGGGAAATTTGCCGAGGCGACAGCCGAGCTTATCGGTCGGAAAATATCCATCTGGATGGATGATACCATGATTTCCGCGCCGACGGTACAGACCGCGATAACCGGAAAAGAGGCGCTTATTACCGGTATGGACTCAGCCGAGGACGCCGGGAAGTTTGCCGACAGAATCAACGGCGGCGCGTTGCCTTTTAACCTTACCTGCATTGAAAACGGCATTAAAATCGGGCGCTGACGCGCTTGATATTACATTATATAATCACAGATTACAAAAATCGGAGGACTTATAATGAAGATGAAGAAAAAGGGCTGGATCGCCTTTGTTGTTATCTTCGCTCTGATAGTGGCGTTATCTTGTCTCGCCTTTTTCGGAATTGAAGATTACTACGGCGACACCCGTAAGCTTTACGTTAAGGGAGCAAAGGATATCCGCTGGGGAATTGATATTTCCGGCGGTGTTGAAGCCGTTTTTGCTCCCGATAAGGAAGGGGAGATCAGCCGCGGCGATATTGACGCGGCAAAGTCTATCCTCGAAGTACGCCTTACGGAAAGAAAGATAACCGATTACGAAGTGTACGCGGATTATGTTAACCACCGTGTTATCGTGCGTTTCCCCTGGGCGGCGGGCGAAAGTGATTTCGACGCGAACAAGACGGTTGAAGAGCTCGGTTCCACCGCGCTTCTCACTTTCTGTAAGAACGAGACGCAGGATGAGGTGATACTCACCGGCTCCGATGACGTTAAGAGGGCAACCGCGGGCTATCAGGGCGACAGCACCGAACCGGTGGTACATCTTGAACTTACCGAGTCGGGCGGCAAGAAATTTGCCGCGGCGACCGCGGAGCTTGTGGGTCAGAAAATATCTATCTGGATGGATGATACCATGATCTCCGCGCCGACGGTACAGACCGCGATAACCGGCAACAGCGCGGTTATTACCATGAATAATTCGTCGTTTAAGGACGCCGAGGAGCTTGCCAACAAAATCAACGGCGGCTCTCTGCCGTTCAGACTTACCGCCGGCGGCGTGACCTCAAAGAAGAGTGAGGACGCCGCGAGCGCCGAAGAGACCGCAAGCGCCGAAGAGGGCGCCGCGGCGGAGCAGACCGAAACCGAAGAGACAGCGAGCAGTACCGAGGAGGCCGTCACCGAGGATAACGGTACGATGGTTCAGGTAATTTCGCCGACGCTCGGTTCAAACGCGCTTAGAGTTATGTTGGTGGCGGGCTCGGTCGCGTTCGGACTTGTCTGCCTGCTTATGATACTCCGTTACAGACTGCACGGTTTCGTCGCTTCGATAGCGCTTCTCGGTCAGCTCGCGGGGACTATCGCCGCCATTTCCGGCTTCTTCCCGGGTGTTTCGAGCTTTACGCTTACCGTTCCCGGTATCGCGGGCATTATTCTTTCGGTCGGCGTGGGCGTTGACTGTAACGTTATTGCCGCCGAGCGTATACGCGATGAATTCAAAAAAGGCAAGACCCTTTCGGGCGCTATAAATTCAGGCTTTAAGAACAGTCTTTCGGCTATTATCGACGGTAACGTTACGATAGTTATCGTATCTCTTGTGCTTATGGGCTGCTTCGGAACAAGCGAAAACTTTATCGCAAAGCTTCTTTCTCCGATAATGTCGCTCTTCGGCACTTCCATCGCGGGTTCGATTTACGCTTTCGGTTATACGCTTCTCATAGGCGTTATATTCAACCTTATCATGGGCGTTCTTGCTTCCAAGTACATGATGCGCAGTATTGCAAAGATCAAGTTCTTGAAGAACCCCGCACTTTACGGAGGTAAGAAGAATGGATAATCTGAACACAAATATTGCGGAAACAAAGCTTTCTAAAATCAATTCCAAAAAGATTTTCAAAATAGCCATCATTGCATACGCGGCTATTCTCATCGCGGGTATCGTTTTAGGCGCCGTATTCGGCGTTTCGCTCGACGTAAGCTTCAAGGGCGGTACTATGATAACCTACTCGTTTGACGGTGAAATAAAGGACGCCGATTTTGAAAACGTGGTGGACAAATTCATCACGCAGAAGCACACGGTCGAGAGGAAGAAATCTCTCGCAAAGAATGAGGAGACCTTCGTTATAACCCTCGCCGGCAGGGACGCCGTTTCAAACGACGTTCAGAACAGTTTGAAGGACGAGCTTGTAAAAGAGTTTCCCGATAACAACATCTACCTTTTCGGCTCCAACACCGTAAGCCCGAACCTTGCGGGAACGTTCTTCCTTAAAAGTCTTGTGGCGGTGCTCATAGCGGCGGCGCTGGTCGTGATTTACGTGGGTATCCGTTTCAAGAACATAGGCGGTATCACCGCGGCGCTGACTGCGCTTTGCGCGCTGGTCATAGACCTTATGGTGACTTTCGTCACCTGCATAATTTTCAGGTTGCAGATAGATTCAAACTATATCGCGGTTGTGCTTACAATACTCGGTTATTCGCTCAACGATACCATCGTTTGCTACGACAGAGTGCGTGAAAACAAGAAGCTTTATCCGAAGCTCACCACCGAGGAGAATATGAACCTCAGTATTTCGGGTATTCTTACCAGAAACATCGTAACTTCGGTTACGACGTCGCTTGCGGTGCTCACGATAGTCGTGGTTTCGGAGCTTTACGGTCTGTCCTCGCTTCGCACCTTTGCGATACCGATGACCTTCGGCCTGCTTTCGGGCTGTGTGTCTTCGCTGTTTATCGCGGGTCCGCTCTGGGTGTTCTGGAGCGAGAAGCGCGGCAAGAAAAAAGAAAAATAAGTATAATAAAGATTTTAAGCGCGGGGAAATTCCCCCGCGCTTTTTATATGCCTGCCGTCCGGCTCAGTATTCCGCCTTAAACCCTTCGCCGATTATTTCGCCGGCGTCGGTTATCACCGTAAAGGCGCCGGGGTCGGTTTCCTTTATAATACCGCATACGGCGGCCACCTCGTTTATCCTCACCGTGCAAATGAGCATACTGTGCGGCTCGCCTGTATAACCGCCCACAACCGAAATTTTTGTTACGCCGCGCCGGAGTTTTACGGCGATTTTTTTGCATATATCACCCGGACGGTCGGTTACGGCGCAGACTGTTTTGCCCTTGTCTGCGCCGTAGAGCACGGCGTCGGTCACGCGGGAGGAGGCGTATATCGCGACAACAGAGTAAAGTCCGCTTTCTATGTTTTTATAAACGAGCGAGGCGACGGTTATCACTATAATGTCGGACAGGAGAATTATCCGCCCCACCGTAAGGTAACGGAAGCGGCGGTTTATAAGGGTGGCTATAATATCGACGCCGCCGGTGGTCGCGCCTCTGCGAAAGCAGAGACTCAGTCCCGCTCCCATTAAAATGCCGCCGAAAACGCAGGCGAGAATTTTGTTTACCCTGAAAGCCGGCACAAAAAGCTCCGAAACGCTAAGGCAGAGCGAAAGCGTGCCCGTGGCGACCGCGGTTTTTACGGTAAAAACGCCGCCGAGCTTCACTACGCCGAGGATTATCACCGGCACGTTTATAATGAGCACGGCGACGCCGACGGGAAAAGAGGTAAGATAATTAAACGCCGCCGCAAGGCCGGTAAAGCCGCCCGGCGAAATTTCGTTGGGCGTAATAAGCGCCGTTACCGCCACGGAATAAAGCAGGCATCCGATTATATAGAACAAAACGTCGAGCGCCGCCTCTTTTTTTGTGATTTTGAAATCCGGTTTTTTCATATTACGCCTTTCTGTCTTTAATACACAAAAAATAACGCCCGCCCTTTGGGCGCGGCGTTATAAAGAAATCCTGATATTTCCTGCTGCGCCCGACGTGCGGGCGCTGTTTTTTGCCGGGTGTTTTGCGCTAATCCTCACCGCCCGAAAGATTTTCGAGCATAGCGCCGGCAAGCTCGGGTCTGCTGTCACCGTGCCGCACAAAGCACATGGTTACAAACGACAGCACCGAGAACACGACCGCGTACGGGAAAAGAGTTTTATAGCCGGGGCCCGCCGTCGAAATGATAACGCCCGAAAGCAGGGGTGTGGCTATTTGCGCCGCCATGGAGAAGGTGTAGTAAAGGCCCGTATACTTTCCAATATCCGAGCCGGAGCATATTTCTACCGCCATGGGGTAGGAGTTTACGTTTATTGCCGCCCAGCCCACGCCGACAAGACCGAACACCGCGTACATAACGGGCGTTTCCTTTGTGAGCGCCGCCGCGACCGCAAAGCAGACCGCCATAAGAGCGATGCCGATAAGCACAGTCCTTTTTCTGCCGAGGCGGTTAGAGAGAAAGCCGAGCGGAAGAAAAGCCACTATCGCCGCGAGAGTGGCAAAAAGCAGATAGCCGGACGATTTGCCCACGTCCGCGCCCCATATTTCGTAACAGTAGCGCGAGAACGCGGTGGTCACCGCGTTGTAGGCGGCAAACCACAGGAAGACCGAAACAAGAAGCATAAAAAGACTTTTCTTTTCGCCTTTTTTAAGCGCCGTTTTTTCCGCGGCGGGCGAGGATTCATCGTTTTCTTCCGCAACGTGTGTAAGGCGGTTTTCCCTGACAGTCAGCGTCATTACGATTACCGACGCGAGCATAAACGCGGCTATTATCATAAACGCCGCCGTAAAGGACTGGTTTTTCGCGTACTGCTTTACTCCGTCGGCGTCGGTGCCCTCGCTTTTGAGCAGTACCATCATTATTATTGTTGCAAAAATACCGCCGATATATCCAACAAGATTTATAACCGCGTTCGCTTTACTGCGAAGCGGCTTTTCGGTTACGTCGGGCATATACGCCACGGCGGGCGAACGGTAAACGGACATTGTCACAAGCAGGGCGATGAGAGTTATTATAAATCCCGTAAAATAAAGATTTTTTTCAAAAAACGCCAGCACGGCGAGCATACCGCTTGCGGCGACGGTGCCGAAAAGTATATACGGCGTGCGTTTGCCGAGGCGGGTTTCGGTTTTGTCTGAAAGCGCGCCGAAAAGCGGCAGCATAAAGAGAGCGAGTATGTTGTCTATCGACATAATCGCGTTGGCGGTAAAGGTGTTGAGCTTAAAACGGTTTTCAAGAATAAAGGGTATAACCTGGTCGTAAAACTGCCAGAAGGCAAGTATCGACATAAAGGCAAAGCCGATAAGAACGGTCTGTTTGTAGTTTAGCTTCATAATTTCCCCCCTAAATCATTTCTATTATCGCCGCGAGGTTTCCGCGCTTGCCGCCGGTCGCCCGGTGGGAGTGCAGAAATTCGCTGTTTTCAAAAGTGCAAAGGTCGGCGACGTCGATGTGTTCGGGAAGAATACCCGAGGAGAGCAGTATTTCGGTATTCGCCTTGCGCAAATCAAGAAAAAAGTGTCCGCCGTCGATTCCCGGTGTAAAGATATCCGGCGAAAGCCCGCAGCCCTTAAACGAATTAAACACGGGCAGGTCTACCTCGTAGCAATTTTTGCAAATGCAGGGACCTATCGCCGCAATTATGTTTTCGGGGCGGGAGCCGAAATGCCCGCACATCACCTTTACGGTTTCGGCGCCGATTTTAAGCGCCGTGCCCCGCCAGCCGGAATGGGAGTTGGCGCAGACGCGCGCCACCGGGTCGTAGAAGAGAAGCGGCACACAGTCGGCATACTGGGTGACGAGCGCCACGCCGGGCTCTGCGGTCACAAGACCGTCCACGTCGCAAAAGTCCGGCTTGGTAACACCCGTGCCGGTATCCGCGCGGGTCACGATTTTTACGTTTTTTGTGTGGGTCTGCCGCGAGAGCACGAGGTGAGCGGGGTCGATATCCGCCGCAAGGCAGATGCGCCGGTAGTTTTCAAGCACGTTTTCGCGGCTGTCGCCGTTTTTGAAGCTTAAATTCATTTTGCCGTAGGGCGCGCCGCTGACGCCGCCTTCGCGGGTTGAAAAAACGTGCCGCACACCCGGCGCGGCAGACAGCTTCGGAAAAGTTATATATTTCAGGTCGCCGAAGACGTTTATGTTTACGGTATTACTTGTCAATGGAGATAAGCTCCTTTTCGAGTTTTTCGCCGTTTTGGAGTATTATACGCGTTTGCCGCGATGAAATTGCGCGAAGCGCGGCAATTCCCGTGTTTAGTCTTACGGGGCGGTTTACGCTGCTGTGACAGTCCGAGCCGAGCAGGGAAACAAGTTCAGTCGCGATAAGCTTTTTAACCGCCCGCGTTTCCTGCTTCGAGGCAAAAAACGAAGCGTTTATCTGACAAAGCGCGACGCCTTTTTCAAAAAGGGGAAACAGTTTCTTATAACCGCGGTAACGCGAATATCTTTCAACGTGCGCGATTATCGGAGTTATTCCGACTTCGTTTTTCAGCGCTTCGATATCGCGTATTACGCGGTCGTCGATTTTTTTAAGTCCCAAAAGTTCTAAAAGCAGATAATCGCCGCCTCCGAGCGTCAGGCGGCGCATACTTTCCACCTTGCCTATTCCGCCGAAATAGAGCACTTCCGCGCCGAGCACGAGATTTATACCCTGCTCGCGGCAGAGCTCCAAAATCTCTTTTGCCGCGGTTTCACGCATACAGAGAAAATCGTCAAGCACCGTGCCGAGCGGAAAAAAATGCGGCGTTGCGACTACCGTTGTAACGCCCTGCTCCTTCATTTGCGCAAGAAGGCGGGCGGTTTCCTGTACGGTTTTCGCGCCGTCGTCAACGGCGGGCAGTATGTGAGAATGAATATCAAGCATATCGGTTTTTCCTTCAAAAAATCGGAAGACCCGTTGAATCTTCCGATTTTCGTTTTTTTATGATGAATGCGATTTGTAGTATTTTGAGGAGTATTTGTATTTGTAGCTTCCCGCGCCGGTCTGCTTTATGCCGTTTATTACCGCGCCGAGTATCTTTATGTTGGCAAACTCCGCCGCGTCGATAACGTGACGGATATCATCGTTTTGCGTGCGCGAATCGCGGACCACCATAACGATACCCGCGGTATGCGGAGCGACCACCAGCGTGTCGGAAACGACGTTCATCGGCGGCGTATCTATTATAACGCAGCTGTAAGCCGGCGAAACCGTGGCAAGGAGTTTCTCAAACGCGGGACTGCCGAGCAGCTCCGACGGGTTGGGCGGTATCTTGCCCGAGGGCAGGAAAAAGAGATTGTCGTTTATCTGCTTAATACAGTTGCCGAGCTCCGCCATGCCCGCCAAAACGTTTGAAAGACCGTCGCCGTTTTCGGTTTTGAGCTTTTTGTGCAGCGTTGACCTTCTCATATCCGCGTCGATAAGCAGGACGCGCTCGCCGAGCTGTGAAAACGCTATCGCCATATTTACCGCCGTTGTGGACTTGCCTTCGCCGGAATTGGGCGAGGTGATGACCACCACGTTGTTTTTTGCCGAAGAAAGCAGGAAAGAAAGGTTGGCTCTTATCGCTTTGTACGATTCAACCACCGCGAAGGGTATTTTTTTGTTTTGTACCGAAGCGTCCGAATAAGAAGTGTCCTTTTTGTTTTTTGAAAAAATGTTCAACCTCATTTGTAGTACCCGCCTTTCCTGTACGAGGAGACCTTCCTCGCCTCTTCGAAATCGGGAATCGTTCCAAGGACGGGAATGTTGTATCTTGAAGTGAAGTCCTCCTCACCTTTTACGGTGTTGTTGAAGAGTTCAATTAACAGGAGCACTATAAACAAAACCGCGGTGGCTCCGAAGCTTACAAGCAGGGTGGTTCTGGCGGTGTGAGGGGAAACGAGCGTCGCCTTATGCGCCTTTGAAACCACTTTCGGGCTTGATTTGCTGATAAAATCTTTTACATAATAGCTTGATTCCTCGGCAAACGAGTTTGCCACCTTCATTGCTCTGTAAGGGTCGGGATCCTTAAAGGTGATGTCGATAAACAGGGTATCCTCGCCCCTGCGAACGACCGTGGTATGATTCATAATGGACTTGTAATCGTATTGTGTTTTATCCTGTCTGCCGAGTTTGTCTGCTACCGACTGATAAATATCCGCCGTCCGCAGAATGTCAACTACCGAATCCGCAAGCAAGAGCGACGCCTGGATGTCCGAGCCGAGAACCTTGTCGCCGGAGGAGGTGCTTGCGTTTTCCGTCGCTACGACCGCGCCGTTTGTAACGATTATCGAAGCCGTGGCGCCGTATATCGGCGTGGCGATAAACTTACAGTACGAAAAGGCAAAAGCCGCCGCGAGGACAAAGGTCACTATCAGAGGCAGTATTCTTTTGCGGGCGATTTTGAATATGACGTATAGGCTGATTTCCTGCATTCTTGACCACCAATCTTTTTAACAATTCATCCGTAAACTATATAATAACATACATAGCCGGCATTTGCAAGTAAACTTTACCGAAAGTCGGCTAAAAATCTACCGCGGGGGTTTCGAGGGTGTCTTCCTCCGCCGCAAAGCAGGATTTTTCGCCGAATCCGTACAGGCGAGAGAAGAAGCTCCACGGGAAAGAGGAAATTTTTTCGTTATAAGCTCTCACCGCCGCGTTGTGATTCTTTCTCAGCGTACCCGTCGCCTTCTTGGCTTCATAAATGTCTTCCGTAAGAGCGGCGTAGGCGGTATCGTTATTTACGAGGCCCGGCGCCGAGGCGCGAAGTGCGAGTTTAAGCAACGATTCGGCTTTTCCGAGGGCGGACTCCGCCGCTTCAAGCGCCGATTCGGTTTCGGCGCTTTTAGCCGCCCCGCAGGCGTCCGCCGCCGCGTCAAGAGTCTGTTTTTCGACTTCGCCGTGCGCTTTGGCGAAGTCGGCGAGCTTTTCCGTAAGCTGCGCGCGGCGCGTAATGTTGTTTTTTACCGCGGCGAGCGTGTTATCGGCGTTTCCCGCGGCGGACGAAAGACCGTCGTAATAAAAGAAAAATACACCGCCGACTATGACTGCCGCCGCCAGACACAGCGAAAGTATCATAACGGTTTTCTTTTTCACGGGAATTCCTCCCTCAAAAATCTTTCGATGCGGTTAAGCGCTTCTATTATGTGTTCGGCACTGTAACAGTAGGAGGCGCGGATAAATCCCTCGCCGCCTTTGCCGAACGCCGTGCCCGGAACCACTGCGACGTGCTCTTTTTCGAGCAGTCTTTCGCAGAATTCATCGCTTGAAACGCCGGACGACTTTATCGAGGGGAAAGTGTAAAACGCGCCGAGCGGTTCGCGGCAGGCAAGACCGATACGGTTAAAGCCCGCTACCATAAGCCGCCGTCTGCGGTCGTATTCCGCCTTCATGTTTTCGACCGCCTCATCGCAGGAGCGAAGCGCCTCAACCGCGGCGTACTGCGACGTGGTGGGCGCGCACATTATCGCAAACTGATGAATCTTGGTCATTTGCGAGATTATTTCTTCGGGACCGCAGGCGTAGCCGAGGCGCCAGCCGGTCATGGAAAAAGTCTTTGAAAAGCCCGAAACCAGCACGGTGCGCTCGCGCATACCGTCTATTTGCGTTATCGAGGAATGCCCCGCCTTTGTGAAGGTCAGCTCGGAATATATCTCATCTGAAACGACGATTATATCGGTACCGCGCAAAACGGCGGCTATCGCTTCAAGGTCGCCGCGCTCCATAACGGCGCCGGTCGGGTTGCAGGGGTAGGGGAGGATGAGCGCTTTTGTTTTGGGCGTTATCGCCGCGCGAAGCTCATCGGCGGTTACTTTGAAATTGTCTTCGGCTTTTGTTTCGATAATAACGGGAACGCCGCCCGCGAGTTTTGTTACCGGCTCGTAGCATACATAGCTCGGTTGGGGAATAATGACCTCGTCGCCCGCGTTTACCACCGCGCGGATCGCGGCGTCTATCGCCTCGGAACCGCCGACGGTGATAAGCACCTCGGTTTCGGGCGCGTAATCTACGGCAAGCTTTCGGCGGACGTAGCCGGCTATCTCTTCGCGAAGCGTATTAAGACCGCGGTTCGAGGTGTATTTGGTCTTACCCCTTTCAAGCGCGAGAATGCCGGCTTTTCTCACCGTCCACGGGGTTTGAAAATCCGGCTCGCCGACTCCGAGCGATATCACATCGTCCATAGTGGCGGCAATGTCGAAAAACTTTCTTATCCCCGACGGCTGTGTTTGCAGCACGGTTTGATTAAGTATCCGGGAATAATCCATCATATAAGATAGTTCCCCCTGTCATCCTTTTCACTTTCAAACAGGCAGACGTCAAGCTCCTTGTATCTGCGCATGACAAAGTGAGTGGCGGTTGATGTAACCGAGTCTATCGTGGCGAGCTCGCGCGCGACAAACTGCGCCACGTCCTGCAGTGTTTTGCCTTTGACTACAACGTTAAGGTCGTAGCCGCCCGACATGAGATAGACCGATTCCACCGCTTCAAACGCGGCGATTTTCTCCGCGACCTCCTCAAAGCCGAGGTCGGCTTTCGGAACGACCTTTATTTCTATTATCGCGGAAACGAGGGGACTTTCCACGCTGTCCCAGTCGACTACCGCCTTGTATCCGCATATAACGCCCTCTTTTTCGAGCTCCTTTATGCTTTTTTCTACCGCCGCTTCATCCGCGCCGAGCATATCGGCAAGCTGACGCACGCTGTAACGCGCGTTGCGCGCAAGCAGTTTCAAAAGTTCGTTTTTCATAATGATACCTCCGACGGTTTTTTATAAAATATCTGCGGCGCGGCAGTCCGCCGCGGCGCATATAAAGTAATATATATATTACAAGAATTATACTCTTTTGTCAAGACGGATATCGGGCGCACATCCCGGACGGCGGACAGAAAGAATAAGCGCGGCGGTTTCCCCGCCGCGCTTATTGTCATCTGATATCCGTTACAGGAGTTCTATCCCCTCGCGGGCGCATCTGTCAAGCTCGCTTTGCGGCCAGACCGAGGCGTGAACCTCGCCGATATGCGCCTTTTGAAGAAGCAGCATACAAAGCCGCGACTGTCCTATGCCGCCGCCTATTGTAAGCGGAAGTCTGCCCTCGACAAGCGCTTTGTGGAAGGGCAGTAAAAGGCGGTCGGTGGCGTTTTCGGCTTCAAGCTGGGAAACCAGCGATTTTTCATCCACGCGTATGCCCATGGAGGAAAGCTCGAACGCCGAGTCGGTCACGCGGTTGTATACGATGATATCGCCGTTTAAGCTCCAGTCGTCGTAATCGGGGGCTCTGCCGTCGTGCTTTTCGCCGTTTTTAAGGCGCCCGCCTATCTTGGTAAGAAACAGCGCCCCGTACTCCTTCGCCGCCGCGTTTTCACGCTCCTTCGGAGTAAGGGAGGGGTATTTTTCCTCAAGCTCATAGGTGCTTACAAACGAAATGCTCCGCGGCAGGTAATTGTCGAGGAAAGGATACTTGCGCTCAATATAATCAGCCGTTTGCAGAACGGCGGCGTAAATCCGGCGCACGGTGTCTTTAAGATATTCCTCGTTCCGGTCCTCGCGGGAAATCACCTTTTCCCAGTCCCATTGGTCAACGTAAAGAGAGTGCAGGCAGTCGGTTTTTTCGTCGCGGCGGATAGCGTTCATATCGGTATAAAGCCCGGTGTGCATTTTGAAGCCGTACTTGCCGAGCGCCATACGCTTCCACTTGGCAAGCGAATGGACGACTTCGACCGTTTCGCCGGTTTCGAGTATATCGAAGCTGACCGGGCGCTCAACGCCGTTTAAGTCGTCGTTAAGCCCGCTCGCCTTTTTTACGAAAAGAGGAGCGGAAACGCGGCTTAAATTAAGCGCGTCGCAAAGACACTCTTCAAACTTATGGCGCAGCGAACGTATAATCGCCTGCGTTTCAAGAACGCTGAGTTTTGACTTGTACATTGAAAACACCTCTTTCTTGTGGTGGCGCCGGCTTAAAGTGCCGACGTTTTAATATATGTTTCCGAAGGTGCGCGGATACAGAATCACGTCGCGGATGTTGGAAACGCCGGTAACGTACATGATTATTCTTTCAAGTCCGAGACCGAAGCCGCTGTGGGGCACCGAGCCGAATTTACGGAGCGAAATATAGTCGGTATACTCGTCGAGGTTCATGTTTCTGCTCTTCATGGCTTCAAGCAGTTTATCAAGGTCCGCCTCTCGCTCGCTTCCGCCGATTATCTCGCCAACGCCCGGCACGAGAAGGTCGGTGGCGGCCACGGTTTTGCCGTCGGCGTTCTGCTTCATATAGAAGGATTTTATCTCCTTCGGGTAATCGGTGAGGAAGACCGGCTTTTTGCAGACCTCTTCGGAAATATAGCGCTCATGCTCGGTCGCGAGGTCACATCCCCAGTAAACCGGGAACTTGAATTCTCTGCCGCTCTTTTCGAGCTTTTCTATCGCCTCGGTGTATGACATAACGGCGAAATCGTGATTTTTAACGCTTGTGAGCTTTTCGATAAGCCCTTTTTCAAAATGCGCGTCAAAAAACCTCATTTCGTCGGGGCATTTTTCGAGCACCGAAGAAATTATATGCTTGATAAGACCTTCCGCGAGCACCATTATATCGGGAAGCTCCGCAAAAGCGACCTCCGGCTCGACGTGCCAGAACTCCGCCACGTGGCGCTGGGTGTTGCTTTTTTCCGCGCGGAAGGAGGGCCCGAAAGTATAAATTTTGCCGAACGCCATGGCGGCGACTTCGCCGTCAAGCTGACCCGAAACCGAAAGGGCGGCGCGGCGGCCGAAGAAATCGGCGGCGTCGTATTCTTCGAGGGTCTTTATCTCCGGCGCGAAGCCGAGGGTGGTAACGCGGAACATTTCGCCCGCGCCCTCGCAGTCCGAAGCGGTGATAAGCGGGGTGTGAACGTAGGTGAATCGCCTTTCGGTAAAATATTCGTGTATCGCCGCGGAAACCACCGAACGCACCCTGAACACCGCGTTAAAGGTGTTTGTGCGAACGCGAAGCGCGGGAATAGTGCGCAGGTATTCAAGCGTGTGGCGCTTTTTTTGAAGCGGATATTCCGGCGGGCAGGTGCCGAGCACGGTGATTTTTTCGGCGTTTATTTCCACGCTGTCAGCCGCGACTACCGACTTGACCGCCTCGCCTTCGACTTTAAGCGAGGAGCCGAGCTTCATATACTCGGAAATGTCGTCAAAAGCGCTCTTGTCGATAACTATTTGCAGATGTTTGAGCGTGGTGCCGTCGTTAAGCTCCAAAAACGCCATGTTTTTGGAATCGCGCGAAGTGCGCACCCAGCCGCAGACCGTGACGTGCGTGCCGATAACGGCGGGACTTGTCATGATTTCATAGATGTCTGTGTGTTTCATATTAAAACCTCCGGATTCAGATGTCAGACGTCAGATATCAGATATTTGTTGATTTTTGTTTTGATAAAGACCGTACCGGACATAAAGCGGGTAAAGGCGTTCGACAAGCTTTACTGCCCGTGATAAGTCTTTTGCACTAATAAAGACCGTACCGGACATAAAGCGGGTAAAGGCGTTTGATAAGCTTTACTGCCCGTGATGAGTCTTTTGCGCTAATAAAGACTAAATCGGACATAAAAAAATCGTCCTGATAAAAAATATCAGGACGAATGATTCTTCATTCGCGGTGCCACCCGACTTGCCGGATATCCGGCCTCTTTTACAGCTTCACGGGCAGAAATACGCCGCCCTTACTGCTATCGTCTGTAACGGGACGAGCCCGGCGCACCTACTCCGCACCGCGCGCTTAAAAGCGCGTAACGCTGCGTTTTGGATTGCGGCTTGCGGGTGTTATTCGCCGTATCCGTGCGGCGGGGTTTTCACTGCTCCCCGCTCACTTTGCGCCGTAAAACGGTTACTTCTCCCGGTCACTGCCTTTTTGTATGGTGGAATTATACCACCGTGAGTTTTCGTTGTCAAGTATTTTGTGTTTACAGGACAAACACGCCGCCGTCAGTTTTTAAGGCTCTGAAGCGGAGCGGGTATCCTGCCGCCGCGGTCGATAAACCTCTTGGGACTGCTTTTAAGGTTGAGCTTCATCACGGGTCCTTCGCCCAGAAGTCCGCCGAAGTTAAGTTCCTCGCCCTCTTTTTTGCCTATCGCGGGTATCACCCTTACGGCGGTGGTCTTGGAGTTTACCATACCTATCGCCGCCTCGTCCGCGATTATGGCGGATATCACCTCCGGCGGGGTATCGCCGGGAATTACTATCATGTCGAGTCCCACGGAGCAAACCGCCGTCATGGCCTCGAGCTTTTCAATTTTCAGGTCGCCCGAACGCGCCGCCGCTATCATGCCGGCGTCCTCCGATACGGGGATGAAGGCGCCGGAAAGTCCTCCCACAGAGGAAGAAGCCATAACGCCGCCCTTTTTGACCGCGTCATTAAGAAGCGCCAGCGCCGCGGTCGTGCCGTGAGTGCCGCAGACGTCAAGCCCCATTTCTTCAAGAATACGCGCCACCGAATCGCCTACCGCGGGGGTGGGGGCGAGCGATAAATCGACAATGCCGAAGGGCACGCCGAGCCGCTTTGACGCCTCGGTTCCCACGAGCTGACCCATACGGGTTATCTTAAACGCGGTGCGCTTTATCGTTTCAGCCACCTCGCCTAAATCGCCGCCGCACTTTTTGAGGGCGGACGCCACAACGCCCGGTCCCGATACGCCGACGTTAATCACGCAATCCGGCTCGCCGACGCCGTGAAAAGCGCCTGCCATAAAGGGATTGTCCTCGGGTGCGTTGCAGAAAACCACCAGCTTTGCCGCGCCTATGCAGTCGCGCGTTTTTGTCTTGCGCGCCGCGGCGAGAACAACGTCGCCCATCATGCGCACCGCGTCCATGTTTATACCGGATTTCGTCGAGCCGACGTTCACGCTCGCACAGACGTTTTCGGTCCTTGCGAGCGCCTCGGGAATGGATTTTATCAGTTCGGCGTCGCCCGCGGAAAAGCCCTTGTGAACGAGCGCCGAATAACCGCCGATAAAGTTTACGCCGGTCGTCTGCGCCGCTTTTTGCAGGGCGAGCGCGTATTTTACCGGGTCGCCGCCCGATACCGCCGCGAGCATGGATATCGGGGTGACGGAAATGCGCTTGTTGATTATAGGAATACCGTATTCTCTCTCGATATCTCCTCCGACCTTTACGAGATTTCCGGCTCTGCTCACGATTTTTTTGTACACCTTTTCGCAGGAAACGTCAATGTCGCCGTCTGCGCAGTCGAGCAGGGAAATACCCATTGTTACGGTGCGGATATCGAGATTTTCGTGACTTATCATAGTCACGGTTTCCATTATGTCTTTTAAGTTTATCATATAAAGGCGCCCTTCCTTATATGCGGTGCATTGAATTGAAAATATCCTCGTGCATTACGCGCACGTCAAGCCCGGCGGCTTCGCCGAACGCGCGCATTTTATCCGAAAACTCGCCGAAAGAGCAGTTCGCCGCCGAAATGTCCGCCAGCATCACCATTACGAACATATCCTGCAATACCGACTGCGTGATATCGACGATATTGACGCTGCAGTCGGCGCAGACGGCGCTCGCTTTTGCGATTATTCCGAAATTATCTTTTCCTATTACCGTAATTACTGTTTTTTTCATAAGTTCTCCTCAATGTCCCGCGCTTCTTTTTCGCGCTGTTCGCTCAGCATAACGCCGAATATGCTTTTTACCGAATAAAGGGTGACTCCGCAGGCGGCGGCGCAGAGCGCCACTATAAAGAACGGCTTGTAAAGCCTGCCGGCGGCAACGGTTATCGCGGTTACGGCAAAGCAGGAAAGCGCCGCGGCGCGCAAAAGAGATATGTTCTTATCGCCGAGGATCAGCCCCGAAAGCACGTTGTTGAGCAGTTTTTTGACCGAAAGAATCGCAATACCCACAAACGGCATACAGGGGTAGCTGGTAAGCATTATGGTCGCGGGCAGGGTCTGATCACGGCCCTTTGCCTCGACGTACCAGGTAACGCCGAAAGGCAGTCCCACCGCCGCTATTATAAGCAAAACGCCAAAGGCGTAAACGAGATAAAGCGCGGTGCGTACCGCCCGCCTGTAATCGTTCATAAAATCACCTCTGAAAAGATAATCTATTATACACCTGACCGCCGAAATATTCAACACCAAAATTTTGCACGCCGTAAACTTTCCGCTCTGCCGCTTTTGCGGCGCGAAAAAATGTCGGTGAATGTCGCATTCTTTTCTGTTATGTTTTTTTCGACAGGGAGGGAAACCGGATGAAAAAAGAAAAAACGGCGCTTCGTGACGCGCTCGAAGCACTGCTTGAAGAGAAATTGCCGGCGGCACAGATCAAGTCGCTTAAAGACGAGGGCTATCTGCTTAAAAAGCCAACAAGAAAGGCCGCGCTCGCAATTTCTATATACAGGAAAGCCGTTTCCGGCGACCTTTCTGCCGTAAAGGAACTCCGCAGCATTCTGGCGGCGGGCGGCGCGGGCGAGACGTACGGTAAGGCGGTGCTCATAGTTGACGACACCGGAAGTTAAGATATCCGAAATAATAGGCGGCGGATATGACGAATTCTGGAACTGTACCGCACGGTACAGGGTGCTGAAAGGCGGCAAGGCGTCAAAGAAAAGCACTACAACGGCGCTCAATTTCATATACCGGCTCATGAAATACCCGCAGTCCAACCTGCTTGTTGTCCGCAGAGTGATGAACACCCACCGCGACAGCACCTTTGCACAGCTATCATGGGCACAAAAGCGGCTCGGCGTGGAGCACCTGTGGAACAACACCGTGTCCCCTATGGAAATGTGCTTTTTGCCGACGGGCCAGAAAATACTTTTCCGCGGTTTTGACGACGTACTCAAGCTTGCGAGCGCCACCGTACCTTCGGGAGTGCTCAACTTCGTGTGGATAGAAGAGGCGTTTGAGATAGAGAGGGAGTCTGATTTCGACAAGCTCGACCTTTCGGTGCCGCGAGGCAAAACGCCTCAGGGGCTTTTCAAGCAAACAACCCTCACCTTTAACCCGTGGAGCGCTTCGCACTGGCTCAAAAAGCGGTTTTTCGACAAAGCGGCGCCGGACGCGGCGACCTTTTCGACCAACTATAAATGCAACGAGTTTCTTGACGGCACGGACCTGTCGGTTTTCTCTCGTATGGAGAAAAACGACCGCCGCAAATATGAAGTGGCGGGGCTCGGAAACTGGGGCATATCCGAGGGTCTCGTCTTTGAAAACTGGCAAAGCGGGATACCGGATATACCGAAAAGCGAACTTTATATGTGGAAAGACTTTTTCGGTCTCGATTACGGCTATTCGAGCGACCCGACGGCGTTTGTCGCCTTTAAGGTGAACCCCGTAAAGCGAATGATTTTCATATACGACGAATTTTACAAAAGGCGGATGTTAAACCGCGATATCGCGAATGAAATAATACGCAAAGGGTACGCAAAAGAGCGCATCCGCGCCGACTGCGCGGAGCCGAAGTCGAACGAGGATTTAAGGCGTATGGGAATATCGCGGATATGTCCCTCCCAAAAAGGCAGGGACAGTATACTTCACGGTATCGCCGAGATAAGCGAATACAGGATGTTCGTTTCTCCCGCCTGCGAAAACATGCTCCGCGAGCTGTCCAATTACGTCTACGATACCAAGCCCGGCGTTTCGGGACAGATACTGCCCGCCGATCGCGAGAACCACCTGTGCGACGCACTCAGATACGCTTTCTGCGACGTAAAGTTTTTTAAGCCCGAGCTGTCGGGCGAAGTACAAAGCCCGCCTATGAAGCCGGAGATTTTCAGCTCCGACTTCAAGTAGGCGAAAGGAGTAAAAATGGAAATTGCCGCGGCGTTGCTCGCGGGCGGCGTGACCTTTTTCGCCGGGTTTATGGTGGGACTTTTCCCGCCGTACGGCCGCAAGCCGAAAAGCGGTTGCGCACATTTACAGAGCGAGCAAAACAAATTTTTTGAAAACTTTTTAAGTTATGACGGCGACATTCAGCCGTGAAAGGAGACCTTATGGAAGAAAACGGCGTTTTAACCGAAACCGAGGAGAAGAACGGCGGTCCTTTAAGCGAGGCGGACGGCGAAACCGCTGCCGACGCCGCGAATCAGGTCACCATCCCCGTGAAATTCAACAAAGAAGTCAGAAATCTCACCGCCGGCGAGGCGGCGACACTGGCACAAAAAGGCATGAAGTTTGAAATGATCGAAAACGATTTCTGCAAGCTTCGCGACCTGGCAAACAAACAGAAAATGAGCGTTCCCGAGTATATAAAAAGTCTTGAAAAGCGCGAAACACAGGCGCGCCGCGAGGAGCTGCTTGCCGAGTGCGGCGGCAACGAAAAGCTCGCCGACCGCGTGCTCGAGCTCGAAAACGGCGAAAGGACGGAGGAGGGACTCGACGAGCTGCGGGAGTATTTCCCGACGGTAAAGAGTCTTGACGACCTGCCCCGCGCGGTGGTTGAAAGCGCGCGGCTCAAAGGCGAAAACCTGCTCAATTCGTACCTTCGGTACCGGATTGTAAGAAAAAGGCAAACGGAAAAGGAAGCCCTTGCCGAGCAGAATGCCGAGCAGTCGAGCGTCGGCTCGCAAAAGAGCGCGGCGGGAAGCGGCGACGACGCTTTTCTCAAAGCCCTCTGGGGACGCTGAAAAAATTAAGGAGGTAACAAAATGCCTGTAAATTCACTTGAAAACGCAAAAAGATATTCCGAAGAACTCGATAAGATGTTCGAGCAGAAGAGCGCGACCGGCTTTTTCGCGGATAACGCGCTCGCAACCAAATTCGTAGGCGCGAAAACCGTGATAATCCCCGATATAAACTTTCAGGGACTCGCGGACTATGACCGCGACACCGGTTTTACAAGAGGCGCCATTACGGTAAGCAACACATCCTACACCATGTCCATGGATCGCGCCCGCTCTCTTCAGATAGACCGCGAGGATATGGACGAAACGGGTATCGCCGCTCTTGCGGGAAAGATACTCGGCGAATACGTGAGGACCAAGGTGGTTCCCGAGTGCGACGCCTACGTGCTTTCAAAGCTCGCGGGTCTCGCCGCCACGAGAGCCAACACGGTAGACGGCGATGTGACAAAGCCGTTTGAGTCGCTCACGCTTCTTATAAACGAGGTAAGGGCGAAGGTCGGCTTTGACGAGGAGCTCGTGGCGTTCCTCGACAGCCGCATCTACGCGCAGCTGATGAACTCAAACGAGATATCGCGCATGATAACCGTATCCGACTTTAAGCAGGGCGATATAAACCTGCGCGTGCAGTCATTAAACGGCGTTGCGATAATTCCGGTCGTAAGCGAGCGCATGAAGACCGCCTACACCTTTAACAACACCGCGGCGGGCGGATTTACCCCCGCGGCAAACGCCAAAAGCATATATATGCTCGTCTGCCCGAAGTCGGGAGCGCACCTCGTAAAGAAGACCGAGCAGATGAGAATATTCACTCCCGAGCAGAACGTTGACGCCGACGCGTATAAGTTCGATTACCGCATTTACTACGACGTATTCGTAAACAAAAGCGGACTCGACGCGGTATGGGCGTGGATATCCCCCGCCGTCACCATAAGCGCGCAGCCCTCAAGCGCCTCCAAAACCGCGGGCTCTATTTCGGGCAGTGTCTCGGTGACCGCGAGCGCGTCGTCCGGCACGCTGACGTATCAGTGGTATGAGGCGGAGGACGCCGAGAAGCACGGCGCGGTCAAAATCGCCGGCAAGACCTCGGCTTCAATGACGATACCCACCACGCTTACCGCGGGCAAATACTATTACTTTGTAAAACTCAAAGTTGACGGTATCGACGCCGCGGAATCAAACGTCGCCACAATTACGGTTTCTTAAAACCGAAAACAGGGAGCCGGTTCGCCGGCTCCCGACCGGATAAAGGAGGAAGTTATGCAAACCAATATGGCAGCCGTTTTCGGCGAATATGAAAAAGCAAAAAGACAGAAGGAGTCGCTCGGAGAAAAAGGGCTTTACGAGCAAACCGGGATCAACGCGCGGTTTTATTCGGGCAACCAGTGGTACGGCGCGAACTGCGGAAACGACCGTCCGCTTGTGCGCCATAACATAATAAAGAGGATAGGCGATTTCAAAATGTCGCAGATTTTAAGCAGTGAGCACGAGGTCTCGTTTTTTGCCGGCGGAGTGCCCGAGCCGGGCGGCAAAAGGGAACTGCGCGCCGCGGTGAAGGATAAGGATTTCGCTTTTTCGGGCGAGATGAGCGATGAGGAGATATCCGCCGTGTGCAGGGCGATGGGCGCGTATTTTAAGCAATGTGCGAAGCGACTCGGCATAGACGCGCTCGCCGCCGAAGTCTTAAAGCGCGCGTACATAAGCGGCTGCGGGGTGCTTTACACCTATTTTGACGGCGGGGCGGATACCGGAATGTCGCTTTACGGAAGCAGGATAAAGGGAGATATCGCCTGCGAGGTGCTCGACGTGCGCGACGTGTATTTTGCCGACAGGGACGAAGCGGACGTTCAGGCGCAGCCCTATATAATAATCGCCTCGAAGAAGGATAAGCAGAGCGTTCTGGCGCAGGCTCGCACGTTCGGCACGGAGCGGATGCTCGGCGACCTTAAAACCGACGGCGACGGCAAAGTGCTCATTCTTACAAAGCTTTATAAGGAGCAGACAAAATCGGGGACGCGCGTCTTTTGCGTCAAGGTGACTGGAAGCGGCGTTTTAAGGCCTGATTTCGATACAAAACTGCACTTTTATCCGCTCGGCACGTTCAGATTCGACGAGCTTGACGGAGGCGCCTACGGCGAAAGCGAGGTCACTTACCTTATTCCCAATCAAATCGCGATAAACCGTATGATAACCGCGAGCGTGTGGTCGAACATCGCTTCGGGTATGCCGATGATGATAGTAAACGGCGATACCGTTTCGGGCGATATCAGCAACGACCCCGGACAGATAATAAAGATATTCGGCACAAACGAGGATGTCGCCGGCGCGGTAAAATACGTATCGCCGCCCGATTATTCCTCCGCTTTTAACGACGCGGTCAACAACCTTATAGAAAATACGCTTACCCAGTGCGGGGCAAGTCCCGCGATACTCGGCGACGAGCGCGCGCAAAACGCCGCGGCTATCACACGGCTGCAAACGGCGGCTCTTATGCCGATGAACGTTTTAAGGGGCAGATACCGCGAATTTCTGGCACAGACCGCGCGTATATGGGCGGACTTCTGGCTCAACCTCTACGGCAACCGCAAAATCAAAATCGAGGACGAGAGCGGAGTGTGGTATTTTCCGTTCAACGCACGGCGCTACGCTGACCTCGGTATATCCGCCGCGGTCAGTATAAGCGAAGAGGAAAGATTTACGGCAAAGGATAAGATTTCGGCGCTCGCCGACCTTTTCGACCGGGGCGTCATCACGGCGAAGCAGTATCTTTCCCGTCTGCCCGACTCGCTTATCGCGGGAAAGCAGGAACTCATAAACGGGGTAAAGGAGAAGAAAAATGAAGCTTAACGATATTTTTGAACGCGCCGCGAGACTTATGGGAATAAGCGATGAGTTTTTCGCCGAAAACGACGCGGGCGAATTGAAAAAAAGAGCGCTTTGCGCCATAAACACCGCGCTTTTCGATTTATGCGAAACGCCGCCCGCGAAAACGCTCGTGGAGGAGGTTGAAATATCCGGCGCCGCGGCGGACGCCGGCGTTTACGGTACGGCGATGTTTTTAAGTCTCGCCTTCGGCGATACGGCGAAAGCGGGGCTGTTCTCGAAAATGTACAGCGATAAGCGCGCCGCGTTCAAATCGCGCATAACCGCGGTAAGGGACGCGCTCCCGAAAACGGAGGAAACGGCATGAGATTTCTTGAATATATGAAAGAGAACGAAAATCAGTCGTCAAGAACGGTTTGCGAGTTTATGTACGGTATGGACGATTCGTCGGGCGAGTACGTCGAAAACAAGGAGGTGCTCGCCGACTGTGAAAATATGCTCTTTATAAAGGGCAGATTCCGCACGCGCGAGGGTTTTTCGGCGATAGAGGAAAGCGTTATGGCGTCGGTTGAGTATGCCGACACGGTTTATCTGCCCTTTACGGTGACCGATACCGTGTACTATATGAGCTCAAAGCGGTACAACATTGCTTACAGGTGCGAGGGCGACGATACGTTTGCCGAATTACAGATGTTTTTTATCGACGGCGAGGGGAATATTCTGCCCGGCGGAAGCATAGAGTTTCACAGGATAAGCGAATCCTCTTTCGGTATTCCGAAAAACGTATTCTTCATAGTTGACCGTAAGGTCAGCGCCGACGGCAACGGGGTGTTCGCCTTTGTCACCTGCGCCTCAAACGAAGTGACGACCTACCGTATCTACGAGGCATGCGGCGGATTTACGCGGTGGGATAACGCGCAAAACAGCATATACGTTCCCACCGTGCGCATAAACGGAAGAGGCGGCCGCTATGAGACGGCAAGCCCGCTTGAAAACCTAAACTACCCGGAACCGGAAAGGCCTGAAACGCTCAACGTGCTTTACGGAAAATTCAAATGCTATTTCACCACGGACGGTCTTTCGGCGATTTTTCGCCTGCCGTACGGCGACCTCGACCCGGTATCGCCGGTCGCCTGCCGCGTTTACCTGACAAGCGAGGAGTATACGGAGTGGATAATACCGCCGTCTCAAAACTCCGCCTCGGCTGAGATTTTCGAGCGGACGGTATACGTAAACGTCGACCGCGTTCTCGGAATCATCCGCTTTACGGACGGTCAGCGCGACTACGGCATGCCGCTTATTCCGGGCTGTCCGCTCAACAATATAATGGTAAGCGCCGAAACCGCGCAGAGCGGCTCGCCGGGCGAGGTGATATCCTCAAAAGGGGCCGCGGCGCTCGGCGGCAGACTGTACGTTTACGGCAACGATGTAAGGCCCAACTGTATATACTGCGCCAAGCAGAATACGCCGCTTTATTTCCCGGAGGACGCCAAGCTGTACCTCGGCGACGGCAGTACCGGGGTGACCGCGCTTAAAGTGCAAAACGGCAAGCTTATCGCCTTTAAGCCGGGAGAGGTTTACCGCATAATCACCGCGGCGCAGAGCGAGAAGCAGGAAAAGGAGGCGATACTGCCCGAAACCGTGCTTTATCTTATGGGCGACAAACTCAGCGTGCAGACAATAGACGGCAACATCGGCTGTTCGGCGGAAAAAACGCTGCTTCTTTGCGGCAGCCGGCTCGTATGGCTCGGGAGCGACGGCAACGTCTACGCCCTCGCCACCACGACCTACGGCAACACCACAAACGTTTACAGGGTGTCGCAGCCGGTCGCGGAGCACCTTAAAGAGCTGAACGCCGGCGGCGGTATATTTGCCGTCAAAAAGGACGGGCATTATATACTGATTTCGGGCGGCGACGCGCTCGTTATGAACTATAAGGCAAAGGGCTTCGGCTACTCAAAATCGTATTACGCAGGCGACGACGAACTAAAAAGCCCGGCGTGGTACCGCTGGAAGATGCCGCGGGGCGTCTCGTTCCTGTCCGCGGCGAGCATAGGCGACGAGGTGATACTGACGGCGAACACCGGCGACGGTATGTACTCTTATCTCAGCAGACTTTCGGGCGAAAAGGACAGCGCGATAGTGCGCGAAAACTTCACAAACCGCACGGTATACACCGATATACGTTCGGGGTTTGTAACTAAATTTCTTGATTTCGGCAAGCCCGACCGCCTCAAAACGGTTGATTGCGTAGTTATAAACGGCAAGTGCGACGTGCCCGCGAAGCTGACCTTTTCAAACGGCGTGCAAAAGACCTCGGCAAATGTGAAATTTGCCGGGAAGTTTGAATACGCGACCCTCGGCCCGGGGCTTGCGCCCTGCCGCGGTTTTACGGTTTCTCTTTACTGCGATAAGCCGTTTTCGCTGAGAAGTCTTACCGCGGAATATAAAACGCTCGGTTATATAGGGTGATTTTATGAAAAAGCTTTTTGCCGTGCTGGCGCTGTTTTTAACGCTCTGCGGCTGTGCGGCGCCGAAAAAAGAAGTCGGCAGAGAAGAAAAAACCGCCGGGGAACCGGCGGTTATCGGCGTCTGGATAAGCTGCTTTGAGCTTGAAGCCATGCTTTCGGGCGGCAATTTCAGGGAAGAGTTCGCCGCGGCGGCAACAAAGCTCGGGGAAGCGGGCGCGACCGACGCGTTCGTGCACGTGCGCGCTTTCGGAGACTCGCTTTTCGAGTCGGAATACTATCCGCAGAAGCAGAGCGCGAAGCAGTACGGCTTCGACCTTATAGAATACATGACAGAAACGCTCGCGGCAAAAAACATCCGCTTTCACGCCTGGATAAACCCGTTCAGGAGCGAAAGCGGCGGTTTTCTCGACCCGGCGGACGAAAGCGTAAGAGCGCGTATTCTGCTCGGTGTGCGCGAGATAGCCGAAAGGTACGACATATCGGGCGTTCATTTCGATGATTACTTCTACCCCTCGGCGGAGGACTCCGCCGACGCGGCAAGTCTTGACGCGTATAAAAGCGCGGCGGGCTGCGCTCTGCCGACGGATGATTACAGGCGTTCGGTCATAACCGCGTTTATGTTTGCCGCAAAATCCGCCGCAAAATGCCGCGACGAAAACGTGATTTTCAGCGTAAGTCCGGCGGCGGGCATAGAGAAAAACGAAACATCGGCGTTTGCCGACGTAAAAAAGTGGTGCGCCCTCGGCGCGGTTGACTGGATAATTCCGCAGCTGTACTTCGGTTTTGATTATCCCTTGCGGGAGTACCGGTTCGATAATCTGCTGGCGCAGTGGAAAGCCCTCGAAAGAGCAAGGGGCGTAAAACTGATAATAGGGCTGGCGGCATACAAGGTCGGCACGGCAAAGGAGCCGGACGCCGCCGAGTGGAAAGAAAACGGCGCCGGGGTTTTAAGACGGCAAAAGGAAATCTGCCTTAATGACGCCGACCTGTCCGGGATAGCTCTCTTTTCGTATTCGTATATCGGTTGACGCGCGCCGGCGGCGGTTGTTCCGTACCGCGGCGCGCAAACGCGGGCTTCGCGCTAAAACAGGTAAAAAACACTTGACATTTTATATATGATTTGATATAATGACCCTACCTCTGGAAGGTTCTTTTTTTTTGGAAAAAATAACCTGTCAGCCGCCTTGCACGCTATGTTGTATTGTGCTTTCTTTTTGCCGCAATATATGGTAAAAAGTACAGCGTGGCGAAAAGGCGTTTTGAGGGAGGCGTTTCTTTTTGGAGGGGCGTTTTCACCTCTTCAAAAAAAGAAAAATAAATTCCGTAAAGCGGGAGGTGCCGTTATGAGAGTTAAAATCACACTTGCATGCACAGAATGCAAACAGCGCAACTACAACACAATGAAAAACAAGAAAAACGATCCTGACAGACTCGAAATGAACAAGTATTGCAGGTTTTGCAGAAAGCACACCTTGCACAAGGAAACAAAGTAAGGAGAAGTAAAATGAAAGTCATCAACAGAATTTTTCAGGCTCTTGCCATTGCTTCTTCTCTTGCCGCTTTGGTCCTGTTCTTCACGAAGTTTGCCACGATGACCTTCGCGAGCGGCGACGAGCCGTTTATCGGCGCCGAGCTGGCGCTCGGCATTAAGAAGGAAATAGCCGGAGTGAATGTAAACCCCCAGCGTTCGGCGCACATTCTCTTCTGTTTCTTCCTTACCGTGTTCGGCTTCATTTTCTCCGTTTTCTCGTTTAAGTCAAAGGGTCTTCGCTACGTTGCTCCGGCGGTAGGGCTTATCGACGGTATATACATGCTGGTTATCGCGCTTCGCGATCCGCACCTGTATATAAACGCCGCCGGTCTTGACGTTTCCGACGTCGCCTATTACGGCCGCAACATCCTTTTCGCGGCGATAGCGTTATTCGCTCTTTTCGTCTTCGGAACCGCGTATCTGCTTATCGACGATTATATAGCGGTCAAGGCGTCCAAGGGTGCGAAGCGTACGATATTCGCGCGCATAAAGGCGTTTTTCAAGGATTACAAGAGCGAAATCAAAAAAATCGTATGGCCGGGACCGAGAGAAGTGGTAAAGAACACCGTTATCGTACTTCTCGTATGTCTGGTTATCGGTCTTTTCGTATGGCTTTTGGATATGGGACTCGGCAGATTGTTGCAGTGGATACTCGGAATCAGTACGCGGAGGTAAAACCGAATGGCTGAAAAGCAAGAAGCAAAATGGTACGTCATTCACACCTATTCCGGATATGAGAATAAGGTTGCGAGCGACCTTGCTACCATGGTTGAAAGCCGCGGTATGCAAGACCTTATCCAGGATATAAACATTCCGATGGAAACCGTCAGCGAAACCAAAGACGGCGTCACAAAGGAATACGAGCGGAAGATTTTCCCCGGTTATGTTCTGGTAAAGATGATCGTTACCGATGACAGCTGGTATGTTGTGCGCAACATCCGCGGCTGCACGGGGTTTGTGGGACCCGGGTCAAAGCCGGTTCCGCTTGCCGAGGAAGAAGTTGCCAAATTCGGCGTTGAAAAGCACAGCGTTGAAGTCGGCTACAAAGAGGGAGATACCGTTAAGATCATCAGCGGTCCTCTTGAAGGATACAGCGGCGTGGTCAAATCGGTCGATGCCGAGGAGAACAGCGTATGCGTTATCCTTTCGATGTTCGGAAGGGAAACTCCGGTCGAGCTCGAACTTGACCAGATCTCTCTGGACTGATTTTACCGTTAATACGCATATTTTATGCTTATTAACTCCGGCACATGGATTTTTCGCGGTGAGGTTGACCGTCCGCGGGATGTGAGCGTTCATGTGTCACGGTGGGAGGAGCGGGAAAACGACCGTTCCGCCAAGTGTTGGTCCGTGTGAGAACGGACCGGATAAAAAGACACGGTTACCACGAATAATGGAGGTGCTATTTATGGCTCAGAAAATCATAGGTTATATCAAATTGCAGATCCCCGCAGGCAAAGCGACTCCGGCGCCGCCGGTAGGTCCTGCGCTCGGTCAGCACGGTGTAAACATCATGGAGTTTACCAAGGCGTTCAATGAAAAGACCAAGAACGACGTCGGCATGATAATCCCGGTAATCATTACCGTGTACGCCGACCGCTCCTTCTCCTTTGTCACAAAAACGCCGCCCGCAGCCGTTCTTATAAAGAAGGCGTGCGGAATCGAAACCGCGTCCGGTACACCTAATAAAACAAAGGTTGCCAAAATTACGCGTGAACAAATCAGGAAGATCGCAGAAACCAAAATGCCCGATCTCAACGCCGCGAGTATAGAGTCGGCGATGAGCATGATAGCCGGTACGGCTCGCAGCATGGGCGTTGAGGTTGAAGACTGACGCATTCTTGGAGGTAAACTGTTATGAAACACGGAAAAAAGTATAATGAGAGCGCAAAGCTTATCGAAAAAGGTAAGTTTTACGATCTTGAAGAAGCGGTAGAAGTAGCCGTCAAAACCGGCGCCGCTAAATTTGACGAAACGGTTGAGGTTCACGTTCGCCTCGGTGTGGATTCAAGACACGCCGATCAGCAGGTAAGAGGCGCGGTCGTTCTCCCCAACGGAACGGGCAAAACCGTAAGGACCCTCGTTCTTACGAAGGGCGATAACGCCGAAGCCGCGAAAGAGGCGGGCGCCGATTACGTAGGCGCCGAGGATCTCGTAACCAAGATCCAGAACGAAAACTGGCTCGATTTTGACGTTGTTATAGCGTCGCCCGATATGATGGGTATGGTCGGCCGTCTCGGTAAGGTTTTAGGCCCCCGCGGTCTTATGCCTTCGCCCAAGGCGGGTACCGTAACGCCCGATGTGGCAAAGGCGGTAACCGAAGCCAAGGCAGGTAAAATAGAGTACCGTCTTGACAAGACCAACATCATCCACTGCCCGATAGGCAAGGTTTCCTTCGGACCCGAAAAGGTAAAGGAAAACCTTGAAGCGGTCATGTCGGCGATAGTCAAGGCAAGACCCGCGGCGACCAAGGGACAGTATATCAAGTCCTGTGTGCTCGCTACAACGATGGGCCCCGGCGTCAGGATCAACGTAGCCCGTTTCGGCAACTGACGCAATATATATTATATATATGTGTGCGGCGGAATCTTCCGCCGCGCATTTTTTATGCCGCCCGATAATATGAATATCCCGGGCATGCCGCTCATAGTATTCTTTGGGTGGTTATAAGTGAAGATTTTTGTTGCGGCTGTTATTACGGTGATTTCGCTTTTTGCTTCGGCGCTGCTTTTTTTGCATATAAAAAGCCGCCGGCCCGTGCGGTCGGCGGTGATAAACGCGCTTTGCGGCATTCTTGCGCTGGCGGCGGTAAATCTGACTTACCGGTTCACCGGCGTGCGTATACCCGTAAACGTATATACGGTTCCCGGAGTCGCCGTTTTCGGAATACCGGCGTGCGCCGCGATGGTGATTTTTCAAATGATAGTATGATACTACCGCTTTCTTCGTAAAATATCGTCAAGGTGGAAATTTGTCAGGTGAAAGACGTTGTTTTTTATTTTCGCCCCCGCCACATGAAGCGTATGCAGGAAAAACTTACGCAAAAAATATAAATGAAGCTGACAAAACGTATATGCGCGGTAACCTCTTGAAGCGGCGCAGTCGATATATCTGCCTTTCCTGAAAAAGCCGCCGAGCACGGCGATGACGTTCGCGCGATTTACCGGCTCGTCAAAATATGTGTTGTCGCCGCGGATGAGCATTTTTTCACCCGCGGGTATTTTGACTATTCTGTGCAGGACAAGTTCGTTGTCCCTTTCGGGGCGTATAAAAAGCACCACGTCGCCGACTTTCAGCTCGCGCGTCAAAGGCAGAAGAACCGAAATGTCCCTGCCCTCTTTAAGCATGGGCAGCATGCTGAAACCTTTTGTGTAGCACATCGCCTTGCCGTTTTGCTCTATTTCACCGAGCACGGTGGCGATGTTCTGCTCGCCGCCGCTCATATAAGGAGCCCCGCGGAATCAAGCTTTCCGATTATGCCGTCAACGCTTTCTTCAAGCTCCGCCTCTGCGGCGTCGGGATATTTCTTTTTGAGCGATTCTATGATTTTTTCACGCGTGGTATCTTTTTCCAGAAGTTCAAAAATGTCTTTTCCGGTCTCGTTGAGGCGGATGTAACCCTTAAAACCGCTGTTTTTACCCACGGCAACGGCAATATTTTCTCCCGCGACATTATTTACGATAAATTTGCATTTTAATTTCATTTTGCACCTCAAACACAACATCTTGTATATATAATACCCAAAAGCAAAAGAAATGTCAAATTGTTTGAATACGGCTTGTAAAGGAAAAAATCAACATTGTTAAAAGTGCGAGAAAACGCCGAAAAATTTGTGCATTTTTTTTGAAAAAATACTTGCATTTATTATTGTGCGATGTTATAATCACATTGAGCCGAAGTCTGTTCGGTATAAAATCATACATATTTGGCAAGTGCCAGTTAGGAGTAGGTTTTAATGACAAAGAAAGTATTTTCAAAAGCAATTGCGGTTGCCGTTATCGCGGCAATGTGCATGGTTGCCGTGTTTACCGGCGCCGTCAGCGCTGAAAACCGTACCGCCACCTGTACCGTTACAGGTTCCGCGTATGATGTGGGCGCTAAAGATTCATACGTCACCGCAGAGGTTACCTTTGCAAGCGGTACCGCGTTCACCGCGGGCAGCTTCACTGTTGCCGCTACCGGTCTTACGTTCGTTGACTGCTCTGTTGCTCAGAGTACAGGCGGCGACGCTCCGGAGGTTTACCTCAACGTTTCCAACAGCAAGGTTCTTTTCGCAGGATTCACCGAGAGCGCGACTAACGATATCAAGTCGTACACTTCGCTTACTCTCGTTCTTAAGTTCACGGTTAACAGCGCTCAGTCTGTTGAGCAGGCGGCTGCCGGCACAAGCTGGACCGTTAACGTCACCGGCATTGATATAACCAATACCGCTGAAGAGACTTATACAACCGCTAATGCGAACGGCACAATTCACGTTCACAATTACGGTTCTGCCTCCACTGCCAACAATATAACCACCACAACGTGCTCCATCTGCGGCGCGACTCATGCGGAAGTTGCGGAGACCACAGGTCTTACCGAGAATACTCTCGCGGCTACCAAGAAGGCTAACGTTTCCTTCACCGCTACCGGCGATACCGTTCTTAACGCACTTGTTGAGAAGAGCGTAATCGACGCCGGCGCTTATGATGATGTTTACTTCATCTATCAGTACAAGGGCGACGCTACGGAGCCGATCAAAGCTACCTCGGTATCCGCGGGTACAGTTAACCTGAGCGGTACAGATTATTATGTATTCCCCTGCACCGGTGACGCCGGTATCGGCAGAATCAGCCGTAACTACAAGGGTAACTTCGTAACCGTTAAGGGCTCGACAGTTACCGTGAGTGCCGATTGGGAATACAGCATTCTGGCGTATGCCCAAACACTTATGACCGAAGGCTCTGCCGCTGAGCAGAACTATGCCAAGGCTCTCATTAACTACGGTTATTATACAACCGATGCGCTCGGCTATGATACCGCTGATTACACAGGCGCACCGTTGTCACTTGCCGATGCGGCGCTTCCCGCCAGCAAGAGCGCGGTTGCAACCGGCACCGACGGCGACTGGAACATTGCGGGTATCTCCGTAACCACAGGCTTCAAGCCGAAGATGAACATCAGATTCAACGCTGCTACACTTTCCAACAAGGATACAGTAACCATCAAGGTTACCGCGAGCGATAAGCTAGTATACTTCAAGGAAGTTGCGACTAGTGCGCTTACCGGCACCGGCAGTGACACTTACATCCTTTCCGATATCCCGACCAAGTATCTTAACGGTGATATCGTAATCGGCGCGAAGGCAAGCGGCACCGAGAGTGCGAAGACTATTGCTTACAGCTACGGCAAATATGCCAAGGCTCGTCAGGGCAAAGCTGATGCCAACGTATTCCAGGCTCTCATTAACTGGGCTTACTATCTTGGCCAGGCATTTTAATCGAAGGAGGATAATATAATGTTTAAGAAAGCTGATCTTGAGATCTATGAGATTGATGTTGAAGATATTATAATGGCCTCCGAAGGCGATTATACCGGCGAAGAGGAAGATCCGTTCGCATAAGAATATCTTAAAAATGAATTGCCCTACGGGTTTACCGCAGGGCAATTTTGTTTCCCATACAGTATCTGTCCCCCGGTTACTGTTT
Organism: Clostridiaceae bacterium; assembly: GCA_016287385.1. Taxonomy (GTDB): domain Bacteria; phylum Bacillota; class Clostridia; order Oscillospirales; family Acutalibacteraceae; genus UBA737. The sequence continues at coordinate 122,384 of JAEEWM010000027.1, read as the reverse complement.
GTTTCGCGATTATTATCCGTCTTTCGGTCATTTTCCGTTTACCGTTCAGGCGCGGCATGAAACCCGTGAGGGTGACGTATTAAAACATAAAATGGGGAAGAAGACGTAAAAAAAGATTGACAAAGTTTTAACAAAGTGCTATACTGCGTTTGGGCCATGACGCCCGAAGTCAGTATGAGGTGATAAATTTGGAAAAGATTTTAAGCATTTTACCGCCGGTCGCGGGTGTGCTGGCGCTCGCGGCGGCAGCGGCCATCACCGTCTGGATTATGCGGCAGGATACCGGCAACGACCGTATGCGCGAAATATCCGGCTACATCCATTCGGGCGCCATGGCGTTTCTCAAACGTGAGTACATAACAATGGCGATAGTAATAGTTTTGCTTGCTGTTGTTATCGGTGTTTCGATAAGTCCCATAACGGCGGTGCTGTATGTTTTCGGCGCGTTATTTTCGGTGCTCGCGGGATATTTCGGTATGCAGGTCGCCACCAAGAGTAACGTGCGCACCGCCGCCGCCGCGCAAAACGGCGGTATGAACAGGGCGCTCGGCGTCGCGTTCAAATCGGGCGCGGTCATGGGGCTTTGCGTAGTGGGACTCGGTATACTGGGCGTCGGCACGGCGTTTTATGTTCTCGGCGGCGAAAAGGCGGCGGAGTGCCTTACCGGTTTCGGACTGGGCGCCTCCTCGATGGCTCTTTTCGGCAGAGTCGGCGGCGGTATCTATACCAAGGCGGCTGATGTCGGTGCCGATCTCGTAGGCAAAGTCGAGGCGGGCATACCCGAGGACGACCCGCGCAACCCCGCGGTCATTGCCGATAACGTCGGCGATAACGTCGGCGATATTGCGGGTATGGGCTCCGATCTTTTTGAGTCCTATGTCGGCTCAATAATCTCGGCGGTAACCCTTGCTTTTGCTTCCGGTTTTATATACAGGAAGACGTGGGGCGCGCTTTTTCCGCTCATCATTTCGGCGGTAGGCATTCTCGCGTCTATAATAGGCATTCTCTGCGTTCGCGGCGGCAAGAAGTCCAACCCCGCGGCGGCGCTCAATATCGGCACCTATGTTTCGGCGATTATTTCCGCCGGCGTTTCGGTCGTGCTTTCAAAGTATTTCTTCGGCAATTTCAAGTTGGCGGGCGCGGTTATTGTGGGACTGGTTGTCGGAACCGCGATCGGTAAGCTTACCGAGTTTTATACGTCGGACCGTTTTTCGAGCGTTCGCACGATAGCGCATGAATCCGAAACGGGTGACGCGACCACAATTATCAGCGGACTTTCGGTCGGCATGATGTCAACGGTATTTCCGATAATTCTCATATCAATAGGCATTGTCACGGCGTTCCTTCTCGGCGGCGTTTACGGTATAGCGATATCGGCGGTCGGCATGCTCTCAACGGCGGGTATGACCATAGCGGTCGACGCTTACGGACCGGTTTCCGATAACGCGGGCGGTATCGCCGAAATGGCGGGTCTGCCCGAATCGGTAAGGGAGATAACCGATAAGCTTGATTCCGTGGGGAACACAACCGCCGCGATAGGCAAGGGCTTCGCGATCGGCTCCGCCGCGCTTACGGCGCTGGCGCTGTTTGTCGCTTACGCTCACGTTGTGGGTCTTACCGCCATAAACTTCCTTGACCCGTGGGTGATAGCGGGTGCGTTTATCGGCGCCATGCTTCCCTTTATGTTCTCGGCGTTTACTATGGAATCGGTCGGCAGGGCTGCCAACAAAATGATAGCCGAAGTGCGCAGGCAGTTCCGCGAGAAAAAAGGCATTATGGAAGGCACCGAGAAGCCTGATTACGCGCGCTGTGTTTCCATATCCACCTCGGCGGCTCTGCGCCAGATGATAGCGCCCGCGATACTCGCGGTAATAGCTCCGCTGGCGGTCGGTTTCATTATGGGTGAAGAGGCGCTCGGCGGAACGCTTGTGGGCGCGCTCCTTTCGGGCGTACTGCTTGCCATTATGATGTCCAACGCGGGCGGCGCGTGGGATAACGCAAAGAAATATATTGAAAGCGGCGCTTTCGGCGGCAAGGGCTCCGATGCGCACCACGCCGCGGTAGTAGGCGATACGGTCGGCGACCCGTTCAAGGATACGTCCGGCCCGTCGATAAACATACTTATAAAACTTATGACTATTGTTGCCGTTGTTTTCGCACCTCTTATCCTTAAATACGGCGGACTGATTATGAAACTGTTTTAACAATGAATACGTATAAAAACAAAAATTTTCCTTATGAGCGCGCGCTTTACGCCGAAGATGGCGCGGTGCTGTCCGGTTGTTCGTTTTCCGGCGAGGAGGACGGCGAGTCCGCCCTCAAGGAATGCAGAAACATAACTGCGGAAAACTGCACATTTGATTTGCGCTATCCGTTCTGGCACATAAAGGGCGCGCACATTACCGGCTCAGAAATGAGCGAAAACTGCCGGGCGGCTATATGGTACGGCAGTGACGTGACCGTTACGGCAAGCCGGCTTCACGGTATAAAAGCGCTGAGGGAATGCGAACACGTCCGCCTTTTTGACTGTGATATCATTTCGCCCGAATTCGGCTGGAAAAGCAGCGATATCGCGGTCGGCTCCTGCAAGCTTACCGGCGAGTATCCGTTTTTGCTCGCCCGCGGCATCAAGGCGGACAAGCTGTGCCTTACCGGCAAGTATTCCTTCCAGTATATCGAGGACAGCGAGTTTGACTCCTGCGATTTCGATACCAAGGACGCCTTCTGGCACGCGAAAAACGTTACAGTCAGAAACTCGGTGATAAAGGGCGAGTATTTTTCGTGGTACAGTGAAAATCTTACGCTGATAAACTGCAGGATATCGGGAACACAGCCGCTTTGCTACTGCAAGGGACTGCGCCTTATAAACTGCGAGCTTGAAGGCGCGGATTTCGCTTTCGAGTATTCACAGGTCGAGGCGGATATAACGGGACACGTCATATCGGTTAAAAATCCGCTTTCGGGACATATCACGGCGGACAGTATCGGTGAGATAATTCTTGAAGACAGTATTTATGACTGTAATTGCAAAATTGAAACGAGATAAACCGGGGCGGGGCTGAGTAAAGCCCCGCCTGTTCTTTGCCTTTTGTTGCGCCGCGGTTTACACAATATATGCCGCTTTTCAGGAAAAGAGCACCAATATCTTCCGAAAGCCCTTAAAAAGGCAAATCGGCGCCTCTGACCGCCGTTTTGAAGTTTGTGAAAATATAACAAAAAACTTTTTGAAATTTCGTAAAAATTATAAGAATTTTTTAACAACTTTTTCTTGCAATTACGCCGTTGATATGATAAGATACATAGGCACGCGATAAAAAATCGCGTAAACATGCGTTGATGCGGGAGGTGGCCGACCGTACGAGTCGGGAAATTTCCGCGGAGTATGTCCGATTTGAAACCGGGCGAAAGTAATTGGAGGCGTCTTGATACTTGCGAATCGAGTGCGCCGCGGCGGAGCGATCCGCTGCTCCGGATTTGCTGCGACCCCAGCAATTGCCGGTATTTATATTGTGCCGAAAGGAAACGCACGGCACGGTGTAAGTTTTGCCCGCCAACTAATTAAGGAGGCGAATTTTCACATGGCAGTGAAAGAAAAAATCCGAATTCGAATCAAGGGTTACGACCACGCGCTTGTCGACCAGTCCGCTGAAAAGATAGTGGAAACCGCTAAACGTACAGGTGCAAGGGTATCCGGCCCCGTGCCGCTTCCCACCGAGAAGGAAATCGTAACCATTCTTCGCGCAGTTCATAAGTATAAGGACAGCCGCGAGCAGTTCGAAAGCAGGACACACAAGAGGCTTATTGACGTAATACGTCCTTCAAACAAAACTGTTGAAGCGCTCACGTCATTAGAGCTCCCCGCCGGTGTTGAAATCGAGATCAAGCTTTAATATATACACCTATATATAAAGTCTCGCATCCGCACCGTCAGGTCAAGTCAGCGCACGCTGACCAATAACCGAATTGGAGGAAAACAAAATGAAAAAAGGAATTGTCGGCAAAAAGCTCGGTATGACCCAGCTTTTTGACGCGAACGGAAACGTTGTTCCCGTAACCGTTATAGAGGCGGGTCCCTGCGTAGTAGCGCAGAAGAAGACCGCCGAGAACGACGGCTACGAGGCTCTTCAGGTCGGCTTCGGCGATATGAAGGCGTCAAAGGTGAAAAAGCCTTTGAAGGGACATTTTGAAAAGGGCGACGTTGCGCCCAAGAAGGTTTTGCGCGAGCTTCGTCTTGAAGACTGCGGCGCGCTGAACGTAGGCGACATCATCAAGGCGGATATTTTCGCCGAGGGTGAAGCGGTAGACGTAAGAGGCACCTCAAAAGGTAAGGGCTACGCCGGCACTATCAAGCGCTGGAACTTCGGCCGCCTTAAAGAGACTCACGGTACCGGCCCCGTTCACCGTCACGGCGGCTCGCTGGGCGCCTGCTCAAGCCCCTCGAGAGTTTTCAAGGGCAAGAAGATGGCGGGTCACCTCGGCAACGAGCGCGTAACAGTGCAGAACCTCAGCGTAGTCAAGGTTGACGCGGAAAAGAACATCATAGCCGTAAAGGGCGCCGTTCCCGGTGCCAAGGGCTCGGTAGTGGTTCTTTTCGACAGCGTTAAAGCCTAAGGGAAGGAGTGCTAAATATGCCGAAATTAACAGTTGTTGATATGACGGGTAAAAAAGTTGGCAACATTTCTCTTGCCGATGAGATTTTCGGGATAACCCCCAACGCGGTCGTTATGCACGCCGCGGTTGTGAATTACCTCGCTAATCAGCGTCAGGGCACACAGTCCACTCTTACCCGCACGGAGGTTTCCGGCGGCGGTAAAAAGCCGTGGAGACAAAAGGGCACAGGTCATGCGCGTCAGGGCTCTATAAGAGCTCCGCAGTGGAGACACGGCGGTATCGTACATGCGCCGAAGCCGAGAGATTATTCTTATTCTCTTAATAAGAAGGTTCGCCGTCTCGCGCTTAAATCAGCGCTTTCCGATAAGGCGCTCAATAATGACCTTATCGTGCTTGACGAACTCAAAATGGAAGAATACAAGACCAAGACGGTTGCCGAGTGCTTAAAGGCGATAGGCGCAGAGAAGAAAGTTCTTATAGTGCTTGATTCCAACAACCCGTTCGCCGTAAAGAGCATCGCAAACATAAAGGGCGCCAAGTCGGCTCTTGTAAACACCATCAACACTTATGACATCATTAACGCCGATAAGCTCGTGATAGTTAAGGGTGCCGTTAAACAGATCGAGGAGGTGTACGCATAATGAAGGCTGCGGAAGATATTATTATCGCACCGGTTATAACCGAAAAGAGCATGGCCGGAATTGCGGATAAGAAATACACCTTTAAGGTCGCCAAGGACGCTAACAAGCTCGAGATCGCCGACGCGGTCGAAAAGCTCTTCAAGGTGACCGTTGCCAAGGTAAACACCGTGAGTATGCGCGGTAAGGTAAGAAGAATGGGACGTTACGAGGGTAAGACTCCTTCCTGGAAAAAAGCCATCGTAACTTTGAAGAAGGACTCCAAGAGCATTGAGTTCTTTGACGGTCTCGCATAAGAAAGCGCATACGGGAAATCAGATTTCCGGTGATGTATGAAACCCGAGAAGGTTTCGCTAAGCCAAAATAGGAGAGTGAAAACAAATGGCAATAAAACATTATAAGCCGACTACCAACGGCCGCCGCAACATGACGACTATGGATTATTCCGAGCTGTCAAAGGTGGCGCCCGAAAGGAGTCTGCTTGAACCCATAAAGAAAAACGCGGGCCGCAACAGCTACGGCCGCATAACCGTTCGCCACAGAGGCGGCGGCAACCGCAGAAAGTACAGAGTGATAGATTTCAAGCGCGAGCGTTTCGGCGTAACCGCCACGGTGCTCACCCTTGAATACGATCCCAACCGTTCTGCGTTTATAGCCCTCGTTCAGTACGAGGACGGCGAGAAGCGTTACATTCTCGCTCCCCAGGACCTCAAAGTAGGCGATAAGATAGTAAGCGGTCCGGACGCCGATATCAAACCCGGCAACGCCCTTCCGCTTATCAATATACCGGTAGGTACCTTCGTTCATAACGTAGAGCTTTATCCCGGCAAGGGCGCGCAGCTTGCACGTTCCGCCGGCAATATGGCTCAGCTTATGGCTAAGGAGAACGGTATGGCGCTGCTTCGTCTTCCTTCGGGCGAGCTTCGCAACGTTCCCGAGACCTGTATGGCTACCGTGGGCGTCGTTTCAAATCCGGAGCACGCCAACGTAAACTACGGTAAGGCAGGCCGCAAACGCCACATGGGATGGCGGCCGACGGTACGCGGTTCCGTAATGAACCCGAACGATCACCCCCACGGCGGCGGTGAAGGCAAGTCCCCCATCGGTCGTCCCGGCCCTGTTACCCCCTGGGGTAAGCCGACGCTCGGATATAAGACCCGCAAGAAGAACAAAGCGAGCGATAAATATATCGTAAAGCGTCGTAAGTAAGTCAGACGAAAGGAGATATCACTATGGGAAGAAGCGTTAAAAAAGGACCTTATGTGCAACCCGTTTTGCTCAAAAGAGTCGAAGAAATGAATAAGTCCGGTGAAAAGCGCGTGCTTAAAACCTGGAGCCGTTCATCAACCATATTCCCCGATTTCGTCGGACATACTTTTGCGGTTCATGACGGACGTAAGCACGTTCCGGTATATGTAACCGAGGATATGGTTGGTCACAAGCTCGGTGAGTTTGCGCCCACAAGAACATTCAAAGGCCACGCCGGCGCTAAGACAACCGGCTCTAAGTAATCGCAGGAGAGGAGAGTTTAACTATGGAAGCAAGGGCAATACTCAAATATGCCCGTATTTCACCCCGTAAGGTGAATATCGTTCTGGACCTTATCCGGAACCAAGACGCTGAAAAAGCTATGGCTATTCTAAAGTTTACTCCTAAGGCTGCTTGCGAGTATTTAGAGAAGTTGCTTAAATCAGCAATGGCTAACGCCGAAAACAAGAATATGGACATGAAAAATCTGTATGTGGCGGAGTGCTATGTCTGCCCCGGTCCGACTCTTAAAAGAATCAGACCGAAGGATCACGGCAGAGCGCACCGCATACTCAAGAGAACAAGTCACATGACGATAGTTCTCAAAGAGCGTGAGATTTAAGAAAGGGAGGTTAAGTTATGGGTCAGAAAGTTAATCCGCACGGCTACCGTGTAGGTATAATCAAAAACTGGGACTCACGTTGGTACGTTTCCAAGGGCGCTTTCGGCGATTCGTTGGTTGAAGACTACAACCTCCGCAAATACCTCAAGAAGACACTCTTCACAGCAGGTATTGCCAAAGTAGAGATCGAACGTGACGACAAAAGAGTAAGACTTCACATTCACTGCGGTAAACCGGGTATGGTAATCGGCAGAAACGGCGCTGAAATCGAAAAGCTCCGCGTAAAATGCCAGGAAATGCTCGGCAAGCCGGTCATCATCAACATTGTGGAGATCAAAAATCCCGACGCCAACGCTCAGCTCGTTGCCGAAGCGATAGCGGCTCAGCTTGAAAAACGTGTTTCGTTCAGAAGAGCTATGAAGCTTTCGATAGGCAGAGCAATGAGACTCGGCGTAAAGGGTATCAAGACTCAGGTTTCGGGACGCCTCGGCGGCGCCGAAATCGCAAGAAGCGAGCAGTATCACGAGGGTACTATTCCGCTTCAGACGCTCAGAGCCGACATTGACTACGGTTTTGCCGAGGCGAGAACCACCTACGGCGTAATCGGCGTCAAGGTATGGATCTACAAGGGCGAAGTTCTCAACGAGAACCGCAGAAATAACAGAAGAGGAGGAACACGCTGATGTTAATGCCGAAACGTGTTAAATTCCGCCGCGTTCAGCGCGGAAGACTGACCGGCGCCGCTTCCCGCGGTATCACGGTCACTCACGGTGACTACGGCCTTCAGGCTCTTGAGCCGGCGTGGATCACCTCGAACCAGATAGAAGCCGCCCGTATAGCGATGACCCGTTATATCAAGCGTGGCGGTCAGGTTTGGATAAAAATATTCCCCGATAAGCCGATAACCGAAAAACCGGCTGAAACCCGAATGGGTTCAGGTAAAGGCTCGCCCGAATACTGGGTAGCCGTTGTTAAGCCCGGCCGCGTTATGTTCGAGATAGGCGGCGTTTCGGAGGATCTCGCCCGCGAGGCTATGCGTCTTGCGGCGAACAAACTGCCTATTAAGTGCAAGTTTGTTACCAAAGAGATGGGTGGTGAGCAGTAATGAACGTAAAGGAAATCAGAGATAACACAATACCCGAGCTTAACGAAATGCTCGCGAATCTTAAGGATGAGCTTTATAAACTCCGTTTCCAGCACGCGATAAATCAGCTCGACAACCCACAGCGCATTGCTGCCGTTAAAAAGGATATCGCCCGCGTTAAGACAGTTATCCGCGAGTACGAGATCAAAGACGGCAAGACTGCTTGAGGGAGGTAAAGTCAGATGGAAGAGAGAAACCTTCGTAAAACAAGAGTGGGCAGAGTTGTAAGCGATAAGATGGATAAAACCGTCGTAGTCGCCATTGAAGACAATGTAAAGCACCCTCTTTATAAGAAGATTATCAAAAACACAATAAGACTTAAGGCGCATGATGAGGAAAACGCCTGCCGCGTAGGCGACAGAGTGCTTATCATGGAAACGAGACCTCTCTCTAAGACCAAGAGATGGCGCGTAGCCGAAATAGTTGAGAAGGCTAAGTAAGCATAAGGAGGAATACACTGTGATACAGCAACAGAGTTACCTCAAAGTTGCCGACAATACCGGTGCCAAGGAAATTCAGTGCATCCGCGTTCTCGGCGGCTCCAAGAGGCGATATGCCAACATCGGCGATGTAATCGTTGCTTCTGTGAAAAAGGCCACCCCCGGCGGCACTGTCAAGAAGGGCGAGGTTGTAAAGGCAGTTGTGGTTCGTTCCGCAAAAGGCCTTCGCCGTAATGATGGCACTTATATCAGATTTGATGAAAACGCGGCTGTTCTTATCCGTGAAGATAAGAACCCGAGGGGAACCCGTATTTTCGGGCCGGTAGCCAGAGAATTGCGCGAAAAGGATTACACAAAGATCCTCTCGCTCGCTCCGGAAGTACTTTAATGGGAGGTAATTGAATTATGAGTAAGCTTCACATTAAAACCGGCGATACCGTAAAACTGCTCACCGGCGATGATAATTATCGCGGCAAAACGGGCAAGGTTCTCGAAGTAAGCCCGAAAGAGGGCAAGGTTATCGTTGAGGGTATTAACAAGGTTAAAAAGCACGTTAAGCCCAGAAAAGCAGGCGATCCGTCCGGTATAATTGAGACCGAAAGCGCCGTTTACGCATGCAAGGTGCAGCTCGTCTGCCCGAAGTGCAACAACGCGGTAAGAGTAGGCACCAAGGTTGAGGACGGTAAAAAATACCGCGTTTGCAAACAATGCGGTAAGACTTTTTAAGAGTAAGGAGGACATGACATGTCAACGCTGGCAAACGAATATAAAAATTCGATAGCTCCCGCATTGATGACCAAGTTTGGCTACAAGAGTGTTATGCAAATCCCGAAGCTCGAGAAAGTCATAATCAATGTAGGCTGCGGCGAGGCGAAGGATAACCCGAAGGCTATCGACGCCGCCATCGCCGATTTAGGTCTCATAACCGGTCAGAAAGCGGTTGTCTGCCGCGCCAAGAAGTCGGTTGCGAACTTCAAACTTCGCGCAGGTATGCCGATAGGCGCAAAGGTGACCCTTCGCGGTGAAAGAATGTACGAGTTTATCGAAAGACTCTTTTACGCCGCGCTTCCGCGCGTGCGTGACTTCCGCGGAATAAACCCCGATTCCTTCGACGGTCGCGGCAACTATGCCATGGGCGTAAAGGAACAGCTTATTTTCCCGGAAATCGAATACGATAAGATTGATAAGGTACGCGGCATGGACATTATTATAGTCACCACCGCCAATACCGATGAAGAGGCTCGCGAGTTATTGACTCTTATGGGCGCTCCATTTGCGAAGTAAGGAGAAGGAACTATGGCTAAAACATCTATGAAAGTAAGGCAGGCGCGTCCCGCCAAGTTTTCAACCAGACAGTATAACAGATGCAAGATCTGTGGCCGCCCCCACGCTTATCTTCGCAAGTACGGCATCTGCCGTATATGCTTCAGAGAACTCGCCTATAAGGGTGAGATCCCGGGAGTAAAGAAGGCAAGCTGGTAAGGCTATTGTAGAAATATGTGACTTTGCAGGTCACACTAAGGAGGTTTACGGTATGCAAATCACCGATACTATTGCCGATATGCTGACGCGTATCCGCAACGCATCCTCGGCAAAGCATGATTCGGTAGATGTACCGGCGTCCAAAGTAAAAAAGGCAATTGCCCAGATTTTGCTTGACGAGGGTTACATCACGAGCTTCACCGTCGAAGAAGACGGTAAGCAGGGCGTAATTCACATCGTGTTGAAGTACGGCCAGAATAAATCTCAGACCATAACCGGCATACGCCGCGTTTCCAAACCGGGTTTGAGGATCTACACAAACGTAGAGGATATGCCGAAGGTTATGAGGGGCCTCGGCGTAGCCATCCTTTCCACCTCTAAGGGAATTATGACCGATAAGCAGGCACGCCGCGAAAACGTCGGCGGAGAAGTCCTCGCTTTCGTGTGGTAAGAGGAGGATAAAGGTATGTCGAGAATAGGAAAAATGCCGGTGGTTATCCCGGCGGGTGTTGACGTTAAGCTGGACGGCAACCACATTTCGGTAAAGGGTCCGAAGGGCGAGCTTTCGCTGGACTTTAACCCCGAGATTTCAGTTGAAATCAACGGCGCCGAAATAGCGGTCAAGAGACCCGGCGACGACAAAGTACACCGCTCACTTCACGGTCTTACGCGTACGCTTATTTCCAATATGGTAACGGGCGTTACGGAGGGCTACACAAAAACACTCGAGGTAAACGGCGTCGGTTACCGTGCGCAGAAGCAGGGAAGCGACTTAGTTATGAACCTCGGTTACTCACATCAGGTAATCGTTCCTGAGGTTGAGGGCATAAAAGTTGAAGTACCGTCTGCTAACCAGATAGTTATCAGCGGTGCCGATAAGCAGAAGGTCGGCCAGTTTGCCGCGGAAGTTCGCGCAAAGCGTCCGCCGGAGCCGTATAAGGGCAAGGGCATCAAGTACGCGGGCGAGCATATCCGCCGCAAAGAAGGTAAGGCCGCCAAGGGCGCAAAGAAATGATAAAGGAGTGTATGTAAAATGGTCAACAAAACCAACAGTAACGCAGCGCGTCTTAAACGCCACGCCCGTGTTCGTTCAAAGATCACCGGTACTGCGGAAAGACCCCGCCTTGACGTATTTCGCTCCAACAGCAATATTTACGCCCAGCTTATTGACGACGTAAAGGGTGTTACACTCGCCGCCGCCGCGTCAAACGAGAAGGACTTCGGTGCTTCCGGCGGTAACTGCGAGGGCGCCCGTAAGGTTGGGAAGCTCATAGCGGAACGTGCCAAGAAAATGAAGATCTCCGAGGTCGTATTTGACCGCGGCGGATACATTTATCACGGCCGTGTCAAGGAACTTGCCGAAGGTGCCCGTGAGGGCGGCCTCAAATTTTAAGAAGGAGGAGAATACTTTTGGCTACAAATATTGACGCATCAAAATTGGATTTACAGGAGCGCGTTGTATCGATAAACCGCGTTTCCAAAACCGTTAAGGGCGGTCGCATCATGAAGTTCGCGGCGCTGGTCGTCGTCGGCGACGGCGAAGGTACCGTCGGCTACGGCCTCGGTAAAGCGGGTGAAGTTCCCGATGCAATACGCAAGGGCATTGAAGACGCCAAGAAGAATCTTATCAAGGTTTCTCTTAAAGGCACTACAATCCCTCATGAGATTATAGGCGAATTCGGCGCAGGCCGCGTGCTCTTGAAGCCCGCCGCCCCCGGTACCGGCGTTATCGCCGGCGGCGCGGTACGTGCGGTTGTTGAAACCGTGGGTATCAAGGATATCCGTACAAAAGCGCTTCGCTCAAATAATCCTTGCAATGTGGTTCGCGCGACGGTTGCAGGCCTTGCGGCTTTACGCGACGTTGAGCAGGTGGCTCTCGTCCGCGGTAAAGACAAAAAGGAAATATTAGGTTAAGGAGGAGCAGCACTATGGCAACAAAGAAAAAGGCTGCCGGCCTTACTGTAAAACTTGTAAAGAGTACGATAGGTTCCAAAAAGGATCAGATCGCTACGGTTAAATCACTGGGGCTGAGCAAACTCGGCGATACTTCGGTTCAGCCGGATAACGCGCAGACCCGCGGCAAGATAAACAAGGTTTCTCACCTCGTTACGATTGTCGAAGGCAAGTAATCAAACCGTAAAACGCGGTAAACCGCAAAATTGCAAGGAGGTGCAAACAACAATGAAATTGCATGAATTGTCTCCTGCCGAAGGTTCTACAAGAGAAGTAAAGCGTATAGGCAGAGGTCACGGTTCGGGCAACGGCAAAACCGCCGGTAAGGGCCATAAGGGTCAGAAGGCGCGTGCCGGTCACGGTATGAGACCGGGTTTTGAAGGCGGTCAGATGCCGCTCCAGCGCCGCGTACCGAAGCGTGGTTTTAACAATATTTTTGCCAAGGACTGGCTGAGCATCAATGTTGCCGCACTCGAAGTGTTCGAGGAAGGCGCGACTGTTGACGCCGCCGCTTTGGCGGAGAAAAAAATCATCCGCAAGACAGGTCTTCCCGTAAAGGTTCTCGGCAACGGTAAAATCACCAAGAACCTCACGGTTAAACTCAACGCATTTTCAGCTTCCGCCGCGGAGAAAATCGCGGCAGCGGGCGGAAAGGCTGAGGTGATCTGAACATGTTGGATATAATCAGAAACGCGTGGAAGGTAAAGGAAATTCGCAGAAAAATAATTTTCACTATCTTCATAATCGCAGTTTTCCGTATCGGTTCGGCGATACCGGCACCGTTTATTGACACGGCCGCGCTTTTGCAGTCTTTCGGAGAAAGCAGCAACGATTTCTTCAATTATCTCTCCATACTCACCGGCGGCGGTCTTGAATACGGCGCGATCTTCGCGATGTCGGTTACCCCGTACATCAACTCCTCAATTATCATCCAGCTTTTGTGCGTGGCTATCCCCGCGCTTGAGCGTCTTTCAAAAGAGGGTGAAGAGGGGCAGAAGAAGCTTGCCGCCATTACCCGATACACCACCGTTATCCTGGCTCTTATCCAGGGCGTCGCGTATTTCTTCTATCTTAAGGGAAGCGGCTTCCTGCTCGGCTCCATTACTGCGGCGGGCAAAGGCGCCGTGGTATTCGCGGGCTTTGTAATAGTTCTCGCGCTTACGGCGGGCAGCGCGCTCGTCATGTGGCTCGGCGAACAGATAGACGTAAAGGGTATCGGCAACGGTATTTCAATACTGCTTTTTGCGGGTATCATTTCCCGTGCGCAGGAAGCTTATAAAAAGCTTCGCGGCGCGTGGATAGGCAACCACCAGTTCGCGGTTGTCGGCATCGTTCTGATATTCCTCGTCGTTATTGTGTTTATCGTATGGATGACCGGCGCCGAGCGCAGAATACCCGTTCAGTACGCAAAACGCGTTGTGGGCAACAAGATGTACGGCGGTCAGAACACCCATATTCCGATCAAGGTAAATATGTCGGGCGTTATGCCGATAATCTTCGCTTCGTCCATCCTCATGGTTCCGACCATGATCCTGGGCTTTATGAAGAACACCGATACGTTCTTTGCGAAAGTGCTTGCGCTTTTCAGCACACGCGGCGTTTTCTACGCGGTCCTCTATTTCATACTCATAATCGCATTCGCATACTTCTATGCGACCATTCAGTTCAATCCTGTCGAAATGGCTAACAACCTCCGTAAAAACGGCGGCGCCATACCCGGTATCAGACCCGGTAAGTCAACTTCGGACTTTATCGCAAAGATACTTTCGAGGATAACGCTTCTCGGCGCGCTTTTCCTGAGCGTCGTCGCGATACTTCCGATAATGATGAGCCTCTTCGGCGGCACCATGGGCGGACTCAACATTTCGCTCGGCGGTACTTCGATACTGATCGTTGTCGGCGTTGCGCTTGAACTGGTTCAGAATCTCGAATCGCAGATGATGATGAGACACTACAAGGGCTTCCTTGACTAACGGAGTTTTATTATGAGATTGATTTTATTGGGCGCACCGGGTGCCGGCAAAGGCACCCAGGCGGAAATCATTTCCGAAAAATACAGCATTCCCACCATTTCAACCGGCAACATCATCCGCGCCGCCTTGAAAGAGGGCACTGAAATGGGCCTTCGCGCCAAGGCGTACACCGAGCGCGGCGAGCTTGTTCCCGATGAGGTCGTGATAGGCATCATAAAGGAAAGGCTTGCGCAGGACGACTGCAGGGAGGGCTTCATTTTAGACGGCTTTCCCCGCACGATACCCCAGGCGAAGGCGCTTGACGAAATGGGAATCACCGTTGACGCGGCGCTTTCCATTGAGGTGGATGACAGCGAGATAGTAAAGCGTATGTCGGGCAGAAGAGTCTGCTCCGGCTGCGGCGCGAGCTATCATACCGAATTCAAAAAACCCGAGAAAGACGGCGTCTGCAACCTGTGCGGCGATGATCTCGTTATCCGCAAGGATGACGAGCCCGAAACCGTGAAAAACCGCCTTTCGGTTTATCATGACCAGACCGAGCCGCTCAAAAGCTACTATAAAGCGGCGGGCAAGCTGCTCGAGGTAAAGGGTCAGGATAAGGTTGAAGACACTACCGCGCTGGTGCTCGGCGCTCTTTCGGGGATATAAAAATGGTGGTACTGAAAACCGGTCGCGAACTTTCCGTTATGCGGGAAGCTTGCAGAATATCGGCAGGAGCATTGAAAAAAGCGGGCGCAGCGGTCGAGCCGGGGGTTACCACCGCCGAGCTTGACAGGATAGCCGAAGAGTATATTTTAAGTCAGGGCGCAACCCCTAACTTCAAAAATTACGAGGGCTATCCGGCCACCGCCTGCATATCTGTCAACAACGAGGTTATCCACGGGATACCGTCAAAAAAGCGAAGACTTGAATCGGGCGACATCGTTTCCATAGATCTCGGCGCGAAGTTTGACGGCTACCACGGCGACAATGCCGCCACTTTTGCCTGCGGTGACGTATCCGATGAGGCGAAGCGGCTGATGAGCGTAACGCGCGAATGCCTTAACAAAGGTATCGGCGCGGCGCTCGCGGGCGGCAGGATCGGCGATATATCCCATGCGATACAGTCTTTTGCGGAAGCAAACGGATTCAGCGTGGTGAGAGAGTTTGTCGGTCACGGTATCGGCACTTCTCTTCACGAGGCGCCCGAGGTTCCGAATTTCGGCGCCGCGGGTCACGGTATCCGGTTACTTCCGGGCATGACACTGGCCATCGAACCCATGGTCAACGCCGGGAATTACGGCGTAAAGGTCTTGCCGGACGGTTGGACGGTTCTTACACGTGACGGTTCTCTTTCGGCTCATTTCGAGCATACCGTGGTCATAACGCCGGGCGGTCCGCAAATAATGACCGTGGCGGACTTTTAAGGTATGTACAGCAGGCAAGAGACCGCGGGCGGCGCCCGACGCGCAGTGTGCAGCGCGGCGGGATAAAGCGCGGCCCTTTTGAGGTTTCCGTTCAAACTGATACGATTTTGGAGGAAAATTATGTCGAAATCTGATATGATAGAACTTGAAGGCACCGTTGTTGAGGCAATGCCCAACGCAATGTTTAAGGTAGAGATACAGGGCGGTCACGTGATACTCGCGCATATCTCGGGCAAGCTGCGCATGAATTTCATACGCATACTTCCCGGCGATAAAGTGACGGTTGAAATGTCGCCTTACGATCTTTCCAAAGGGCGCATTACCTGGCGCTCGAAATAATCCGGCGATTTGCCGGACAGAGAAATTTTAGGAGGTAAAATCCAAATGAAAGTCAGACCTTCTGTAAAAAAGATTTGCGAAAAATGTAAAATCATTAAACGCAAGGGTAAAGTAATGGTTATTTGCGAAAACCCGAAGCATAAACAACGTCAGGGGTAAGCTGATAACGCGTGGTAACAGGCGGGCCGCCTGTTACGGCAAAAGAAAGTGGAGGTGCTAACAATCTATGGCACGTATTGCTGGTGTTGACCTTCCGAACGAGAAGCGGGTCGAAATAGGACTCACTTACATCTACGGTATAGGTCTTACAACATCTAAAAAAATCTTAAGTGAAACCGGCGTTAATCCGGATGTTCGCGTAAAAGATCTGACCGACGAAGATATCTCAAAGCTCCGTGAGTATATCGACCATAACCTTCAGGTTGAAGGTGACCGTCGCCGTACCGTAGCCCTTGATATCAAGCGTCTTATCGAAATCGGCAGTTATCGCGGTGTCCGTCACCGCAAGGGACTTCCCGTAAGAGGTCAGCGCTCCAAGACCAACGCGCGTACGCGCAAAGGTCCGAAGAGAACTATTGCGAACAAGAAGAAATAAAGGAGGTAAGAACTAATGGCTACTGCTAAAAAAGGCGGCACTCGCCGTCGTCGTGAAAAAAAGAACATTGAACGCGGTGCGGCTCATATTCAGTCTACCTTCAATAACACGATAGTTACAATAACCGATACTCAGGGCAACGCTCTTTCGTGGGCTTCCGCCGGTGAACTCGGTTTCAGGGGCTCCAAGAAGTCTACGCCGTTTGCGGCGCAGAGTGCCGCCGAGCTTGCGGCGAAAAACGCTATGGAGCACGGTCTTAAAACTGTCGAAGTTTATGTTAAAGGCCCGGGCGCCGGCCGTGAAGCCGCCATTCGCGCTTTACAGTCTGCTGGACTTGAGGTAAGTATGATAAAAGACGTTACCCCTATCCCGCATAACGGTTGCCGTCCGCCTAAGCGCAGACGCGTCTAAGAGAAAGGTTGGAGGTGTAACAAATGGCAAGATATACCGGTGCAGTTTGCAGACTTTGCCGCCGCGAGGGTAAAAAGCTCTTCCTTAAAGGCGACCGCTGCTATTCTGAAAAATGTTCGCTGGAAGCGCGCAGCTATGCGCCCGGTCAGCACGGTCAGGGTAGAAAAAAGTCATCGGAATACGGTTTGCAGCTTCGTGCTAAACAGACCGCAAGACGCTTTTACGGCGTTCAGGAAAATCAGTTCCGTCATTATTTTGAAATTGCCGAGAGAAAACAGGGCGTTACAGGCGATAACCTGCTCCGCATTTTAGAGAGCAGACTCGATAACGTCGTTTACAGAGCGGGATTTGCGTCCAGCCGTGCGGAAGCGCGTCAGCTCGTAGGTCACGGTCACTTTGAAGTAAACGGTCACAGAGTCGATATCGCGTCCTATCTGCTCAAAGCAGGCGACGAGGTCGCGGTTTGCGAAAAAGCGAGGGGCTTTGAGAAAATGAAGTCCGTTGTTGAAGCAAACAGCGCGCGTCCCGTAGCAGAGTGGCTTTCGGTCGACCGTGAAAACATGACCGTCAAGGTCGTTGCTCTCCCCGAGCGTGATCAGATCGAAGCGCCCGTTGATGAGCAGCTCATCGTCGAGTACTATTCAAGGTAATTATTCTACTTCTGCTTGACCGCGTCAAAGCAGAGTGAAACTTATTTTACGATGCGGAGAAGGAGCTTTTAGATGTTAGAAATTGAAAAGCCCAGAATTGAAACACTCGAACTGTCAAGTGACGGTAAATACGGCAAATTCGTAATGGAACCGCTTGAGCGCGGCTACGCGACTACGCTCGGCAACAGCATGAGAAGGGTGCTTTTGTCAACTCTCCCCGGCGTTGCCATAACAAACGTTAAGATAGACGGCGTCGTTCACGAGTTTTCCACCATTCCCGGTGTGAAAGAGGACGTAACCGAAATAGTGCTTAACCTTAAGGGCGTTATCGCGAAGCTTCATTCCGATACCGCTAAGAAAATATACATTGAAGCGGCAGGTCCCGGCGTTGTTACCGCGGCCGATATCAAGGCGGATTTTGAGGTTGAAATTCTTAATCCCGATATGTATATAGCCACTCTCGACGAGGGCGCCAAGCTCAATATGGAGATGACGCTCGATAAGGGCAGAGGTTACGTATCGGCGGAACAGAACAAATCGGCGCAGAATATTATCGGCGTTATTCCGATAGATTCTATTTATACTCCGGTTTTGAAGGCAAACTTCAATGTTGACAATACCCGCGTGGGTAACGTTGTCGACAAGAACAAACTCACGTTAGAGGTCTGGACCGACGGTTCTATCGCCGCCAATGAGGCAGTGTCTCTTTCGGCGAAAATACTCATCGAGCATTTTGAACTGTTCCTCGACCTTGCCGAAGGCGTGAACGACGCCGGCAGCATTATGGCGGAGAAGAGCGACAGCGAGAAGGAAAAAGCACTCGATCTTACTATCGACGAGCTCGACCTTTCAGTACGCAGCTTCAACTGCCTCAAGCGCGCAGGCATCAACACGGTCGAAGACCTTACGAACAAGTCCGAAGAGGATATGATGAAGGTCAGAAATCTCGGCCGCAAATCTCTTGAAGAGGTTATAGCCAAGCTCGATTCGTTTGGCTTCTCCCTCAAAAAAGACGATGAATAAAGTTGGCAAGTGAACCCCTTGCGGGTTCAACTCTTGCCGAATTAAAGGAGTGAAAGCATATGCCGGGAACAAGAAAACTCGGAAGGCCGTCTGACCACAGAACCGCTATGCTTCGCGCAATGGTGACTTATTTGCTCGAAAACGGCAAAATAGAGACCACCGTGACCCGCGCGAAAGAGGTCAGGTCAATGGCAGAGAAGTATATAACACTCGCTAAGACTGGTAATCTTCACAGCCGCCGCCAGGCAATGGCTTTTATTACCAAAGAGTCGGTCGTTGTTAAACTGTTTAACGAGATCGCTCCGAAGTACCAGGATGTAAACGGCGGTTACTGCCGTATTACGAAGACCGGTCCGCGCCGCGGCGATGCTGCCGAAATGGCGATAATCGAGTTGGTTTGATTCTCAACTGATTAGTGCTCACATCTTCAACTGCGGATGTTCCGACGCCGAAGAATTTTATCTTCGGGAATATGTGTGTACTAAAAAGCCACCGTCCAAAAGGCGGTGGCTTTTTCAGTTGTCAGACGTCAGACGTCAGATATCAGACGTTTTGACAGAATAAATTATGCGCCGTATCAATAGTGATACGGCGCATTTTCTCTTTTTATTGCTTTATGTTTTCAAGGTATTTCACGATATCGCCCACAGTCTTAAAACCGGCGAGACTTTCGTCGGGTATTTTTATCCCGTAGGTCTCCTCAATGGTCATAAGCAGCTGTAACACATCCAGCGAATCCGCGCCGAGGTCCTCTTTTATCCTTGATTCCCCGGTGATTTCTTTGTCACCGAGCTTCAGTTGAACTCTCAGTGCTTTTTTTACTTCTTCAAACATACGCTTCCTCCTTAATATTGAGCCTTGCGGCGATTTTTTCGTTCAGGTCGCTTCCGAGCATATCTGCGGCCTGTTCTATGCAGCGGCGTACCGCCGTCGCGTCGGAACTGCCGTGACCCTTAATGATGATCTTTTCGGTTCCGAGCAGCACCGAGCCGCCGTAATTCTGATAATTCATAAAGCGCTTTTCTTCCTCAAACATCTTTTTCATAAACAAAGCGCCGATTTTATATAAACCTTTGGAGTATATATCTTTTTTGATTTTTTTCATCAGCTCGACCGCCGTGCCCTCGGTGGATTTTACCAGCACGTTGCCCGAAAATCCGTCGCACACCACAAGGTCGTATTTGCCCGAGAGCAGGTCGCGGCTCTCCATATTGCCTACGAAATTTACCGCCGCCTCTTGCTTTAACAGACGGTAGGCGTCGCGGTGCAGGTCGTCGCCCTTTTCCTCCTCGGTGCCGACGTTAAGAAGCGCCACGCGCGGCTCTTTCCTTTGAAACGCCGCTTTCAGATATTCGCTGCCCATTACGGCGAATTGCAAAAGCATTTCAGGGGTACACTCGACGTTTGCGCCGCTGTCGCATATACCGACTATCCCGCCGTTCATCGTGGGGAGTATCGGGCAAAACGCGGGGCGGCGCACGCCATCGATTCTGCCGATGCGAAGAGTCGCCGCGGCGATGAGAACGCCGGTGGGACCTACCGAGATAAGCCCGTCCGCCGTTTTATCCTCACGCAGCGCCCTTACCGCTTTTACCATGGAGCTTTCCGGTTTAAGGCGGATGGCGTCTATCGGCTTATCGTTGCCGCTTACCGCGTCCGGCGCGTGTATTATTTCAATGTTTTTACAGCCATCCGGCAGTTCGGCGCGAAGCCTATCCTCGTCACCTACAAGTACAAATTCCGCCCCGGGATACGCTCCGGCGGCTTCCAGCACGCCCTCTACGCAGGCGGCGGGTCCTTTATCCCCGCCGAAGCAGTCAACTATCAGTTTCATAGCTACCCTCACCGATTTTTTTGATATATGAGCGGCGCCGCTTGTGATTTACCTCGTCAAAGCGCTTCCACATATTGCGAATGGCAAAGTTTTCCTCTAAATTCAGGTTTGTTTCGGCGTGCTCTATGCCGTCCTCTTTAAGCATTCTGGTAAGCTCCGCCGCAATTACCGCGTTTACGCCGCGGTTAAGATACTCGGGCGCCACGGCGATAAGTCCGAGGTCCAGTACGGACGGTTTTTTTATCGCTTTAAGCAGTCTTACTATCGCGGCGGGCGTAAGGCGTCCGCCGGATTTCTGCACGGCGGCGGCTATCGAAGGAAAACAGATGCCGAGGCATACGAGCTTATTGTTGCGGTCCAGAATAACGGCGACGTATTTTAAGTCGATGATAAGCTTGAAATTGGCTATCATCATTTTTTTCATGCCCTCGGTAAAGGGGACCGTTCCGTAGATGTTTTCGTATCCGACGTCGAGCAGTTCAAAGAAACTGTCGGCATATCTTCTTAGAAAATCGTTGACGTTCTTTGCTTTTCCGATATGCAAATCGTATCTTTCCATAACGTAATCCGCCATTTTTTTAAGGGAGCCGTCGTCTTCCTTCGGCGCGCGGAGCATCGATTCGAGCCAGTCGACCTCCTTTATGTAGCCGAGCGCCTCGATATGATTCTGATAATACGGCGCGTTGTACTGCTCCTCAAAGGTCGAAAGGCGGTCGAAGCCCTCTATCAGGAGCCCCTCGCGCTCCAAATCCGAATAGCCGAGCGGACCGCATACGGTATCCATACCGCGCGCACGCGCCCAGTCTTCAAGCGCGCAAAAAAGCTTGCGGGAGACTTCCGGGTCGTCAACGGCGTCAAACCGTGTGAAGCGACAGCGCTTTTCACCGGTTTTTTCGTTGGAGGCGCGCTGTATTATGCCCGATATCCTGCCGACCGGCTTTTCACCGTCGTAAGCTAAAAAGAAAACAGATTCGCAGGTGTCGTTATAGACGTAATCGGAGCGAAAAATCTTTTTTTCGTCCCCGTAAAGCGGCGGCACGAAGCAGGGGTTGTCCTTATAAAGCTTAAGCGGAAAATCAAGAAATTCCTTTTGCTGTTTTTTTGTTTCTACCTGTTTTACGGTTATCATATCTTCACCTGTGAATCGCGTGGAAGCAGATGCCCACGGTATCGGGACCGCAGTGACTGCCCGCTGTCGGATTGACGTCGGCGAGGAGGATCTCGAGCTTTTCACCGTATTTGTTCCGCAGCGCGTCCACTATCTGTCCGGCTATGCGCGGCGCGTCCGCGTGACCTACTATCACACGGTGGCTGTAAAGATCGTCGCCCAGCTCATCAACGTAGGCAAGAAGACGCTTCATGGCGTTGTTTCTGCCCGTTTCTTTGCCGACGCTTACCATTTTGCCGTTCGTATCCATGTAAATGATCGGGCGTATGCCGAGTATCGAGCCCATCGTTCCCGCGATACCGCTGACGCGGCCGCTTCTGGCAAAGAATTTAAGATCATCCGCAAAGAAATATACGGCGAAGCGGTCAACCTCGGTTTCGGCAAGACTCAGCACCTCTTCGGGCGTTTTGCCCGAGGCGAACCAGTCGCCTATTTCCAAAACGATATTGAGACTTATTATGGTGATACCTTTCGTATCGACCTCGTAAAACCTACGGTCGGGATACTTTTCTTTAAGCGCTTTTACGGCGAGATCCATGGCGTCGAAGGTCGCGGTCATCGCGCGGGAAAAATGCACGTAAAAGATATCGTTGCCCGCCGCGAACTCCGGCTCGAAATACTCTATGTATTTTTCGTAGCTTATCGCGCTTGTGGTAGGGAGCACGCCCGAGCGGAGCATCTGATAAAACCCGTGCGCGTCAAACGTCTCGAAGTCTTCGTAGGGGAACACCGTTTTGCCGCCGTGGCTGTACGGCATGCTTATCAGCCTGTATCCGTATTTTTGCGCCTGCGCGGGTGTGATGTCGGTATCGGTGTCAGTAAAAAGTGTAAGCATTTTTTCACCTCATCTGATAATAAGTGTATATGAATAAATCGGCTGACCGCCGTCTGTCATAATGAATTCAGTATCCGGATAAAGCTCTTCAAGGCGGCTTTCAAGCGCGCTTGCGTCGCCTTCGGATGTTTCTTCGCCGGTAAGGATTATAACGACGTCGGGTGTGTCGAGATGTTCAAAGAGCTTTACTGCCGCGTCCTGCGCCGTATTTTCGGCAAGCAGTATACGGTCCTTGTCAAAGCAGACCGCGTCGCCTTTGCGCACCGTTACTCCGTTCTCGGTGCAGTCGCGTATCGCTCCGGCTATATTAACGGTTTTTACCGCCTTTGCCGCCGCCTCAAAGCGGCTGACCAGCTCTTCGGACGGCAGGGAATCATCAAAGGCGGAGGCGGCGCAGTAGCAGTGACCGATATCCTGCGAGGCTACGACAAGCACCTTGCAGAAATCGCACATCTCGCCGGCCTGCTTCGCCGCCAGAAAAGCGTTCTTGTGGTTCGGGAAAACGAATACCGTTTCGGCGTTTGCCTGCTTTATGCCACGCAAAATATCCTGCGAGGACGGATTCATGCTTCTGCCGCCGTCGACCGTCGTATAGCCGGCGCTTTTGAGCATTTTCCCGATTCCGTCGCCGCACGCTACGGCTACAAGACCGTATTTATTCTTTTTTTCTAAAAGCTCAAATTCGTTTTCAACCGTTGACTTGCTGTGCATAACGGTCATATTCTCGATTTTAAGAGTGAGAAATTCGCCGAAGCGGTGCGCTTCTTTAAGAACTTCCTCGGGGCGGAAGGTGTGCACGTGCGCCTTGACGATATTGCCGGTTTCAAAAACCACTACCGAATTTCCGACTGAATCGAGAAATTTTCTGAAAGAGTCTGTGGAAAACGGCTCGCCGCCCATCTTTTGCAGTAAAAACTCGGTACAGTAGCCGAGCATTTCCTCATCGCCGCGCAATTCCTTTACCGTCGCTTTTGCGGCGCTTACGGGCGATATGTTTTTGCCGTCCAAAGCGCTTCTCATACCCTCGAGAATACACAGAAAACCGGCGCCGCCGGAATCTACCACGCCGGCGTTTTTAAGCACCTCCAACTGCTCGGGGGTGTTTTTGAGAGCCTGTGCGGCGGCGGTGTGCGCCGTCTCAAAAAGCGTTTCAAAATCGGCGGGAGATTCTTTTTTGACCGCGTCGGTCGTTTCACGCATTACGGTGAGAATCGTGCCCTCTTTCGGGCTGGATACAGCGGCGTACGCCTCGGACACCCCGTTTTCCAGACCGGCGATGAAATTATCCGCCGTGAAGGAGTCGCCGCATTTTGAAATGCAGCTGTTCATTCCGTAAAAGAATCTTGAAAGTATAACGCCGGAGTTGCCCCTGGCGCCGTACAGCATTCCCCTTGACAGGGAATCGCAAAGAAGCGGCAGGTTTTCATCGGCGCCGGTTTCGGCAAGTCCGCTCTGAAGCGTCATAAGCATATTGTCTCCGGTGTCGCCGTCCGGCACCGGAAACACGTTTAATTTGTTTATCTGGTCGCACCGTTCTTCAAGAAATCTCGACCCTTCGGATAAAAGCGACCGGTATTTTAAGCTGTTGATTTTTTCAGTTGTCATCTGAAACTACCATCCCCTTTTCTCTGTCACGGCGTTCCGGTGCGAAGTCCTTAACCTTGCTCCTTCACGCTTTGCCGGACGGCGGTCTTGTCGGCGCCGTCCGTAACAAATTCCATAATGTTTCCGATATCCGTGCCCAGCGCCTCGCAAATGCGGCCGATCACCGCCAGCGATACTTCCTTGTCACGAATCAGCTTCGTCATGGTGTTAGGGGAGATCTTGATCCTGCGGCGAAGCTCCGCACGACTTATTTTCCTGTCGATCAGTAATTTCCAGAGTTTGTTATAAGATACGGATATCATATTTGCTCCTTTCGACAAATTTTGGCATATTTCGACTCAACGTTCAGTATTATATCTTATTTATCACTGTTTTGCAATATTTTTTCACAATTTCGTGCGAAAAGAGGCAGACCAACCTGCCGTAAAAGGCAAAATACAGGCGGTAAAACCCCGGTGACAGACTTACATCGTCGCCTTGCCGTCCGCGGGTGATTCTTCTGCCGTGAATAAACATATTGACAAACGGAAAGCGTTGTGCTACAATAGTTAGCGGCGGCTAACCGAATTGCTTTGCCGGGCGCCTGTTGAAGAGAGCCTTGCTTTTTGTTTTTCAGGACGCGAGTCAGACGGCGACAACTAGCGGCCAGTGGAAACGGTATGCGGTTTTAAGTAACGAAATCGATTGAGATTTCGTTTACAGGCGCCGCGTGTCTTGATTAAAGGAGGACGCTATGAAAAAAATCACGGTAAAAATCGGCGGAATGGCGTGCGGTATGTGCGAGGCACATATCTGCGATGTGGTACGAAAGGTCTGTCCGAACACCAAAAAATTAAAGGCGTCGCGAATCCGCGGCGAAGCGACATTTCTTGCCGAAGAAGCGCCGGATACGGAAAAGCTTAAAAAAGCGATCGAAGAAACCGGCTACATATTCATCTCTGCTTCGTCGGAGGAATATAAAAAGCGTTCTCTGTTCGGGTGAGCGGCGCCGTACTTTAACTGCGGCTTTCAGGTCCGGCGGACGTCGGACCTTTAATATAAACCATTGGTTAGCATATGCTAACCAAAGATCAACAGCTGAAAAGCGGGGGAAAGATTATGAAAGAGCAAAATACAGGAGAAAAAGTCAAAAAGCGAAGCACGTTAAGCCGGGTGATGGAATTTGCCGGACGAAAGCGGGCGTATTTCGGGTGGAGCGTCGTGCTCGCGATTCTCGGCGTGGCGGCGTCGTTCGTGCCGTATCTGATTATCGCAGATATCGTCGGGCAGCTTCTCGAGGGTAACCGGGAGTGGAACTTCTACCTTTCGCAGGTGCTGCTTATGGCGCTGTTCTGGCTTGTCCGGATGACGCTGCATTCCTTTTCGACGTCGCTGTCGCACGTTGCTACGTTTACCGTGCTTGGCGGTATCAGAGAGCAGCTATGCAAGAAACTGTCGACCATTCCGCTCGGCTCTGTGCTTGACGACAACAGCGGAAGCTACAAGAACATCATAGTGGAGCGCGTGGATTCGATGGAGACCACACTCGCGCATATTGTGCCGGAGTTCACGGCGAACATACTGCTTCCGACAGTTATGTTCATTTACATTATGACGATTGACTGGCGGTTGGGACTTGCCAATCTTGTCGGCGCGGTGATCGGACTCGTCTGCGCCGTTGTAATGTTTATCAAATCAAGAGGCGGTTACGAACTGTCGGTCGAAAAAACCAAAAAACTCAACGACACCGCCGTGGAGTATATCAACGGAATAGAGGTTATAAAAGCGTTCGGCAAAACCGGCACTTCCTATAAGAAATTCGTCACGGCGGCGAGAGAGGGCGCGGACGTGTTCATCAACTGGATGAGGCGGTGTATCTGGCCTCAGTCGGGTATGATGTCGTTTCTCCCCGCGACGTTTCTCGGCGTGCTCCCGGTCGGACTGTTTCTTGTAAACGCCGGCACGCTGAGCGCCGGGGGATTTATCACCGGCATTATCCTCTCCGCGGGGCTTATCACGCCGCTGGTGGTGGCGTTCACCTATACGGACGATCTACTGAAGGTAGGCACGATTTTCGGCGAAGTTACCGAGATCCTTGACAGAAAGGATATGAAACGTCCCGCCGAAATAAAAAAGACGCCGCGAGGCTCCGACATTGTTTTAAGGGACGTTAGGTTCTCCTACAGGGATAAGGAAGTGCTGCACGGTGTGAATATGGAGATAAAGCAGGGTGAGTTTGTCGCCGTCGTCGGGCCGTCCGGCTCGGGAAAAAGCACGATAGCGCGGCTTATAGATTCGCTTTGGGATGTAGATTCGGGCTCGATCACCTACGGCGGCACGGATATCCGCGAACTACCCCTTGAGTGGTATATGAGCAGGATCGCTTACGTCGCGCAGGACAATTACCTCTTTGATCTGTCGATTAAAGAAAACATCCGTCTCGGCAGGGCTGGCGCGACGGATGAGGATGTAGTAAACGCCGCGAAAGCCACCGGATGCCACGATTTTATTCTCGGACTTGAAAACGGCTACGACACAGTCGCCGGCGGCGCGGGCGGCCACCTCTCGGGCGGAGAAAGACAGCGCATATGTATAGCGAGAGCGATGCTCAAGGACGCTCCCGTCGTTATTCTCGACGAGGCGACGGCGTACACAGACCCGGAGAACGAGGCGCTCGTTCAGGCAAGTGTGGCAAAGCTCGTCAGGGGCAGAACGCTGATCGTAATCGCGCACCGGCTTTCGACTGTCACCGGCGCGGACAGAATTTTCGTGATAAACGACGGGAACGTGGAAGCCTCCGGTACGCAGGATGAACTGCTCGCAAGCTGCGGGCTTTACAGGAAGATGTGGGAAGCACACAGTATGGCAAGGGACGAAGACGTCTGCCCGGAAAAGGAGAACGCAAATGCTTAAAATGGTAAAAAAATTTTTTGATTTCTGCAACCGGAAAAACAGAATCAAATTTTACAAATCGGCAATTCTCGGCGTCATCGACGCGATTTTTACCGCGATGAAAATACCCGCCGCGTTTTTCGCTGTCAGGGCGGTGCTCAGAGACAGTGTGGACGCCGGGGCGATCGTCACGGTCATCGCGCTCATGCTCGTGAGCACTCTCGGTAAAATGATCGTCAGCAGGTTTTCTACGATGCTCCAGACAGAGGGCGGCTATGATACCTGCGCGTCAAAGCGCATAGAGATCGGCGAGCATCTGCGGTATCTCCCGATGGGCTACTTTAACGATACGAGTCTCGGGCATATAACCTCCGTAACGACCAATACGATGGAGCAGACGGGCGATATAGCGACCCGCGCTATAATGATGGTGCTTCAAGGCGGGATCACAACGGTCGTCGTCGCGCTGTTCATGATTGCGTTTGACCTGCGGATCGGACTGATCGCGCTCGCCGGGATCGGCGTGTTCCTGCTTGTGAATCAATGGACGAACAGAAGCGTCGCGAGGGTCGCGGACGAAAAGCTTTCGGCGGACAGGGATATGGTCGGCGTTATCCTGGAGTATATTCAGGGGATCGCCGAAATCAGAAACTACAATATCATCGGGCAGAATCAGTCGAGAGTCAAAAACGCGATCGAGCGAAAGAAAAAAGCCGACATCCGCGCGGAGCTTGCGGCGATCCCAGCGGTCGGCGTGCAAAATCTTATTGTTAAGCTGATCGGCGTCGCGATCGCCGGAGCGGCGATATTCTTCTGCCTGAACGGCACAATGGAACTTGTTTATACGATCGTGATGCTCCTCTGCTCATTTATGGTATTTGAATCGCTCGACGCGGCGGGTACCTACACCGCGCTTTTAAGAATCATCGGCAAGGGCGTAGACCTTGCAAACGAAATTCTCAACGTCGAGCAAATGGATACCGACGGCGAGGAGATCACGCCGGAGAACCGGGATATTCATCTTGAACACGTAAGCTTCGCTTACGAAAACCGCAAGATCATCGACGACGTGACGCTCGAAATAAAGGAAAACACAACCACGGCAATCGTCGGTCCCTCCGGCGGAGGAAAGACGACGATCACATCGCTTATCGCCCGCTTCTGGGACGTGCAGGAGGGCAGAGTCACGCTCGGCGGCAGGAACGTCAGGGATTACAGCTTTGATTCGCTGATGGAGAATTTCAGCTTTGTGTTTCAGCGCGTCTATCTGTTTGAGGATACGATAGCGAACAATATCCGCTTCGGACGGCCGGACGCCTCGATGGACGAGGTGATCGCGGCGGCGAAAAAAGCTGCCTGTCATGAGTTTATCACGGCACTCCCCGACGGATACGAAACGGTCGTGGGAGAGGGCGGCGCGAGCCTTTCGGGAGGCGAAAAGCAGCGTATCTCAATCGCCCGCGCCATTATGAAAGACGCGCCGATCATCATTCTGGACGAGGCGACAGCAAATGTCGACCCGGAGAACGAAAAAGAACTGACCGAGGCGATTGGCGCGCTGACGAGGGAAAAAACGATCATAATGATAGCACATCGGCTGAAAACCGTCAGAAACGCCGATCAGATCGTAGTTGTCGATAAGGGCAGGATCGTTCAGAAGGGCAGGCACGACGAACTGATGGCGGAGGACGGAATATACAGGAACTTTGTCGCCGGACGCCGCGAGGCGACGTCGTGGAAACTCGCCGCGCAGGGATGATCACGCACGAAGTGTGCACCACGTTCCGCGAAGACGGAACACATCGTTCAAAAAACGCATCTTTTGGTAGACAAAAGATGCGTTTTTTGTGGCGTCCTCGGCGGGATTCGAACCCACGACCTTCCGCTTAGGAGGCGGACGCTCTATCCGGCTGAGCTACGAAGACAAAGAATAATTGTGCCTGTTAATTTTAGCCCAAAAAATTCTAAAAGTCAACATCAACTTGCTTTTTCTCCGCTTATTTGGTATAATAAGCCGATAACTTTTAATCGACTTACGGGTAGTAAAGGCGGGTGAAGGTACGAAACTGCTTCAAAGAATAAGGAGAACTTTTCTCAGCAAGGGCTTTATTGAGTTTTGCGCGCTGGGTATAATAAACACTTTTAACGACTCGTTGTTTTCGTGGTTTTTCTCGCTGCTTGTGGGCGAGGGAAACACCGCGGCGGTCATGGGTTACGCGGTGGCGCTCACTATCGCATATCTGCTTTCGTCGCGCTTCATTTTTTATAGTAAGCCGTGTCTGCGTAAATATATCCGCTTTGTGATTTCGTATATACCGAATTTTATTATTTTTGTGCTTGTTAATACCATTACGGTAAAGACGTGGGGATTGCCGCAGTTCTGGGGAACGGCGATCGCCGCGGCGGCGGGCGGACCTATCACCTACGTGATAATAAAAATCTACGCGTTCGGCAAAAAATAATTTGAACGGGAAAAAGCTTTATTGATAATACGGCATCCCGTCCCGGGCAGAGATTAAATCTGTCAATAAAAACTGAATCGGACATAAAGAAAAACTTATGTAAAATAGGACTTTCCGTCCCGGGCAGAAGATAAATCATTCAATAAAGACTAAACCGGACATAAAAGAGGTGTCCGTATCAATAGGACTTTACGTCCCGGGCAGAGATTAAATCTGTCAATAAAGACTAAATCGGACATAAAGAAAAACTTATGTAAAATAGGACTTTACGTCCCGAGTAGAGATTAAACCATTCAATAAAGACTGAATCGGACATAAAGAAGAGGTGTGGGATGAAAGGAAAAGCGCTTATAGCCATGAGCGGCGGGGTGGACTCCTCGGTAGCGGCGCTGCTCACGCTTCGCGAGGGGTACGAGTGCATCGGCGTTACGATGAACCTCTTCGGAAGCGACGAAGCCGAGAGCAAGTGCTGCTCGCTCGATGACGTGCTTGACGCCAAGAGCGTTGCAAAGAAGCTTCACATACCGCACTACACCTTTAATTTCAAAGCCGATTTTGAAAAGTCGGTCATAAAGCCGTTTGTAGAGGCCTATGAACGCGGCGCCACACCCAACCCCTGCATTTGCTGTAACCGTTACCTGAAATTTGCCGCGCTGTTTTTGCGGGCAAAGGAGCTCGGGTGCGAGTATATCGTCACCGGTCACTACGCCAGGATTGAAAAGACGGGGGATAAGTATAAACTGCTTCGCGCGCTCGACCGCGGCAAAGATCAGAGCTATGTGCTCTATTCGCTTACCCAAGAGGAGCTTGCGCACACACTTTTCCCGCTCGGCGACAGGACCAAGGAGCAGACCCGCGCAATAGCCGAAAGAGAGGATTTTGTGAGCGCGGATAAGCCGGACAGTCAGGATATATGCTTCATACCCGACGGCGACTACGCCTCGTTCATACGTTCGCGCACCGGCAAAGAATATCCCGAGGGCGATTTTGTTGACCTTTCGGGCAACGTTCTCGGCCGCCATAAAGGCATAATAAACTATACGGTGGGTCAGCGTAAAGGCCTCGGTATCGCGCTGGGCGCTCCCGCCTACGTAAAAGAGATAGACCCGCAAAGCAACCGCGTTGTGCTCTGTAAAAACGAGGAGCTTTTTACATATGAGCTTCATGCCGACGATTTCAACTGGATATCCGGCGAAGCGCCGGAAGGGGAAATCGAGTGCGACGCCTGCGTAAGGTACAGAGGCGTACTTAAACCGGCAATAGCCGTCGCCCTGCCGGACGGCAGAGTCCGCGTCAGGTTCAAAGAACCGCAGCGCGCCGTCACACGCGGTCAGGCGGCGGTGCTCTATCGCGGCGACGAGGTGCTTGGCGGCGGAACTATCATATGACTTAAAACTGATAATAAAGTATAAAAAGAGTCGGGTGTTTTTCACCCGACTTTACTTTGTTCGTTTTCCTCGCTGAAAACTTCAAGCTCGCCCGACCGCATTGCCCGGATGAAATCCGCCTCGTTTTCTATCGGCACCTTTGAGCGCATACCCGCGAGTACCGGGCGCGCCTTCCCGGTGTGGTTATCCGAGCCGGCAAAATGAGTAAGAGAGTAACTGTCGGCATAGAGTAAAGCCATTTTGTTTTCAAAATCAGTGCGGCAGGCGTTTATGACCTCCACCGCGTCGATGTGGCGCGGATAAAGCCGGATGTGGTCGATGTATCCCGCTTCCCTGAACGGGTGCGCCTGCACGGTGTAAGCGCCGTTTTCGCGCAGGAAAGTCAGCTTGTCGGACATTTTCATGCCGAGTATCTCGGGGTGCTCCGTATACCACGCCCTGTCCGGTCCGTAGACGAGAAAATCCGTGCCGCCGTTTGTGGTTTCAATGCCCAAAAAGACTTTAAGCCCGATTCTTTTGCCGAATTCCACCGCCTTGTCGTAATCGGAAAAATAGTATTCCAGCCGCTCTTTTTCGGAAACGGCGTCGCCGGCGCTCCCGTCGGGAAAATGGTTTGTTACAAACACGCCGTCGTAACCGGCGCTTTTGTAGAAATCGAGCGCTTCCTCCACGCTTACTTTCGCACATCTGCTTACCGGGAAGGTGTGCATGTGAGTTTCATATTTGTACATAATAATACGTCCGCCTTGCAGGTTGTTTTGTATAATAATATTACAGGCGGCGGCCTCTGTCAAGCGGCGGAAAAACTTTTTCTTGAATAAATCGCCGAGGTGGAGTATAATTACCCTTGTAAACAAAACAGGAGGCGTTTATATGAAAAAACTTTTATCAGTAATTTTAGCGGTTTTAGTCGCTTCGCTTTTCATTCTTCCCACCTGCGTTTTCGCGGCGGGCGACCCGACTATCGAGGTTTCATCCGTATCGGTGGAGGCCGGCGCCGGATTTGACGTCGCGATCGTTTTAAAGGACAACCCCGGCATTACGGCGATGAAATTGAAGGTTGAGTTTGATAACGACGCGTTCAAGCTTGAAAAAGTGAGCTACGGTGAGGATTTTGAGGGCGCACAGCCGAAGTCGTTAGAATCACCGGTAACGCTCAACTGGGTCAAAGGTCTTGAAAACGTTGAGGGTGACGGCGAGTTTGCCACACTGACGTTTACCGCGCTTAAAAGCGCTTCGGGCAAAAAGAACGTGACCGTAACCTACGACCCCGAGGACGTGCACAACACCGATACCAAAAACGTTGCCTTCAAGGTAACGGGCGGTGAGATAACCGTAGGCGGCGGTGACGGCGCGGTTGATTCTTCGGCGGTAACCACTGTCGGCGCAGAGGACGACAAAGGCGATTATACCGGCCCCGAGGTTGACCCGATGACCGGTGACGAAACCGGCGAAGGTGACGGCGGAGAATTCAAAGGAAAAGCGGGAGCGGAAACGGAAACGATGGACACATCCGCTGAGGACAGCAAGGCGCCCGTAATCTGGATATTTGCCGTTATCGCGGCGGTTCTCCTCATAGCGGCTGTGGTTCTCGTCATAGTTAAAAAGCGCGTGGCGAAGAAGCCCCTTGAATAAAAGCGGCCGCAAATGATCGTATAAGTATAAACCGGACCTGTCGCCAACGACGGGCCCGGTAAATTTTTCTGTCAAAACCGCAAAATTTTAACAAAAAACCGCAAAAATTTGATATACATTTTTTTGTTTATGGTGTACAATTAAATCCAAAGAACCATACGTTAGGTTTCGCAACTTGCTCAAAATAGCGGAACCGGACGCGGGTTTACAAAAAGGAAAGGAAAATGCTTATGTTTTCAAAAAAACCGTTCAGCGCCGCCAAGAGACTCGGCGCGGTAATAATTGCGATGTGCATGGTTATGTCGCTGTTTGCCGGCATCGGACTTTCAAGCGTTACCGCGTTGGAGCCGTTTGCGGATGAGACCGCGGTGTTTATAGGCAACGCGGGCGATAACCACCACGCGGCAATCTTCATCCCGGTGGACATCCCCATTGAGGGAGCCGAAGGCGAGGGAGATAACGCCCTTGAAGGCGAACAGTCTTTCAAGGTTCAGTTCAAGTGCAAAATGCTTTCGGGCACAAAGCCGGTAGTCGGCGTTTACCGCGTCGATTACGTTTCGAGCAATAAGACCTGGGCGGAACCCGATTGGTGCGACCAGGATACCGTAAAAATCGAAAACGGTATATGCACCGCCACCGTTAAGGTTAATTTTGAACGCCGCGCCAACCCGAACGGCGAGGGCTTCCGTTCGTTCTATCTCGCAATAGGCAATTCGTATTATAACGGCAGCAGCACCACCGTCTCCGATTTTGACGACGCGTTTATAGTAAGCGACGTAAGACTTCTCTGGATCGATGATCCCGAAGCAGAACCCGACGAGGAAGAGAACAACGTTCTTCCGGCGTTTACCGCCGATAACATCAACTTCAAAGGCACGTATTTCTTTAAGTCCGACGGTTGCGATAACTGGGATTCGCCGCTTGGCGCAAACACCATGAAGTGGCATATATTCTCTTCCCCCGCTGTTATCAAGCAGATAAGAGTTCCGGTTGATTACAATACTTCGGACGATTACGCGGCGGAAAACTTTGTTAAGGTGGCCGAGACCGAATATACCCGCGAGTATTACACCAACGCGGCGTATGAGGGCAAATACTTCGCCAAACTCAAGGGCAGCGCGGACGCCGGCTTTGAGCTTATCGGTTCCGATATAAACAAAAAGATGGTGGTCATCGACGCCAACCACGAGGGCGAGGATGATATCAACACCGCCACGGGCAATGAAGCGGCGCCGAAGTATAACAGGGCGGCTAACATCTTCCTGCCTATATCCTACGGTCAGTACGCTATGAGCGGAAGCACGGCTGAAAACATAAACTTCCTGGTTAAGGTTACTTTTAAGGCCGTTCGCCTTGAGGGCGACAGCGCCCCGGTAATCGGCAGAATAGTAGGTAAAAAGACGAATTCGTCCGGCAAAGGCTCACAGGCGCTCTGTAAAGCGGCGTACAACATACCGGTCGGCGATTACGCTTCCAACGCCGCAACCTATAATGAGAACTATAAGGACAGCGAGGGCAACCGCCTTAAATGCGAATACAACGCCGAGACCGGCGAGTTTACAGGCTTTATGCGCGTACGCTGTGCTGATAACGATTACGCCTCGCGCTGGGGCTGTAATGAAGTAATCACCATAGGCAACGCCGAGCACGTCTGGGCGGCGGGCGGCAAATTTGATTCAACCTCCTTTAACTCATCCTTCGCCATAAGCGATATTAAGGTTGACCTTTACAATCTGGGCGACGGCTATGTTATCGGCGACCTCGTTGCCGAGGATATAGCTCCCCACCTTTACGCCGATACTCTCGATACCACCTCGCGTTGGGCGTATCAGTTCAGAACTTCGGGAAGCGATTCGTCTTCAAATAACAGTTATGACTGTATTCGCGCCCCGCAGAACCTCTGGAGCGCGGAGGGCTGCGTAGGTATGGTACACGCCGAAAACCTCACCCCCTGCATTAAGGAAGCGCACAAACTTACCTACAACGCCGCTACCGAGACTACCCGCGAATACTGGGAATGCTCCTGCGGCAAATACTTTGCGGATTCTTACGGCAAAACCGAGATAACCGACCTTTCAGCCAAAAAGCAACTCATATACATCGCCGCGAGCGAGAATCCGGCGACCGCCTTTATACCGCTTAAGCTTAACGGTTACGAGGGCAACCGCTGGTTTAAGTTCACCTGTAAGTGTAAGCTTATCGGCGGCGAAAGCGAACCGGTTGTATCAACGCTTTACAGCGTATATGACGGTTCAAACCAGTGCGAAACCACCGTTCCCACCAGCAACGACGGCGATATGGCGGTAATCAGCTACAGCTACGACGCCGAAACCTACACCCTTACCGCTTATATCAAATGCTGGATAAAAAACACCATCAATCAGAATGACCGTTATCCGTTTGAGCGTATAAACCCGGTCTCCGGCGCTAATGTGGCGATACTTTTAGGTAACGGCAGATACGTAGGCAAGGGATACGCCGACCAAAGCAAAGATACAAACTTTGCTTTTGCCGAGCCGGAACTCTATATGCTTGACTGCACCGACGGTTCTTCGGGAATTGAAAACGCAAAGGCGGCGGAGAGTATCAGCGGCAATCTTATTGCTCCGATGACCGATAAGACTATTGACTTTGAATCCGAATATGTAGCGACCTGGACCAACGCTAACAACCCGCTTGCCGCTCATCAGGGCTCATGGTACAGAACCGGCAGCGATAAGGCGAACGTCACAACCAAGCTTCTCCCGGATAATTACTTTACAGACGGGTACGTAGAATGCACCCATGAAAACACAGCCGTTGTAGAAGCGGTCGCCTCAACTTGTAAGACGCGGGGTCACGCCGAATACACGGTCTGCACCGACTGCGGCGAAGTGCTTGAAGGCGATGATACACCGCTCGCGCTCGATCCGACCAACCACGAGGGCGGCACAGAGGTGCGCGACAAGGCGGACGCGACCTGCACCGAAGCGGGCTATACCGGCGATACCTACTGCCTCGGCTGCGGAGCAAAACTTGCGACCGGCGAAGCGATAGGAGCGCTCAGTCACAACTTCGTAGATTATGTAAGCGATAATAACGCGACCTGCACTTCCGACGGTACCAAGACCGCCAAGTGCACACGCTGTGACGCGACCGATACTATAGCGGACGTCGGCAGTATGCTCGCGCATAACGTAGGCGAGTGGATAACCGACGCAAACGGACATCACCGCCACTGCGCGGACTGCGACCAGGACGTTGACGCGGGCGAGCACACCTACGAATGGGTAATAACCAAAGAAGCGACAGCCGAGGAAAACGGACTGCGCGAGGAAATATGCTCTGTTTGCGGATACAAATCGGGCAAAAGCGAGGATATAATCTACTCCTCCCATATCGCGGGCGATATCAACGGCGACGGCTCGCTTAACAACAAAGACTTAACACGTCTGTTCCAGTATCTCTCCGACTGGGACGTTGAAGTAAACGAAGCGGCGCTTGATATAAACGGCGACGGTTCTGTTAACAACAAAGACCTTACAAGATTATTCCAGTATCTCAGCGACTGGGATGTGGAAATATTCTGACGAATATATAACAACGCTTTATATTTTCATTCAACGCATAGAGCGCCCGTGCGGAATAAACCCGCCCGGGCGCTCGTTATTGTATCGGGAAAGCCGCGTACTCGCATTTGTTGTTTAATCTGTCAGAAATCAAAAAGTCGGTTT
This sequence comes from Clostridiaceae bacterium, assembly GCA_016287385.1. GTDB lineage: Bacteria > Bacillota > Clostridia > Oscillospirales > Acutalibacteraceae > UBA737. The sequence goes on along the minus strand of JAEEWM010000027.1, from coordinate 86,338 downwards.
AATTTGAACTGTTTTCATTATTCGGTGATTTATCAATGAAAATCGGCTATTTTACTATATTCAAAGTACCGGGTTGTTTGTTAAAATTATAAATTAAGGTACAGTGAAGGCTTCGGAAATGCTTAAGGAGTGGAACAATGTTTGATTATTTTTCCTATGCAAAGGAAATAAGACGGGAATTACATGAATATCCCGAAATCGGCTTTGATTTGCCGAAAACTTTGGCTGTGGTTCGTCGCGAACTTGATAAAATGGGTGTGCCGTATACCGAAAAATACGGTAAAAGCAGTATTGTTGCTGCTATAAATTCCGGCAAGCCTTTCACAATCGCTTTGAGAGCCGATATGGATGCTTTGCCGATTAAAGAGGAAACAGGTCTTGAGTTTGCCTCTAAAAATGAAGGGAAAATGCATGCCTGCGGTCACGATATACATACGGCAAATCTTTTAGCCGCAGGTCGTAAGCTTAATGATATGCGTAATTCTCTTAACTGCTGTGTAAAGCTGTTGTTTACTCCTGCCGAGGAATACAAAGTGCCGGGCTGTGAGCTGATGGTGGAGGATGGCGTAACAGATGAATTTGACTGCGCGGTAGCTCTTCACGTAGATCCTACTGTGAACGTCGGTCAGGTCAGTATTATGTCCGGCGGCATAAACGCGAATTCAATGGGTATTGAAGCGGAGTTTTTCGGTAAGGCCTCACACGCGAACGCTCAGCAAAAAGGCATTGATGCAATTCGCATGGCTGTAGAGGCTTATATGGGACTTGAACTTATGCTTGCAAGAGAAGTGCCGTCAAATGAGCCTGCGCTCATAAACATAGGAACTTTTCACGGCGGCGAAGCAAATAATATTATAGCTGATTATGCGAAAATTACGCTTTCTTCACGCACCCAAAACGATGAACTCACAAAGTTTATGGAAAAACGTATTAAAGAAATCTGCGAAAAAACAGCGGAGCTTTACGGGGGATGTGCGAAAGTAACTGTCACAAAACTTTTGCCGTATGTGGATTGTAACCCTGTTATGACCGAGTGTGTGCGCAAAACGGCGGTAAGATTATTGGGTGAAGAGAATGTATTGCCGGGGAAGCGTACTATGGGTGGTGAGGATTTTTCTTTCATTTCAAGAAAAAAACCAAGCGTTATGTTCAGACTCGGGATAGGGAACAATGTTGAAAAAACACCGTCACCTCCGTTACACAGTTCAAACTTTTCAGTCAATGAGGACTGCTTAAAATATTCCGTTGATTTATTTGTTAATTTTGTTACGGATTATCAAAACGGAATAACCTTTTAATCGGCCGAAATCAAGCTGATTATAAAACCTTAAGAAAGGAAAAGTATAGTACGTTTAAGGTGTTATACGGGATCATAAGATGGATAATTATGCGAAGCAAGCGCTTGAATTATATAATACGACTACTGTAAACCGTGGTGAAACAGCCGGCAGGCCGTTTTGGAATATCAATTCTTCACAGTTTATTTTTGCTCCTGCGTTTGGGTTTCCGAGAATACCTGCCGCAAAAAAATACTTATTTATTGCAACCGATAAAAACGGTGCTCAACACAAATTTACCGACAAATGTCCGACAGCGGATCTTACACCTGTTTGGGGCGAGATACCGACGGGACTTGTTGAACTTAAGGTGTATGGTGTTGATGACGATGAAAATACCGTTTCGCCCTGCGGGCTCAGAGTATTCTTTAAAGCAGACGGATTCCCCGGGCGCACCGCTGCCCTTAAAAAGGAAAGAAATTATAAAGAATGTTCAATGTCGGCACTTGATTACGTAATAGATAATCCTGCTTACAGATACTGGATAGAAAAGGGAATTCCGGATCCGGAATACTATCACAACGTGTACCCTTCAAAGATGATAGCAAGTATTGTTGACGCGATGACGGCTTATTCAAATCTGAATAAAGAACGTGCCGAAGAGGCGATGTTGCTCGCGAAAAACGCTCTTGATTATCTTCTTTCAATAACTTATGACAGAACTACGGGAGTTGAGGGACTTCCGCCTACCTATTCTTTTAAGGGACTTAACGCCGAAACGGTAAATGCAACCGCGCCTGCCGCGCAACGCCTAAAGGATACGGTTATGATGCTGTATCCGGCGTCGGCGGGCAGAGCATACATTAAGATGTATGAAGCGACCGGCGATAAGAAATATTTCGAGGCGGCAAAACGCATTGCCGAATATTACGAGAAAACAGTTCTTCCCTGCGGAAGCTGGTATCTTGTTGTAGACGTTAAAACTGGTAAAAATATCGGCGATAATATTTGCAGTCATTTCGGAATTCTTTTCTTTATAAGCGAAATGGCAAGAATTACGAACAGCGTTTCTCTTCTTGCGATTGAAGAAAAATATTTCGCATATATTGCAAAAAAATGCCTTGACGAATATAAATGGGAAGGACAATTTGAAGATATAGTTCCGACAGGGAACTATATTAACCAGACGCAAACGGTGGCAAATGATATGCTTGTGTATATCATTGATAATAAGATTTCCGAAGACGGAATGCTTGACAAGGCAAAAACGTTGATGAATTTTATTGAAGACCAATTTGTAGTATGGGGAGAATTTGATCCGCGCATAAAGAAGCGTTTCGGCAACGCAGATGAAAAATGGTATTCTCCGGCAGGCCTTGAACAGTACGAGTGGTATGTCCCGATTGATTCAAGCACGGCAAAGATTATGAACAGTTTCAGAAAAATGTATATAGCAACAAAAGACAGACTGTACCTGGAAAAAGCCATTGCGCTTGGCAATATGATAACGAAAATGCAAAACAAACAAACAGGGGCGATTCCAACGCATTGGATGAAGGCTGATTGTACGGAAAATCTTGAGAATTTCTGGATAAACTGTCATATAGCTTCGGCACTCTGGCTATATGAATTATCTGAATTGGAAGATTAAAAATCAAAGTTTGAGATTTTGTAATAACAGGAGAGTATTTTATATGAAAAAACTAAAGGCAATCGTGGTGGGCGCGGGTAGCAGAGGCGCAACATATTCTACCGTTATGAGTAAATCCAAAGAAAAATTTCAGATTGTGGCAGTTGCCGAACCAAAGAAAGAAAGGCGGGATTATATTAAGGATTTATATAATCTCGAAAATAATATGTGCTTTGAAAGCTATGAACCGTTATTCCGACTTGGGAAAATAGCTGATTTTGCCGTTATCGCCACAATGGATAAGGATCACCTGATACCTGCCTTGAAGGCGATTGAATTGGGTTATGATTTGTTGCTTGAAAAGCCGATAGCTCCAACGGCTGAAGAATGTGTTAAAATAAACAATGCCGCCAATAAAAAAGGAGTAAAGGTTCTTGTTTGCACCGTCCTTCGGTATACTGATATATTCAAAACACTGAAGAGTTTTATCGATTCGGGAAAAATCGGTAAAATTATGTCGATCAATCACGAGGAATGTGTAGGCAACGTGCATCAGTCGCATAGTTTTGTGAGGGGAAACTGGGGAAACAGCAAAAGAAGTTCCGATATGCTTTTGCAAAAATCCTGTCATGATTTAGATATTCTACAGTGGCTTATAAATAAAAAATGTAAGAGCGTACAGTCTTTTGGCGCGTTATCATATTTCAAGGTTGAAAACGCACCTGAAGGAGCTCCTGAATATTGCGTACAAGGGTGCCCTGTAGGTGAGGAATGTCCTTACAATGCGACCAGGTTATATTTTGACAAGAAGTGGACGTGGCTTAGGGAACCTGCCGCAAACAAGCCGAATCCGACTGATGAAGACCTTTTAGAAGTTATAACAAAAACCCAGTACGGAAAATGTGTTTTCAAATGTGATAATGATGTTGTGGACCATCAAACCGTTAATATGCTTTTTGAAGATGATGTTACGGTAACTTTTACAATGAACGCTTTTAACAAAGGCGGTAGATTCATACATATAATGGGGACGTTAGGCGAGCTGCGTGCCGCACTTGATGAGAGTACGCCGATCACTTATTTTGACTTCGTTAAACACAAAACCGAAACAATTCCGTTAGTTGGAAAAGATGGAATTGCAGGTGGTCACGGCGGAGGAGATACGGGTATTATGTTGGATTTGTATGATTATTTTACCGATAATTATTCGGGAGTTTCAATTCCGACAATTGAAGAATCGTTATATAACCATATGCTGGTTTTCGCCACAGAACAGGCACGAAAAACCAATACAATTGTTGATGTACAGAAATTTATAGAGGCTTTTAAGTTACGATAAAACGGCGTAAGCGCAGTATAATAAGTTGTAAAAAGTTGACCGTTTTTTGACCTGTTGATTTAAGAAAAGCTGCCGTTAAGGCGGTTTTTCGACTTTTTCACGTCCTTGGTAAGGACGAGGTCACCAGTTCGAATCTGGTTAGCAGCTCCAGTAATAACCCCGCAAAACCCTTTGCTTATGGGCTTTGCGGGGTTTCGCTTTTTTTCTTTCCGATTTGAATAATTATGCTGTGTTATAAAAACCTGATACGGTTAAAAAGGTGTCATATGATTTGAAAATCGCGTAAAAGCCGTTGAAAGCCGACCGTTTTTGACCTGTTGATTTAAGAAAAAACCGTAAAGACCTCTGATTTTGGTTTTTACGGTTCTGATTTTTATCATTTCGCACAAAATAAATTCTTGATATATGAAACTGTTTATGCTAAAATGATAAAGGTAAAATAGGTGTGATGTATCTTTAAGCGGATATATTGCGCAGCAGCGGCGGAGAGCCGCGTTGGTATAATAATATTGCGTTTTTGCAAATAATTTTTTTCGGGGTGCTGTTATGTTCAAAAAGAAAAGATTACTGAGTAAAGGATTAGCGTTACTGCTCGCGGTTGCGCTGACCTCCGGGGTGTGCTTCAGCACACCCGCGATCGCCGATTCCGCCGGAGCCGATACAGCGGACCCGGTTTACGGCGAAAGTGTTGCCGACGGTAACGCTCAGAACATAACGGGAAAGGATGAAGGCGGCAGCGGCGCCGACGGCGAAGTTGATGACGGCGCCGAGGTTACGGGCGAGCCGGTTGTTTCGGGTATCCCCATACGCTTTGCGCCTGCTGATACGCCGCGCCTTGACGCGCCCGGAACAAGGGACGATACCGTGTCGGCGGAATCGGGCGACAGCACCACTCCGCTCAGTCCCGGCACGCCGAAAGAAGACCCCGCTATTGACCCCGAAAACGATTTCGATGAAAACTCACCCTATTCGCCTAAAATCACCTTCGGCACCGGAAGCGGACTTTATGCTCGGTGGGGCAGCAGTGAGCTTGCGAATGAATACTATCTTACGCCTGACGATACCGTTACCGTAATCACCTCGAACGAGCCCGAAGGGGCACGTGTATACTTTACCGGCTCGAACGCCGCCATTGAAGCGTACAAGGCAAATCCGGCGTTTGATTTCACTGCACCCGACAGCGGCTGGACGGAGTACACGGATAACGTAAGTATACAGTTCAATGATAATTACGCGCGTGTGGGCGCGGTCATGACCGACGCGAGCGGCAAAGCCATAAAGGGCACGTTTGTAAGCACAAACTTCTGGGAGCTTGACTGCGAACGTCGCATAGGTGTTTACGGCGCAGCGGGAAACTACAACGTAAGGATGACAGATTATCTGAACCTTACGGGTGCGACTTCCTCAAATATAACGCAAACCTATTATATTAAAGTCGCGGTTGACGGCGAAGCCGGTACGCCGGGCGAGGCGGATTACGATTTCCGCCTTGCGGATAGCGAGCCGGGCTACTTAAACGATTATCTCGACAGCCTTACCGGCAACGTTTCCTTAAACTATAAGGGTATTTGTGTTTACTGTAAGCAAGGTCAACCGATATACACTTCGCCGGTTTCAGAGGGCACTTACGATTTCACGCTTACTCCTACCGTTGTTTTCTCAACTTATCCCGACGGAGGAGAGGCACTTTATTATCCCTGCACTTTAAGCGCTAAAATACTTTACGGCGGAAGCTTTAACGCCGTATACTACGGAATAGGAAAAACAGGAAGCACCAATTCCACCACCGGCTGGACCAGATACTTCGACAACGATAATAGGCGTATTAAAGTTAATGGGGATATAAACGCCGACGACGTGGCGCTTTACGCCATACTGTACGATACAAGAGCCCGTGCCGGTTACGCGGGCGCGGACGGTTCGTTCATTATATTTGAAAAGGCGCTTGCCCGCGTCGGCAATACCGTGATTTCCGGCGACGGTGAGGGCGGCGGTACCGCGGCGTCTTCGATAACAATAGAATGTATCGGTATTCCGGACGGATATACCGAAAACATTTACTATACCCTTGACGGCGGAAACCCCAAGTCTTCCGCTTCTTTATATACCGGTCCTATCAGTACGGCAGGCTATCAGAAGGGCGACGTAATCACGGTTAAGGCGTATTCCGTCCTGAACGACGGTTCAAACTATATAGAAGGTAACGTTGCCGAAAGAGAGATCACCGTTACCGGCGCCGCTCCCGAGATTTCCGTTTCGGGCGGTACCGTTACGGTTTTATGCGACATCGGTACGGTTTATTACACCGTTGACGGCAGTGACCCGATATCCTCCGCTACGAGAACGGCATACTCCGCTCCGTTTTCGCTTGGCGGGCTCAACCGCCTTGTGCGCGCGGTAGCTTATAACGACGGCAAGTATTCCGCCGTGTCCGAACTTTTCGCCGACGGCGGCAGCTACGCCCTCGGCACGCTTTCCTTGCCTTATTCATCGGGCAACTCTACGTTTGAATTTTATGTAAGCAATTTGGCTGATAAAGCCGGAACTTATACCGAAAACACCCAGGAAGTCACCTTCACCGTAACGGAACCGGCTCTTGTTTCCTTTGATATGTTATGTGAAAACGTCGACCCGGACGGCTATAGCGGATACGACGTTTATACGCCTTACATAACCAACTCCGACGGCAGTATATCGAGAACATTTGACAGTTACGCTGCCAACGGATACACACACTATTATAAGAACGTCGCGGTTCCCGCCGGCAGTTATACGCTGGTTATCAGGTGCGACCGCAATAACGTATACCGCATAAACGTAAAGAATATCGCGGTTGATCCGGAGGATAAGGTCTTCTTTACTGCCGGTTCGGTAAAGGAACCGGGTGAAAAATACGTTTCTGACCGCGGATACTACCTGTATCTTGATACCGTAAAAGAAAACGCCGTTGTTTACTATAACTATACTACCGACGGCGCAATTCCGGCTGACCCCACGCTTTCAAGCGCGACGGCGAGCCGCGGCAGCAGTGTGGTATACGTGGGCAGAGAAAAACCGCGCGTAAAAGTAAAAGCGGCGGTTTACGACTCCGAAACCGGTACGCTTGGGCGCGTATATTCAAGCTTTTTTGCTTACGCAGGCGTATTTGATATGTACGCGGTCGACGGCGAAGGCAAAAAAACCACGGTCGGCTGGAGCAACGTAAACGGAACCGACTATGACGTAATATACGATAAGAGCGGCAGTCTTTATATAGGTCTGCCCGATTTGGCGGAGCTTTTCCCCGGTTCGGATATTAGCGTTAAGTATTACTATATTCCGAACGATTATTACGCAAACGTATTCGACAACGACGGCATGCTGTCCGAAAATGCCCGCGAGTATACGCCCGGTCAGATAAGGCTGGCTGATATCGCGGCTCACGCGGGTGTCAGTATTTATCAAAAGAGTTGGGGCTTTCATATAAGAGCCGGCGCGCTCGTTACCGTAGACGGTAAGGTTTACCGCTTCAGCTCTGATAATTACGGATATATTTACAGTATGCCGGCAATGCCCGTTGTGACGGTAAGCGGTTCTACGGTTACGCTTTCAACCGAATCTACCGGTACAAAGCTTTACTACTCATACAAATATAACGCGGAAATCACTAATCTTGCGAGTAATTTTACCGAATACACGGGACCGTTCACGATTGACCGTAACATTACTCTTACCGCGGTTGCTGTCTGGGAGGGGAGCGCAAATTACGGCGGGCTTCATAACGGACTTTCAAGCCGCGGCAGACAGTTTATTATATCAAAGAGTATCAAGTCTTTCGCGGTACCTGAGGTGACCTCTAACGGTCAGGAGTCCGAGGAATATTATATCCCGATAGTCGCGGGCGACGGTTCGCAGGCGGTCGATATAACCGTGCCGTCCGGGGCAAAATATTTCTTCCAGCGCCTGCGCACCATAAACGAAAACGGCTTCAATTCCGAGTGCGAAACTTATATCAGGCTTCAGAAGCTGGTCGGCGGCGCTTACGTTACGGTTGACGACTGCTGGTATAATATCCCGTACAGCGACGGGCTCTGGTATAGCGACGGTCCGTTCATAACCGCGGGCAGCTGGCGTCTTACCTTTGCCGCGACCGCAAATTCAACCGCCGGTCAGAAAGCGATAGTTTACCTGCGTTGCCACCGTGAAAACAACGCGGACGATTACACCTATCCGCGCCTTGGCGGTCTTAAGGTTACGCCTAAGATTTACGGTATGGAAATAGACGTAAACGATATCACCGTTTCCGATAAAACGGTTGACGAGCTTTATACGTATATTACTACCGCAAAGGGCAAAACCGCCGCTGATATTGCCGGCTTTGAAGGCGCTGCAGCCGCCGACGCGAAAGCGGTCATAAAGGCGTTCCTTGAAGATAACGCGAATTACGATTATGTTCGTGTATGGCGCAGGGCGAGAAACAGCTCTTACAACCCCTCGATAAAGGATATCAGGGCGGCGGATAACTGGAAATACACCGACGTGAGCGATAATCTCGAAGCCAATACCGAATACACGTATGTGGCGGAAATCTATCTTAAATCCGACTGGAATCAGTGGTATTACAACGTCTTTGACCGCCACGGCAACGAGGGCTGGTTCAGAACCGAAATATCCGATCCGCTTTACGTTTTGCCCGCGGATGACGAAAATCCGGTTATTACCGAGTTCTATTTCCTGCAGGCGGGCGATCTTGAGGTTGAAAAGATCTCCTATGCGTGTACGATATTCGCGAACGCCACCGATAATCAAAGAATTAAATCATACAAACTTGAATACAAATTATCCTCTGAGGATGATTCAAAATACGTAAGCATCGGCAGCAGCAACAGCGTAACCGATAAAGAGTTCTCATATTACAGAACGCTTCTGTATAACTGCACTCTGGTCGCCGGTAACGAGTATACGTTCAGGTACACCGTAACCGATGCAAACGGCAACAGTGCTTTCAGAACCTTTACGGCCGTTGCGGAAGATATACCCGCGCCGCAGGACTTCACCGTAACGAAAGAGTCCTCGAGCGTGGTTATTACCTGGACACCGAAACCCGGTTACAGATTCGGATATCATTTCTATGATAAAGACGGCAATTACATAACCGACAGGGGCTCTTACGATTACAGCAGTACCTCCTCCGAAAACGGAAGAGTACGCGTCTATATCGACCCGATAAAGTACCCCACGTTTACTGTAAGACAGTATCAGCAAGCCACGGGCAAATACAACGTTGAGCTTGATTACGTGTATAAGTATGAATGCTCTGTCGGCGCGGATACCGAGGCGCCCGTTATTACCGATATAAGACCTTATAACGAGAGCAGAGGCGGATACAGCAACAGGCAAACCAACGTCCGGGCGAAGGATGACGGCAGACTTTACAGTATTGAGATCGCCTATTATACCCGAAGCGGCGTTGAGGGCAGTTATGTTTACACACCAGCCGCCGGTCTTCCCGCACCCGCGACGTATTATTACCCGACAGCCGACGTACGCTTTAACGAGGGCATGTGGTTCCGCGCGCATTATGATTGCCATAACGCGCAGCCCGGCACCTATTTTGCCGGAATAAGGGTCACCGATACCGCCGGCAACGTCTCCGATTGGAGCTATTCACAGTTCACTATTGACGCGAACACCGTAAAAAGAGCGCCGCTCGCTCCCCTTAACGTAACCGCGGGCAGTGACCGCTTTTACATTGAAGCCTTTGAGCCGTATTTTGACAGCGAAACGAGGGCTAATATTTGCGAGGCGTTTATATCCTACTGGAAGAATGAAAACCTCACCGAGGAAATGATGAACGATTTCCTCGATCACATTCTTGATTACGCAAAGGTAGAGTACTGGTATATCCGCAGTGACGGCGGATACGACGTGAATATTACCGATAAAATAGTAAACGGCGAGTTTACGTATGAGTTTACAAACGGTAATATGCTGCCGGTTTCCGGCAATCTGTCGTTAAACTATTACTATCTTGTGCCTGACAGATATTACAGCTTCTATGTCCGGCTTGTCAAGGACAACACGAAGGAAATGACAAACTGGCAGAGCGATATCTTTGACGGCAGCGATATCGTTTGGGTAACCACGCTTCCCACCGCGCCGATCAAACTGCTTGACGACGCCGGCGCGCCCGAAATCAGCGATATCATCAACACCACCGGCGCGGTCACCGTTGATAATTCCTCCGTGATATCCGTAAACGTCAAAGACGACCAGCTTATAAAAGAAGTCGTCATCGAATACCGCGTAAACGGCGGCAGTTGGTTAAAGAGCAATTCCGATACGTATAGCTACAACGGCGGATATCAGCTCGGCGAATACGCGTCGGATAAGATATCTTCCGTAAGCGCGTCGATTATGATAAGCAGAACGCGCTACAACAATAATGGCGATTATAACAATAACAGCAGAAATACAGAACTCAAAAACGAGGATATCATCGAAATAGTCGCGTATGCGATTGATTATCACGGGAACAAGTCGGTTATAAAGAAAGCCACTTACACCTATCTCAAAATAGATCCGCCGACCGGTCTTACCGTCACGCCCGGCAACGCCTGCGCTACCGTAACGTGGGACAAGGTAAACTTGCCCGGCGACGTTCTTGACGGCACGCCTGAATACGGTTACAGGGTTTACGCTTACAAGGTGGGTGACGACTATTACGCTTTCAGCGAAACCGACGTTCAGTCCGGCGTTACCACCGCTGTAGTACCGCTTGACGCCGTAAAATACACCGGCTCGTACTATTTCAAGGTGTGTGTGCTCACTTATACCGGCGGTCTCGGCGATAAGACAGAAAAGTCGGCGAATATCAAGCCGCTTGCCGATGTTACGCCGCCTACCGGCGCGTTTACCGCTGAAACCACCGTTCTTGCCGGAACAAATACAAACGGCAGAATAAACTATAAGATCAACGCGCTCGACAATAACTACATAAAGACCATCCTCGTAACCGTGACTGACGCGGCGGGCAACGTTTACGCCACCCGTACCTACAATACCGAAAGCGGCGGTTACTGGAGTTATCAGTATAACTATTATAACGGTTATATAGGTGCCGTATGTAATGAGTCGGGTACGCTTAACACCCTTGACCTCGGCGATTACGCGGGCGCCGCGGCGCTTACCGGCACCGACGGAAAGCGTTATATACCCGACGGTGTTTACAAAATCACCCTCACCGTTACCGATTTTTCGGAGCTTACCTGCTATTATGAAACCGAAATAACGGTAGATAACCTCGCGCCCGATATAAGCGGCGGAACGCTTACTGCCGCGGTCTCGGTCAACGGGCCCGATTCACAGTACGGTTATGAGCGGCTCGTGGCGTCGGTCAACTGGTTCGTGCCCGATAACGGAGAGACTCTTTCCGCCCTTGAGGTTCGCCGCTACGAGTTTTCAGATCTGCAAAAAGCGCAAAATCTCATAAGCGACCCGGCTTCTTTCGCAAGTCAGTATTATTACAGTGTTATATCCACCGAACCGGCGGCTGTTAAAGCCGAAAACAGTCTTTCCTCCGGCAGGTATTACGTATATCTTTTAAGCGCGGTGGACATCGCGGGCAACCGCAGTGAATTCCTGTGCAGCAATATTGTTTTCGCCGGCGTTCCCAAATACGATATTGCCGTTACGGTAAACGGCGCGGCGGAATTTGACAGCATAATGCTCGGCGACACGCTGACCTTCAAGGTAACTTCGCCGACGGCAAGACAAGGCGTAATCGTACGGCTTTACAGAGTCGTTGATAATTATAAACGCTGGTTTGCCGAGGGCACGTTTGCGGCAGACGGCACGGCTACGGTCACCTACACCGTCCCCGCGACCGATTCCGGCTGGCTCGGAGCCCAGCACTTCTACGCCGAATATTACGGCAGCACCAGCTTCGGCAGTAACGTAAAGGATCTCGAAATCGGGCTTAAGCTTTTCAGCCCCGAATACGTCAACTCCTACTCCGAAGTCGGTAAGATAAGCATTCGCTGGGGCAGTGTGTCCAACAGCGAAAAATATCTCATTTACAGGAGTACCGTCAAAGACGGCATAGTAAACAGCGCCAACCTTATTGCCGAAACCGCATCGCGTTCATACAGCGATATACTGGCGGGCGTGGGCGTGGAATATTACTACGCCGTGGTAGCCGTTGCGACCTCGGCGGGTCAGCAGATTACGAGCGACCCGGCAGTGACGGATACAGCCGTTTCGATGATCAAAGACGTTACGGCGCCGTCGGTTTCCTCCGTTACGCCCGAAGAAAGAACGTGCATTTCAAGCGTACAGACGTTCAGAGTTTCGGCGTACGATAACGTAAAGGTATCCTCCGTTGAGGTTCAGTGGAAGAGCTATGATGACGTCAACGCCATGTTTGCCGAACTTTATAACGGCGAATTCAACGGTACCGACGTTACGGTAGACCTTTCAAAGGTCCGCCCGGGCGCTTCGCAAAATATATTCTTACGCTTCCGCGTTCTTGACCCGGCGGGCAATAAGAGCGAGTGGAAAACCAATGTTTACGCTTTCGGCGATACGCCGGCGGCTCCCGCTTCGCTTATTGCCGAACCGGGCGAGCGCAAGATAGCACTCGGCTGGCAGGCGGTACTGCGCCTTGATGTTACGGGGTACCGTATTTACAGAGCGCTTTCAAACGGCGCCTATGAATTTCTTGCCGACGTATCGGCGTCAGAAAGTGTCTACGTCGACGATGAGCTTGACCCGACCGTCGCGTACAGATATAAGATATGCGCGATAGCCGGCGGCGAAGAGGGCGCCTTCTCCAACGAAGTCACCGCGCTTCCCGGTGAGCAGAAAACACCGCCTACCGTTATCTATCTTGATCCGCTGCGTTCGTCAAGCTTTAACGGCGACCTGACTCTTACCGCGGTTGCGTCGGACAGAATAGGTATCAAACGCTTTACATTTGAATACGCCTATATGGGACCCAACTCAACCGAAGAGCCCAACGAGAACCTGACGTGGCATCCCGCCGCGGTGGTGACCGAGGGCATTGAGCGCGTCGAGGTGGATATGACCATGCTTGCGGGCATAGGTCACAGCGCCTTTAAGGCGGTAACCGTTATAGATTTTTCAAGCCTCGCCGGACTCGAGGAGGGGGCTTGGTTCGCCGTGCGCGTAAACGCCGAGAATAACGGCGGCGCCACCTATGCTTCGTCTTGGTATTACGCGAAATACAAGTACGATTCTCTGCCGCCCGCGGCGCCGGACGATTTGAAGGCGGCGGACGCGATGAGCGGCGGCTGTGTTACGCTCAGTTTCCGGATGCCACCGGTCGACGTTTACTATACCCGCGTACTTCGCTCTACCGACCCGAACGCCGATCCGCTGACGCTTGAAAGCGTAGGCGAGACCGCCTCCGGCAGCTTCTCGGATATCGGGCTTACCGACGGAGTAAGATATTATTACTGGTTCCGCTCGGTCGACAGGGCGGGTAACGTTTCCGCGCCCGTAGGCCCGGTAAGCGCCGTACCGACGTCGGTATTCACTATTGAATTCAAGTCGGTTATGACCGACGTGGCGGTTCCCGCCGCGGGCAAGCCGATGAAGATAACCGTTAACTTTACAAATAACGGTCCCGCAAAAGCGGCAGGTACGCTGGTGCTCAAAGTCAATACCGGCGCCGCCGTACTTACTGTGGCAAGCAAAGACTTTGAGGGTCTTGCGCCCGGCAACCATTCATATACGTTTGATTTCACGGTACCCGAAAACGCAACTTCACTCGCATTTACCGCGGAAGCGTGCTCAAAGGATATCGTGACGAGTCCGTACGCGGTGAATCACGCGCCGCGTCCCGTAATCACGGCGAAAGCGACGGTCGATTCCTCCAATACCGAAACATTCGGCGCAGAGCAGTCGAGCGACGTTGACGAAGGCGAGACCGATAACCTTACGTTTGTGTGGAATATGGGCGACGGCACGGTCAAAAACGGAAAGAGTATTTCTTACCGCTATCTGACCCCCGGCGACTATACGATAACCCTTACCGCGACAGACCAAAGGGGCGCCTCAGCCACGGTTACGAAGGAAATACGTGTAATCGATAAGCGTCCCGACCTGATAATATCATCCGTCACGGTTTACAGAATGGGCGCGACAGACAGCGACTTTACCGCGGTCGACAGCGAAAACACCATTAAAGAAAACGACACCGTGCGTATTGACGCGCTGGTCAGCAACAGCGCTTCGGCTTTCGGCGAGGTTCCCGCCGATATGTCGTTCCTCGTAGGCTTCTATCTCAACGGCACGTACCGCGGTTATCAGACGGTAAGCGGCGGAATCGCGGTAGGCGAGGGGAAGACCGTTTCCTTCACCTATACCGCCGAAACTGGCGCGCAGATAATCAAGATAGTGGCTAACGACCTGCTTGATACGCTTAAAGAATCGAATAAGCAGAACAACAGCAAAACAGACAGCTACAACGCCGAGCAAACCGATTTTGCCGAAATCACCGTCACCGACGGTGACTGGAAAAACGGCACCACGCTGGATAAGACTGCGAGACTTACATCGGAAGAAAAAGTAATCTATTCGGTAAGCGTCGCCAATTCCGGCAGAGCAAACGCGAAATTCAATATTTCGCTTTACATCGACGGCGCGCTTTGCGACACCGCCTCCGTGACTCTTGCGGCAGGCGCTTCAAGAAACGTCAATTTCTACGCGACGCCTACAGCCGGACGTCATACCGTTATAATCGCCGCGGACGACCCGCTTCTCATCGAAACCGATTCGAGCGATAACTCGGTTATGTTTGAAACCGCGGAATTCACGGTTGATAAGGCGGAAATAGCGACCGGGCTTGAGATAGAATATCCGATAGGTATGACGGGCGGCAGAATAGCGCAGGGCGGCACGCTCACGCTGACGGCGACCCTCACGCCGAACGCCGATATATCAAAGGCGGTAAACGTACGCTTCTACATTGACGGCACTATTATCAAAACGGTTAAAGTCGCCGCCGATACCCTCAAAAAAGGCGTTCCTTACTCTACGGGAATTACCGCGAAATGGGTAGTGAGCGACGGCGTGCATACCGTAAGCGTTGTGACCGACGCGGACCTCGCGGTACTTGAAACCGCGTCCGAGGCGGCAGAAGATACTGTAAATATTACCGTCATTAAGCCTGATCTCTGGCTCTCCGACGTTTCGTGGGCTCCCGCCGATACTGTCGAATGGGGCAACAGCGCGAGCTTCCTCGTTCGCGTATCCAACAGAAGCGTTGCGACGCTTTATCAGCCGTACGTTCTTAAACTCTGGGCAAACAAACTCGATTCGGACGGCGCTCCTACAAAGTGGCAGACCGTTTCTTCCAATAACTATAACGGTATTCAGGGCAACAGTACTTCTGTCCAGATACTTAACTGGAAACCCGATTCTTCGGGCAACTGGCGGCTCATGATAACCCTTGAAAAGGGCAACGGCGCCGATTTTGAAACCACCTACTACACACCGCTTGACTGGGATACCGTCGATGCCGCCTTTGGCAGTTACGCTTACAGCTATGAATTTACCGTAACAGACGGTCTTAAATTTACAGTTAATCCGAACAAGACCGGCGAAGACGAGGATTTCGGCGCGAACATCTTTGTCGGCTCGAGTTATTCGATAGACGTAAGCGGCGAAATGTCGCTGGCTTCAAAGCCCGACAGACTGCTTACAAGCGTAAACGACGGCGCGATGATATCGGCGCGTATCGAATATAATTCGGACAGCAGCATATTCCGTGAAGCGGTTCTTACAGACAGAGGCACAGGTAAATTTACCGGCGCGATACTCACCGAGGGACTTGTAAGCGGTATGTACACCCTTACTTTCTCGGCGCAGGGCGCTTCTTATGTTGCGACGTACGATACCCAGATAATGTTTATCGACGATATCGTCGGCAGCGTAAGCACCTCGATGAACAACTATTTCGTAGGCGAAATGGTTACGATAACCGGTAACGCCGGCGTGGGCAACACACCGTATACCGGCACCATAGTCCTCGATATGAATCTTGCTCCGTACTACGGCGACAGACTGCCCGACGGAGCGGAGGTAAGCGGCAACGTGCCGAAGGATTATGAAAACTTCTATCGCGGCGAAAAGATAATATTCCTCACCGCTGATGAAAACGGTAATTTCACCTACTCGTTCAAAGCCGTAAACGGCGACGCGGGTAAATGGAGCATCAGCGCCTATGCGTTTGAAAAGCTCTTCGGCAGCGGTATAAGGGGCAGCGATATCACCATCTACGGTATGGAAACCAAGCCCACCGCCACTACCGTTACGGCGGCGAAGAATACCGATTTCACCGCAAAGATAAACCTTTATAACAGCGCGTGGGACGGCAGCGACGGCGCCCTTACCGGCGTTTCGGCGGTATTGCTCAACGGCAACGATTATGACGGCATTACTGCAATGCTTGATTATTCAACCGTCAAATCCACCCTTGGCGCCGGCGAATCCTTCCAGGTGGCGCTCAACTTCTTTACCGATGAGGACTGCGCCGACAGCGCCGAGTACATAATTCAGTTCTCCTCAATAGAGGGCGCTTCCGCCACCGCCACGGTAAAACTCAGTATGCGACCGGGCGTTCCGAAGCTTTACGCGGATACCAAGGCGATAACCGCCGCGGCAAATCCGGGCTCTACTGTGACAAAGACGGTTACCGTAACCAACAAGGGTATCGCGACGATGAGAAACATCAGGGTCGAAAACGGCACGCTCGGCTTTATAAGAGCGGGTGAGCCGGACAAGACCACCCTTGCACCCGGCGAGAGTCTTACTTTCAGCGTAATCATGGCGCCGACATCTTCCGTACAGCTCGGCAAATATCAGGATACCGTTACCGTTACAAACGGCGCGGTTTCGCTTGCTGTACCGGTAGGGCTTGAAGTTACGGCGCTCGAGTACGGTTCGGTTCAGTTCAAGGTGCGCGACGACTTCGGCGAAAGTGTTTCCGGCGCCGTCATAACGCTTTACGGCCGTGAACCGTACATACAGTATGTAAACGGAAAAGAAAATATATACTATCTGAATTATTCGCTTACCACGGATGAAAACGGCATCGCCACACTTAATGATAAACCGATAGGCGTTTACGATTTCACCGTATCGGCAAAGGGTAAGCAGACCTATACGGGCGAATTTACGGTTATGCCTATGACTCAGCCGGTCTATGAGGAAGTCGAACTCATTACCAACCCGGTTGAGATCACCTGGACTGTTACCGAAACCACCATAGTCGATGAATATGAAATAGAATTGTCAATAGATCTGGGCGTTAAAATACCCGAGCCGAGCCTCGGCAGTACGATGCCCTGGTTCACTATTGCCAAAAACATGCAGAGCGCGGCGGTGCTTGAAACCAGGATAGTCAACCACAGTCTTATCGACGTAATCGACGCGGTAGCGGTAATAGACGGTAACGTAAGCGGCATATCGGTAGTCGGCGGCGGTTATATAGGAACAATACCCGCTATGTCAAACGTAACGGTACAGCTGCTTGTACAGCCGGGATACTACGACCTGCCGACCTTTATTGACGGCAGTGCGTCCGCAAATAAAATCGGACTCAGAGTGACCGGCAGTTACGTAAGCTTTGATGAGGATACGGGACTTCCCGTATATCCCGCGAAGACTACGCAGGTCCGCGTCCCCATCTACAACCCCGGCAAACAGAAGATCAATATGGAGGTTGTTACCGCAAACGGAAAGAAAGAGCAGCTTGAAATTCAGATGCCGGACGACAGCGAGGTGGAAGAGCTTGATTATTTCGTCTTCCAGAACGAAACCGGCGAAAGAATAAAGAAAGACGAGTCGGCTTCGGGCGGCGTTTATGAAATCGTTAAGCTTTCGCTTTCACAAACTGCTTCGCTTGAACGTCAGGCGTTTGACGCTGAACTTAAAATCACAAATAACTATCCGAATTACAGTCTTGAAAGTCTCACGACCGAAGTGGTCGTACAGTATACCGACCCGGTTACAAAGGAAGTAACTTTCATAACCGATAACGTATACATTATTCAGACTCAGGGCGCTTCCGATTCGGCTATTGCTTCGGGCGCGACCTATAACGGCAAGTGGAAGATAATACCCGGTATCGGAATGGGCGGCGAGTCCGGCAGAACGTATCAGGTATTTGCCCGCATTACCTATATGGTAAACGGAAAGCTTGTAACCACTTCGACCGACGCGGTGGAAATCAGAGTAAACCCGCAGCCGCTGCTCACCGTTGATTATTACCTGCCGCATAAGATTTATCCGAACGCGAGCTTCCGCCTTGCGGTATCGGTCACCAACGGAGGCACCGGCGTCGCGAAGAATGTCATACTCGATTCAAGTCAGCTTGATATCGTGTCGAATACTTCGGGACTCGTCTCGACCTGGGAGATAGTCAGCTCTTCGTTCGGCTCTTATAACACCAATTCGTTCCGTCTCGTGCTCGGCGACATACCCGGCATAAACAACGGCCTTGCGGACGACGGCGGCGATCTGCCGAATATGGTTTGGGGCTACTTCACGATAATGTGGAAGATGCCCGAGCTTCAAGAGCACTATCTTGATGACGTTTACGGCGTTATCAGGGATTTCACCGCAACCATAACTCATAAACCTTATGAGGGTGTTGAACTTGATTCGCTTATAAGCGAAGTCAATACTCATATCGTGGCGCGTGACAGCGTCAAGGTGCTTGATGACAGTACGGGTCAGTACATCGATTCGATGTCGGTAATAGTCGGCTCCAACGGTCTGCCCGAGTTTATCCGAAACACCGAGACCAACGTAAGCGTCAACGTCTTTGTTCCGGAGGGGCTCAGCGGCAACAAGAGCGGGGAAGACTCCTACGTCTTCACGGCTCCGATAAATACCGCCGCTCTGAGCGACGCGAACGCGGCGCTCAGGTATCAGGTACTCATGATCGGCGAATCGGCTGATTTCGCACGCGAGAATATAGCGGCGGTTTACCGTTACGCGACTGCCGATTACAGTGATGAACCGACGTCGCTTTCATTCTCGAATTACTGGAAAGATACTTATACGGTAGACGGCGAGGAAAAGGACCTGCTTTATGTTGTTGACGAAATCCTCCGTGACAGTAACGGCAACATTCTGCCGCGTTATTACAAGGTGGTCTACGGCTCGTCAACCGCGGTCACCGAGCTTAAAACGAGCAAGATAATTTATCTTGAAGATCAAGGCGTATTGAAGCGTACCGCCGTCTTCTACGATACGGGCAGGTTCCACGATGAAGACGATACCGTAAAACTCGGCGTCCAGGCGACGGTATACAATTCCGGCAAGAACCCCGAAAGCGTAATGCTTTACCTGTACAGAGCGCCCGTTAAGAACGGAAAGACCGGTGAGTTCACCCTTGTTGATAAAGAATCGGTCACCGTGACTTCTTACGGTATGCAGCTGGTTTACTTCTACATTGATCTTTACGCAAACGCCGAAATGCCGGCGGGTGTTTACGAATTCCGTGTCGGAACTTCGCCTGACCCCGAAAAATCTCAGGTAAGCACACAGACGGTCATAAACGCACTGCCCACAGCCAACGCCGGCGTTGACTTCAACGCTACCGTCAATAAGACGGTGGTATTCGACGGCTCGCGCAGTTATGACCCCGACGGTCAGATTAAGACCTTCCTGTGGGACTTCGGCGACGGTTCCTCGGGCTGGGGCATTGCGCCTACTCACGTATACACCGCCTCGGGCACGTATATCGCCACCCTTACCGTCACCGACGATAACGGCACCTCAAACGCCCTTATCACCAAGGGATACAACTCGGAAGATCTGCCTACGGATTCCTACGCGGTACACAACGTAATGGTAACCGTAAACGATGACCGTCCCGACCTTATCATAATTCCGGAAATTCTTTCCGGCTCGGTAGGTAAGGGGCTTGAAATCACGGTCGGCGGTCAGCCGGTTTCCCGGACCAACACGGTAGACGCCGGCGAGGAAATAGTCATCTTCGCCCGCGTTATGAACGATAAACCCGAAAACCCGATCCCCAGCGAGTTCGTAGTGAGTCTTTATAAGGATGACGTTTACCTCGGATATCAAAGGATAACGTCCGTTTACGAAAAGACCTATATCATAGGCGGAGAGGAGCGCACCGTTCAGTGTGCCGACGTCAAATTTACCGATATCGCCACGGATAACCGGTCGCACGTTTACACCGTAAGGGCAAATGACGTTTCCATAGCTTTTGAAGAAGCGGATATGTTCAATAACCAGCGCAGCGCTATCGTTTACGGCGCTTCGGGACGCACTGTTTTCCCGAACATCGGGATAACCGCCGTCACATACGAAGGAAAATCGCTTGTAAACGGCGCGACGGCGACAAGAGGGCTGAATATCGCCTCGGGCAAATCGATATCCTTTAACGTAACGGTTAAGAACTCCGGTAACGATAATACCGGCGAGTTCCCGCTTACCGCGCGCATAAACGGCAAGTGGGCGACGAGCATTTCGGTATCCTCACTGGCGCCCGGCGAATCGGTAACGCTTACGCTGAGCTTTGTTCCGGAGGACGGCGAGTCGCAGACCGTCACCTTCACGGCGGACGGTCCGTATCCGCGCACGCTTGACACAGACCGTGCGGATAACACATGGACCTATAATCTCGGAACTGTAACTCTGCAAAAAGCGGACCTTACAGTAGAGAGCATTAACCTCGAGGTTGACGGCTCCGACGCGATAATAACCGCGATAGTGAAGAATATCGGCGACGCCGCCGCGGAGAACAGCTCCACCGTGACCTATTACGCCGACGAACGCTATCTCGGCGCGGCGCTTATAGGTTCAGTTCTTGCGGGCGAGTCCAAAGAAGTTAAATTTACATGGAAGAATTATGAGGCGGCAAGCAGAATTACCGCCGTATGTGACGCGATGTCCACAGTCGACGAGTCGAATGAACTCAACAACGCTTATACAGATAAGGCGATAGAGGGCAACGTGCTTGAAGGCCGTGCCATGCCGGCGCTTAAAGTCACAAAGCTTGTGACCGAGGGTACTGCGGCGTTCGGCGCGGATATGCAGACAAAGATAACGCTTAAAAACGTCGGTACCGGCGAATCGGTCGGCGCGTTCAAGGTATCGCTCTTCGCACAGGGCGTACTGGTAGGCGAGTCGGTAGTCAACCGTTCGGTACTTCCGGGCGCGATAGCCGAGACCACGGTTAACTGGATAGCCAACGTATTGCCCACCGGCGAGTATACGCTTACCGCTCTCGCCGATTCGGAGTACAACATCGTTATGTCCTCGCGTTCCGGCGTGAGATACGATGAAACCCTCACGGTGGCTGACGGCATAAGCGTTTCCGTTGAAAACGACGCGGCTTACCTAACTAAGGACAGCGGCAACCGCGTTCGCGTAAAGCTTATCCGTTCCGACGGAAAAGCAAATAACGAGAGTGCCGTAGTAAAGGTAATGGTGGCCGGTACGGATATAATATCCACCGCCGTTTACGATACCTCAACCGACCGCTATATCGCATACCTCGACCTCACTGCGATAAGCCTCGGCGACCGCGGCATAATCGCCACGGCGGAGCTTGGCGGAATGACCGACGCCTGTACCTTTAACGCAAAGGTCGTGCCGGCTGTAAGCGTGACGGTTGCCACCGACTCCGCGGTATACAAGACCGGCGATACCGTCACCGTAAGCGGTACTTCCGAAGGGTTAAGCGAAGGCGACAGCATTGAAATTTCCATCACCGGCGATCAGATTTGGAAATATACGGCAAATGTAGACGCCGCCGGTAATTACAGCCGTGAGATAGTCCTTCCCGCAAACGCGGGCGGCGCCATGAGAGTGGCGGCAACCGTGAAAAACGCCGGTGCAAACCGCACTGCGAGCACCGATATGTACGTTTACGGCGTATACTTCACGACCGGAAACAATGTATCGGTCACCGCCGGCGATACTACAAAGGTTAAGGGCGCGGCGGAAAATATCGGTTATCTTGATATGCGCAACGTTACCGTGAGCGCTGTGTCCAGAAGTCTTGAAGCGGGAAATACCGTCTTACCGCAGATTAAATTTATGTCCGGCGGCCACGCGTTCGTGCTGGATAAGAAGACCGCAAGCCTGCTTGAAGCGGTGACCGAAGGCGTATCGGTAAACGGCAAGGGAATAGAGTACAACGCGATCGACGCCACTATGCAGATAGACGCTGCCGGATGTCTCCCCGGCAAATATGAGATAATTCTTACACTTGCCTGTGATACGGATAAGGGCGCCTACGCGGTGGATAAGGTCATAAGCGTTACGGTTACGGTTCCGAAGCCGATTATGGATATAACAAACCTTAATCTCGCCTCCGACGGGGACGGGTTTATGAGCGCCGATACAGATCCTCTCGCGGTAAAGACCTCCGCCGCACCCGGCGAGGCAAAAACCTTCAGTTACAGAGTGGTAAACCTCGGCACAGGTAATCTTACCGGACTTAGCGCCGTACTTGTTGA
This sequence comes from Clostridiaceae bacterium, assembly GCA_016287385.1. Lineage (GTDB taxonomy): Bacteria > Bacillota > Clostridia > Oscillospirales > Acutalibacteraceae > UBA737. Next base: position 63,586 of record JAEEWM010000027.1, on the reverse strand, counting down.
TAAGAACGGATGCTCTGTTCCGTGGGCAAGTCTTGTTACGGTGGGCGGCGTTCCTTCGGAAGACGCGCTTACCACAACGGTTTACCCCTACTTCAAGGGCTATGATATCGGAACCGCCGAAGGCGCCGCGAGAATTTCCGTAACCTTCGCGCCGCAGGAAAACGTAAGCGCGAGCAAGTATGACCTTACCCTTATAATCAGTGCGGATGAAGTTGATACCGTGTACATTCCGATGACGGTTTACGTGACCGCGCACGCCATCGGCACCAAGGTGATTAAGGTAGTCACCGCCGACGGAACGGTAATAACCGACGGTAAAGTCACGCTTTACGGTCCGGTATCGTCCGCGTACAGCGTCCAGCCGATAGACCCGAAATCGTATACCGGCGATATAAGCGGCGCCGTAACGGTAGGCAGTAACCTGTCAAACGGCGGAACGGTACAGTTCACTAATATTCCGTCGGGTACGTACAATATCAGCGTTTCCGGAAACGGTCTTAAAGCGGTTACCGGTCAAATCGAGGTTCTCCCGATAATCGATATGATTCCGGAAAAAATAATAGTTGAGCAGCAGCTTTTCGTTATCACTTCTTCTTCATCTACCGAAAAGACCATAGATTCCTATACCTCAAAGAATCAGGCGTATGACGACGCGATGTATAAACTCAAATACGGCGGCGCCTATGAATCTGAGAAACCCGATATTATGTCGGACTATCCGGTGGACGAGGTGGAAATAACCTATACAAACGGCAGAATAATAAGCCGTCTTGCGATTATGAACACCGACCTGACAGTCGGCAACGCAAATCACAACGTCACCGACGTTACCGTAAGGATAGAATCGCGTGATATCCCGTCGCAGTACATTAAATTCAGGGGTAAGGACGGATATACCGATACGCTTGAAGTCGGCACGCTCGCTCCGCAGGAGACATTTGACTTCTCGTGGAATCTTGACCTTTCGGCACTTTATATTGACGCTGTGGTGGAAAAAGTCGGTGATAACTATACCTTAACGCTTCCGGAAGGGTGCAGCTGGAACACCTATTACACCGTCTGGGATAAAGAAAACACCGCCATTGACGACAGAGGATATCTCACAAAGCATTTGTACAATAAGATATCCGTATCGGAGAACGGCAGGGTACTTACGGTAGCGCCCGCCGACAGCAGCATAGGCGAACCGGATTCGAGAGTACCGCTTCACACCAAGGAAACGCCGAAGCTTTATAAGTTCGATATTATCGTTGAAGGCAGAAGCGCTCTCGAATTTGCCGAAGGCAGTCTTACCGAAATGAAGAAAATCACCCGTACAATACCCGTACAGGTTGATTATATCCCCAACGGCTATTATCTTGGGGACAACGTTGAATCGCTCTATACCACCGAACGTTTAGAGGGCGCGTTCTCGACAGGCTCCAACGCGCCGGCAAAGACCTTCAGTAAAAAGCTTCTGTCGGGCTCCGGAGCTTCAAGCTCTTCATCCTCTACAAATTCCGCCAAGAATAATGACGGCTTCAAGGTGGGATTCTCGCAGGATATCATCACCAGCGAGGAACATTCCAGACTTTCGGTAGGCTTTGATAATCCGAGTAATCTCGAATCGATTGAAGAGCTCGAATTTACGGTCATCATATCCGATATGATGCCCGATGAAAACGGCAAAATTGCTTCCGGTGCAACGCTCAAGAACGCGGACTTCTACGTATCGCCTACAATAGTAAAGGCGAGCGGCGTAAAGGGCTGGGACGGACTCAGTGAAGCGGAAATACTCGGCAAATTTGCCACCAGCAACGGTATTGACGTCGGAACTCTCCTTGCAAACGGCAGTTTTGCAATAGACTTTGACCTTGAACCGCTCTCACAGCTTTACAGTAACGATATGTTTACTTATCTGATAGACGCCGGTTATATGACGCCCGAGCAGGCGTCCGAGGCGGCGGAGAATATCAGGGAATCATCCGGAACAAGCTACGCGTGGGTCGAGTACAGCTTCAAGCGCGCCGGCAGGACGTATACCGGAATTACAGACCCGGTCGTTCAGAACGTTCAGCTTCCCGCGGATATTACGTATCACGAGGAAGTGTTCCAGCTTGATGAAGACTCCGACGTTTACTATGTAGCCATTGTTCTGACAAATTCCGGCTTCGGTCGTTCCGACGAGATACAGCTCTCGGCGCTTGATATACCGTCGCTTAACGGCGAGAGAATAAGACTTTCGTCCTACAAGACCGGCAGTATGAATGATTATCCGGGCGCGAACGCTTCTTCCGAGGATCTCGTTCAGTGGTATCTCAGCTGGGATGACCAGCCCGTACCCGAAGAGATAATACTCGAACCTATCGAGGCGGGCGAAAGCGTTTATGTAATCTATAAGCTCAACGTGATAGGCAAGGGCAAAGACGGCGTTCCGACCGATATCAAGCCGCATCCGATTGAATTGCCCAAGCCTCCCAAGAAGACCAACTTTAAGCCGGTCATATACATCGGCGGCAAGCCGGTCGGCAGTTGTGGTAACGAAGAAGATGACCGTGAACCCGAAGACCCGTCAAGGATTGCGGAACTTATCGGCGAGATATCCAAAAATCTCGGTATAATGATGTATTCAACGGTCGGCGATTTCGGCACCAGAGTTGAAGACGCTTACACCAACGCCAAAATGATGCAGACCGCAAAGGTCATAGTCGGTGTTCAGAAGTATTTGTCATTTGTATCTACCGTTGTTGCAAACGTGCTCGGATTCTTCGGCGCAAACACTACCGAGAAGCCTGAGCTTCCGGATGCCGAAGGCGGCGATGATGAAAAATCGCTCATTGACCAGGTGTTTACCGGAACATTGCTTATGGGCGCGGTATTTGATACCGCCGACGGTATCATCGGCCATATACAGCCGTTCAAGAACGCTCTTAAAGCCGGTACTGCGAAGAAGAGCCAAATCGAGACCAATATAAGGCAGATAGAAAACTTCGGCAGTCTTAAACCCGCAAAGAGAATCAACAGCAGTCTCACCGCCAGGCTCGGTGAACTCGACGGCAAGATAAGCAGTCTTATCAATATCGTAAACACCGGACTTTTCGCCTATGACGAGCTTGTTTCGCAGGCGGGCGTCAGTGTTGACGACCTTCCGAAGTTTGAAACCAAACTTAACGGACTTGCAGACAACTGCTTTGCCATCAATGCGGAAATAACGATACAGTTCACCGAGACGTTTGCGATGCTCCACAGCCTCTATATGACTTCTGTAAACGACCAGGTTTTCGACGACGAGGATTATTACAACTACAATGACGTACAGAAGCGTCTGCTCAGGGCGTCAGAACTTCTTACCGCTTTGCAGGGCTCCGTAATAGGTCTCAATAATACGGTGTTGCTCGAAAAAGGTCATATTATGCTCAATCACTATCTGCGCGGCGATTATGACAAGGACTTTGACGAGCTTATCAAGAAGTATAAGCTTGAAACCACATGGGATGCCGTAAAGGCGGCATATGAAAATGAAGACATAAACGACAACTACCTTGCAAAGATATTCCCCAAGACCGCGGATGGTATCGGAAAGGTAAAGGACGTTTATGAGGCGAAAGAAAACTTCCGCTCGCTCAAAGACAAGGTAAAGAATTTCAGCACCGCTCTCGGTGAAGCGTCCACCAAGGACTATTCGGCAATTCTCGACGTACTCGGAAACGAAGGACTTGAGCTTGCAAGCGAGTTTGATGCCTTGAAGGATTGCGCCGAGTTTATAAAGAACACCATGCAGCTCATACAGCTTGCAAATGAGCAGGATGAGATGAATAAGGCGATGGGCGCGTTCGGCGACGCAACACTCAAACTCAATTATCACACCTACGAGGCGGTCCGCAACGACTTTACCACCGGTGCGCTCAGCACGGGTTCGCCGCTTGTAAATAAGCTGATGGATTTAATCGAGGAAGCCATATTCAAGTCGGCGGCAAATGCACCGGGTGCGTTTAAGCCGATGTCTAAGGCTGACAGGAAGGATATAGCGGAATACCTCGTGCAATATCTTAACGTTCAGCGCGCCAAGTATACCCGAAGCGAACAAACCGATTCCAACTGGATGATAGCGCACGTCAGCGGCGTTATGGCGGCTCTCTTTGAGCAGGTTTACGTTGCGGCTATAACCGAACAGGCAAGTCCGGAAGCGTTCCTTAAATACATGCAGGCTTCCGGTACCAAGAAGACCCTTAACAGTTATCTTGACAAGACAATGGAAAAGAGAATTTTCCGCGAAGTCAGGAAAGGCGCGATAGCCAAGCTCGATTCCGCAAAAGCTATTGCGGGCAGGTACGGTACGAATATAGGAAAGAATTCTTCCTATCCTGTAAAGGAAATCGTGGAATATCTTGAAGGTCTCTCACAGAAGATAGCGGCAGCCGCGAATATCGATCAGATATCAACGCGCAGGTATAAGGACCTCAACCTCTGGCTGGTAGGCAGCTCTACCGGCACAAAGCTCAGCATAGACACAAACTTTGTCATGAGCTTCAGAGATTATCAGAAGGCGTTGCTTAATACCGATATGATCAATGCCGAAAATGCCATGGTAGTAGTCAACTACTGGACCGCGGCGATGTACGATTTGATAGTCCGCTCGGCTCTGCTTGTGGTAACGCTCAGCCCCAATGCGATTTCCGCGTCGCTCGGTGCGACGGCGACCGCCACGTGGGACAGTCTTGCCGACCAGGTATTCACAAAGCTTGACGACGAATGGAAACAGCGTTCAATGCTTACGGCGATGTCCATAGCGGACCTTGCGGTTACGATGGGCGCCACGGTAATGAAGGAAGTTAAGATTGCCGATAGTATTTACGACCTTATATCCGCGCTTGATACGGCTGTCGTATTTGACCCGCCGCTTGATATTGAGCTTGTAACGTATTCTATAAAGGACGTGGTTATACCGAACGGCGAAGCGACCGGTACCGGCGAGGTACTTGTGACCTTCCGCAACGACGGCGACAAAGCGGTTGCCATAAGCCCGAGTGTATCTCTCTATACTTCGCTCGGCAAGGTCGAAACGGTCGATTTCAGCAGTAACAGTATACTTATCCCGGCAGGGCAGACAGCTGAGTTTATCGGTGAATTTACCGTAACGCGTTCCGCACTGCTTGACAGTACCGGTTATACGGCGGTCCTTTCTTACTCTGCCAGTGAGCCGGAAACCGTTTCGATAGTGAAAGAGCAGGGACCGTTTGTCAAGCACTTCTACGCGGGTACCGAACAACAGATATCCGCTATGCGAAACAAGGTCAGCGCCGGAACGCTTGTCTCCGGCTGGGTCACAGGTCAGGATGTTCTTACCGGAAGTATTACCGTGAAAGCGGGACAGAGCCTCAGAATCTTTGCGGCGGCTCCCGTAAACGGCAAAATTTCGATAGAAATAATATCGCCGTCCGGCGAAACTGTCACGGCAGAATCCTTTATAAACGAGGGAGACTATGCGATTATCGGCAACTGCGAGGCGGGAGCCTACACCGTAAAAGTTACAACGCCCGAGGGCTTTGATAACAGAATTACGGTTGAAGGAATAGTATCCTCCTACAATAAGGCGATAACGGACGTTCACAGTGAAACAGAAGCCGTTATCAACTGTAACAGTGTAGACAGTGACGGTAAATACTTCGCCACCGTAAACTTCGGCATCAGCGAAAGCGCCGGTATGGACGCGGGAGCGATTGCGGCTACGCTTGAATTCGAGGATGAAAACCTTACGGCGACACTCACGGGCGCCGATGATATGGTGCTTACCCCCGGCGGCGCTCTTAACGGTACGTTCGTAATCAAAGCAAATCAGAACACACCCGCGGGCGTATATACCGGAACGCTTAAGGTGATATTTGACGCGAACAAGTGCGACCCCGCATTCTTGTCGTTGACTTCAGGCGCCGGCACAGGCAACTGGCGTATAGAAGGCGGTATGGCCGTATATACGGCGCAGATAACGGTTAAGGTCGATACGGCTGTTCCCGCCGCTCCCGAGTTTAACGTGACCGAGGGCGAAAAGGAAGGTTCGGTAAGCGTCACCGGTAACGCGCCCGGAGCAGAACTCGTCGTAATAACGTTTGAAAACGATTATGAATTTGAAGACGACGAGGGCAATCCCGATACTTACACTTCCACGGTGATAGCCGCCATCCTTAATCCCGTTGCCGACGGCAGCTTTAATGTGACAGTTCCGAAGCCGGCAGTGGATTCAAGGATTAAAGCGGTAGCGGTCAATGCCGCGGGCGGTATGTCCAAGGGCGCCGCGGTAGACGTTACGGGACATAACGAAACTCCGGAAGAAAACGTTAAGTATGCGGATTCGTTCACCTCAATATCGGCAGCGCAGGTTGAGGGCAAACGCGATGTAAAAGTAACCCTTTACGGCGCACAGATTACCGGACTTACAGTAAACGGAGATATTCTTTACAGAATCGTTGACAGTCAGCCTGACGCGGACTATCCCGCCAACGGTGAATTTGACCGGACAGAGTGGATAAGCGCGGGCGCGGTATCGAGCTTTACGGTCAGAAACGTCCTTGAAGGTCAGTATATCGAAGTTGTACAGGTGATAAGCGAAGACGTCGCTTCCGGCGATGAAACCGGCGCTGAATACACCGTGGTAAGACACGGCGCCGTGGCGGCAACCGTTGATGAGATACCCGGTTATACCGTTTCGGGTCAGCTTGTACCGACAGACGCAAAGGCGGACGCCGCCGGTTCAAAGGTTATCCTTACCGACCTTAACGACAGCAGCGTCACCTACACCGCCGATGTACAGATAAGCGAAGGTACGGCGACATACACGTTTACCGACGTTGTGGCGGGAACCTACGTTTTGAGTATCGACGGCAAAAAGATTGAGGCGGACGAAATCATTGTCAGCGTTACGGACGGGGAAGTAAATGTCAACGTTGAAGTCAGAGCCGCATATATCCCCGGCGACATCAACGGCGACGGCAGCGTCAACAACAAAGACCTCACACGTTTGTTCCAGTATCTCTCAGACTGGGATGTATGGGTAAACGAAGCCGCGCTTGACGTCAACGGCGACGGCAACGTCAACAACAAGGATTTGACGCGTTTCTTCCAGTATCTCAGCGACTGGGACGTGCAGATATTCTGATTAAAAACTCATCGGGCGTTTGCCCGATGAGTTTTTTGCCCTTATGAGTATATTACAGCACCGATACCTTGATTTTCGTCGTGCGTTATGGTATAAAAAATATATCCTTACGGTATTAAGGCATACCTCAATATCAGATACGCAAAAGGAAAGGAGAAACGCGGATGGGCACTGCGAAGGCGACTCTCGGCAGACTGGCGCTGTACTATTTTTTGCTGGCGGTCAATATTATCCCGTGCGCGAGTATACTTCCCGACGCTTTCCCGACCCGCAATGTTTCCACGTTATATCTGCTTATTATCTCCGCATGTCTCATACATTACTACTCATACCGGGTATCGGGTCCGACGTATCTGTCCTTTATGATGAAGTCGATTTCATGGATGGCTTTTCTGCTTATCTTTTTTCGCGGCATCAAGTACAGTGCTTTTGCCGGCGTGGCGATTCTCGCACGGCATACGTGGTATCTTTATTACGTGCCTATGCTGCTGCTTCCGCTGCTTTTGCTCTATATTTCACTGCTCATTTCAACAAACGGCGATTTGAAGATGCCCGCAAGGTGGCATTGGACCGCGGCTCTCACCGCCGTCTTTATACTGCTGGTTTTAACAAACGACGCGCATCAGCTTATTTTCAGCTTCAAACCCGGCTTCGAAAACTGGGACGGCGACTATTCGCGCGGCCCGCTGTTTTATATTATAACTGTCTGGCAATATGCGCTCTACCTTGCGGCGGTCCTCGTTCTTGTATTCAGATGCCGCATCGGCAATTCAAAAAAGAACGCGTGGCTTACCGCAATTCCGTTTTTCATAGGCGCGGCGATGAGCGTTCTTCTGATGACTGAGAAAATGCCTAAGGTAAACGGCTCTTATATAGTGGAATTTCCCGAAACATTGATTTGCATGGTCGCGGGAATGTTGGAGTGCTGTATGCAGTTGGGGCTTATACCCACAAATAAGAGTTACGGAAAGCTGTTCGGCGTTTTTTCGCTTTCCGCTCAGATAACCGACCGTAACGGAACGCCGGTTTATCTCTCCCGCTCCGCCGTTCCGCTCACGGTTGAGCAGTTTGCCGCTCCCGACGGCACGAGGATAGCCGAACATACCGTTCTGCATAGGATGGCGATTCCGGGCGGTTTCGGCTTCTGGCAGGATGACCTGACCGAACTTGACCGCCTTAACGACGAACTTGCGGAGGCAAAAGAGGGCCTGGCACAGGAAGCGGAGCTTACCCGTCTGCAAAACGAATTGAAAGAAAAGCAGACGAAAATCGAGCAGCGTACCGCTGTGTATGATACTATCGCAAAGCGCACGTGGCGGCAGTCGCAGGCAATATCAACGCTCGCGGAGAAGGCGCTTGTTTCTGGCGATACGGTGATAAGGGAAAAATGCCGTAATCATATAACGCTTCTTGCTTCTTACACCAAACGTTATGCAAACCTGATGCTTTTGTCTTATGAGAATAAGACGATAAAAACCGGCGAGCTTGCGCTCTCTTTTTCGGAAGTGCTGAGATACCTTAACTTTTCCGGTATTCCCGGTGAGCTTGTCGGCGCGGCGGACGGCGCGGTGCCGGCAGACGCGGCACTTGCCGTGTTTGAAGCGTTCGGAACACTCCTTACGGAAAATCTTTCGTTTCTATGCGGTGTGTTTGTCAATTTATCGTCAGGCGACGGTACGGTATGTAAGCTGGCGCTTGAAAATCTTAAAACGCAGGTTTCAAAAGCCGATAGCGCCGCGCTTCTTGAAGCCGGAGTCGCTACCGAAACAGTCAGGGAGGACGATATTACCTATATCAGCTTTTTCTTCCCCGAAAGGGGGGAAAGCTGATGATTTCCGTCATAGACGTTTCGGAGCTTACGCTTTCTTTACTCCTGTTTTGGACCTTGCTCCTTTGCGTGATTGGTATTTTCAGCACGATTCTTTCGATTACTCAAAAGAGGTATGCTTTTACCGTGCTTGCGCTGATACCGTTTTTTTGCAGTTATTACATTTGGCAGATACTGTTTGATATTCACCTGTTCGGTGATTCTGCGAGGTCTGCTCCCGTCAGCCGCGGGTTCGGTGAAATACCCTTTGTGTTTTTAGCTTTATCCCTCGTCTTTTTAACGGCGGCGGGCGCCGCGGTGCTCGTATTAACCGTTCGCTGCGGCAGGCACACCGTTACGCCGAACGCCGTAAAGCACTGCCTCGACCGTATGCCCTGCGGTATATGCTGTTGGCGTGATGACGGAAGAGTCCTCTTTTCAAACGTATGTATGAACCGCCTGTGCGCCGACATAACCGGCAGTCCGCTGTTAAGCGGAAATCAGTTTTATGACGCCGTGGCGGACGGAATGCTTACGGCAGAGGGAAAACGCTGGCGCTTTACCTGTCGCGAAATAATATTCGACGGCGAGCGCCTGCACGAGATGATAGCTTCGGATATTACGGCCGAATACGCCGAAACGCAAAAACTCAGTGAGGATAAAGCCGAGCTTTCAAGACTTAATCTTGAACTTAAAGAGTATACGCAAAGCATTGACGATACCGTACGCCGCCGGGAAATATTACAGGCAAAGGTAAATATCCACGATGAAATGAACAGACTGATGCTTTCGACCGTGGCGGCAAAATGCGACGACGCGGCGGAGCTTGACCGGATTTTTACGCTATGGAAGCAAAACGCTCTGCTTTTGTGTATGGAAGCGGATGAAATCGCCGTGCCGAAGGCGGCGGTCCGTATAGAAAAGCTTGCCGAAGTGCTCAAAATACGCCTTGTCCGGAAAAACGAACTGCCTGCGGAATTATCCGAAAAGCAGCGAACTCTGTTTTTTGCCGCGGCGCAGGAGGCTATTGCGAACGCCGCCAAGCACGCCCGCGCGAAGGTCATGGAGATCTCCTTCGAGTCGACCGATAAGTATATTGCCTGTACGTTTACAAACGACGGACAAATACCGACAGGCGAAGTGCGCTTCACAGGCGGCCTCGGCAATCTCTCGCTGCTTGCGGGGAAGCAAAACGCTCAGGTGTTTGCCGAAGCCGGCGATACCTTTTCGCTGACTCTTAAGTTCATGAAAAATCAGCCGGATGGCTGATGTGCGGATTTCGTTCACGGTTTAGAATCGGAATACGGAAAACCCTGCCGGAAGCAGGGCGGGGAAAATGTTAAAGGCGGTGCTTTTGTGGCATATAACGTATTGATAGTTGAGGATCAGGATATACCGCGTGATCTGTTTGAAATATACATTGGCGCGAGCGATAATTTTAAGCATCTTCTTTCGCTCGCCAACGCCTCGGCGGCGCTTTCCGTCTGTCGGAACAGCAAGGTGGACCTTATCTTAATGGACGTTATGACCGGATTCGACCATAACGGGCTTGACGCGGCAGAAGTTATAAAGCAGCAGTTTCCCGATATAAAAATTATCATAGTTACTTCCATGCCCGAGTATTCGTGGCTTGCAAGGGCGAGAGAAATCGGCGTCGATTCCTTCTGGTATAAGGACGGGCAGAAGGACAGCATCCTCGACGTAATGGAGCGCACCATGGCGGGTGAGCACATATACCCTGATGAAACGCCGCTTATCCGTATCGGAAACGCTACAAATCACGAGTTTACCGAGCGCGAGCTGGATGTCCTTAAAGAACTGACGACCGGCGATACCAACGCTGAAATAGCAAAACGGCTCTCAATTTCGGTCGCGACGGTTAAAAGCCATATTCAGCATCTTATGGAAAAAACCGGTTTCAAGACACGCACGGAGCTGGTATCCGAGGCAAGGGGACTCGGGATAGTGATAAAAAGCAAGCGGGAATGACGCTTGTTATTATGCTTTGTGTTTTGCCGCATAGAGCGGATAAACGCGGCGTATTTTTCAAAAACAGTCGGAGGAATGACAAATGAAAAAAGCATTATCAATTATTCTTTCTTTTTGCATAACGGCGGCCGTTTTTGCCGGCGTCGGTTTTAGAGTATCGGCAGGAGGCGTCATTGACGAAAACGTGCCGACAATAGTGATCTCCGCCGTTAATACGTCCCCCGGCAAAAGCGCTGACGTCGTTATAACTCTTAAAAACAATCCCGGCATCACCAGCGCAAAGCTGATAATATCCTTCCCGGATGATCTGACGCTCACACAGGTGACTTTCGGTGATATCGGCGGTCAGGCAATTACGTCGCAACGCCTTGTAAGCCCCTTATGCCTTAACTGGTTTGACGGACTTAAAAATATGACGGAATCCGAAACGGTTTTTGCAACCCTTACCTTTACGGTGGCGGATGACGCCGAACAGGGCGCAAGGGACATTACGGCGACTTACGATCCCGAGGACGTATGTGATATAAACGACGTAAACGTTGAATTCGCCGTAACTGACGGCAAAATCACAGTGTCCAACCACATTCCCGGCGATATCAACGGCGACGGAAGCGTCAACAACAAAGACCTTACCCGTCTGTTCCAGTATCTCAGCGACTGGGATGTGGAAGTGAACGAAAGCGCGCTTGACGTAAACGGCGACGGAAGCGTCAACAACAAGGACCTTACCCGTCTGTTCCAGTATCTCTCCGACTGGGATGTGGAGATATTCTGATAAGAAGCGACGGCAAGCGCGGCGCTCTAAAGTACGGTAAAAAACCGGCCGAAGCGGGAAACGAATTTCCTGTTTCAGCCGGTTTTTATGTTGCATATTGTCATATAGCGGGACACTTGCGCGCCAAACGCCGCAAAGCGAAAGTTTGACGCTATATGTCCGCGGGTCTTGTGAGTGACGCTCTTTCCTCAAGGGAAACGGGTATGTATATGTGCTCGTAGCTTTTATTCGGGTTTATGATTCTTTCATATAAGAGCCGGGCGGCGGTTCTTCCCATTTCATAAAAATTCTGATTCATAGACGCCATATTAAGACTCGACGACAGTACGGTGTTATCAAATCCGATAATGGCGGGGTGCTTGCTTGAAAGCGCAAACTTTTTCATAAGGATAAGACCCAGCTCGTCGGTAGAAGCGAATAGCGCGGTTGAAGACAGGTTTTCAACCACATAATCGCCGAATTCTTCAAAGGTCATATCTTTTTTGATATAAACCATACTTTCCGAAAAAGGTATTTTATTCTGTTCAAGCGCGGATAAATAACCCTCGTAACGCTCGCTTATGGTATTTGCCTGCTCGGGAGACGGCAGGGAGCAGAAAGCGATGTCCGTATGTCCTAGGTCTATCAGCTTTTTAGTCGCCATATATCCGCCGAGAAAATTACAGCTTGTCACGTAATCGCAGGTGATTTTTTCAGGCAGAGTATCAACAAATACGCAGTTGTAACCTTTGCGAAGCAGCTTTTGATAGAAAACGTTATTGCTGTTATGTGAAAGGGGGTATATTATGAAATTTTTATGCCCGTTGCTTATCAGCTTGTTTATAAGCTCGATTTCTTTTTTCGGGTTGGTTTCTGCAAGAGTAAGCAATGATGAAAAACCTATGCTGTCGAAAAAATCCTGCGTTCCTTCAAATATTTCCGTCAGGCGGTAATTCTGACTGTCCTTTTGGATGATTACGGGAATATATCGGTTAATGCTTTTATTGCACACAAACCAGCCGGACCCCTGATGCGATTCGATGAAGCCCTCTTCCTTTAATTTTTCCATAACCTTCCTGAGTGTGCTCCGGCTGATGTTGAATTTTTCGGCGAGGACCGATTCCGGAGGCAGTTTTGACTGGAAAGTATAACTGTTATTTATTATTTCCTCCTTGAACGCCGCCAGGGATTTATTGTATAAACTGTTGTCACGCGCCATTTTTGCACCCACCTTTTCGATAAGTTGATTATACAATAACCGACCTTCTAAATCAATTGTTTTTTGCAAAATAAAACACAAATTAAAAAACAAATATCACACTGCTCGCGGAATGTCGACTTAACGCCTTAAAGTCCTTGCGGTCTGAAAACTGTTTGTGTGCTCTAATAACACGGCTGTGCCGACCGTTTTTTTGTACAAAACGGAAAAAGGTCAAAATACGGGCGGTTATCACTTGACACTATTTTGAATTCTGTGCTATAATGGGCGTGTCCCTTATGACTGACGGAAAAGTGGAAAACCACATGGGAGCAAGGGATTATATATGCCGACCGTCTGGGCACACTCAAACCGTACAGTTTAAGTGTGCCCCTATACTTTTTTTAAGGAGATAGTTTATGAAAATCGGTATTGTTATGGGGAGCGACAGCGATATGCCTGTCGTCAAAAAAACGATAGATACGCTTAAAAGTCTGGATATTCCTTACGAGGTGCATATTTTTTCGGCGCACCGTACGCCCGATGAGGCAAAGGCGTTTGCCGCGGGCGCCAAGGATAACGGCTTCGGCGTGCTTATAGCCGCCGCGGGTATGGCGGCGCATCTTGCGGGCGCGCTTGCCGCCAATACCGTTTTGCCGGTTATCGGAATACCCTGCGCCTCGGCGCATTTTGACGGGATGGACGCGCTTCTTTCAACAGTGCAGATGCCTTCGGGCATACCGGTCGCGACGGTGGCGGTCAACGGCGGTACAAACGCCGCTTTACTTGCCGCGCAGATTTTAGCGGTCAGCGACGGCGCGATAGCAAAAAAACTTACCGAAAAACGGACTGCCGATTATGAGGCGGTCATCAAAAAAGATAAAGCGTTACAGGAGGAACAAAAATGAGCAAGCTTCAACAGCTTTACGAAGGCAAGGCAAAAAGAGTTTACGCGACACAGAACGCGGACGAGGTGATAGTTTCCTATAAGGATGACGCCACCGCGCTCGACGGGCTCAAAAAAGGCACCATAAGCGGCAAAGGCGCGATAAACAACCGTATGACCAACTTTTTTATGCAAATGCTTGAAAAGGAAGGCGTGCCTACCCATTTTGTGGAGGAATTAAACGACAGGGAAACCGTGGTCAAAAAAGTGAGTATTGTACCTCTTGAAGTAATTATCCGCAACATTTCCGCCGGCTCTTTCGCAAAACGCTACGGCGTTGAAGAGGGTATTGTGTTTGCCGAGCCGACTATCGAGTTTTCCTACAAGAACGATGATTTGCACGACCCGCTGATAAACTCGTATCACGCGCTGGCTTTGAATCTGGCAACGAAAGAGGAAATCAAAAGAATTAAGGAGCTTGCCTTTAAGGTGAACGACGTTCTGAAAGCGTATTTCCTCAAATTGAATGTGAAGCTTGTAGACTTCAAATTAGAGTTCGGCAGACTTTCCGACGGTACAATAGTTCTGGCTGACGAGATATCGCCTGACACGTGCAGATTCTGGGACGCGGACACCAACGAAAAGCTGGATAAGGACCGTTTCCGCCGCGATATGGGCGGCGTCGAGGATGCGTATAACGAAATGATGCGCAGAGTTTTCGGCGAATAATAAGCAGTAGTATAAACCGGGTTTCAGATAGCGTACGGCCTTGCGGGCCAAGGAGGAAATATGGGCGGTTTTTTTGGAGTTGTAAGTAAACATGACGCGGTTGAAGACGTGTTTTTCGGGACGGACTATCACTCGCATCTCGGTACACGGCGCGCCGGTATGGCGGCATGGAATAAAGAAAGCGGGTTGCAGCGTGATATTCACAGCATACAGAATTCGCCCTTTCGTACCAGATTTGAACATGTCGTTGAGGAAATGAACGGCAATTCTGCAATAGGCATAATAAGCGATTACGACCCGCAGCCGCTGCTTATCCGCTCAAAGCTCGGCGCGTACGCGATTTGTATGATAGGGGTTATCAATAACGCAAAGGAGCTTATAGAAACTTATATTAACGGCGGCGGTCATTTCAGCGCGCAAACGGGCGGAAACGTCAACTCTACCGAGCTTCTGGCGGCGCTTATAAGTCAGAAAAACGATTTTGCGGAGGGTATAAGCTTTGCTCAAAGCGTAATCAAGGGCACGGCTTCCATACTCATACTTACCGATGACGGAAGAATTATAGCGGCGAGGGACTTAAAGGGCAGGCTTCCCGTGCTCATAGGCAAAAGGGAAGACGGATACTGCGTTTCTTTTGAAAACTTCGCGTATTTGAAGCTCGGGTTTACCGATGAAAAGGAACTGGGACCGGGAGAGATAGTATCACTTACCTGTGCCGGAATAAAGCAGCTAAAAGCGCCGGGCAGTGAAATGAGGATATGCTCTTTCCTTTGGAGCTATTACGGATATCCTACCTCGCGGTACGAGGGAGTGAACGTAGAGATGATGCGTTACCGTAACGGTGCCATTATGGCGGAAAACGACGAACTGCTCAAAAATAACGCCGGCGTTGATTACGTCGGCGGCGTGCCTGATTCGGGTACGCCTCACGCAATAGGATATTCGAACAAAAGCGGCATACCCTTTGCGCGCGCCTTTATTAAATATACGCCGTCGTGGAGCCGCAGCTTTATGCCGGCTGTTCAGAACGAGCGTAATAAAATCGCAAAAATGAAACAGATTCCGGTAACGGAACTTATTAAAGATAAAAGTCTTCTTTTTGTAGATGATTCGATAGTGCGGGGTACTCAACTTCGTGAAACGGTTGAGTTTCTTTATAAGAACGGCGCCAAAAGCGTACATATGCGCTCTGCCTGTCCGCCTATCATGTACGGCTGCAAATACCTGAATTTTTCACGCGCCACGAGCGATATGGAACTTATCGCGAGAAGGGTGATCATGGAACTTGAAGGTGAGGAGGGCTTTAATTTTATTGACCAATACAGCGACGGCAAAACCGAACGCGGCAAGCGTATGAGAAAGAAAATTTGTGAAGAACTGCACCTCGCTTCTCTGGAGTTTCAGTCGCTCGAAGGTGTGGAGAAGGCGATAGGTCTTCCCGCGTGCAAGCTGTGTACCTACTGTTGGAACGGAAAGGAATAGTGTTATGAACCTTCAGTCAAAATCAGAAGCTTACGCCTCGGCGGGCGTAGATATAACCGCCGGATACAAGGCGGTAGAACTAATGAAAAAGCACGTCGCCCGCACGGCGACGCCGGGAGCGAACGTCGGTATCGGCGGTTTCGGCGGGCTGTTTTCACTTGATCTTACCGGCATAAATAATCCGGTGCTGGTTTCGGGCACCGACGGTGTCGGTACCAAGCTTAAAATTGCTTTCCTGACCGGCAGACACGATACCGTCGGTATCGACTGTGTCGCGATGTGCGTGAACGATATAATTTGCTGCGGCGCAAAACCGCTCTTTTTCCTCGATTATATCGCCTGCGGCAAAAACGTGCCGGAGAAAATTGCCGATATCGTC
Source organism: Clostridiaceae bacterium (assembly GCA_016287385.1). GTDB lineage: Bacteria > Bacillota > Clostridia > Oscillospirales > Acutalibacteraceae > UBA737. The sequence goes on along the minus strand of JAEEWM010000027.1, from coordinate 47,230 downwards.
AAAGGGGTATGTGACGGCTGTGTGCAGTCCGGCGCGGCGCTCATAGGCGGTGAAACCGCCGAAATGCCCGGCTTTTATCCCGAGGATGAATACGATTTGGCGGGCTACTGTACCGGAATTGTGGATAAAGATAAAATAATCGATAATAACACCATGCGCGAGGGTGACGTTGTTATAGCCCTGCCTTCGTCCGGCGTTCATTCAAACGGGTTTTCGCTCGTGCGTAAGGTTTTTGACGTGGAAAACGCGGACCTTGACGCGCCGGTAGCGGCACTCGGCGGCAGAACGCTTGGCGAAGCGCTGCTTGCACCTACAAAGATTTATGTTAAGCCGGTGCTTGCACTGCTCGACCGGATTCCCGTCAAAGGTATATCGCACATCACCGGCGGCGGTTTTTACGAAAATATCCCGCGCAGTATACCGGACGGGCTGTGCGCGGAAATAGATAAAAACAGCGTTCGCGTGCTTTCGGTCTTCGACCTTATAATGAAAACCGGTAATATTTCCGAGCGCGATATGTTCAATACCTTTAATATGGGCGTCGGGATGAGTATAGTAGTTGACGGCGCCGACGCGCCGCTCGCGCTTGAAATATTAAAAGCAAACGGCGAAGACGCTTACGTAATAGGAAAAATCGTAAGCGGCGACGAAAAAATAAAAATTAAATGAGGTACGATATGTCAGCAAAAAAAGTCAGGGTCGCGGTCCTCGTATCCGGCGGCGGCACTAATTTGCAGGCGATTATCGACGCGCAAAGGTCGGGCGTTATAAAGAGCGGCGAGGTCGTGCTCGTAATTTCGAACAGGCAGGACGCTTACGCCTTAAAGCGCGCCGGGTCGGCAGGAATAAAAACCGCGGTAATAACGAAGCAGGACTGCGGCGCGAATTTTGAAAACCGCCTGATTTCGGTTTTAAGGGAAAACGGTATTGAACTTATCGTGCTCGCGGGCTTTATGGTGATTTTAAGCAAAAGTTTTACCGATACCTTCAAAAACCGGATAATAAACGTTCACCCTTCGCTGATACCTTCCTTTTGCGGCGAGGGCTTTTACGGTCTTCGCGTACACGAGGCGGCGCTGGAAAAAGGCGTGAAAGTGACGGGCGCCACGGTCCATTTTGTAAACGAAATACCCGACGGCGGCGAGATAATCGAACAAAAAGCGGTCAGGGTCTATCCGGGCGATACACCCGAGCGGCTTCAAAAAAGAGTTATGCGGCAGGCGGAATGGAAGATTCTGCCTAAGGCGATAGAGATTATTTCAGAAAGGATTAAAACAAATGAACGTCTATGAAGTAAACGACATCGGAAAGCTTATAAAGGGAAATCCTTACGTCGGGCGCGGTATAGTTATCGGCAAAACGGAGGACGGCAAAAACGCGGTCAGCGCGTATTTCATTATGGGCAGAAGCGCAAATTCCCGCAACAGAGTTTTTGCCGAAAAGGACGGCGCGGTTTTTACCGAACCGTTTGACGCCTCAAAGGTCGAGGACCCGACGCTCATAATCTACGCCGCGGTAAGGGAGTATAAGAATAACCTTATAGTCACAAACGGCGATCAGACCGATACGGTATACGAGGGACTTAAAAACGGCGTTTCGTTCAGCGATGCGCTCTCATCCCGCGCTTTCGAGCCGGACGCGCCCAATTTCACTCCGCGAATAAGCGGAATGATTACCTTTTCGGGCGGTGATTTCACTTATCAGATGAGTATCCTCAAATCGGTGGATTCTTCAGGGAGCGACTGTGCGCGTTATACGTTCGCATATCCCTCAAAAGCGGGACTCGGTCATTTTATCCATACCTATATCACCGACGGCAACCCCATTCCCACGTTTTGCGGCGAGCCGGAAAGAGTTATGATAAACGATCATATCGATGCGTTTACAAACAACCTTTGGAACGCGCTCGACAACGATAACAAAATATCCCTCTATGTGCGCTATACCGATCTCGTGTCGGGCGCTGTGCAGAGTCGGCTTATAAATAAAATGACAGGAGAAGTATGACCGGTAAAACGGTTGTATTTTTCATTTTTACGCGGTATTGCAATAAACATTAAGGAGATATAAACATGAAAGAATTTGAACTTAAATACGGCTGTAATCCAAATCAAAAGCCCTCGCGCATATATATGGACGACGGAAGCGATCTTCCGATAGAGATTTTGAGCGGCAGACCCGGATATATAAATTTTCTTGACGCTTTCAATTCGTGGCAGTTGGTAAAGGAACTCAAAGAGGCGACGGGACTTCCCGCGGTCACTTCATTCAAGCACGTCAGCCCGACCTCCGCGGCGGTGGGTATTCCGCTTTCGGATAAGCTTAAAAAAGCGTGTTTTGTTGATGATATCGAGGGGCTGGACGATTCTCCGCTCGCCTGTGCGTACGCCCGCGCCCGCGGTACCGACAGGATGTGCTCCTTCGGCGACTGGGTCGCGCTTTCCGACGTGTGCGATGTAACCACCGCAAAAATGATTAAACGCGAGGTTTCCGACGGTATTATTGCGCCCGGTTTTGAGCCGGAGGCGCTCGAAATATTAAAATCAAAGCGCAAAGGTAACTATAATATCGTAAAGATAGACCCCGATTACGTGCCGGCTGAAAAAGAGCGTAAGCAGGTTTTCGGTATTACCTTTGAGCAGGGCAGAAACAATTTTCTAATAAACCGCGAGCTTCTTTCAAATATCGTGACGGCGAACAAAAACCTGCCCGACGCCGCGGCGCGCGATCTCATCGTGGCGCTTATTACGCTTAAATATACACAGTCGAATTCGGTATGTTACGCGGTAGACGGACAGGCGATAGGCGTCGGCGCGGGTCAGCAGTCGAGAATACACTGCACAAGACTTGCCGGCACCAAGGCGGATACCTGGTTTTTAAGACAGGCGGATAAGGTTTTGAATCTGCCGTTTAAGCCCGAACTCGGCAGACCCGACCGCGATAACGTTATAGACGGGTATATAAATCAGAATGAGGAGGACGTCTGCGCCGAGGGCAACTGGCAGAAGTATTTTACCGTAAGACCCGAGCCCTTTACCAAGGCGCAGCAGAGAGAATACCTCGATACGGTAGACGGCGTTGCGCTGGGCTCAGACGCGTTCTTCCCCTTTGGCGACAATATTGAGCGTGCGCACGCAAGCGGCGTAAAATACATAGCCGAGCCGGGCGGTTCCATCCGCGACGATCTGGTTATAGAGTGCTGCGACAAATACGGTATGACGATGGCGTTTACCGGTATGCGCTTATTCCACCATTGATTTTAACGGGCAAATAAAATATAACGCTTTTTTTAAGGAGTATTTATGAAACTGTTGGTTGTAGGCAGCGGCGGCCGCGAGCACGCGATAATCAGGAAACTTAAAGAGAATCCGTCGGTCACTGAAATTTTTGTTCTTCCGGGCAACGGCGGTATGCGCAAGGACGCCGCCTGCGTGAATATCGGTGCAAAGGATATTGATAAAATAACGGACTTCGCGGTGAAAAACGGCATAGATTACGCCGTTGTCGCGCCGGATGATCCGCTTGTGCTCGGTGCGGTGGACGCTCTCGAAGCGGCGGGAATACCCTGCTTCGGCCCGGTAAAAAGAGCGGCGATTATCGAAGGCAGTAAGGTCTTTTCGAAAGAACTGATGAAAAAATACGGCATACCCACCGCAAAGTATGAAACTTTTTCGGATATAAAAAGCGCGCTTGAATATATCGAAACCGCGCCGATTCCCACCGTTATCAAGGCGGACGGGCTGGCGCTCGGAAAGGGCGTTATAATCGCGCAGACAAAGGATGAGGCGAGAGAAGCCGTAATATCAATGATGCGGGATAAAAAATTCGGCGAAAGCGGAAGCAGAATAGTTATTGAGGAGTTTCTGACGGGACCCGAGGTATCGGTTCTTTCGTTTACCGACGGCAAAACGGTAGTTCCGATGGTATCGTCAATGGACCACAAACGCGCGCTTGACGGCGACAGAGGACTTAATACCGGCGGTATGGGAACAGTCGCGCCTAATCCGTATTACACCGCGGATATCGCGAAGCGCTGCATGGAAGAGATATTTTTGCCCACCGTCCGCGCGATGGCGAAGGAAAACAGGACCTTCAAGGGTTGCCTTTATTTCGGGCTTATGCTAACGTCTGACGGCCCCAAGGTCATCGAATATAACTGCCGTTTCGGCGACCCCGAAACACAGGTGGTACTGCCGCTGCTTAAAACCGATTTGCTGACCGTTATGAAGGCGGTGACAGAGGAGCGCCTCGCCGATATAAACGTCGAGTTTTACGGCGGTCACGCGGCGTGCGTGATTATGGCGTCAAAGGGTTATCCGGCTTCTTACGAAAAAGGGTATGAGATTAAAATACCCGAAAAGACAGAGCCATACGTATACGTCGCGGGCGCAAAATTTGCCGACGGTAAGCTTTTTACCGACGGCGGCAGGGTGCTCGGCGTTACCGCTAAGGGAAACACGCTTAAAGAGGCGCTTGACCTCGCTTACGAGCGGGTAGGCACCGTCCGATTTGAAAATGCCTTTTACCGCCGTGATATAGGCGCACGCGCGCTGGCGGCGGGAAACGGGGAGGACTGAAAAATGGTATATCGCGTTTTTGTTGAAAAGAAAAAAGAACTCGCCGGCGAAGCAAGGGCGCTGCTTGGCGATATAAACGGTCTGTTCGGTATCAAAAACCTTAAAGATGTAAGAATACTTAACCGCTACGACGCGGAAAACATTTCCGAAGAGCTTTTTGAATACGCGGTCAAAACCGTATTCAGCGAGCCGCAGTTGGATATCGCGTCAGGCGAAGCAGACCTTTCGGGCGCTTTTGTGTTCGCGGTTGAGTATCTGCCCGGTCAGTTTGACCAGCGTGCCGATTCGGCGGCGCAGTGTATACAGATAATATCAAAGTCCGAGCGGCCGCTTATACGCTCGGCAAAGGTTTACGCCCTTTACGGCGACCTGACCGGCGAGCAAATCGCTCAGATAAAAAAATACGTCATTAACCCGGTCGAGGCGCGTGAAGCGGCGCTCGAAAAGCCGCAAACGCTCAAAGTCAACTACAATATCCCCACAACGGTGGAAACACTAACCGGCTTTTTAAGTCTTGACCGTGCCGGGCTTAAAGCGTTTACGGATAATTACGGGCTTGCTATGGACGTTGACGATATCGCCTTCTGTCAGGACTATTTTAAGTCGGAAAAGCGCGAGCCCACAATTACCGAAATCAGGATGATAGACACCTATTGGTCCGACCATTGCCGGCACACAACCTTCCTTACTAACATAGATAACGTGGAATTCTGCGACCCGCTCATACAAAAAACATATGAAGAGTATCTTGCCGTTCGCAAAGAACTCGGCAGAAGCAAGCCGGTTTGCCTTATGGATATCGCGACTGTCGCGGTAAAATACCTGCGCGCACACGGAAAACTTGATAAGCTCGACGAATCGGAAGAAGTCAACGCCTGCACGGTGAAGATAAATGTTGACGTCGACGGTAAAACAGAGCCGTGGCTGCTGCTTTTCAAAAATGAAACGCATAATCACCCGACCGAGATAGAACCGTTCGGCGGCGCGGCGACCTGCATAGGCGGCGCGATAAGAGACCCGCTCTCCGGACGTGCGTACGTTTACGGCGCCATGCGCGTAACCGGAGCCGCAGACCCGACAGTACCGGTATCGGAAACAATACCCGGCAAGCTTCCGCAGCGTAAACTGGTAACGACCGCGGCGGCGGGATATTCGTCCTACGGTAATCAGATAGGACTTGCCACCGGAATAGTTGATGAAATATATCATCCCGGCTATGCCGCCAAGCGTATGGAGATAGGCGCGGTAGTAGCGGCGGCGCCCGAGGAAAACGTGCGCCGCGAAGTGCCGGCGCCGGGCGACGTAGTGATACTTATAGGCGGCGCTACCGGTCGCGACGGCATAGGCGGCGCTACCGGCTCCTCAAAGGCGCACAACGCACACTCGGTCGAAACCTGCGGAGCCGAGGTGCAGAAGGGCAACGCCCCCGAGGAGCGCAAGCTTCAACGCCTTTTCCGCAATAAGACCGCCTGCCGCATGATAAAACGCTGCAACGATTTCGGCGCGGGCGGCGTATCGGTGGCAATAGGCGAGCTGGCGGACGGTCTTTCAATAGACCTTAACGCCGTACCGAAGAAATACGAGGGACTCGACGGCACCGAGCTTGCGATAAGCGAGTCCCAGGAGCGTATGGCGGTGGTGGTGGAGAAGAGCGATGTTGACGCCTTCCTCGCGCTTGCAAACGAAGAAAACCTGCAAGCCTGCCCCGTGGCTGAGGTGACCGCACAGCCGCGCCTCATAATGAACTGGAACGGCAGAAAAATCGTGGATATAAGCCGTGAATTTCTGAATTCAAACGGTGCGCCCAAGCATACTGACGTCTGCGTTCTGAAAGCGGCCGCGCCCGATAAAAAAATCGGCGATTCGTTTACCGAAAACTATAAAGCCCTCGCGGGCGATCTTAATATCTGCTCAAAGCGCGGACTGTCCGAGCGCTTCGATTCAACAATCGGGGCAGGTACCGTACTGATGCCGTTCGGCGGTAAAAGACAGCTTACTCCCGTTCAGGCAATGGTGCAGAAAATTTCGGTTGAGAAAAAGCATACCGATAACTGCTCTGTTATGTCCTTCGGCTATAACCCGTTTATAACCGAGCAAAGCCCTTATCACGGCGCTTATCTCGCAGTCGTCGAATCGGTGTGCAAGCTTATCGCGACCGGCGCGGAATTCCGCGACGTGTATCTCACTTTCCAGGAGTATTTCCATAAACTCGGAACGGATAAAAAACGCTGGGGCAAGCCGTTTGCGGCGCTGCTCGGCGCGTTCAAGGCGCAAATGGAGCTCGGCATCGGCGCTATCGGCGGCAAGGACTCGATGAGCGGTTCTTTTGAAAACCTCGATGTTCCGCCCACTCTCGTTTCCTTTGCCGTAACCGATGAAAAGGTAAAGAATATCGTTTCAAACGACTTTAAGGCGGCGGGTAACAGGGTTATCGGCATTGCTCCCGAAACGGATGAGAACGAACTGCCGGTGACGGCGTCACTGCTTGAAGTGTTCAAAAAGGTCACGTCGCTTTTGCGTTCCGGCAAGGCGGTTGCCTGCTACACCCCCGGTATGGGAGGTATAGCCGAGGCGGTAATGAAAATGGCTTTCGGAAACGGTTTCGGATTCCGGTTTAACGACGCGCTCACGGTGGAAGATATTTTCGGTTACTCCTACGGCTCGTTCCTGCTTGAAGTGACCGACGGCGTAAGCGGTCAGGAAATAGGCGTTATAACCGACGATAACAGATTTACACTGCGCGGCGAAAGTATATCCGCGGATGAGCTTTCAAAACTGTATGAGGATAAACTCGAATCGGTTTACACCTGTAACATAAAGAGTGAAGAAAAAACGCCGGAGACCTACTCATATAATTCAAAAACTGTGTCGGTTCCGGCTGTAAAATCAGCAAAGCCCACCGTTATTATACCGGTTTTCCCCGGCACCAACTGTGAGTATGACAGCGCCAAGGCGGTCGCCGACGCGGGCGCGCAGCCGGAAATAATCGTTATAAACAACCTTACCTCATCCGGCATAGCAAGGTCGGTGGAAACATTTGCAAAAGCGTTGAAGTCGGCGCAAACGGTGTTTATCCCCGGCGGATTCTCGGGAGGCGACGAGCCCGACGGCAGCGGCAAATTCATAACCGCGTTTTTCCGTAACGCCGCGATAAAAGAGGGGGTGACCGACCTGCTCGATCGCAGGGACGGACTTATGCTCGGTATATGCAACGGCTTTCAGGCGCTCATAAAGCTCGGTCTTGTGCCTTACGGCAGAATTATCGATACCGATGAAAACTCGCCGACGCTTACTTTTAACACGATAGCGCGCCACCAGTCTAAGATAGTGCGCACCCGTATCGCGTCCAATAAGTCTCCGTGGCTTAGTCTCATGAATGTGGGCGACGTCGTAAACGTTCCTATTTCTCACGGCGAGGGCAGATTCTACGCCGATGAGGAAACGGTGAAAAAGCTTGCCGAAAACGGTCAGATAGCGACGCAGTACGTCGATTTTGAGGGAAAAGCCACCTATGATATTCAGTTCAACCCCAACGGCTCGCTTTGCGCGATAGAGGGTATCACTTCGCCCGACGGTCGCGTGCTCGGCAAAATGGGGCACAGCGAACGCGTCGGCGCCGGACTTTATAAGAACGTACCCGGCAATTACGATATACGTCTCTTTGAGTCGGCGGTCAAATATTTCAAATAGGAATTATAGAAAGGTGAAAGGATAGAAATATACCGGTTATTCCCTATAATACATTTGCAGTGACCTGATTACACACGGCGACCTTTGAAACATCAAAAAATATGAGGGGAAGTTAAAATGGCAAAAAAATGTGCTGATTGCAATCTGATTTTTGAAAAAGGGACTTTCTGCCCGAAATGCGGTTTGCCGCTTGTTGATTATTATGCTGACACAGCGCCGGTGTCGCCGGATACCGACAGAACGTATCAGTATAATTATCAGGAGCCCGTTTACAGCGAACACACGTACACCGCGCCGGTTCAGTATGCACCGCCGCAAGTTCCGGGTGCGGAAAACGCCGATAGTGCTCCCGCTCCGAAAAGCGAGAAAAAGTCTATACTGATTATAGTGCTTATAATAGCGGGTGTGTTACTGATAGCGGGAGCCGCCGTTTTTGCCGTTAAAACGTTTGTTATCGGTAATGAAAGCGGCTCGCAGAGTCAAAAAAAGGATAAAGAACGGGGTTCGGCTTCTGACAGTCGTGATGAGGATGAAGACGATGCCGGCGGCTTTTATGAACAGGGTGAGGACGGGCAGGACAATGACCTTACGCCTTATACCAAGGGCGAGATTATCGACGGCTCATACATAAACGAGTGGGCAAATATAAAATATCGCATAACCGATGACCTGCCGGAGGGTCCGAAATCTCTTTACAGCTCCTATGAAAACCAAAATACGGATTGCGGGTTTTTAGCGTCGGACGGAGAAAGGCAACTGGCTATCGTCTTTGAAAAACTTGGGTCCGCGAGCGCCGACCTTACGGCAGGGGATTACCTTGATCTGCTTGAAAAGCGGATAGTGTCGGAATACGGCGGACTTGGCATAGATGTGTCGAATCAACACAGGATAAAGATGAAAATCGCCGGTGAAAACTACGACGCAACGGTTTTGAATATAAAGTTTAGTGTAAACAAAAATACCGTTTGTCAGTATATATGCGTCAGAAAAATTGATAACTATATGTCCTGCGTAATCGCAACCGATACCGAAGAGAACCGTATAGTTACCGTTCTTGATTCAATAAAATCCGCAAAGTAAAACTTATGCACACCGCGAAAGCAGACGCTTTCACGGTGTGCTTTTATTACGTCGGCTTGCTTTTAACGTTAAAACGGCTCTAAACGTCAAAAAAGTGTTGCAATAAGCACTTTTTTGATTTATACTCGTATTATAAGCTTTATCGCGAGGTGAAAGACTTGTATTATTTGGCGGTGGATATCGGCGCTTCAAGCGGCAGGCATATTCTCGGCTCGGTTAAAAACGGTAAATTAGAGCTTGAAGAGATTTACCGTTTTGAAAACGGTATGACGGAGCAAAACGGCAGTCTTACCTGGGATATCGACGCTCTCGAAAGAAACGTCATTGAAGGTATTAAGAAATGCGGCGAAACGGGTAAAATTCCCGATCTTGTGGCTATCGATACCTGGGGCGTAGATTATGTGCTTTTGGATGAGAATAAAGAACCTGTAAGACCTGTATACGCTTATCGCGATTCGCGCACCGACGGCATACCCGAAAAGGTGGACGGAATCATCCCGCGCAGGGACCTTTACGGCAGAACGGGTATACAGGCGATAAATTTCAATACCGTTTATCAGCTTTACGCGGATAAGCTTTCAGGCAGACTCAAAAAGGCGCGTCATTTTCTTATGATACCCGATTATCTTTCCTATAAGCTTACCGGCGTTATGGCAAACGAGTATACGAACGCCACCACCGGCTCGCTTGTAAACGCAAGGACAAACGAGTGGGATTATGAGTTTATAGATTTGCTCGGTTTTCAAAAAGACCTGTTTTTGCCCCTTTCAAAGCCCGCGACGCTGCTCGGTGAGTTTTCGCCCGAAATAAAAGCGCAGGTCGGCTTTTCGGCAAAGGTCATACACGCGCCGAGCCACGATACCGCCTCGGCGGTCGCCGCTTGTCCCATCGATGATAAAAGCGTTTATATATCGTCGGGCACGTGGAGTCTTATCGGTGCGGAAAATAAAACGCCCACCCTTGATTTTGCGGCGAGCGAAGCCGGCTTTACAAACGAGGGCGGCGTTGAGTACAGATACCGTTTCCTTGAAAACATAATGGGAATGTGGCTTTTCCAGAATATCCGCAGAAATACGGATAAGAAGTACACCTACGATGAAATGATGAATATGGCGAGAGAGAGCGGTTACGGTAAGCTTATAAATCCGAACGATCCGTCGTTTACGGCGCCTCAAAGCATGGTAAACGCCATAAGAGAATATTTGGGCGAGCGCGAGCTTCCACTCGGCGACCTGCTTAAAAGCGTTTATCTTTCGCTCGCGAATTCTTATAACACCGCCGTTAAAACGATAGAAAAGCTTTCAAACAAGCGGATAGAAAACATATTTATAGTAGGCGGCGGCAGTAAGGATAAATACTTAAACGAACTTACCGCGAAAATCACCGGCAAAAGGGTCGTGATAGGTCTTGACGAGGCAACCGCCACCGGCAACATACTTTCACAGATAATGTACAGTGAGAATATCGGTCTTGACAAGGCGAGAGAAACAGTTAAAAAATCTTTTGATATACGGGAGATAAGCTTATGAACAGATACGAAAGCGCAAAAGAGATTTACGCAAAATACGGCGTGGATACGGAAAAGGCGTTGGAAGCGCTCAAAAACGTTCCGATATCCGTACACTGCTGGCAGGGTGACGACGTTGTCGGCTTTGACAGCCGCGAGACACTTTCCGGCGGCATTCAGACTACAGGCAATTACCCCGGCAAAGCAAATACGCCCGAAGAACTTATGGCGGACCTCGATAAGGCGTTTTCGCTTATACCCGGCAAAAAGAAGCTTAATCTTCACGCCTGCTACGCGATAGGCGAGCCGGGCGAAAAGATAGACCGCAGCAAAATCGAGCCGCGCCACTTCAAAAAATGGGTGGATTATGCAAAAGAGCGCAATATGGGAATCGATTTCAACCCCACGTTTTTCGCTCATCCCATGGTAAAGGATAATTTAACCCTTTCCTCACCCGACGGGGATACGAGAAACTACTGGATAGAGCACGGCAAAGCGTGTATAAGGATATCCGAGTATTTCGCGAATGAAACGGGAATTCCCTGCGTTATGAATATCTGGATACCTGACGGCTACAAGGATATCCCTGCCGACCGTATGGGTCCGCGCGCGCGCTTTAAGGACTCGCTTGATAAAATACTCGCACAGCCCTATGATAAGAAAAAAGTCTACATAACCCTTGAATCAAAGGTTTTCGGCATAGGTCTTGAAAGCTATACCGTCGGCTCGGGCGAATTTTGCCTTTCCTATTCAAACTATAAGGGCATTACGCCGCTTATGGATAACGGACATTATCATCCGACGGAGGTTGTAAGCGATAAAATTTCCGCGCTGCTTCTGTTCAACGAAAAAATAGCGCTTCACGTGACTCGCCCCGTCCGCTGGGACAGCGACCACGTAGTGCTCTTTGACGACGAGACAAAAGAAATAGCAAAGGAAATCGTCAGAAACGACGCGCTCGACCGCGTGTTTATCGCCACCGATTATTTCGACGCTTCGATAAACAGGATATCCGCGTGGATAACGGGTGTAAGAAACGTTCAGAAAGCGCTTCTTTTCGCCCTCTTACAGCCGAACGGCGCTCTTAAAAAGCTGCAGGACGAAAACCGTCTTACCGAGCTTATGGCGATAAGCGAGGAGCTTAAAACCGCTCCGGTAGGCGACGTTTGGGATGAGTTTTTACGTCGCGAAAACGTAACCGGCAATTATATAGACGAAGTCTTAAAATATGAAAAGGAAATTTTGGTGAACAGATAATGAAAGATATCTTGACCGCTCCGTTTGTGGAGGAAATGAAAAGAACCACCGCCAATATGTACCGCCTCGGCTGGGATGAGAGAAACGGCGGCAATATCAGCATGCTGCTCGACGGGGCGCAGGTAGGCGAGTACCTTGACTTAAACAAGGTCATTCGCACAATACCCACCGGCTTTAAGGCGGATTCGCTTATCGGTAAAATATTTATCGTTACCGGTACGGGCAAATATTTTAAGAACGTTGAAATCGACCCCGAAAACAACCTCGGTATCATAAGGATAGCAAAGGACGGTACAACCGCCGAACTGCTCTGGGGTTATTCGGACGGCGGCAGGTTTACGAGCGAGCTTCCGGCTCACCTTATGAGCCATATGGCGCGGCTTAAGGTCAACCCCGAAAACCGCGTTGTGCTTCACTGCCACCCGACCTATACGCTTGCCATGAACTACGTTCACGAGCTTGACGATAAGAAATTTACACATACCCTCTGGCAGACCTGCACCGAGTGTATGGTCGTATTTCCCGACGGCGTAGGCGTGCTTCCGTGGATGCTTTGCGGCACAAACGAGATAGGCGAGGCAACGGCGAAAAAGATGAAAGATTATCGCATAGTCGTTTGGGGACTTCACGGTCTTTACGGCGCGGGCAAGGATATCGACGAGGCGTTCGGTCTTGTCGAAACGGTTGAAAAGGCGGCTCAGCTTTATATGATTTCAGCCCACCTGCCGAGAATCAACACTATTACCGACGACCAGCTCCGCGAAATCGCCGAGGGCTTTAAGGTCGATTACAGAAAAGATTTTTTGGATTAAATATTATTTATTAAATGAGCGCCCGGCTGTTTAATCCGCCGGGCGCCCGTCTATTATATTTACGTTTTGTCGTGTGATAATAACTCATCAACTGAAATATTGAGGACTTCGCAAATTGCAATAAGCTCAATATCTGTTACTGTTCGTTGGTAATCTTCAATTCTGGAAATAGAACCGCGGCAAACATAAACGCCTAACAGCTCAAGCTTGTTAGAGAGCATTTGCTGGCTCATTTTTTTACTCTCCCTGATTGCTTTCAAATTACTTCCGATCAGGTTCATTCTTTCACCGTCGATAATTCTTGCCATTTGTATCTCACCCACCATAATATTCTGTCTTGACATAGGACAAATATTATGGTAGCATACTAATAACTAATCATTGTCTTGTAACAGGACAACGATAATATTATATGTTAGGGGTATGAAAAATGGAAACAATGTTTTGCCCAAAATGCGGAAGTGAGAATATTGATGTGCAGGTTTTTCAGGAAGTTCAAGGCAGTAAAACAAAAATCAGAATGAAAGAGAAAGGGCACGGATGTTTATACTGGATTTGCGGTGGTTGGGCTATTGATTTATTTTCTTGGATTTTTTTCTTCTTTCCGAGAGTGCTTTTGCATATAGGCAGAAGAAAGAAATATAAGGGTGTCGAAAAAACAAAGAACGAAATTAACTATACAAGTTGTTATGTTTGTAAGAATTGCGGTTACCATTGGGAAAGATAAAGAAGGAGAACACAGGGGACGTTCTGTATGTCATAAAAAAGGCGGCGATTATTCGCCGCCTTTTAATTTCACCTGCGTTCCGTCGTGCTTTATTTCGTAACCGTCTTTATAAATCAAATCGTCGATAAACACAAACTCATATCCCTCGTCTTTAAGTGTTTTCAGTATTTTAGGCAGCGCCTCGGGTGTATGCTCGGCGTCGTTGTGAAAAAGCACGATACTGCCGCTTTTAACCTTGCCCACCACCCGCTTATAAATGCTCTCCGCGGTAGCGTTATCCTTCCAGTCAAGACTGTCGACCGACCACTGTATCGGATACATTTTAAGGTTTTCTACCGTCTCTATTACCGCGTCGTCATAGTCGCCGTAGGGCGGGCGGAAAAGGGTGGGGGATACGCCGGTTATCGCCTTTATCTTTTCGTTGCAAACCGTGATTTCATCTACCGTTTTCGCGTGGGAAAGCTCGGTCATATACGGGTGGGTGTTCGAGTGATTTTGTATGCGGTGACCCGCGTCCGCGAGTTCTTTTACCGATTCGGGATATTTATCCACCCACGCGCCCACAACAAAAAACGTCGCCGGCACGTTGTATTCTTTGAGAATTTCGACCAGCGCGTGCGTATCGTCGTTGCCCCAGGCGGCGTCGAAGCTTATTGCTATTTTTTTACTGTCGGTGTCGACGCAGTAGATAGGCAGTTTTCTGTTTGCTCCGGCAAAAGCCGAAACCGAGGTTATTACCGCCAGCGTAAGACAAATCACCACCGCTATCGCCAATGTGATTTGCTTTTTTGTGATTATAAAGTATCGCATAAATACAGCCCCTTTTTATACCTATACTTGAAGGTATGAAAAGGGGCTTGTATATTATGATTAAAAATTCTTGGTATACAGTTTGATTCGTCGAGAATAATAGTAAGGGAGGTAATTAATATGTTCAAACACGAAAAACAGCTTTTTCATCCGGTGGCGGTCGAAAGACCGAATCCGCAGTATGCGGCGCTCTTACACGAGCAGCTTGGCGGCGCCAACGGTGAGCTTAAAGCGGCTATGCAGTATATGTCGCAGAGTTTCAGGGTGAAGGACCCCGAGATTAAAGATTTGTTCCTTGATATTGCCGCGGAGGAACTCGGCCATATGGAGATGGTGGCGACGACGATAAATCTCTTGAACGGTCACGACGTTGACGCGGCAAAAGTGCCTGCCGGAGAGATTCAGACTCACGTGATTTTAGGACTTAACCCGGGGCTTATAAACGCTTCCGGGTATTCTTGGACAAGCGATTACGTGTCCGTGACCGGCGATTTGTGTGCGGATTTGCTTTCAAATATTGCGTCAGAGCAGAGAGCAAAGGTTGTATATGAGTATCTTTACAGGCAGATCGAGGATAAAAAGGTAAGAGAGACAATAGATTTTCTGCTTAACCGAGAGGAAGCCCACAACGCTCTGTTCAGAGAGGCGTTCAACAAGGTGCAGAACAGCGGCTCAAACCGTGATTTCGGTACAACAAAAGCGGCAAAAATGTATTTCAGTATGTCAGAACCTTCCCCGGGCGGAAATGAATTTTCTGATACGAAAACAACCCCTCCGTCGTTTAAGTAACACATAGCAAAAAGCCGGCGCATATCAGCGCCGGCATAAATTTTGCCGAATTGCATTAAACTGTCTTTATACTCTCCGGCGAAAACGCGGTGAACTTGATTGCGGTAAACCGTTTTTGAAGCACTTCGCACAGCGGCTCTACTACTACGTTTTCGGTGCAAAAATGTCCGCCGTCGAAAAGGGAAATACCGGCGTTAATCGCCGCGACGAATACGTGCTGCTTGACGTCCGCCGTGATAAACGCGTCAAACCCGGCGCTTATCGCTTCGTCTAAATAACTTCCGCCGGAACCGGAGCAAACAAGCACGCTTTCGATATCCTTTTTGCCCGCGGTGTATCTGACCGCGCCGCCGAGGCGTTCTTTTATGTGTAAAGCAAGCTCATTCGGTTTATGTTTATCGGTTTTGCCGCTTTTAAGCAGGTATCCGTCGCCCGCCGTATACGGCTTTATATCGGTAAGCCCGAGCGCCGCGCACAGGGCGTCATTCACGCCGCCGTCGCCTACGTCGAGATTAGTGTGCATCGATATTACCGAAATACCTTCTTTAATCAGTCTGAAAACAATACTGCCCGCCGTAACCGATTTGAGCGGCTCCAAAATAACGGGGTGGTGGGTTATAATGAGATTTGCGCCGTTTTCTTTTGCAAAACTTACGGCGTTTACGTCGCAGTCAAGCGTAATGACGGCGGCGGTAACCCCGCATTCGCCGTCGCCGACGAGCAGACCTACGTTATCGAAATCGCAGGCGGTATCAGGCGGGTATAAGCTTTCGAGATATGATAAAACGTCTTTTACTTTCATTGTTTCTTTGCAAACGAGTCTTTAAGCGACGCGGTGCGGTTAAAGACAAGCGCCCCCGTTTTTGAATCTTTATCCACGCAGAAATAGCCCTGCCGCATAAACTGGAAGGTGTCTCCGGGTTTGGCGTTTGCTATCTCCTTGTCTATAAGGCAGCCGTCAAGCACTGTGAGCGAATCGGGATTAAGATTATCCGCAAAGGAAGAAACGCCCTCCTCGTCGCTCGGATTCTCCACGTTAAACAGGCGGTCGTAAAGGCGAACCGTCGCCTTTACCGCGCTTGCGGCGCTAACCCAGTGAAGCGTGCCCTTTACCTTTCTGCCGTCCGGCGTTTCGCCGCCGCGGCTTTCAGGGTCAAACGTGCAGTGAACAACGGTTATATCGCCGTTTTCATCGGTTTCGTGCGAGGCGTACTTTATATAGTAGGCGCCTTTAAGGCGGACTTCTTTTTCGGGACACAGGCGGAAATATTTGCCCGGCGGGTCTAACATAAAGTCGTCCCGTTCAATGAATATTTCGCGTGAAAAGGTGACCGTTTTACTGCCGAGCTCCGGCTTGTTCGGGTTTATTTCAACGCTGATTTCCTCGGTTTTGCCCTCAGGGTAGTTATCGATAATTACTTTAAGCGGACGAAGCACCGCCATCGCGCGCTGTGCGTTAAAATTAAGGTTGTCACGAACGCAGGATTCAAGAAGCGCGTAGTCGATAACGCTGTACGCCTTTGAAACGCCGATTTTATCGACAAACTCCCTTACAGCCGCCGCCGGATATCCGCGACGGCGCATACCGCAAAGCGTCGCCATACGCGGGTCGTCCCAACCCGAAACCAGACCGTCGTTTACAAGCTTTAAGCATTTGCGCTTGCTTGTAAGGGTATAGTTTACATTCATACGCGCAAACTCTATCTGCCTCGGCGGATTCTTTATATCCGCCGCTTCGAGTACCCAGTTGTAAAGGGGGCGGTGATTTTCAAATTCAAGCGAGCAAAGCGAGTGGGTCACGCCCTCTTTTGCGTCGGAAAGCGGGTGCGCGAAGTCGTACATAGGGTATACGCACCATTTATCGCCGGTACGGTGGTGATGCGCTTTAAGAACGCGGTAAATGACAGGATCGCGCATATTGAGGTTTGAGGAGGACATATCGATTTTCGCGCGGAGCACCATTTTGCCCTCTTCGATTTCGCCGTCGGTCATGCGGCGGAACAGTTCTTTGGTTTCCATGGCGGGTCTGTTTCTGTATTTGCTTTCAATACCGGGCTCTGTAAGCGTGCCGCGCATTTCGCGTATTTCATCGGCGCTTGACTCGTCAACATAAGCGAGCCCCTTATCGATAAGCCGCAGGGCGCATTCGTAGATAAAATCAAAATAATCGGAGGCGTAATATACGTTTGCCCAGTCAAAGCCGAGCCATTTTATATCCTCCATTATCGCGTCGACATACTCGACGTCCTCCTTTGTGGGATTGGTATCGTCAAGCCGCAGGTTGCAAACGCCGCCGTATTTTTCCGCCGTGCCGAAGTCGATGCATATCGCCTTGGCGTGGCCTATATGCAAATAGCCGTTGGGCTCCGGCGGGAAGCGGGTCTGAACCCTGTTATACACGCCCTCTTTCAAATCTTCGTCTATAAAATCAAGAATAAAATTCGATGCCGGCGCGCCGTCGTTCAAAATCATGTTGTCTTCCATAGAAACTGCCTTTCAAATGTTGTTTATATATGCCTTTATGCGCTCGGCGCATTTTTCCTTGCCTAAAACGCTCATAATGCCGCAAAGGTCGGGGGTGTTGGTCCGCCCGGTCACGGCGAGGCGTAAAACGCCGCTTAAATCGCCCGCGCTGCCCTTGTACTTTTCGGGCTCGGCTTTGTATTCCTTCGTTTCCGCCGCAAAGCCGATTTCGGGCGCTATCGCTTTTATTTTGTCAAACCACGCCTGGCGGTCGTCGCTCTCACTGTAAACTGACGTGTATTTTTCCAGAAACGTCTTTGCGTCAGCCGGCGAGACCCTTTCGGGAGTGGAATAATCGGGGACGAAAAGACTGTCAAAGTAATAGGCGAAATAGCTTTTCGCCTCGCTCCATTTGGCTATATCCTTTCGTGCGTTTTTAACGCCGTCACGGTCGACCGCGAGCATTTTTGCCGTATAGTCGGGGTCGGTGCTTAAAATGCCGTAAAAATCGCCGTCAAATTCCTTTGCCCAGTCGCAAAGCGCGGAGTATACCGCGCCGCTTTGCATTTTTGAAATAATAATTTTGCTTACGTCGTTTAATTTATCGTTATCGAAAAGCGCGCCCGAAACGCTCATTTTTTTGGGGTTGAATTTGAATAATTTATAGTCGGCGTCGGGGTTTACGCGCCGCCAGTCCTCAAAATCGGAGGCGGCAATGGTCATAAGATATTCTATTACCGCGCTTGCGGGATAGCCCTCTTCCGCAAAGAAGTGAACCGCCGCCTCGGGGTCCTTGCGTTTTGATATTTTGCGTTTTGCGCCGCCGTCGAGCTTCATAATAGGCGAAATATGACCGTATTTTACTTGCTTGAAGCCGAGAACGCGGAACAACTCAATATGTTTCGGCGCGGAGGATATCCACTCGTCGCCCCTGAAAACGTGGGTGGTGCGCATAAGGTGGTCGTCTACGGCGTGGGCAAAATGATAGGTGGGTATGCCGTCTGATTTAAGGATGACGAAATCTTCATCGTTCTCCGGCATTTCTATTTTGCCTTTAATAACGTCGTCAAATACCACGCGGCGGCTCTCGCTGCCGCCCGAGCGCAGGCGTATTACAAACGGCTTGCCCGCGTCAATAAGGGCTTTTGCCTCACTGTAAGTTATGTTTCTGTGCCGCGCCCACTCGCCGTGGTATCCTGTGCGGACTTTAAGCTTTTCCTGCTCTTCACGCATTTTTGAAAGCTCATCCGCCGTGCAGAAGCAGGGGTAGGCAAGACCGCGCTTTATCAGGTCTTTTGCAAAACACCGGTATATCTCGCCGCGCATACTCTGCTTGTAGGGCCCGTATTCGCCCTTTTCACTGTCGCCGCTTATAAAGCCCTCGTCAATAGCTATGCCGAAGCGGTTAAGACCGCCTATGATATCGGCAATACCGCCCTCTACCTCGCGCTTTTTATCTGTATCTTCTATTCTCGTGTAAAATACGCCGCCCGAGGAGGTCGCGGTGATTCTGTTTACAAGCGCGGTGAAGAGAGTGCCCAAATGCAGATATCCCGTGGGACTCGGGGCTACTCGCGTAACCTTTGCGCCCTCGGGAATGTTTCGCGCGGGATATAATTCCTCATAGTATTCGGGCTGCTTATCCGTTTTAGGCAGCAGCAGCTCCGCTAAAAGTTCATTTTCATTCATGTGTTAAAAGTCCTTAACTTTCGAGTAATTTGTTAAGCTCTGCCATAAATGTGTTGATATCCTTGAACTGCCTGTAAACCGAAGCGAAGCGAACGTATGCGACTTCGTCGATCTCTTTGAGCTTTTCCATAACGAGCTCGCCGATTTTTTCGCTCTTTACCTCGCGGTCAAGCGAATTCTGAATAAGCGTTTCGATATCGTCAATGGCGCGGTCGAGCGTTTCAATGGAAACGGGGCGCTTCTCGCAGGCGCGGAGCATACCTGTCATGAGCTTCTGCCTGTCAAACACTTCGCGTGACTTATCTTTTTTGATTACGATAATAGGCAGACTCTCGATAATCTCGTAGGTAGTAAAACGCTTGCCGCATTTAAGACATTCGCGTCTTCTTCTGATACGCTCGCCCTCGTCTGTCGGACGGGAATCGATAACCTTGCTTTCTTCAAAAGCACAGAACGGACATTTCATAAAATCAACCACCTATACATATTGTTATTTGCAATTATACCATATAATGTGTATAATTACAAGCAAAAACTGTTTGTTTGTGTTGCAAATACGTCCGAAGTATGTTAAAATAATTAAAATTATAAGGAAGTGTTGCCGCATGGGTGTTATCCTTGCGTCAAAATCGCCGCGCAGACGAGAGCTTTTATCAATGCTCGGCATCGATTTTGACGTTATAACCGAAGAGGTTGACGAGACGATAAACGAAGCGTTGCCTCTCGCGGATGAAATAATGCGCCTTTCGCGTCTTAAAGCGGCGGCGGTAGCGGATAAGGCGTCGGATACCGATATAGTTATTGCCGCTGATACGGTAGTATCGCTTGACGGTAAGGTCTTCGGTAAACCGAAGGACAGTGAAGACGCAAAGCGTATGCTCGGCGCGCTTTCGGGTAAAACTCATAAGGTCATTACCGGCGTTACGGTGACGTCGGGCGGCTGCAGGGATACCCGCTCTATGGAAACCGACGTCACTTTCAGAAATCTTACGCAAACCGAAATCGACGAATACGTAAAAACCGGCGACCCGCTGGATAAGGCGGGCGCCTACGCGCTTCAAGGCATATCTTCGATCTTTGTGCGCGGCATTTCGGGCGACCACTTCAACGTTTACGGGTTGCCGCTTAGTATGCTTTCGGATATGCTTCGCGGTTTCGGCGTTAAAATCTTAGGCGAAAGCAGGGAAAATACAGATGCTTGAAAACACTACCGAACTTTCAAACGCGGCAAAGGGCAATTTTATAAGGACCGAAAGGTTTAAGACCACATATATTTCATACAACTTCTATCTGCCGCTCGACCGTGAAAAAACAGCCGCTTTCGCGCTGCTTCCTTTTGTGCTTACCACCTGCGGCAAAGAATATCCGGATTTTTCAAAACTCAATTTTAAGCTTAACAAGCTTTATTCCGCGTCGCTTTCAGCTTCGGCGGAGAAGGTGGGCGATTACCAGCTTCTTAAAATGAGCATTTCGGTGATAGACGATAAATACGCGCTTGACGGGGAGGAGCTTGTCGTTAAAGCGGCAGAGCTTCTTAACAGTCTTGTTTTCGAGCCGAACGCCGAAAACGGCGCCTTTAACGCCGCCGATGTTGAGCGCGAAAAGCGCAAAGCTATAGAGCATATACGCGGTGAATTAGCTGAAAAGCGTATATACGCCCGCCGCCGTATGATTGAAGAAATGTATAAGGACGACATTTACGGTATTCCGAAATGCGGCACTGAAGAGCAGGTCGCGGCAATTACACCGGCGAGTCTTTATGCCGCCTGGAAAGAACTGCTTTCCCGTGCGGCTGTTTGCGTCAATGTTATATCAAGCGTACTGCCGCAGAACATTTTTGACGATATTAAGTCGCGCCTCTCGCTTATCGACAGGAGCGGCGCGATAACTGTTAAAGACAGTACGCCGACGCGCGCGATATACGCGGCGAAAAGGGTGGAGGAGGAAATGGACGTCGCCCAGGGCAAGCTCGTTATGGGCTTCTCCGCCGAGGTCGACCCCGACGACCGCAAGAGCGCGCCCTTCACCGTTATGTGCGATATTTTCGGCGGCGGTCCGTATTCACGGCTTTTTACCAATGTGCGTGAGAAAATGAGTCTTTGCTACTACTGTGCGGCTTCGGGTGAAAAGCGCAAGGGACTTGTTATAGTTGACAGCGGCGTTGAAGATAAAAACGCCAGAAAGGCGGAGGCGGAGATACTTCGCCAGCTTGAAGCGGTCAAAGCGGGCAATTTTACGGATTTCGAGTTTGAATCCTCAAAACGCAGCATAGTAAACGCGCTGAAAGGCTACGGCGACCACCAGGGCGCGATAGACGCGTGGTATACCGTTAAGAGCGCGTCGAATAATCCGGTATCGCCGGAAGAATTTGCGCAGTACGTTTCTGCGGTCGACAGACAGTCGGTCGTCGACGCCGCGAAGACAGTTAAGCTGAATACGGTATACACCTTGAAGCCGAAGGGAGATAAATGATGGAAAAACAGATTTTCGAGAGTGAGATCGGCGAAAGTTATACCCTTGCGACTTTGGATAACGGTCTTAAAGTTTATGTTTGCGAAATGCCGCAATATACTTCCGCTTATGCGGTTTTCGGCACAAAATACGGCTCGATAGATACAAAGTTTTCAAAGAATTCCGGGCCGGCGGTCAGCGTGCCGGAGGGAATCGCGCATTTTCTCGAGCACAAGCTTTTTGAGAGCGAGGACGGCGACGCTTTTACAAGATATGCCAAAACCGGCGCCATGGCAAACGCCTTTACGTCGTTTGACCGCACATGCTACCTCTTTTCCTGCAGTGACAGGTTTGAAGAAAATCTCGATATATTGCTCGACTTTGTTCAGTCGCCGTATTTTACCGAAGAAACCGTAAAAAAAGAGCAGGGCATAATCGGTCAGGAAATACGTATGTATGACGACAGCCCGTCGTTTAAGGTGCTTTTCAATATGCTTCGCGCAATGTATAAGAACCACAGCGTGCGGATAGATATTGCGGGCACGGTTGAATCAATAGCCGAAATTGACGCCGAACTGCTTTACAGTTGCTACGAAACCTTCTATAACCCCTCGAATATGTTTATTTGCATAGCAGGTAATATAGACACAAGACAGGTGTTAAAGCGTATAGAAGAGTCCGTAAAGGACCGCGGCGAGGTGACTGTCGGGCGCGTCGGCTTTGACGAGCCGCAGGAAATCGAAAAAAGCTACGTTGAGCAGAAATTCCCGGTGCTCACGCCTGTTTTCTGCTTCGGCTATAAGCAGAGAATCGAATCTCCGTACCGGCGCCTTAAAAGTAAAGTCTGCGTTGAACTGCTGCTCGAAATTATATGCGGTGAGGCGTCGCCGCTTTATAAACGGCTTATGGACGAGGGGCTGATAAACGACGAATTTGATTTTGAATATTTTACCGGTCGTGATTTTGCCGCGGTGATTTTTTCGGGTGAATCGCGTGACCCGAAAGCGGTCGCGGCGGCAATAAAGGCGGAAATCGCATCGATTAAAGAACACGGCTTTGATAAACGGCTGTTTTCGGCGGTAAAATGCGCGGCTTACGGCGAAGCGGTGCGTATGTTCAACAGCGTTGAAGAGGTTGCGCTGCAATTTACCGAGTGCGCCGTTTCGGATTACGAATTGTTTGAAAAACTGAAAATGTTTAAGACGGTCAGTTATGACGACGTGCTGAAACGTACCGATATTTTTGATGACAGTCTGTCGGTTTTATCGGTTATTTCACCATTGGAGGAAGCATAAATGGAAGTTACTATATTCGGTATACATCTTACCGTACATCCCGTCGCGTTTACGTTGCCGATAGGCAAAAACGGGTGGGACGTGTACTGGTACGGTATTATTATCGCGACCGGTTTTTTGCTTGCGATTATTTACGGCAGGCTCAATGCGAAGAGGTTTAATCTTGATTTTGATAAGTTGCTTGATGTAATAATAGTGACCGTGCCGGTGGCGATACTCTGCGCGAGAACGTATTACGTGATTTTCTCCGGCGATCATATTTCGAGCGTCTCCGATTTCTTCGGATTCAGCTCCGGATCCGGCTTTTCGGGAATAGCCATTTACGGCGGAGTGATAGGCGCTGCCATTTGCGGCACGCTTATGTGTAAGCTCAAAAAGATAAATATGCTTGACGCGCTCGATCTTGCCTCTTTGGGCTTTCTTATAGGTCAGGGCATCGGTCGTTGGGGCAACTTTACAAACCAGGAGGCGTTCGGCGCTCTTACCGGAAGCAGTTTTTGGGGAATGACCAGTGCGAATACCGTCAAAGAAGTAGGCGAGGGGCTTGTTCATCCCTGCTTTCTTTACGAGTCGGTATGGTGTATCGCCGGTTTCTTTGTTTTGCATTTTTTGAGCAAAAAGCGCAAATTCAGCGGCGAGGTCGCGCTTTACTATTGCGTATGGTACGGCTTCGGCAGGGCGATTATAGAACCGCTCAGAACCGACAGCCTGCGGATAGGTCCTTTTAAGGTTTCGTTCCTGCTTTCCCTGGTTATATGCATTGGCGCGGCGGTTGCGCTCGTGATGATCAGAAAGCGGCGTATCGAAGCGGTACGGGAGAGCGAATACGCAGAGGTTTTTGCGGAAGAAAACGAAGAGCAACCGGACGGACAGGCTGAAAAAACAAATAACGAAGACGGAGAAGAAAATGAGTAAAATTTTAGACGGCAAAGCCGTATCGGCAAATCTGAGGGCAAAGGTGAAAACGCAGGTTGAGGAGTTGTCCGCGCAGGGCATATCCGTAGGACTTGCCGTAATTCTTGTGGGTGAAAACCCCGCCTCGAAAATATATGTTGCAAATAAGAAAAAAGCATGCGAAGAGGCGGGTATAAAATCGTTTGAGTATACCATGGATGAAAGCACCACCGAGGAAGAGCTTATCGCGCTCATAAAAACGCTTAACGCGCAGGAAAACGTAAACGGTATTTTATGCCAGTTGCCGCTTCCGCCGCATATTGACGAGCAGTCGGTCATCGCGGCGATTTCACCCGAGAAGGACGTTGACGCGTTTTGCGTTTCAAACGTAGGCAGAATAATGATAGGCGATTATGATTTTCTGCCCTGCACACCGGCGGGAATTATTGAAATACTCGATTATTACGGTATTGAGATAGAGGGCAAAAACTGCGTCGTAATAGGCAGGTCAAATATTGTGGGAAAGCCGATGGCAATGCTTCTTCTTCACAGAAACGGCACCGTTACGGTTTGCCACTCAAAAACGAAGAACCTTGCGGATATAACCAAAAACGCCGATATACTTGTAAGCGCGGTCGGCAAGGCGGGCTTTGTTACCGCTGATATGGTGAAAAAAGGCGCGGTCGTGATTGACGTCGGTATGAACAGGACCGACGGTAAGCTTTGCGGCGACGTCTGCTTTGAAGAGGTCGCGGAAATCGCGGATTATATCACGCCGGTACCCGGCGGCGTCGGACCGATGACTATCTCGGTTTTGCTTAAAAACACTTTAACTGCCGCGAAGCGGCAGAATGAAAGGTGAATACAATGAGAAAAAAACTGTGCCTGCTGCCGATTTTTATAATCGCTCTTCTGTTTCTTACGGCTTTTAAGGGCGGAAACGGATTTTCAATAGAAACGGGCGATGATTTCGCGGTTGCCACCGATAGCTCCAAAGTCGGCGACGTTGCGGACAGACTCGGTATATCGAAGCAGGAGGTTGCGTCCTATTTCACAAAAAACTCGCTCGTGTTTATAGCCGTGTCGAAGGACAGGGGAACACAGGTGCGTATTGCGCGCTTTGAAGACGAGTTCTCAAAAAAAGTATACGATGTCGAGAATCTGAGCGACGCGCAGGTCATAGAGATGATGTCGCTTTACAGCAAATCTCCGGGCGTGGTAAAATCGGTTGAAAACGGCGGCAGAAAGTTTGCACGCACCTTGCAGGTGCTCGAGGACAGCGGCGGAAAATATACCGCGACTCAGTATGTCACGATCGCCGGCGGTCAGGTATACCTTATAACCTGCTATAACAGCGGCGTAGGCGCTTCAAGCGAGGTGAACAAGATATTTTCGAGCTTTTCGGTTAATGATATAAGTACAAATATTAAAAACTACGGTACGCAGAAAAAATGGCTTATCCCGGCTATTGTAGCCATCTTTGCGGTGGTCGCCGTCAGTGCCGGAAGTCTTTGCCTGAAGCTTTATGAAAAATAAGACGTTTTTATTGAAAATTATTGTTGACAAAGGCGGAAAATAAAGGTATAATATTTTTTGCTGTCAGCCGCGTGGCTGTATGCGCGGACCAGTAGCTCAGTTGGTTAGAGCAACCGGCTCATAACCGGTCGGTCCGGGGTTCGAGTCCCTGCTGGTCCACCAGCGGCAAGGTGCCGCACCTAATTCGAGAATAAAGTTTATGCAGATCGCAAGTTTTATTTCCCGACCGGGTGTTCATCTTCAAGACATCTTGCTCCACCAGTGAAAAAACCACGCAATCGCGTGGTTTTTTCGTCTTTAATTCTAAAATGGCGCGAACGTGAGAAGTTTTCAATTTAATTAATATATAGGGGTATAGCTCAGTTGGTAGAGCATCGGTCTCCAAAACCGAGTGCCGAGGGTTCAAGTCCTTCTGCCCCTGCCATGATAATCACCCTTCAAATCTGAACCATTCGTGTTCGATCAGAGGGTGATTTTTTTATGCAAATCCAGTGTCTATGCGGGTTTTCGCAAGCGCTGCTAATCGAACACAATTTACGAAACAGCTCAAATTACGCGAACAAAACGAAAAATTCTTTCAATCCGAACCACCAGTGTTCGATTGCAAATCCTGCAAAGCCGCTTGCTGCTTGAAATAATTCGATTCATAGGCATCAGGTGTTCGATGATTTTTGGTTCAAGCACAACACACCACGCAAGTCGGCGCTTTAAGACAGATTGAAAATCACATGTAATTGTGTTATAATATTCAAAAAGAAATCAACAAATCGGGATTTGAGGAGGGGTCTCTTTTGGAATATATAAAGGTTACGAAAGACAACATTGAAAACGAACATATCTGCTGCGCCATTTCAAACAACAAGGATGTACAAGTGTCGTCAAAGAAAGCATGGATTACAGACCGCTTTGATGACGGGCTTGTATTTATGAAAAGCGTTGAGCGCGGGAAATGTTTTATCGAGTATATACCCGCTGAAAATGCGTGGAATCCGATAGTTGCAGATGGTTATATGTATATTGACTGTCTGTGGGTGTCCGGCTCGTTTAAGGGGCACGGATATTCAAACGATCTTTTGGGCGAGTGCATAAAAGACAGTAAAGCCAAAGGAAGAACCGGCCTTTGCATTTTAACTTCCGAAAAGAAAAAACCGTTTTTGGCTGATCCTAAATACTTGAAACATAAGGGATTTACTGTTTGCGATGAGGCGGATAACGGCATTCAGCTTGCCTGCTTGCCGTTTACCGGTTCCGCCACCAAACCGCGTTTCAAAGACTGCGCAAAGCATCCGCATATTGAAGAAAAAGGATATGTGCTTTACTATACAAACCAGTGCCCTTTTAACGCAAAGTATGTGCCGATTGTGGAGCAGACAGCCAAAGAGCATCATATTCCGTTTAGGGCCATTCATATTGAAGATAAAGCACAGGCGCAGAACGCGCCGACTCCGATCACGACGTATGCTCTGTTTTATGACGGGGAATATCTGACAAACGAGCAGATGAATGATACAAAGTTTTTGAAACTGGTTGCCCGGTAAATTCCGGCTTGTCGGGATAAACGGATTGACGATAAACTGTTGGGCTATTTTGTCTGTTAATCACAAAACAAAACCGCCCGAAGTGGCGGTTTTGTTTTGGCGGAAATAGGGCAGAGGACTTGAACCCGCGAGGGTACGAAGCGGATGATATCCGCCTGCGGCGTATTATAAAACGCATATCATTAAATCCGTAATTAAAACGGGCGCACCGCGGTGCGCCCATTTTAACATTTCCGTATTAAAAGATTTTTAACCTATTCCGAAAGAAAATAGTTTTCTGATAAGTCTGACGGGCAACTCGTTTGCCACTTCGGCTTTTTTTAACTCACCCATAATACCGCTCTTTTTATCTTCGCCGAAGAAGGTGCGAAGCAGTCTGTCAACCGCGACGTCCACGTTTACGGTTCCGTTTGCGTTTCTGAGTGATTTTTCTTCCACCGCCGCCGTGCTGTTTATAACCTTAATTTCGCCTTTGATATATTCTTCCATGTAGCTGTCGTCCGCATCCTTCGGGATATCCGGATAAGTTTTACTGCCGTTAAGGAAATAAACGAGGTTGGAAACAGAGGTGTCGCCAAAAGTTTTTGCAAGGCGGTTGAGATCGTCCGTATTGACCGGCTTCATGCCGCTGCTGTCGTTGACGATTACGTTCACACGCTCGCCGCAGGTCTTGCAGGTCTGCGAAATAACTATTGCCTTGCCGTCTTTGGATACGTAACTTACCGAGAATTCTTTCCCCGCGACGTGTCCGGGTGCGGCTACTGTTTCTTTTTTTATGTGACCGCAAAAACTGCATGCCGTGACCCTGACGCCGTCTTCTGTGCAGGTGGGAACCGACAGCATTTTTATCCGGTCGCCCGCGAAAGTGTGCTCGCCCGCGCAGGGTTTTTTAACTTCAACGGTTCCGTTTTCGGCTTTGACGCTGATTTTTTTATCGTTTTTATCCGCAAAATATGTTTTTTTGAAGCTTATGTCGTATTTGCCCGTTGCCGCGTCCGCTTTTATTTTGAACGCGAGGTTTATCACATCGCAGTTGCCGGTTACATCCTTGCCGTCAATAAACGCGAAGGTGAGTTCGCCGTCGCCGGAATGGTCGTAAACCGAGTAATTGCCGTACGCGCCGGAATGGCTGCTTACATATTTCAGCGCCGACGTATCGTAGCTTAAAGTAAAAGCGCATTTTTCTATCCCCGGGTTGTTTTCGGCGCTTACGGTAACGTAAGTGTAATCATCGGGGTTGCCGCCGATGCTCGAAATGCTTATAACCGCGTTCTCTTCCTGCTTCGCGGCGACGTAGAGACCGATCGGCAAAAGAAGCAAAACGGCGCAAAAAACCAAAACGACTTTTTTCAAAGCCAACACCTCGCAAAAATTATACACATATAATATAACATTTATTTTTTCGTTTGTCAATCAATATTGCGCGGCGATAAATTGCCGCAAATGTCGATAAATACTCTTTTTTTCCTTGACAAACGGCTTGAATGGGAGTAATATAGACCTATCAAAAAAAGGAGGCAACGGATATGTTCGGAAAAGAGTTTTACTTTTATTATTACTTTAGCACGGACTGCCTGCCCTCTTTTAAGAATGCAGCGGAATAATTTGCTGTGTTTTGAAATAGGTTGGACAGTCCGCGTTTAGCAATTATTTGCAGACGGCGGACTTTTTATTTATTACATTTTCGGGAGAGAAAACTATGAATGCAAAAATGACAGCCCTCGGTAAAAAACCGTCTAAAATCAGGGAAATATTTGAGTATTCGAGGGGCAGAAAAGCGCTTCTCGGCGAGGATAACGTATTTGATTTCAGCCTCGGGAATCCGAGTATACCCGCGCCGCAGAGCGTAAACGACGCAATAAAGGAGCTTGTCGCCGGACGTGACAGCGTATCCCTTCACGGATATACCTCCGCACAGGGCGACCTCGGCGTGCGCGAGGCGGTCGCTCAGTCGATAGAAAAACGGTTCGGCACACCCGCTTCAAGCGATGATATTTATATGACCTGCGGCGCGGCGGCTTCGCTCACCGTCACCCTTAAAGCCATTTGCGAGCCGGGCGACGAGGTTATAGTCTTATCGCCGTATTTTCCGGAATACAGCGTGTTTATTGAAAACGCGGGAGCAGTCAAAATAACCGTTCCCACTCTTCCGCCTGATTTTACCCTTGATCTCGGCGCTCTTGAAGCGGCAATAAACGGGAAAACCGCCGCGGTGCTGATAAACTTCCCGAATAACCCCACGGGCGCGACGTTAAGCGCACATGAGGCGGAAAAACTCGGCGCGCTTTTAAGGGAAAAATCCGCGCGGCTTTCGCACCCTGTATATCTCATCTGTGACGAGCCGTACCGTGAGCTTTGCTACGGCGAGCCGTCGCCGTTCATGCCAAACTACTATGAAAACACCGTGATAGATTATTCGTTCAGTAAATCGCTTTCGGTGCCGGGTGAGAGAATAGGATATATATTTGTACCGTCTTCGGCACAAAACAACCGCGATATATACGCCGCGGTCTGCGGAGCGGGCAGGAGTATGGGCTACGTCTGTGCGCCGAGTCTTATGCAGTACGTGATAAAAAACTGTGTTTACGATACCTCGGATATATCCGCTTACGATAAGAACCGCACGCTGTTTTATAACGGACTTGTGGAAATGGGATATACCGTTACAAAGCCGAACGGCGCGTTTTACCTTTTTGTTAAATCGCCTTCGGGTGACGGCAACGAGTTCTGCGAGCGGGCGAAAAAGCACGAGATACTTATGGTGCCGAGCGACAGCTTCGGCATTGAGGGCTATGCGAGAATAGCATACTGTGTTAAATATGAAATGATTGAAAAAGCACTTCCGGCTTTTGCGGCTTTAATGGAGGAATACAAAAAATAAAATGTCAAAATTCGATGAAGCAAGAAAGAAGATAAACGAAACCGATAAAAAGATGGCGGCGCTGTTTGAGGCGCGTATGAACGCGGTAAGCGTAATAGCGGAATACAAGCGCGAGCACGGACTTTGCGTTGAGGACCCCGCGCGCGAAAAGGCGCTTATCGAGAAAAACTGCAAATACATAGAAAACGAAGATTACAAGTCATATTACGTCGGATTTCAGAAATCGGTAATGGACATCTCAAAATCGTTTCAGCACCGCCTGCTTGACGGTATGCGCGTATCGTTCAGCGGAACGCGCGGCGCGTTTGCGGATATCACGGCGTCAAAGATTTTTCCCGATGCGGAGCTTATCGGATATAAGGATTTCAAGGCGGCGTATGACGCGGTGGTGTCGGGCGAGTGCGACAGTGTGGTTTTACCGCTTGAAAACAGCGTGGGCGGCGACGTGGGAACCGTTATGGATCTTTGCTTTTTCGGACCGCTTTTTATAAACGGCGTCTATGAAACCGAGATTATACAGAACCTTCTCGCCGTAAAGGGCGCGCACGTCGACGGTATCAGAACCGTTATAAGTCATCCCCAGGCGCTCAGTCAATGCGCCGACTATATAAGAGAGCATAACTTTGAAACGGTTGAGGCGGTAAATACCGCTGTCGCCGCAAAGCACGTAAGCGAGTCGGGCCGCACCGATATCGCGGCGATAGGCAGTACGTCGGCGGCGGAACAATTCGGGCTTCGGATACTTGAAAAGCATATTAACCAAAGCTCGAGCAATACTACCCGCTTCGCGGTATTCACGCGCGCGGCAAAATCGCCGGCGAAAACCGATAACAGATTTATAATGCTTTTTACGGTTAAGAATTCGGCGGGTGCCCTTGCAAAAGCGGTATCGCTCATCGGTGAATACGGTTTTAACCTGCGCGCTCTTAAAAGCAGACCTACTAAAGAACTTGTCTGGAGTTATTATTTTTACGCCGAGGGCGAGGGCAATATTAACGGCGAAAAGGGCAAAGAGATGCTTTCATCTCTTAAAAGCTGCTGTTCCGATATAAAGGTGCTCGGAAGTTTTGAAAAAGAAATACGTATATAAGAGGTAATTTATGATAATACCCATAAAAACCGCGCTTGGCGGATACGATATCGTAATTGAACGCGGTGCGCTGAAAAAAGCAGGCAAATATCTGAACCTTGACCGTAAGGTGCTGGTGGTAACCGACAGCGGCGTACCGAAAGAATATGCGAACACCGTCGCTGACGCGTCGCTCGAATCGCTTATTCTGGTAATACCTGACGGCGAGGCGTCAAAGAGCTTTGAAAACTACGCGAGGATACTTGACGCGCTTCTCGGCGCCGATTTTACGCGGAGTGACTGCGTAGTGGCGGTAGGCGGCGGCGTGGTCGGCGACCTTGCGGGATTTGCCGCGGCGACTTATATGCGCGGTATAGATTTTTACAATATACCCACTACGGTGCTCTCTCAGGTGGACTCCTCGGTGGGCGGTAAAACAGCGATAGATTTCGATGGATACAAGAATACCGTCGGTGCGTTTTATCCGCCGAAGCGTGTGCTTATCGACGTTGAAACGCTCCTGACGCTCGACGGACGCCAGGTATCAAACGGACTTGCCGAGGCGCTGAAAATGTCCGCCACGCTTGACAGCGACCTTTTTAATGTGTTTGAAGAGGGAAGAGCAAAGGAAAAAATAGAAGAAGTAGTGACAAGAGCGGTAAATATCAAAAAATCGGTGGTCGAGGCGGACGAATACGAATCGGGACTTCGCCGCGTGCTTAATTTCGGGCATACGCTCGGACATGCGATAGAAATTGCCGATCACGATTTACTGCACGGCGAGTGCGTCGGTATCGGGATGCTTTATATGTGCTCGGATGAAGCGCGAAAGCGTATAAAATCCGCGCTCGAAAAGCTTGATCTGCCTACAGCGACTCAGGTTGACTTCGAGAAAATCGAACAGGCGGTACTTCACGATAAGAAAGCCGACGGAAGCGGCATAACCACCGTTTTTGTCGACGAAATAGGCAGCTATCGTTTTGACGCTCAAAAAACCGATACCTTCTTGCGGGAAATAAAAAGGAAGTGGGAAAAATGAAAAATACGTTCGGTGACAGTTTGACTGTTACGCTTTTCGGCGAAAGCCACGGCGAGGCGATAGGCGCGGTGCTTGACGGTATCGCTCCGGGAGTAAAGGTGGACTGCGCGTTCATCGAAAAACAGCTTCTTCTTCGCCGCCCCGCCGGCGCGATATCCACTTCGCGCAAAGAGGCGGATAAATTCCGTATATTAAGCGGCGTGGTAAACGGCTTTACCTGCGGTACGCCGATTTGTATAGTTATTGAAAACGGCGACATAAGACAAGAGGACTATTCGGCTTTCGACGATATAGCGCGCCCCTCTCACGCGGATTTTACCGCAAGACAGAAATATCACGGCTTTGAGGCGAAGTCCGGCGGCGGACACTTCAGCGGCAGAATAACCGCGGCGTTAGTCGCGGCGGCGGGAATTGTTATACCCGCCTTAAACCGTAAGGGCGTTTATATCGGCACGCATATAAAGAAACTCGGCGGCGTTTCGGACAGGGACTTTGCCGATTTTAAGCAGGATATCGCTTATCTCTCAGACGCGCGTTTCGCTGTGCTCGATACCGGCGTTGAAAGCAAAATGCGCGATAAAATAGTTGCCGCCGCAAATGAGGGCGACAGTATAGGCGCAATTCTCGAAACCGCGGTTTACGGTATGCCGGCGGGTGTCGGCGAGCCGTGGTTCGATACAGTTGAGGGTAAAATATCTCACGCGGTTTTCAGCGTTCCCGCAATTAAAGGGATAGAGTTCGGCGCGGGGTTCGGCATTTCGGATATGAAGGGCAGTAATGCTAACGACCCGTTTGTAATAGAAAACGGAGAAATTAAAACCGCGAGCAACAATAACGGCGGCGTGCTCGGCGGCATTACAAGCGGTATGCCGATAGTTTTCAGATGCGCCGTCAAGCCGACTCCGACTATATGCAAAGAGCAAAAATCGGTCGATATGAAAAACATGACCGCGGCGAATATAACCGCCGCCGGCAGACACGATCCGTGTATTGCTCACAGGGCGCGCGTAGTTGTCGACTCGGTTACGGCGCTGGCTCTTGCCGACTCTTTAACGGTGCGCTTCGGCACAGATTGGCTGGCGTGATATGCTTTACGGACTTATAGGCGAAAAGCTTACCCACAGTTTTTCAAAGGAAATACACGGCAGACTGGCGGACTACGATTACACTCTTAAAGAGATAGAACGGGAAAAGCTTGAAGAGTTTTTCGAAAAACGCGAGTTCTGCGGCATAAACGTGACCGTTCCGTATAAGACGCGGGTCATCGGATTTCTTGACGAAATCGATACCGCGGCAGAGAAAATAGGCGCGGTAAATACAGTGGTAAACCGAGGCGGTAAGCTATCGGGCTTTAATACCGACGCGCTCGGTCTTACCGCTCTGATAAAGAAAAACGGTATTGAAATAAACGGCAAAAAAGTGCTCGTTTTAGGGAGCGGCGGAACCTCTAAGACCGCGCTCTTTGTAGCGGAAAATCTCGGCGCAAAAGAGGTGCTTCGGGTTTCCCGCGATAAAAAAGACGGCTTTATCACCTACGGCGAGGCGGCAGACCGTGAAAACAACGCCGAAGTTATAATCAACACCACGCCGTGCGGTATGTTTCCGGACAGTCAAAGCGCGCCGATAGGACTTTTGCCGTTCGGTGCTCTTGAAGCGGTCGTCGATGTGATATACAACCCCCTTAAAACCCGCCTTGTGCTCGAGGCACAGCGGCGTGGGATAAAAGCGACGGGCGGACTTTATATGCTGGTCGCGCAGGCGGTGGGCGCCGCCGAGCTTTTTACCGGCGGGAGCATTGATAAAAGCCGCCTTGAAGAAATCTACGGCGATATTTTAAGAGAAAAGCTCAATATAGTGCTTATCGGTATGCCGACCTGCGGCAAAACCACAGTGGGTAAAACGCTTTCGGAAAAGCTCGGTATGAGGTTTTTTGATACGGATGAACAGATAACCGAAAAAACGGGGCAAACCCCCGCCGAAATCATAAAAAGCCGCGGTGAGGAGTATTTCAGGGCGCTTGAAAGCGAAGTTATCGCGCTTATTTCGCAGAATAATCACTCTGTTATTGCCACGGGCGGCGGCGCCGTTACGGTGGATAAAAACCTGCTTGCGCTTAAATCTAACGGCAAGCTTTACTTTCTTGACCGGCCGCTTGAAATGTTAAAATCTTCGCCCGACCGGCCGCTTTCTTCAAGCGGCGACGCGCTCAAACGCCTTTACGAAAAGCGTATAGCCCTTTACAGAAGCGCGGCGGACGTAATAGTTAAAAACGACGCGGATATAGATTCCGCCGTCGAAATAATAAGGAAAGATTTACTGTTATGAAAATTTTAGTGTTGAACGGACCAAATCTCAATATGCTCGGCATTCGCGAGCCGGAGATATACGGTAACAAGACCTATAAGGACCTTGTCGCCATGATAGGCGACCGCGCCGTAAAAAGCGGGGTCGAAGTCGAGGTGTACCAGTCAAATCACGAGGGCGACCTCGTCGATAAAATCCAAAGCGCGTACAAGAACGCTGACGGTATAATCATAAACCCCGCGGCGTACACGCACACAAGTATCGCTTTGCTTGACGCGCTCAAAGCCGTTGGTATCCCGGCGGTCGAGGTGCATATTTCCGACGTAAACGGCAGGGAAGAGTTCAGGAAAACAAGCTTCGTTCGCGCCGCCTGCGTAAAGACCGTTTCCGGCAAGGGATTTGAGGGGTATATTGAGGCGCTCGATTTTTTGACTCAATATATCGGAGAAAACAAATGATAGTTTACATAAAACCGTCAAGGGCGCGGGGCGCGGTTACGGCGCCGCCCTCTAAATCCGAGGCGCACAGGGCGCTTATCTGCGCGGCGCTGTCCGGCGGGTGCAGGGTCGATAACGTGCAGCAAAGCGATGATATTAAAGCTACGCTCGGCGCTCTCGAAGCGCTCGGCGCAAAAGCGCGTATCGGCAAAAACAGTGTAACGCTCGGCGGGCTTTCGGCAGAGAAAATAACCGATACAAATATATTTGCAAACGAAAGCGGCAGTACGCTTCGTTTTATCCTGCCGCTTTGTATGATTTCAGGCAAAAGAATCACATTTACCGGCGCGAAACGGCTTTTCGCACGCGATTTATCGGTTTACGGCGATATTGCAAAAGAAAACGGCATAGAGTTTTCGCTTTCTGAAGATTCGCTCACCGTAAAAGGTAAGCTTTCCCGCGGAAAATACCGTATTCGCGGCGATATATCGAGTCAGTTCGTTTCGGGGCTTATGTTTGCGCTTCCGCTTCTTGAAGGCGATAGTGAAATAGAGTTTACAACGCCCGTTTTCAGCAAACCGTATATTGATATCACCGTAAAGACTTTGTCACGCTTCGGCGTTAAGATAACCGAAAACGAAAACGGATATTATATTAAGGGTAATCAGAGGTATAATGCGTTAAACTACCGCGTAGAGGGCGATTATTCAAACGCCGCGCCGCTTGAGGCGTTTAACCTGCTCGGCGGCGCCGTGAGTGTCAAGGGGCTTAAACCCGATACCGCGCAGGGCGACCGCGTTTATAAAGAGATTTTCAAAACACTAAGCTCCGGCGGCAGTTACGATTTGAGTGACTGTCCCGATTTAGCGCCGCTTCTCTTTGCGCTTGCCGCCGCGTTTTCCGGCGCGCGCTTTACCGGCACGGCACGCCTTAAAATAAAAGAGAGCGACCGTGCGCAGGCGATGAAAGAAGAGCTTTCAAAACTCGGCGCGGATATACGTGTGTCGGCGGATGAGGTTACCGTAAGGGCGGCAAAGCTTCACGCGCCGGATTGTATTCTCGATTCGCATAACGACCACAGAGTGGTTATGGCGCTTTGCGTGCTTTTATCGGTTTACGGCGGCGCGGTAAGCGGCGCCGAGGCAATAAACAAAAGTTTCCCCGGTTTTTTTGAGGTTCTCAAAAATCTCGGCATAGAGGTTGAAGTAAAATGACGTTTGAAAAAGACAGTAATATTCTTATAGTCGGCTTGGGGCTTATCGGCGGCAGTTACGCCATGGCGCTTACAAAAAAAGGATATCACGTTACCGCGATAAGCAAGGAGCAGTCGGATATCGACTACGCTCTCGAAAACGGGATAATCGAAAAGGGCGGTGTGGAAGTCAGCCGCGACGCGGTAGCGGGCGCCGATATTATCGTTTTCGCCCTTTATCCGCACGTTTTTGTTGAGTGGATGAGGGAATACGGCTCGTACATTTCGGCGGGGACTCTGCTTACCGACGTTACCGGCGTAAAGGGCGCGGTCATTGAGGAAATAAACTCATATGTGCCGGCGGGCGCCGAGTTTATCGCCGCGCACCCGATGGCGGGTAAAGAGGTTTACGGCGTAAGAAACGCCGACGACGGCATATTTAAGGACGCTAATTTTATAGTGGTGCCCACGCGCAGCAATACTCCGGGCGCCATAGAAAAATGCAGAGCGCTCGGCGAAGTTCTCGGCTTTAAGAGAATATCCTATCTTAACCCTAAACAGCACGATGAAATGATAGCGTTTCTTTCTCAGCTTACGCACTGTATCGCCGTATCGCTCATGTGCGCGAACGGCGACCCGAATCTTGTAAGCTATACCGGCGATTCATTCAGAGACCTTACAAGAATAGCAAACATAAACGAGGATATGTGGAGCGAGCTTTTCCTGCTCAATAAAGAGGCGCTGCTTTATGAAATGGACTGTTACCGCGCCTGCTTTGACAAACTCTATAACGCGGTAAAGGAAAGCGACGCCGACGTGCTCAAAAGTATGATGCGCCTGTCAACCGAAAGAAGAAAAATGTTTAATAAGGACGGGAAAAATATATGAATATGGATTTTTTGCGCAAACTGCCTATACCTATGGACGTAAAGGGTCAGTATCCCGTAACGGAGGAAATGGCAAAAATAAAGGCGGAAAGGGATAGGGAAATAGCCGACGTTTTCAGCGGTAAAAGCGATAAATTCGTGCTGATAATAGGACCCTGCTCCGCCGATAACAGCGAGGCGGTGCTTGATTATATCGGCAGACTCAAAACCGTCGCCGATAAAGTAAAGGATAAAATAATAATAATACCGCGCGTTTATACCAATAAGCCCCGCACCACCGGCGCGGGATATAAGGGTATGCTTCATCAGCCCGACCCGGAGCACACACCCGATATGCTTAAAGGTATAATCGCGATAAGACAGCTTCATATGCACGCGCTTAAAGACTACGGCTTTACCTGCGCCGATGAAATGCTTTATCCCGAAAATCACAGGTATTTGTCCGATTTGCTCGCCTACGTCGCGGTTGGCGCGCGTTCGGTGGAAAACCAGCAGCACCGCCTTACCGCCAGCGGGCTCAACGTGCCCGTCGGTATGAAAAACCCGACCGGCGGCGATATGCACGTTATGCTTAACTCCGTAATGGCGGCGCGAAGCGGACATATGTTTATTTACCGCGGCTGGGAGGTAAAAAGCCACGGCAACCCGCTGGCTCACGCCATACTTCGCGGTTACGTCGATTTCAGCGGCAAATGCGTATCAAACTATCATTACGAAGACCTGCTTTCGCTTTATGATTTGTACGAAAGCCTCGGGGTAGGGGACCCCTCCGCGATAGTCGATACCAATCACGCCAATTCCGGCAAAAGATATCTTGAACAGATAAGAATTGCCGAGGACGTTATTTACAGCAGAAATCACAACGCGGATATCAAAAAGCTCGTTAAGGGCATTATGGTCGAAAGTTATATTGAAGACGGAAGCCAGCCCGTCGGCGGCCATATTTACGGCAAATCGATAACCGACCCGTGCCTCGGCTGGGAAAAGACCGAAAAACTGATTCTCAAAATAGCGGATACATTGAAATAATACCTTCGCTTTCCTTATATCCCGCAGGACCTCCGCCGCCTCGTTATTTTCGGGGTCTTCGGCAAGTTCAAGGTATCTATTATCCCGTTCAGAAACTTTTTCTTGACTTTTTTCGGAGGCTTGGCGTATACTATGTTTAGACACAGATTCGGTTGGCGTGTTAACACTTTTAGTGCTACCGCTGTTCGCCGTTTTTGTGTCTGTTTTTATAAGTTCAAATTCTTTCCCGTTAGGTGCAAGTATTCTCAAAGAATGCACCCTATTTTTATCCGCATATAGAACACACACCTACAATTCCTTCGGCGCCGTTAATTTCAACTTTACCAGCAAAAGTAACAGAAGGATAACCTTTGTATTTGTGATTCTTGTGACCGCTAATTGCAAATCCGCGTTTGAGCACATAAGGGGCTGTAATTATTGCCGCCGCCTCGTTATTTTCGGGGTCTTCGGCAAGCTCAAGGTATTCACGGTCTGAAGCAGAAACTTTTTCTTGACTTTTT
Organism: Clostridiaceae bacterium; assembly: GCA_016287385.1. GTDB lineage: Bacteria > Bacillota > Clostridia > Oscillospirales > Acutalibacteraceae > UBA737. The sequence continues at coordinate 8,777 of JAEEWM010000027.1, read as the reverse complement.
TCGGAGGTTTGGCGTATACTATCCTTGGAAGCATTTTCGCGGTTCGCCACGGGCGTTTTAAGAGTAGGGGCATTTGCATCTACTGCCGATGAATTGCTTCCTTTTTTTGCATACATTGTATGTAGTCTTAAGTCTAAATGCTTATCCTGTTTATAAGCACCGATTGTCACAGTTAGCGGTCATAACACCTGTTTCGTATATCTTTTTTGCGTTCTCCGCGGTCGTGCGGTGGTATACGGTTATATTGCCGTTTTTATCGACCGCGGCGTCCGGATCGTGGATACTTAATTCTTCCAAAAGATCTTCGTTTACTTCTGCGCCCTCGCGAATTTCAAAACCGAAAACTTCCTTGACATTTTGCTCGGATGTGGGTATACTATTGTTAGAAACGGTTGTATTAACTCCGCTACGACGATTAAGTGTAGGCGTAACGGCAGTAGCACCGAGGGAATCGCGAACTTCCCTGGTTGCATATACGGCCGTTTCTTCTTTGTTGTCCCAGGCCGTAAGTAACCAATGGTTTGTTTCAGGACCTTTACTCAAAATTGCCGTGCGGTGGTATACGGTTATATTGCCGTCTTTATCAACCTCGGCGTCCGGATCATGAATACTCAATTCTTCCAAGAGGTCTTCGTTTACTTCTGCTCCCTCACGAATTTCAAAACCGAAAACTTCCTTGACATTTTGCTCTGAAGAATTTTCTTGACTTTTTTCAGAGGCTTGGCGTATACTATGTTTAGTGGATGACATATCGGCCTTTGAGCCAATCGCAGAAACTATGTTTCCGTTGGGTATGTTATCCGCTTTTATTTTTCCAACATTATATACTGCGGAATAGCTTTTTGTCCTTCTGCGCGATCTCTTCCAAAACCGAAAGTGAATTTTCGGCGCCGACTTCCGGCAGCTCCTCACCGTATTTAAGCGCCTGCGCCACTGCGCCCCGGTACTCCTTGCCCTTGAACAGAACGTCGGCAAAGAAATCCGCGGCTTCCTGCTTTTTAAGAGTCGACCCGTAACCGCCCGCAAAGGGCGTTTACACCGACTCTTGATTTTTTTCTTGACATTTTTTTGATATCATGATATCATAATATCAAGATATCAAGATGTCAAAAACGGAGGACGTTATGAACAATACCGGAACAGTTACTTACGAAAAAGTCATGTTAACGGTGCGGCTCACTCCCGAAACCTACGAAAAACTTGCGGACAGGGTGAGCGCCCAAAAAAAGAAGCAGAGGGGATACAGCATGAATCAGTGCATATCCGAACTGCTTGAAAAAGAACTTAAAGTTAAATAATTTTTTAATAAACGGGGGTTTTTTATGAATTACAGTAATGCTTCAACCTATTCGACGGCGTCGGGTCAGAATCTGCAATACGTTGTTTTGCAGGTCACACTTAAAGAAAAATTCATCGGTACCGGATCCGGCAACCTTACAGAGCTTGAGTCGTGTATAAACGCCCAGGCGAGCAAGGGCTACCGCCTGCACACTATCGCCACGTCAAACGGCGGCAGTAAAGGCCTGCTCGGCGGCGACAGGATCCAGGCGACACTTGTTTTTGAAAGAATCGTTTAATGAATACTTCCTCCTGAAACTTTGAAGAAGCGACGCTTAAAACCGGCGTCGCTTCTTCGTTTGTTTTCATTTCAAAAATTATTCGTTCCAGTATTTACGGTCAAGACTTCTGAAACGTATGGCGGCGAATACGTGATGTTTTTCGATTTTTTCGCTGCCGTCGATATCCGCTATTGTGCGCGAAACTTTAAGTATACGGTCATAGGCGCGGGCGGAAAGACCCAACTCGTCAAAACTGCGGCTCAGATAATCGGACGCGTCTTCACTCATAACGCAGAACTTACGCAGCAGTGCGGGCGTAAGCCGTGCGTTGCAGGTAACGCCCGTGCCGGCATAGCGGCGGTTTTGCATTTCGCGCGCTTTGTTTACCCGTTCTCGTATCTGCGCGGAGGTTTCGGCTTTCGCGGTGTTGCTCAGCGCCTTATAATCCACCGGCGGCACCTCAACGTGTAAATCAAGGCGGTCGAGCATGGGTCCCGATATTCTGCCCAGATATTTTCTCACCATATTGGCGGAGCAGGTGCACGGCTTGGTCGGATGACCGTAAAATCCGCAGGGGCAGGGATTCATTGCGGCTACGAGCGTAATCGAGCTCGGATAAGTTACCGTTCCCGAAACCCTCGATACAGTCACAACGCCGTCTTCAAGCGGAGCGCGCAGCGCCTCCATGGCGTCGCGGCGGAATTCCGGCAGCTCGTCCAGAAACAGAACGCCGTTATGCGCGAGCGATATTTCGCCCGGCTTCGGTACTGTTCCGCCTCCGGTAAGTCCCGCGGCGGAAATGGTGTGATGAGGCGAGCGGAACGGTCTTACCGTCACTATCGGACTGTTTTTGTTTATTATCCCCGCCACCGAATGTATTTTCGTGGTCTCTATTGATTCTTCAAAGGTCATTTCGGGCAAGATGGTGGGAAGTCGCTTTGCAAGCATGCTTTTTCCCGCTCCCGGGGGACCGATAAGCAGTATGTTATGGCCGCCCGCCGCCGCTATTTCGAGCGCTTTTTTTGCTGTTATCTGACCTTTTACATCGCTGAAATCGAGCATTTCGGGTGTTCTTCCGCCGTCGGCGGCTGTATGCTTCGCGGGGGTCAGCTTTGCGCTTTCGTTAAGGTGGTTGAGCAGTTCTTTTATCTCTGATACGCCGTATACGTCAATACCCTCTATGACCGCGCCCTCGGCGGCATTGTCAGACGGCGTAAAAAGACTTTTGATACCCGCCTGCTTCGCGGTTATGCACATGGCGAGCACGCCGTTTACGGGGCGCACCTTGCCGTCAAGCGATAATTCGCCCAAAAAGGCGCAGTCGTTTATATTCAGCTTTATCTGATCGCTTGCGAGCAGTATCGAAAGCAGTATGGGCAGATCGTAAATCGCGCCCTCCTTTTTCTTATCCGCGGGGGCGAGGTTTACGGTTATTCTGCCGGTGGGGAATTTGAAACCGCAATTTTTGATCGCGGCGCGCACACGGTCGCGGGATTCCTTTACCGCGGCGTCGGGCAGTCCTACTATGTCAAAACTCGGCAGTCCGCCCGAAACGTCCGCCTCGATTTGTATCGTATACGTATCGATACCGAATATGCCGATACTCTTTACCATAGAAAACATACAAGTTCCCCTTTATGCTTTTATAGTGCGATTATACAATAAATCTTCCGCCGTTTCAATCAAAATACAAATATTTTTAATTTGCAGTTAACAATTTATACGAAAACTAAGGTTATAATAAGAAAAGAAAAAAACAGAAAGGTGAGAAAAATGAATTTCCGTTACAGACTTATGCGGTTTATGAGCGGCAGATACGGTCCCGATGTACTGTTTTATGTTCTGTTCGTGTTGAGCGCCGTTCTTGCCTTTATAAATATTATTGTACGGTCATGGATTTTGCAGGTGGCTGTTTATCTTATCATGGCTTTTGCGATATTTCGTGTTTTTTCGCGCAACTACGCGGCGAGAAGCAGAGAAAACCGTGCCGCCGAAGCCGCCGTTCGTAAGATAAGAAACAAAATAAACCTCCGCCGTCAGCGCAAGGCGGATTACACTCACATTTACAAAAAATGCCCTTACTGCCGTGCTGTTTTAAGATTACCGCGCAAGAAGGGCAGACACACCACCGTATGCCCTAAATGCGGCAAATCGTTTTCCGTAAGAGTATACAGATAAACCGCGCATAATAAAACGGCGGACCTTTCCGGTCTGCCGTTTTTGTGTCTTTTTATACGTCCATCGCGCAAACGTCAGAAAGCGTTTCGCGCCTGACCGCCACGCGGCTTTCGCCGTCTTTGAGCATTACTATCGGCGGTCGCGGCAGGCGGTTATAGTTCGAAGCCATGGAGTAGTTATACGCGCCGGTCGTAAGGCAGGCGATAATATCGCCGCGCGTGATGCTTGAAGGCAGGGGAACGTGCTCCTGGATAACGTCGCCGCTTTCACAGCAGCGACCGGCGATATTTGCTTTAATTGTACTCGCCTCGTTCATTTTGTTCGCCGCAAGCAGGGTGTAGTTTGCCTTGTACATCGCGTAGCGCACGTTATCTGTCATGCCGCCGTCTACCGATACGTAGTTTACAAAATCGGGTATTCTCTTTACCGTGCCGACGGTGTAGACCGTCATGCCCGCGTCGGCTACAATGCTTCTGCCGGGTTCGAGTATTACGGTCGGCAGTTTGATATCAAGCTTTGCGCATAACTCCTTGATCCTGTTTGCAAGCATGATTACATTCCGCTTTATATCGACCTCCGGGTCGGTCGGCAAATATCTTACGCCGAAGCCGCCGCCCAAATTGAGTATTTCCGCGCAAAAACCGAATTCGGATTTTATATTGGCGATAAATTCGAGCATTATTTCGGCGGTTTTAAGGTAAACGTCAACGCTGAAAATCTGCGAGCCGACGTGGCAGTGATATCCGGAAAGCTTAATATGTTCCTTTTTAAGGGCAAGAGCGGTGATTTTTTCCGCCTGACCCGTCTTGATCGCGGAGCCGAATTTTGAATCGACCTTGCCTGTGGCTACCGCGGCGAAGGTGTGAGGGTCTATTCCGGGTGTAATGCGCAAAAGCACCTTTTGCACTATGCCCGCCTTTTTTGCCTCGCGCTCTATTGCCGCAAGCTCCTCTTCGTTATCCGCGACGAAATAGCCGACGCCGTTTTCAATGGCGAATCTTATGTCCTCGTCGGTTTTGTTGTTTGAGTGAAACAGCGCTTTTTCAAGGGGGAACCCCGCCGCCGCGGCGGTGTATATCTCACCGCTTGAAACAACGTCTATATACATATTTTCGCTTGCCATAACGCGGTAAAGCTCCTTGAACGAAGCCGCCTTCGAGGCGTAAGCCGGGAAAGCCGATCCGCCGAACGCAACGCTCAGCGCGTCCTTATAAGTACGGCAGCGGTTGCGTATTCTGTTTTCGTCCATAAGGTAGAGCGGGGTGCCGTACTTTTTTGCGAGCGTTACAACGTCGCTGCCTGCAAGGCAGAGGTGACCTTCGCCGTTTACCGATACGTTATCGCAAATAAATTTTCTTTCGTTTGTCATGGTGGCACTTTTCCTCTTATAAAAGCGCGTTTCTCAGTTCCTCACCCGTTTTTGCCGAAAGGTCGGCGGGGGAAACGTCAAAAAGGGTTATACATCCCGATTCGCCGCGAGCGTGCTTTTTATACACCGCTCTTGCCGCCGCGATAAGCACGCCGGCGGTAAATTCCGGATTGGAATCGAGGGTAAGACTGTATTCTACGGTATGGTTATGCTTGCCGTTTTCACCGCTTTTTCCGCTGCGGATAACAAAGCCGCCGTGCGGAAGCTCGGAGTGATTCGCCTTCATCTCCTCGGCGGTTATGAAATGAACCACCGTATCGTAATCGGCGAAATAATCCGGCATGGTTTTTATCGCGTTTTCTATTTTTTTAAGGTCGGCGCCCTCTTTCGCTACGACAAAGCACTCTCTTAAATGTTTATCTCTTGTCGTAAGCGCGGGGTTGCCGCCCGAACGCACGGCGCGAAGCGCTTCTTCCTTCGGTATTGTATACTGCCTTGCGTCAAGCACGCCTTCAATGCGCCTTACCGCGTCAGAATGTCCCTGGCTTACGCCCTTGCCCCAAAACGTATAGGTTTCGCCGCAGGGAAGTATGCTTTCACTGTAAAGTCTGTTAAGCGAGAACATACCGGGGTCCCAGCCCGCGGAAATGAGCGCCAGCGTGCCGGCTGATTTTGCCGCGCTGTCTACCGCCGCAAAGTGCTCGGGGATTTTAGGGTGAGTGTCAAAACTGTCAACAACCGAAAAATCTTTTGCGAGCATCGGCGTGAGCTTCGGCAGGTCGGTGGCACTGCCGCCGCAGATTATCATTACGTCGATTTTTTCCTTAAAGCTCGCCGCGTCCTGAGCCTTATAAACCTTTGCGCCGAGTACCGTGTGTACACTTTCCGGGTCGCGCCGCGTAAAAACGCCGACTACCTCGGTATCGCTGTTCTGGGCGGCGCAGTATTCAACGCCGCGGCCTAAATTTCCGTAACCGTAAATGCCAATTTTCATATACTCACCCTCAAACATTTATTCCGCATTTGCGCATTTCACTTAAAAGAACGCTTCTGTTTTTATCCGATATGGTCGTGAGCGGCAGGCGTAAAACGTCGGTGCCGTAACCCATTGCGGACATCGCCGCCTTAACGGGTATCGGGTTTACCTCGCAGAATAGCGCGGAAATGAGCGGCAGGAAACCTAATTGCATTTTTGCCGCCGCTTTATAGTCGCCTTCAAGGCATAACCTGCACATTTTGGAGGTCTCGGCGGGCAGCAGATTTGAAAGCACCGAAATAACGCCCTTGCCGCCGAGCGACATGACCGGCACTATCTGGTCGTCGTTACCCGAGTAAACGCTGAAATCCTCGCCGCAGAGAGCCGCTGTTTCCGCAATTTGCGAAATATTGCCCGACGCCTCTTTAATGCCCACGATGTTCGGGTGGCGTGACAGCTCCGCCGCGGTCGCGGGCAGAATATTGCATCCGGTTCTTGACGGTACGTTATAGAGTATGCAGGGCTTGCTCGTCCTGTCAGCAACCGCGCTGAAAGATTTGATAAGACCCGCCTGCGTCGCCTTGTTGTAATAAGGTGTAACAAGAAGCATGGCGTCTGCGCCGCTTTCCTCCGCCGCTTGCGTCAGCTCTATGGCGTAGGCTGTATCGTTAGAGCCCGTGCCGGCTATCACCGGCACGCGGTGCGCCGTCTTCTTGATGCAGAAGTCCATAACATCCCGGTGCTCCTTGTCGGAAAGAGTAGAGCCCTCGCCGGTCGTTCCCGCAACGACTATCGCGTCTATCCCCGCCGCGATTTGAAATTCAATAAGCGCGCCGAAGGTCTCAAAATCAACGCTTCCGTCCTCAAAAAGGGGTGTGATAATAGCTGTTGCCGCGCCCTCGAAAACTGTTTTTTTCATTTTAATCACCTTCATCAGTTTAATTTCAGCCGCCTATAACAAAAAAGACGGCTACCGATAAAGTAACCATCAGTAATTTGATAGCACTCCGCATTTCTGCGACAGTATCCGGAATCTTATTTCCGTGTACCAGAGCATGGAAGCCAACCCACCTCTTCGGCGTATACCCCTTTCACGGTGCGGTCTTCGGCAGACCGTTTTTTTTGCACCGCTACTCTTGATAACACGCGCCTCTATCGATGAATGCATTTTAACACCTAATATCGCGGTTGTCAATATATTTTTAGTATGAGCCGCGCAAAAAGAGTAAGCAAAGAGGAGTTGCCGCGGCAACTCCTCTGAAACTCCTGTAAAATTTAACGTTTTTATTCTTTTTCGGTATTGAGTATCTTGTAGAAGAATACCGCAACCGCCGCGCCTACAAGCGGAGCGACTATGAATATCCATATTTGCGAAAGAGCTTCCGTTTTGCCGTTGTAAACAACGTCGGAAACGGCGGTCGCGATGCTGCGCGCCGGGTTTACGGAAGTTCCGGTAAGCGGAATGCCCACAAGGTGAACGAGCGTAAGCGTAAGACCTATAACGATACCTGCTTTTTTGCTTGTTCCGGCTTTTTCATCGGTTACGTTCAGTATGGTGTAAACAAATATGCAGGTCAGCACCGCTTCAACGATAAGCGCGCCTAAAATCGCGCCGAGCGATAAATTGCCGTTTTCGCCGTAACCTACAACATAGTTGCACGCGTTGCCGCACGGTTTACCGTGAATGGTAATGTATGTGTACTTGATAACGCCGAAAATAAGGAGCGCGCCGAGAGTGCCGCCGATTATCTGGCTTATAACGTAAACGCAAAACTCTTTTGCGGTCATGCGCTTAGTCATCAGACAACCGAGCGAAACGGCGGGGTTGATGTGGCAGCCGCTGACGCGACCCACGGAATACGCCATCGCCACAATGGTAAGACCGAACGCAAGCGCGGTCGGTACAATATTGCCGCCCGTAAGACCAGCAACGCCGCACGCGACGAATACAAGGGTAAACGTGCCGATACATTCGGCAATGGCTTTTTTGAATAAACTGTTCATAGCATTATCCTCCTGTTGTTAATTGCGGTATAATTTACCGAAAGTATTATAACACACTTTATTTGCGGTTGCAACAGTTAGTTGGGGAGCAAGGACTTCTTCTTTTGGTTGATGGCTATAAATCTGCTTTCTTACGGATGTTGGCAAGACCGTGTTGTTCAATAATAAAGACTTAACGCGGTTGTTCCGATATCTTTCTAATTGGGATGCGGAGATTAACACAGGGGACGGTTCTCTTGTCCTCTTGGCGCCGTCCTCAATTAGAGTATAACAAAATGAAATAGAACTTGCAATGGTGAAATCGCGGCTTTGCCGCGGTGAAATCAATGGCTTGAGCCATTGGTGAAATCGAATGCTACCGCATTCGGTGAAATTAAATCCGTCCCATCACCCGAGCAAAGCGAGGATTTCACCGTGAAACGATTTCACCCACCGTAGGCGGATTTTACCCGTCCGAGAGGACGGATTTAGTTGAAAAGACTCATCTTTTGGTAGACAAAAGATGAGTCTTTTCTGGTGGAGACAGAGGGGCTCGCTACGCCGCTGTCGCGGCTACACGCCCACGGGCTTTGCAACCGTTCACCGAAAGGTTGCAATTCCGGCTTTGCCGAAACCGCCCTGTTCGAGCCCCTGTGCAAAAGAATAATGCCCGAACCAAACCTGACGGTCTGTTTCGGACATTATTGGTGGA
>JAEEWM010000026.1 GCA_016287385.1 Clostridiaceae bacterium | reverse complement strand
ATTTTTGAAATAATCGCGGAACGAATTTGAATTAAAGCAGGCGGCGTTCAGAACTTCGCCTGTGTACGCCGATACCTGGCGGTGGTGAATATTGTTCTGCAGGAAAAGACTTACCTGCTCGCCGCCGAAGTATTTACCGATACCCCACGTATCCGCAATAACGCGAAGGCCTACCTCGTGCGCGGCTTTTACGATATTATCGATATTCGGAAACCAAAAGTCCATATCGAATTCTGTGATAGCCAGAATAACGGTATCGCAACCGTGCTCTTTCATTTCTTCAAAATCTTTTTTCGCGTGTTCAACATAATTAAGGCCGTAATAACTGACCGCCGTATGCTTGATCGACATATATAACTCTCCTTAAAAAGTTTTATTGCTTATTTCAAAGGTGGCCCAACCGGATTTTTCATAATCTCCCTGCGGATGACATGTTTTTCTGATAAAAGCAGCCGTACGGGTCGTAGCACATGTGGAAAAACCGCCGTATTTTTCTCTTTCCCAACATAAGTCCGCCGCGCGCGTAACGTCCGGCATTCCGACAGAAAGCGTATGCCACGTAGTATGAAGCAACCCGAAAAGCGCGTTTTCGCTCACTGTTTTTACGCAGGGCGGCAAAGAATCGTCGCCGTACGTTTTGTCCCAAGGGCAGAGCAAGACGTCAAATCCCGCGTTTTTGAAGATCAACGCGGTTTCCACCGGAGCCTCGCTAACGTTATACTGCCAATCAGCGATTATTATATTTTTATCGAGTCTGGATAAAAAAAGCTTTTCAATAGTTTCATTCGGGCAGGAAGCGGTATAGCGATTGTTAGTGATGAAACAGTTTTTTTGAGAAACAAGCATATCCCCCCAAACAATGGCGCGCCTTCCGGCCTCTTTTAATTCTCTCTGTATTTCGTTAAGATACTCTACAACCGTATGCGCGGTTTTTTCATTCAGCTTAAAATTATACGGCTCGTCGCAACCGAGATGAAAATACCCACCCTCTCCGCAAAGTTCGATAAGCTCATTCCGGATACTCTGCATAAACTCACGGACTTTTTCGGTTTCAATTTTCCACGTCCAACCGTCGTCACTGAAAAGCGGCTGTAATTTCAAATTCTGATCCAAAACAACGTGCTTTCCGTGATTGGCGCGCGAGGCGGATGCATGCCCCCAATGATTGAACATCGGTATTATTTCAATGCCGAGGTCATTTGCCTCGTCAAACAGGGGCTTTATTTCAGCTTTTGTAAAAGCGTGCGGCCAGGAAAGTTCTTTCAAAACGTCAAACCTGAGCATTCCCCAAAACTCAAATACAATGTGCGTATATCCCAAAAAACCGCAAAGCCGTATAAACCTTTGCATTTCATAGTATTTGGTCTCCGGGAAAACACAGTAGTGTATCATCCTGTTGCGAACCTTGGGGGATACCGATGCGCGGCAGGATTCTATTCCGAACAGCTCCCGTCCGTCATCGGTCGCTAAAACTTTTATCCTTCCCAACAAATCCATATAACCGCAGATGAGACCTTTCACATCATTTGCGGTAACCAAAACACCTTTTTCATCCGCGTTTATGCAATACAAACCGCCGCCGTCCTCACATAAGGAAGGGTCGCCTATGATGAACTCATATTTTTGACTGTCCGCCATGCTTATATCCGAAGAATGGCAGCAAAACCCCCGCCAGAACTCTTTGAAAACGGATTTATTTAAGCAGACGTTTGCTTTCGCGCTTACTTTCTTTCCAAAACAGTACATTTCCCCCAAAGATACACGCTCCCTTTTTTTATATTTTAGTATAAATGTGCCAATGTGTAAACTCACATTTCATAAAAAAAGGTGGATATTTCAATACTTGAAATATCACAAAATATATTGTAAAATAATGGAAGATTCAAACTTACACTTTATTGTTATTAAACAGTATAATCGGTGTTTACCCGAAAAGTGTCGCATTTTAACGAGGTGTACTAATATGCTTTTTGACCTTAATAATCCCGTTGTGGAAATAATCAGTATAAGTCATCTCTCCTGGAAAAAGCAAAAAGCCGCGGTTTTGCCGCGTGATTATTGTTCCCTTGCGTTCAGAATAAAGGGAGACGGTGAGATAAAATACAACGGTAAAAAAATACACTTTACCGCAAACGACGTTCTTTATTTCCCCCAAAATATCGGCTATACAGCTAATTACAGTGACACCGAAATAATAGTTATCCATTTCAAGACTGCCGTTTCCGACAGTTTAGTGGAAGTTTTTTCACTCGATAACACCGAAAAAACATACAAGTCGTTTTTAGAAGCGCTCCATATTTGGCAATCAAAAGAAGTCGGTTATGAAATGTTTGCGATCTCAGTTCTGTATAAAATACTCGGCACCCTTTATACGGAAAAGCAAAAGCAAACTATTCCAAAGAGCTTTATAGACGCGCTTTCAATTATTAATTCGGAATTCAAAAACAGCACTTTATCAATAAGCAATGTATGTCGCGAGGCAAATATATCCGAAGCATATTTCAGACGCCTCTTTTCCGAACATTACAACAAAACGCCCAACACTTACGTAACACAACTGAGAATAGAAAACGCGCAAAATCTTATTTCAAACGGCATGAGTATAAAGGATGCTTCATTTATCAGCGGTTTTAACGACCCAAAATATTTTTCAAGAGTAGTAAAGAAGCATCTGCACTGCACCCCGAGAGAACTCAAATCGTACGGAAAATGATTATTGTCATCAGCAAACTGTATCTTCATTATAAAAAGAAAAATAGCTGGCATTTTATGCCAGCTAAATTATATTTGGATATTGTTTTATCCGAAACTGTAAATACCACAAAAAAGTTTTTTAAAAAGGAAGAACAATAATCAGTATTAAAACAGTTCAACTTTTCCAAGCAGAAAGTCGATCAGATTGATGTGATAAATGCCATTATCGTCATAATGTGAATGTGGAATATCTTGCCGAATCACAATCTTTTTGAAGAAATCCTTGGTCAGAAGGAGCGATTGCAGTTCTGCGTTGCTCTTTTCTTCGGTATTAATCTGCAGCGCAGATTGAATATAGATTCGCCGGTCTGCATCGTTGACAACAAAGTCTATCTCTTTCTGAACGTTGCGATTGTCTGACCTATCCGAAACAACGCCGATGTCGACCGACCACCCGCGACGGACGAGTTCGTTATAAACGATGTTTTCCATTATGTGTCCTGGATCAAATTGCCGATAATTCAGCCTTGCGTTGCGAAGTCCGATATCGGTGTAATAATATTTATTAGGGTACTTGAAATAGGTTTTTCCTTTGATGTCATATCGGCGCGCTTCATCAACTAAGAAAGAATCGATGATATGCTTGATATACGCAGATACCAGCGCAGAATTGACCTTTTCGTTTTTGATGCTTGTCAGCGCATTTGCGATATTTGTCGGGTTAGTTAGAGAACTGATTTGGGAAGCAACAAAATCGAGAATGTCATTCAGAATATCCTCACGTTCGATTTTGTTACGCTCTATGATGTCTTTGACGTACAATTCATCAAACAGTCCAGAGAGATAGGCTTTTTTCTCTCTGTCATCAGGTAGTGAAACTACCTTTGGGAGCCCTCCGTAAAGCATATAGTCGTCCAAAGCGCGTCGCTCGTCACCTCCAACAGCCGAATAGTATTCGGCAAATGATAGCGGGAAAACGTGGATTTGGGTCGCTCTGCCGCGAAATTCTGTCGCGATGTCCTTTGATAACCCCTTTGAGTTACTGCCGGTCACGTACACGTCAAGGTTTTCATACGCTTTCAGTTCGTTCAGCATGTCGTAGATAGTGACTTCTATACCACCGTTTTCATTGTCAACAACTTTGATTGTCAACTGAACTTCATCGATGAAAAGATAAAACCTTTTGTTTTTATCTGCTTTAACGATCGACTCAACATGTTCGCAAAGTGTAATCGGGTTTCTGAATTTATAATTTTTCCTTTGATCCAACTCGATTTTGATGATTTGATCCTCGGCAGCGCCTTGCTCGACAAGGTAATCATAAAACAAATTAAAGAGCAAAACAGATTTACCGCATCTGCGGATACCGGTTATAACTTTGACTTCGCCGTTCCACATTGATTTGATAATGCGGTTTAGGTACAAATCTCTTTTTATCATATCTACACCTCGTAGTTTCGTCGGTTTCGACGTTACTTTTCGATATTATAGCATATGGGGACGGATTAGTCAACTGCAGAAAAAAGTAAAAATTTGTCTTTTATACAATTATTAAATTAGTATTTTGTGTGTAAAATTAATACCTTGACAGTCAACTGTATAAGTAGTATTATATACTTAGCAACGTAAAAATACAATTCCCTTTTTTTTGCGTTTCGTAGTTGACTTTTAATTGACATTTTAACAAGCCAAAGCTTTATAAAGATTTAAAAAACACTATAAATAAAGGATTTTTTTGGTCAAACACAGAAATAGACAACCTGCCTTCTAAGCAGAGGGTCGGGGGTTCGAGTCCCTTTCAGCGCGCCAAAAGAGAGCATTACACCGTCAGGTGCAGTGCTCTCTTTTCAATATAGCGCAGGGACTCGAAAAGCGCGGTTTGCCAAAGGCAAATTGCGACTTTCTGGCGGATGGTCGCAAGGGAGGATTGTTGTAAAATCAGTTCCGGCATTTATCAAATCGCATCGAATTATTCAGCTTTTAATCTTATCCATCGCGTTTTTTTCAAGCCGTGAGACCTGCGCCTGCGATATACCTATCTCATCAGATACTTCCATCTGCGTTTTCCCCTGCATAAATCGCAGTGAAAGTATCTTTTTCTCCCTATCGCTTAAACCCTTTATCGCTTCTTTTAAGCAGATTTCGTCAAGCCAGTTTTTATCGTCATTATTGTCACCTATCTGGTCAAGTACGTAAACGGTATCGCCGTTATCCGAATAAACCGGATCGTATAACGACACAGGCTCGACTATGCTTTCAAGGGCAATTACAACGTCTTCCCGCGGCACACCGAGCTCGGCGGATATTTCAGCAACAGTCGGTTCCCTTTTCAGTTTATCGAGCAATTGCTCCTTGACCTGCATTGCGCGGTACGCGGTATCCTTTATTGAGCGGCTGACGCGCACCGCACTGTTATCGCGCAGGTGTCTCCTGATTTCTCCTATAATCATCGGAACGGCGTATGTCGAGAACCGCACGTTTTGATTTATATCAAAGTTATCAATTGATTTAATCAGCCCTATACAACCGATTTGAAACAAATCGTCGGGGTTTTCGCCGCGACCCGTAAATCTTTTGACAACGCTTAACACAAGCCGCAAATTACCGTTTATGAGGTTTTCACGCGCCGTCTTGTCCCCGTCTTTGGCCGATTTAAGCAGAGTCTTGATTTCCGCCTCCTTCATAAGCGGCAGTTTGGATGTGTCAACACCGCATATATAAACCTTGCTCGCATACATAAAAAGCACCTCCGGTAATAATCACATTAGAATTATTACCGGAGGACTGCTTAATAAACCGAAAATATTTTTTTGTTTTCGACAAAAAAGACTTGCATTTTTGAATCAGACGATTTTGTAAACCCGCTTTGCGTTCTCTGAAAATATTTTTTTGTAATCTTCGTCGCTAAACCCGAGCGACAGCAGAATATTCATTTCATTGACCGGTGAGTGCAGCGGATAATCCGTACCGAAAAGAACGCGGTCGGTACCGTATCTGTTTATTATTTCAGCCGCAAGCTCCGGCTTTATGTATGAAAGACTTGAAGAGCAGTCTACAACCAGATTCGGCATATCCGCAAGTTTCTTTGATGCTTCGTCCCATATCGACCAGCCGCCGAAATGCGCGCCTATCACCGTAAGACCGGTATATATTTCAAGTATGGGTATAAGGCGGTTCGGATTCGAAAAATCATAGCGATAATCACCGGTATGAAGAAGCACCGGCAGACCGTCACGCTCGCATAGCTCATACATTTTCAGGCAGCGGTAATCGTCGATTTTGAACCCTTGAATATCGGGATGAAGCTTAACGCCGTGAAGTCCGAGTGATTTAAGGTGTTCAAAATCCGCCTCGATATCATCGGACTCGGGGTGCATTGTTCCAAGCCCGATAAGAGTATCGGGATGCGCCTCTACCTCCCGGGCGATAAACTCGTTGATTTTACGTACCTGGGCTTTCGTCGTAGCTACCGACTGGACAATAAACCTGTCAATCCCGGCTTTTTTGCCGTTTTCAGTCAAATCAGCGATTGTGCCCTTTCCGAAGGGCATCTCACCGTAAAAATCACCGGTTGCCTTTGCCGCTTTTTCGGCAATTTGTTCGGGATAGACGTGGCAGTGCGCGTCAATACAATAAAATTTTCCGTTTACCATTATGCTGTCACCGTACTGTCTGCTTTTTCGAGGTGCAGTTTCTTTATCGCATCCTCGCGCATTTTATATTTAAGAATTTTACCCGCGACGTTCATCGGGAACGAATCCACGAAATCAACATATCTCGGAACCTTATGCTTCGCCATATGCGACATAACGTACTGTTTAAGTTCGTCTTCGGTCATACTCTCGCCGTCTTTGAGTATTACCGCGGCGAATATTTCCTCACCGTACTGCTCGTCGGGCACGCCGATGACCTGAACGTCTTTAACTTTTTCATGAGTATAGATAAACTCCTCAATTTCCTTGGGATAAATATTTTCGCCGCCGCGGATTATCATATCTTTAAGGCGCCCGGTAATACGGAAATTGCCTTCCGGCGTTCTGCAAGCGAGATCGCCGGTGTGAAGCCAGCCGTCCGCGTCAATGGCGGCGGCGGTCGCCTTCGGCATTTTATAATAACCCTTCATAATATTGTAGCCGCGCGCGACAAATTCGCCCGTCACTTCATCGGGACACTCAGCGCCGGTCTCGGGGTCAACTATTTTACACTCGATTTCAGGCATTGGACCGCCGACGGTGCCGACACGCACTTCAAGCGGATCGTCGGTAGAACTCATAGTACATCCGGGCGACGCCTCGGTCTGGCCGTAAACTATAACGATTTCGCGCATATTCATCCTATCCACAACATCACGCATAACCGAAATGGGGCAAGGACTACCCGCCATAATACCCGTTCGCATATACGAAAAGTCGGTCTTCGCAAAATCGGGGTGTTCAAGCAGCGCTATAAACATCGTGGGAACGCCGTGAAACGCCGTAATATGCTCGGAATTTATACACGCAAGCGCGGGCTTCGGAGAAAAGTACGGAAGCGGACAAAGCGTCACGCCGTGCGTCATTGAGGCGGTCATGGCAAGAACCATTCCGAAGCAGTGGAACATCGGCACCTGAACCATCATACGGTCGGCTGTCGAAAGATCCATTCTGTCACCGATACATTTACCGTTGTTTACCACGTTGTAATGCGTAAGCATAACGCCTTTCGGAAAGCCGGTTGTGCCGGAGGTGTATTGCATATTGCAGACGTCGTCTTTATCAACTTCAGCCGCCATTTTGTATACCGTTTCAACAGGTACGGAGTTTGCAAGTCCGATAGCGTCCTCCCACTTGATACAGCCTTTTTGCTCAAATCCTACGGTTATAACGTTTCTTAAAAACGGCAGGCGCTTGCTGAAAAGCGGCTCGTTCGGTTTTTTCGTTTCAAGTTCGGGACAAAGCTCCGATATAATTGCCGAATAATCGGAATCTCGGTAACCGTCTATCATAACGATAGTGTGTGTGTCTGACTGCTTGAAGAGATACTCCGCCTCGTGTATTTTATAAGCGGTATTGACCGTTACAAGCACCGCGCCGATTTTAGTCGCCGCCCAGAAAGTTATATACCACTGAGGTATGTTGGTAGCCCATACCGCAACATGAGTACCGCGCTTTACACCGAGCGCGACAAGCGTGCGCGCAAAAGTATCGACATCGTCACGGAATTCACTGTAAGTGCGCGTATAATCAAGCGTGGTATACTTAAAGGCATACTGGTCAGGGAATTCCTCTACCATGCGGTCAAGTACCTGAGGAAAAGTATTTTCAATAAGCAATTCTTTTTTCCATACATAATTTCCGGTATGAGCGTTATTGTAATACAGACTGCTTTTTGCCTTTGCGGTATCGCCGAACTGACGCATAAAGTTGATAAAATGCGAAAAGATTATCTCCATATCGTCAAGCTCACTGAACCAGGCGGGATCCCATTCGAGCGAAATAAAACCGTCATAGTTAATTGATTTGAGCGACGCCATGACATCGGAAATCGGAAGTTTTCCCTCGCCTATCAGGCAATAATCAAGTTTACCGCCGTTTAACACACCGTCACAAATATGGACGTGTCTGACGTAGATGCCGAGATTTGTGATTGTCTCCTCCGGCGTTTCTCCGCCGAAGAAGCAGGTAGCGCTGACATTCCAGAGCGCCGCGACGTAATCAGTGGCAAAGTAATTCAGAAAATCACAAAGTTTCGCCGTATCGGCAAAAATGCCGCAGGTTTCAATAAGCAGTGTAACTTTGTTTGCCTTGGCAAACGGCAAAACCTCGTCAATAACCGCTTTAACGCTGATTTCGTCGCCGTTATCGTCGGTTTTGACCCTTACATACGGGATATGAAGCGCAGACGCTATCGTAATGCAGTGCCTGATTTCATCTACACTGTTATCAAAATCGGCGCTGTCACCTGTTTTGCAAATTGAATCAACACACGGTATTTTCAATTTGATTTCGTAAAGCTTGCGCGCCGTGGCGGCGGACTTGTAATCGTAAAAAGCGCCGTCTTTTTCCGTAAAGAGCGAACCGTGAGTATTGTGGAGTTCAATTCCGTCATATTTCAACTCTTTGGCGATATTTATCATATCGTCAAAACTCGCGTCATGCCAACCCTTGCTTGAAAAAGCGAACTTCATAGTTTACGCCTCCTCGTAAAGAATCTTGTTAAGAGCGCTGATGTAAGCGCGTATGCTCGCACCGATAATATCGGTAGACAGTCCTTTTCCCGAATATGATTTGCCGCCGGCGCGAAGCTTAACAACCGCGCTGCCCATGGCTTCATGACCTTCGGTAATTGCCTGAATCTGGAAATCATCAAGCTCAAAATGCCTGCCGGTTATCTGCTCAATAGTGCGAAACGCCGCGTCAATCGGACCGTCGCCGACAGAAATACCCGTAACAGTCGCGCCGTCCTTAGTCATATTTATCTGCGCGGATGAAGTCATGATATTACCCGACTGGATCGAATACTGTTCAAGTGTATACGTTGGCGGCACCTGAAGCGCGCTCGAAGCAATAATTGCCTCCATTTCCTTTTCCGAAACGTTCTTTTTTGCGGCAATTCGCTTGAATTCCTCATATACCTTTTTAATATCGTCTTCGGACAGGTCGTAGCCGAGTTTAAGCACCGCGGCTGTCACGGCCTCAATGCCGTCGTTGCTGTCAAGCACGAACCCGGCGCTGTTGCCTTGCGCTTCGGCAGCGCAGTTTTCCCTGTCGCCGATTATCCATTCGATGCGGGAAATAATGCGCCCCGACGAAGTAAAATCAATGCCGGTTTGAAGGGCGCTGTGGAACTTGCACGTGCGTAAAATCTGGATAGCGGTTTTAAGCTCGGTAATGCCGCTGTCCACGCCGGTTTTAATGAGGTCGGCGCCGTTTCTTATAACTGTAAAGGATGAAGCCGCAGCCATACCGGTAATATCAGAACAGCAAATGCCTATCTTAACATCCTCGCCAATTTGTGCGCCGTCACGCACCCCGGACACAAAATCAGACATTTCATCCGGGAAGAATATTCCCTCGTTATCATAAAGCGAAACGGTTTTTGCGCCGGCAGATACAACCGCTTTTATTATTTCAACTAGTGTGCTCATATCAGCACGCGTCGCGTCAAGCGCACAGAATTCAACGTCGCCGCATTTTTCCGCCGCGGCGCAAACAAGCTCCGCCGCAAGCTTAACCATTGCCGGACCCTTTTTATGAAAACCGTATTCCATTCCAACGTCGGAAGTCGGTAAGGAAATCCTGATTCTCCCGTTTTGCGCGGTTGATATGGCGCCTGCCGCAACAGAGATCTGAGCGACCGTAGTTCCGCCGTCAACAGAAAGCACCGAAGACTTGACAAAAGACGCGATAGTTTTAATGAGAAGTACGTCCTTTGCCTCGTTTACTACCGCGGGCAGTTCAATGATATCAACGTTCAGCTTTTCAAGCTGACGCGCGATTTCGATACTCTCGTTAAAGCCGAAGCCGGCGGCGTTGCGGTGGAGTGTAGTGTCAGCAACGATTACTTTTTTCATAAAAATACCTCACTAAAAAATAATAGTCCCCGAAGCCGGAAATCCGGCTTCGGGGACGAATAAAATTCGCGGTACCACCCCGATTGCAGAAAGAAATCTGCCACTCGGAAGGCTCAAATAAGCCCTTTGCCATGATAACGGAGCATGCCGTAATCTCTTACTGCTTTCAGAGACTCTGCTCGGGAATGAGACTTTTCCGCAAAACCGCTATCAGCTTGCACCGAACGCCGACTCTCTTAAAGCGTTTTTTACGAAAAATAGTTCCTTCGTCGCATTTAACAAAAGGTAGTATAGCACAATACTTTTGAATTTGCAAGTGTTTTTTAACCGATCATGTAGGTCCAACCGAATTTATCCTCGGTTTTGCCCCACTGAATACCGGTAAGGGTATCATAAAGGTGCTGTGTAACTTCGCCGATTTTACCGTCGTTGATAATGAACTTTTTATCCTTGTAATTCAGTTCGCCGATCGGTGAAACAACAGCCGCCGTGCCGCAGCCCCATGCCTCTTCAAGTTTGCCGCTTTCGAGGGCTTCTTCAAGTTCGTCAACGCTGATTCTTCTTTCCTCAACCTTATATCCCTCGCCCTTTAACACTTCAATACACGATTTGCGCGTAATGCCGGGCAGGATTGAGCCGAGCAGCGCGGGAGTTACGATTACGCCGTCGATTTTGAACATTACGTTCATTGCGCCGACTTCTTCAATATACTTGCGCTCAACACCGTCAAGCCAGAGAACCTGTGAATATCCCTTATCCTCGGCACGCTTGCCGGCGCGGTTGCTCGCCGCGTAGTTACCGCCGCATTTTGCCTCACCGGTGCCGCCTCGAACGGCACGTACGTCTTCGGACTCGATCATAATGCTTACGGGGTTAATGCCCTCTTTATAGTAACTGCCGACAGGCGACGCTATTATAACATATGTAACGTTCTTTACCGAGTGCACACCGAGCGACTCGTCGTTGCCGAACATAAACGGGCGAAGATAGAGAGACGTGCCGGGAGCTGAAGGCGTCCAGTCCTTTTCTGTTTCAACAAACTTTGTGAGCGCTTCGAGCGCGTCATCCTCCGGTATCTGCGGTAAGCACATACGGTCTGCCGAGCGATTCATACGGCGGATGTTTTCCATAGGTCTGAAAAGCTGAACTCTGCCGTCTGCGCGGCGATACGCTTTAAGACCCTCAAAAATCTCCGAGCCGTAATGAAGAACGGTCGAAGCCGGATGAAGCGAAATATTCTGGAACGGCACTATGCGCGCGTTCTTCCAGCCCTCACCCTCAACGTAATCCATAATGAACATATGGTCTGTAAAGTATTTGCCGAAGCCGAGCACGGAGCTATCCGGCTTGGTTTTCGGATTATCAGTAAGTTTTACGGTAATATTCATTAAAATACCTCCTTAGTTTTCAAACCCTACCTTAATCGCTTTAAGGTTGATATCAAGCATATCCGCGTGCTTTGCGGAAACAACTTTTTTAAGCGCCGCTACTACCGACTCTTCGTTATACTCATTTCTCTCTTTGAGTATTTTGCCAACGATTATCATATTGGCGAGTTTGCCGATACCGTTTTCGTCGGCAAGCTTTGTGGCAGGTATGTAGAACACCTTGACGTCGGTACGGTTAACTTTACGCTCTATAAGTGAAGAATCGGCAAAAATCATACCGCCGGGAACTACGCTGTCCTCGTATCTGTCCAGTGAAGGCAGGTTCATAGCTATAAGTACGTCCGGTCTTGAAACTATCGGAGAACCTACCGGCTCGTCGCCGATAATAACACTGCAGCTCGCAGTCCCCCCGCGCATTTCGGGTCCGTAGGACGGAAGCCAGCTTACCTGCTTATCTTCGATAAGACCTTTATATGCGGCAAATTTTCCGGCAAAGAGAATACCCTGACCGCCAAAACCGGCAAATAAATACTGTGTGGTTTTCATACTAAACGTACCCCCTCTGCCGACCTGTCTTTATAAACGCCGAGCGGATAGTAAGGAATCATTTTTTCATCTATCCATTTAAGAGCGTTCTGCGGAGTAAGACCCCAGTTGGTAGGACAACTTGAAATTACTTCAATAAGCGAAAAGCCTTTGCCTTCAATCTGATTCTGAAACGCTTTTTTAATTGCTTTTTTCGCCGCGTTAATGTTCTTTATGTTATTTACGGCGACGCGCTCGATGTACTCGGCGCCGTCAAGACGCGAGAGCATTTCACATACCTTTACCGGAAAACCGCAAAGCTTTACGTCTCTGCCGTAAGGCGAAGTCTGCGTTACCTGACCGGGAAGTGATGTCGGCGCCATCTGACCGCCTGTCATACCGTATATGGCGTTATTTATAAATATTACGGTGATGTTTTCATTTCTCGCGGCGGCGTGAACCGTTTCAGCCATACCTATCGACGCAAGGTCGCCGTCACCCTGATATGTAAACACTATCTTGCTCGGGTCGGCACGCTTAACGCCGGTAGCAACAGCCGGCGCTCTGCCGTGAGCCGCTTCTATCATATCGCAGTTAAAATAATCGTACGCCATAACCGAGCAGCCGACCGGAGCTATACCTATGGTCCTGCCCTCGATATCAAACTCATCGATCGCCTCGGCGACGAGTCTGTGAACTATGCCGTGCGTACAGCCGGGACAATAGTGCAGCGGCACATCCGCAAGTGCTTTCGGTTTATCAAACACTACCATTACAGCTCGCCTCCTTTCGCGGCTTCTTCAATATCGGCGAGGACCTGCTCGGGTAACGGTATCATACCGCCGACTCTGTTGCAAAGCACATATTTTGCCTTGCATTCTGTCGCGAGCTTTACGTCCTCAATCATCTGACCCATTGAAAGTTCAACGCTGATGAATGTGTGTACCTTTTCGGCGGCATTCTTAAAAACATCCTTCGGGAAAGGCCAAAGAGTTATCGGACGGATCATACCTACTTTAATACCCTTTTCCCTTGCCGCGTTAATTGCGTTTTTTGAAACGCGGGCGGCAATACCGAATGCCGCTACGCAAATCTCGGCGTCATCCATAAGGTATTCCTCATACATAACCTCGTTCGCCTCAACGGTTTTATAACGCTCATAGCGCTCAAAGTTCACTTTTTCAAGCTGTTCGGGTTTAAGGTAAAGCGAATTGATTATGTTATGTTCACGCTTTTTATCGGTTCCGGTGGTTGCCCAGGGTTTTTCGGGCGCCGGATTAACTTTAAGGGATTCAAGGTCAACCGGCTCCATCATCTGACCCATTGTGCCGTCGGCAAGAATCATTGAAGTCATACGGTATTTATCAGCCGTCTCAAAGGCCTTGACAGTAAGCGACGCCATTTCCTGAACAGAAGCCGGCGCGTAGACCACCATATGATAATCGCCGTGACCGCCGCCGCGCGTCGCCTGAAAATAATCGGACTGTGAAGGCTGAATGCCGCCGAGACCCGGACCGCCCCTTTGAACGTTTACAACGAACGCGGGAAGGTCGGCGCCGGCAAGATACGAGAGTCCCTCGCTTTTAAGCGAAATACCGGGGCTTGAAGAAGATGTCATAACACGCTTGCCCGCGCTTGACACACCGTAAACCATGTTAATTGCGGCAATCTCGCTTTCCGCTTGCAGGAACGTGCCGCCGATCTTGGGCATTTTCTTCGCCATATATGCGGCGACCTCGGTCTGCGGCGTAATCGGATAACCGAAGTAGTGACGGCAACCGGCGATTATAGCCGCCTCAGCTATAGCCTCGTTGCCTTTCATAAGAACCTTATCTGCCATTTTACACCCTACCTTTCCACCTTGATAATACAGTCGGGACACATCGTCGCGCAGAAGGCGCAGCCGATACAGTCGTCGGGATTTACCGCTTCTGCCGGGTGATGTCCCTTTTTGTTAATTTTGTCCGCCGATAGCGCAAGCACTTTCTTCGGGCAGACGTCTACGCACAGCCCGCAGCCCTTGCAGAGATCGGTTTTGAATGTCAGTTTTGGCATATTCAACACTCCTTATTCACAAGTGAATTTTGCAATTCAATATAAAACAATTCGTTTATTTTTCCGTCAAGTTCGGCTTTTAAGCGTTTATCGACGGCGGTTGCAATTACCGGAATATTCATTGCCGCGGAAATCTCATCTGCGTAAGCGACGGAATTCAGTACATCGCCTGCAGCAGTATCAACGCCGAGGTTTGAATTGTTAATTATCCCGGTAAAGCCGATTCCGCCGGCGTACTCGATTTCGCGCAGAACCTGTACGGTAGAGGCACAGTCGCGCGTAAGCGGTCTGTACATATTAACGACGGCTATCATGCTGTAATTATTCTCCGAAACGATTTTGGGAGCAAGTCTGCCGAGCGCGAGCGCGCCGCGGTCATCGCCGCCGATATCAAGCACATAGTTTCGCGTTAAATCATCGGTTATCGCATACATTTCATCGGGCATTGCCGGTATATCAAGATTTGTACCGGCATACTCGGAACAAATAAGGCTTATACCGCGCTCATTCAGTTCATCAATGCTGTCTTTCGTGCGGAAATACGGATTCACAATATCAAGGTCGGCGATTGTTACGTCATTGCCGCCCGATTTTAGATCGTAAGCCATATTGAGCGCGATATTCGTCTTACCGCTGCCGTAATGGCCGCAAACAACAGTTATTCGCTTATATTTCATAAAAACACCGATTAAAGCTTGTTGCGCTGAATTTTACCGCTTATGGTCTTTGGCAATTCGTCACGGAATACCACAATTCGCGGATACTTATACGGCGCGGTTTTGGATTTGACGTAATCCTGTATCTCTTTTTTTAGTTCCTCGGTACCTTCCTTGCCCTTAACAAGAACGATACTTGCCTTTACAACTTGACCGCGTATCGGATCGGGCGCGGCTGAAACGCCGCATTCAAGAACGTACGGAAGCTCCATAATAACGCTTTCTATCTCAAACGGCCCTATACGGTAGCCGGATGACTTGATAACGTCGTCAACACGGCCGACATACCAGTAAAAGCCGTCCTCATCGCGCCAGGCGGTATCACCGGTGTGATAAAGTCCGTCACGCCACGTCTCGTTCGTCTTTTCCTCATCACCGTAATAACCAACCGCAAGCCCGCACGGCAAACCGTTCTTGATGTTAATAACAATTTCACCGGTCTCACCCGTAGGAACACTGTTGCCGTCGGGGTCAACAATATCCACGTCATATATCGGAGCCGGTTTGCCCATTGAGCCGATCTTATGGGGCGCACCGCGAAGATTGCCGATTATCATGGTACTCTCGGTCTGTCCGAAGCCCTCAAGTATGCTAAGACCGGTCGCTTTCTTAAATTGCCTGTACACCTCAGGGTTAAGCGCCTCGCCAGCCGTTGTCATATGCTTAATTGAGGATAAATCGTATTTTGAAATATCCTGCTTAACCATCATACGAAGCATCGTAGGCGGCGCGCAGAAGGTAGTAATATTATGCTTTTTGAACATCGGCAGTATGTCCGCCGCGTCAAAACGGTCAAAATCGTAAACGAAGGTTGCCGCCTCACACAGCCATTGTCCGTAAAGCTTGCCCCACATCGCCTTCGCCCATCCGGTATCCGAAATCGTAAAGTGCAAACCGTCAGGATCCACGTTATGCCAATACTTTGCAGTATGGAAATGTCCGAGCGGATATTTGTGGTTGTGTGTAGCGATTTTCGGATAGCCGCTCGTGCCCGAGGTAAAGTACATGAGCATAAGGTCGTCACCGCAGGGCGAATCATCCGTACGCTCAAAGTGCGAGCGGTATACCTCATACTCGGCGTTGAAATCACGCCAGCCCTCGCGGGTGCCGTTGACGATCAGCTTGTGCTTAAGAGTCGGACAGTTTTTTGCCGCTATATCAACCTGATGCGCGGTGTCACCGTCCGCGGTGCAGACGATAGCCGTAACGCCGGCTGAATTAAAACGGTATTCAAAGTCATGCTCCTGAAGCTGATTTGTAGCCGGTATCGCGATAGCGCCGAGCTTATTAAGCGCAAGCATGCAAAACCAGAACTGATAATGGCGTTTAAGGACGAGCATTACCCTGTCGCCTTTTTTAATGCCAAGCGACTTAAAGTAGTTTGCACAACGTGCCGAAGACCTTTTCATATCGCTGAAGGTAAATCTGTGCTCCGATTTATCCTTGCCGATATAAAGCATGGCAAGTTTGTCCGGATCCTTTTCGGCTAAACCGTCGACAATATCAAAAGCAAAATTGAACTTATCGGCATTTTTGAATTTAATTGAGGTCGGCGTGCCGTTTTCGTTTTTTTCGATATCGATAAACTGATGATAAAGCCGTCTTTTGGTATCAAATTTCACCGGCTCAGCCGCGGTAAGCTCGTTAGCACCGGATAATTCAGGTATCGGGTCGCCCGTCGGGTTAAGCACAATTGCGTAGAAGTAGCAGTCCTCACCGTTTACGGCTATCATACCGTGCGGTGTCGAACTGTCATAATAAATAGTATCGCCGGGTCCTAAAACCTCGGTGTGATCGCCAACGCGAACTTTGAGGTGACCGGATATAACTATATCGCACTCCTGACCCTTATGGGTTGTAACCTCAATAGCGCGGTTTTGTGCCGCCTCGCTGTAAACGCTTTTGACGTAAAGCGGTTCGGCAATTCTTTTTCTGAAAGCCGGCGCAAGGTTAAAATACGTCATACCGTGCGCGTTATCTATACGCTGCCCCGCTCCGCGCCGGGTAAGAGTATAAGAGCGCAACGTG
Organism: Clostridiaceae bacterium; assembly: GCA_016287385.1. Taxonomy (GTDB): domain Bacteria; phylum Bacillota; class Clostridia; order Oscillospirales; family Acutalibacteraceae; genus UBA737. The sequence continues at coordinate 110,290 of JAEEWM010000026.1, read as the reverse complement.
GGACTGTGACCTTCAATAATATCGGTCACGTCGACGCCGAAGGCATTTGCGCAACGGTAAATAAACGCAAAGTTAAGGTCGGTTTTACCGTTCTCCGCGGCGATATAATCCTTTTCGGTAACATCGGTTTTTTCAGCCATTTCCGCAACGGAAAGCCCTACGATTTCACGCAGTTCCTTAATTCTTGCCGCCATTTCATGGATTTTGTAATCAAGACCTGTCATTCTTTCCAAAACATTACCTCCCTTTGGGGGCTAAACAGAAAACTCGCCCCAAAGTTAAAATACTTTGAGACGAGTAACATTTCATACCCGCGGTACCACTCAAATTGCGGTTTTAGCCGCCACCTCTCGAAGTCGTTAAACTCCTATGCGTTTACGCAGCAATCACGGGAAGGTTCTACTGATCATAAAGACTTTCTTCCTTCCGGCTGGGAAGTTACAGCATAAGGGTCCGCTTACGGGCTCGCACCAACCGCCCGCTCTCTTGAAGTTTGAGCCTTATGCCCTCTTCGTCATCGCCTTTGACACAAAGCATTTTAGCACACAAGTATTGATTTGTCAAGAAGAAATCACAGTTTATTACGCTGAATTTTACCGCTGATTGTTTTCGGCAGCTCGTCACGAAATACCACGATTCGCGGATATTTATACGGCGCGGTCTTTGACTTTACGTAATCCTGTATCTCTTTTTTAAGTTCTTCACTGCCCTCTTTGCCTTTTACAAGGACAATACTTGCTTTCACTACCTGACCGCGTATCGGATCGGGCGCGGCTGAAACGCCGCATTCAAGAACGTACGGAAGCTCCATAATAACGCTTTCTATCTCAAACGGTCCTATACGGTAGCCGGAAGATTTAATAACGTCGTCGACACGGCCGACATACCAGTAAAAGCCGTCCTCATCGCGCCAGGCGGTATCGCCTGTGTGATAGTACCCGTCGTGCCAAACCTGTGCGGTGTTTTCCGGGTCGTTATAATAACCGTCAAAGAGTCCGCAGGGTATATGATCCGAAGTTTTTACGACGATTTCACCGGTTTCACCCACCGGTACGCTGTTGCCGTCCGCGTCGAGCAGATCAACGTCATAAAGCGGCGAGGGTTTGCCCATAGATCCGATTTTATGGGGCGCGCCCCTGAGGTTACCGAGCGTCATTGTTGTTTCGGTCTGACCGAAGCCCTCCATTATTTTAAGTCCGGTAGCTTTTTCAAACTGCCGGTATACCTCCGGGTTAAGCGCCTCGCCCGCCGTTGTCATATGCCTGATTGAGGACAAATCGTATTTTGAGATATCTTCTTTTATCATCATACGCAACATTGTAGGCGGTGCGCAGAACGTGGTTATATTATGTTCCTTAAACATCGGAAGTATATCGCTTGCGGAGAAGCGGTCAAAATCATAGGTAAATACCGCTCCCTCACATAGCCACTGACCGTAGAGCTTGCCCCAAAGCGCCTTACCCCAGCCGGTCTCGGATATTGTAAAGTGCAACCCGTCGGGGTCAACGCCGTGCCAGTATTTAGCGGTAATATAGTGACCGAGCGCGTATTTATAATTATGTACCGCGATTTTCGGATACCCCGTTGTGCCGGAGGTAAAGAACATCACCATCGGGTCACTGCCGCAGGCGGTATCCTCGTCACGGTAATAGTGGGCGCTGTAAAGTCCGAATTCCTCGTCAAAGTTATGCCAGCCCTCACGGGAACCGCCCACCATAATTTTTAACTTAACAGTGGGAGAATGCTCAATAGCCGCGTCAGCATGAGCCGCAACCTCGCCGTCCGCCGTGCATACTATTGCCGAAACGCCAGCGGAATTGAAGCGATAATCAAAATCGTGCTCCTGCAGCAGATTTGTCGCGGGTATCGCTATAGCACCGAGCTTGTGAAGCGCCAGTATACTGAACCAGAACTGATAATGACGTTTCAACACGAGCATTACACGGTCGCCTTTTTTAATGCCCAGGGACTTGAAATAATTAGCCGTTTGCGCCGAATAACGCTTCATATCCCTGAAAGTAAAACGGCGTTCAACTTTATTCTTATCAATGTGAAGCATTGCGAGTTTCTGAGGCTTATTACGGCCGAGCTCATCAACTATATCAAAGGCAAAATTGAATTTTTCCTCATCCTTAAACGAGATTTTCTGCAATCTGCCCTTGTCATCCTCAACGGTATCAATAAACTTTGACGATACATAACCGCCCGGTTGGCTTTTATGCGGGAAGATATACGGCTCAATTATCTTATCTTTTTCACTTTCCTCGCCGGGCATGACTATTGCCGCAAACAGGCAGTCTCTGCCGTCAACGGCTATCATACCGTGAGGAGTCGAGCTGTTATAATAAATACTGTCGCCCTCATTAAGAACTTCGGTGTGCTCGCCTACCTGAACCTTTAATCTGCCGCTCAAAACAAGGTCGAACTCCTGACCGGAATGCTTGGTAAGATGTATCGGCTTATCCTGAAGCGACGGGTCAAAGGAATATCTTACCCAGTACGGTTCGGCAATTTTCTTATCGAAAAACGGCGCCAGATTCTGAATTTCGATGCCGCTTTCCTTGGCGGTGGGCTGTCCCATGCCCTTACGGGTAACAGTATATGATGAAAGGTGCGCGCTTTCACCTTCAAGCAGGTCTGTAATACCTATTCCGAAAACCTGAGAACACTTATGAATAAATGTAAAGGGGAAATCAAGCTTACCGCTTTCATAGTCGGTGTATTCGGAAATCTTAACTTCGGTTTTCTTTGCCATTTCTTCAACCGAAATACCGCTGATTTCGCGCATTTCCTTAATTCGGAAAGCGATTTCCTTTAATTTGTTGACAGAACTTACAGCCATTTTATCACTCCTTATAAAAAATAACACCCGTCTCAAATTTCTTTGAGACGGGTGAATAAATCATCCGCGGTACCACTCAAATTGCAAACCGTAACGGTTTACCGCTTTAAGGTCTAACAACCTCTATGCCTTCACGCAGCAATCACGGGTAGCGTCTACTAAAACACTTTTTCGGGCTACCGGCTCGGAAGTGATAGGTAACTTAAGAAACTGAATATCGGCTTGCACCAACCGCCGACTCTCTGAAAGACAATATCTTAAACCGTCTTCGTCACAGCCTTTTTATTTGTGGTGATTATATCACCGCAATTCCGATTTGTCAATACATTTTTTGAAAAAATATTCACGTTGTAAATATTGAGCCGTTACTAACCGCGTTCTGCGGAACCGACCATATCCTCGGTGATATTTATTTCCTTAATGCTCTTATCTGACGGTACGCTGAACATAAGGTCTTTAAGCACCGATTCAATTATGGAGCGAAGTCCGCGCGCACCGGTCTTACGATCAATGGTGAGCTTTGCTATCTTCCTGAGCGCCGCATCGTCAAAGGTAAGGGCTACACCGTCAAGTCTGAACAGTTCAACATACTGCTTGACTATTGAGTTTTTCGGCTCTGTCATAATACGGACGAGCGTTTCCTCATCCATCGGAGAAAGCGCCGTAATAACCGGAAGTCTGCCGACAAGTTCCGGAATAAGTCCGAATTTAACGAGATCCTGGTGAGTCGCCACCTCGCAAAGCGACTGCGCTTCAACGCTTTTAGGAGACTTAACGTCAGCGCCGAAGCCGAGACTTCCGCCGCCTATTCTGCGCTCGATTACTTTTTCAAGACCGTCAAACGCGCCGGCACAGATAAAGAGTATATTGGTTGTATCAATTTGTATAAACTCCTGCTGAGGATGCTTCCTGCCGCCCTGCGGCGGTACGTTTGAAACAGTACCCTCAAGGATTTTGAGCAATGCCTGCTGAACACCCTCGCCGCTCACGTCGCGGGTAATCGAAGCATTCTCCGATTTGCGGGCAATCTTATCTATTTCGTCAACATAGATAATGCCGTGTTCGGCCTTATCAATATCATAATCAGCCGCCTGGATAAGGCGCAAAAGTATATTCTCGACATCCTCACCGACGTAACCCGCCTCAGTAAGCGTCGTGGCGTCGGTAATGGCAATGGGTACGTCGATTATTTTTGCGAGAGTCTGCGCAAGCAGTGTTTTGCCAACGCCGGTGGGACCGAGCATAAGCACGTTGCTCTTGGCAATTTCAACGTCGCTCGCCTTATCCGAGTATACGCGCTTATAATGGTTGTACACCGCTACGGCGAGAGTCTTTTTTGCCTCATCCTGTCCGATTACGTACTCATCAAGTTTCTTTTTAATCTCCGCCGGCGGAAGTAAACTGCGGTTGCTTTCGGCAGGACTCTTTTTCGTCGCCTTGTAAGCGCTTTCATCCTCGAAAAGCAGAGAATTGCAGTAACTGATGCAGTTGTCGCAAATATAGACGCCCGGACCTTCGACGAGCCGAGTTACCTCATCCTGCGTCTTCCCGCAAAATGAGCAACGGATATCATTATGACTCTCTTTCGCCATAAATTTACCTCTTGTCAATGACTTTGTCGATAAGACCATATTCAGCCGCCTCGGCGGCTGTCATAAAGTTATCGCGCTCGGTATCACGCTCAATAACCTCGAGCGGCTTGCCGGTTTCTTCAGCCAGAATCTTATTGATCGTACTGCGAATATGCTTGATGTGATTTGCGTGAATGAGTATGTCGGTCGCCTGACCCTCGGCGGAGCCGAGCGGCTGGTGAATCATTATTTCACTGTTAGGCAGTGCGAAACGCTTACCTTTTGCGCCCGCCGCCAACAAAAACGCGCCCATACTCGCCGCCATGCCGATACATATCGTGCTTACGTCGCATTTAATGTACTGCATGGTATCAAAAATCGCCATACCGGCGGAAACAGAGCCGCCGGGGCTGTTGATATAGAAGCTGATATCCTTATCGGGATCCTGACCCTCAAGATAAAGCATCTGCGCTATAACCACGCTTGCCGACGCGTTATCCACCTGATCGTTAAGCATAATAATTCTGTCGTTAAGCAGACGCGAAAAGATATCGTACGAACGCTCACCGCGGCTCGTTTGTTCGATTACATAAGGCACTAAACTCATATCCATGTTTCTTTCCTCCGATCAAAAAGTATTATGGACAACAAAACGAAAACTTAAACAGTTATTATTTATCGGCCGAATCTTTTTTAGCCGCGGGCTTTTTTGCGGCAGGCTTCTTTGCAGCCGGTTTTGCCGCGGTCGATTTCGCCGCCGCGGTCTTCGCAGCCGGCTTTGCGGAGGTTGACTTGGCGGTTGCCGTCTTCTTTGCCGCGGGCTTATCGGAACTCGTTTCCTCAGGCGACTTCTCTTTTGCCTCGGTAACGGTCGCGTTGGCTTTAACAAAATCAATAGCCTTACCCACCGCAACGTCTTTTTCAATTTCAGCCAGCGGAATTGCCGCTTTCACCTTGTCAACGTCAACACCGTAACCTTCGGCAAGCTTTTTATACTCCGCCTCAATGGCCTCTTCGTCCGGCTTGATATCCTCAAGCTCAACTATTTTTTCAAGCGCAAGACGGTATTTGACCTGCATTTCGGCTTGAGGGCGAAAGTTCTTTTTGAAATCGTCAAGACTGCCGCCGGTATATTTAAGATATGTATCAAAGTCCATACCCTGCGACTGCAGGCGGTATGCAAACTCCTCAACCGACTGATTAAGACGTTTTTCAAACATCGCCTCGGGTATCTCGCCTTCAATGCCCTCGACTATCTGATTGACGAGATCGTTTTCAAGCGCCTCGTCAGCCGCTTTTTGCTTACGTTCAAGCGCTTTCTTTTTAAGATCGGCCTTGAAATCTTTAAGTGTATCGAATTCGCTTACGTCCTTCGCAAACTCATCGTCTATTTCAGGAAGCTCACGCACTTTAATCTCGTGAAGCTTAACCTTGAATACGGCGGGTTTGCCGGCGAGGTCTTCCGCGCCGTAATCCTTCGGGAAGGTAACGTTTACGTCAAATTCATCACCAATATTATGTCCGACAATCTGATCCTCAAAGCCGGGTATGAAATGACCCGAGCCAAGCTCGAGAGAATGACCCTCGGCCTTGCCGCCTTCAAACGCTTTGCCGTCGACAAAGCCCTCAAAATCTATAACGGCGGTATCACCTTTTTTCGCCGCTCTGTCTTCAACGGATATCATACGGGCGTTTCTCTCGGCGAGAGATTTAAGCTCAGCGTTAATCTCGCTTGCCTCAACCTTGACCGCCTGCTTTTCGGCTTTAAGACCCTTATACTTTTTAAGGGTGATTTCGGGGTAAGTGGTAAGACTTACTTTGAAATCGACGCCGTCTTCTTTTGAAATCGAAACGAGATCAAAATCCATTTTATCATCAATAACTTTAAGACCCGACTCGGTTATCGCCTCTTCAACAACATCGTTGTAAAGCAGATTCAAAGCGTCCTCAAAGAACACCTCGGAACCGTAATATGTTTCAATAATATGCAAAGGGGCTTTACCCTTGCGGAAACCGGGAACGTTAATTTTTTTACCGTTCTTTCTGTATGCCTGCGTGATTGCTTCCCTGAAACGCTCGCCGTCAATAAGTATTTCAAGTTGATAACGGTTTGTTTCAAGTTTTTTTGTTTCTTTAAGACTCATTTTTTTAACCTCCGAACAAATTAAACGTATTATATCACAATATTTCAAAAATTTCCATATATTTTTAATTTTTTAAGAAATTATTTGAAAGTTCCGCATTCAGCGATAAAAACAGGGGTAAAATTCACCGTATCGGCAGAGAGTATTCTGAAATTTATACCCTCATATTCCGGAAGTATTCTGTACTTGCCGGCGCCGTGTATATGCCCGTAATTCACGGTTTTGATTTTGTGCTTTTGAAGCACTGAAATAATCTCATCGCACTTATAATCGCCGTACACCGGCGGATAGTGCAGAAAGACGAACGGTTTTACACCGGCACTCTCCGCGAGACTTATCGATCGCTCAAGCCGACCGCATTCACGGTTTATCACCTTTACATCCTGCTCGCCGGTGCCGTCGTAAACCCAGCCGCGAGTACCGCATACCGCGATTTGACCGTCCGAAAAACAGTTGTTGTGAAGAATACTTAAAGTATCAAAACCGTTAACGTCAAAAAAGTTTCTGATTTTTGCGGCGGTCGACCACCAGTAATCGTGATTACCTTTGATAATAATCTTTCTGCCGCTCAGCGAGTTAAGAAAGGCGAAATCTTCAAGCGATTCCGAAAGAGAAATTCCCCACGAAACATCGCCGGCTATTACTACCGTATCATTTTCGCCAACGATTTTTCCCCAGTTTTCTCTGAGCCGTTTTGTATAGTTCTCCCACCCGGAAAAAACATCCATCGGCTTATCCGTGCCGAAGGACAGATGTAAATCGGAAATGGCAAAAAGCCGCATGAAAAACCTCCCCGTTATAAATTTGCTGAAATGGCGCATAATATATTCGGCTGAAAGCCGGAAAGGATGAATTTAATGAACGAATGTAAAACCGAACACTGCATAAATTGCAGCGTTAAAAACTGCCACTATCACACTGAAAACAACAAATGCGCCGCAGGAAAAATCGAAGTCGGCAACAGCACCGCAAAAAGCACAAGCGAAACCTGCTGCGACACGTTTAAGTGCAGAGAAAACTGCTGACGCTCTTTTACAGAGATTATCCGAGCCGCGCGGCTCGGATAATCATTACATATTCAGTGAAGAATACACCGCGTCTTTAATTGCCGACTTATCAATAACTTCGGCAAATCTCACTTTTTTTCCGCAAAGATTTGCTATCGGCGACGGTACGGGAGCACCGGTCACCGCGCTAAGCTTGCCGATCGCTTCGAATTCATCCTCCGGCACTTCTTCGCCGAGGGCTTTAAGTACGCTCTTCGTGAATTTGTAAGGCGAAGCAGTGGAAGCTATCACCATAGGTCTCTTATCGCCGGTCTTCACTTTGTATTCATTTGCAACGGTCACCGCCACCGCGGTGTGCGTATCGCAGAGATAACCGAAATCGTGATAAAGTGAGGAAATTGTTTCAAGAGTTTTCGCGTCATCACAGTATCCGCCGTAAAAAATTTCGCCGAGTTTATTCTTTATACCGTCGGTGACCTCATAGCGCCCTAACGTCATAAGTTCGTTTTGCAGACGCGCAACATAATTATCATCGCCGGAAAGAAGATAAAGCATACGCTCAAGATTACTCGAAATAAGTATGTCCATCGACGGTGAAATCGTTGTATAAAAATCGCGGTTTTTATCATACTTGCCGGTGTTTATAAAATCGGTAAGTATCTTGTTTTTATTCGAAGCGCATATAAGCTTATTGACCGGCAAACCCATCGCCTTGGCGAAATACGCCGCCAATATATTGCCGAAATTACCCGTCGGAACGGTTATATTAAAGCCGTCCGATAAATCAACGCCCTCGTTTTTCATATCGCAGTAAGCGGAAATATAATATACTATCTGCGGAACGAGCCTGCCCCAGTTAATCGAATTCGCGGATGAAAACTCATAACCGTTGGCGGCAAGCTTACCTATGACGGATTCATCGGTAAAAATCTTTTTGACGCCCGACTGCGCGTCGTCAAAATTACCGACAATACCGAAAACGTGTACGTTACTTCCCTCTTGTGTTGACATTTGAAGCTTTTGCGCGGGGCTTACACCGTCACTCGGATAAAAAACGATTATTTCAGTATTTTCCACATCCTTAAAGCCTTCAAGCGCCGCCTTGCCGGTATCCCCCGACGTCGCCACGGGTATAACGATTTTCTTGCCGTCCGCCACGTGTTTTGAAGCCGTTGTCATCAGGTACGGTAAAAGCTGTAAAGCCAAATCCTTAAAAGCACATGTAGGGCCGTGCCACAACTCGATAACGCGGGTATCCGCGCCGAGCGCGGCGAGCGGAGCGGGGTTATCGTTCTCAAAACTGCGGGTATACGCGCCTTCAACACACGCCCGTATCTCATCATCAGAAAAATCGGTGAGGTATTTTTTTAGCACAAAAGCGGCTCGCTCAATATATGTCATCGCACACAGATTTTCAAAGTCGTCAGCCGAAAGCTCCGGTATACCGACCGGCATAAAAAGACCGCCGTCAGCCGCAATACCGTGCGTTATTGCAAAAGAGGAACTTACACTGATTTTATTGTTTCGCGTACTTATATAGTCCATTTTTTTAACCTTCTTCCGTAAAAATTAAAGACATTATATTACAACAAACGGAATTTGTCAAAAGTTTTTGAAAAATCTGTCGGCGTTATTGAAGAAAAACTTATCAAGAATACTCACAGGTATTCCCCGCAAGGATAAATAGCGGTATAAACCGGGGATTTTTTCGATACCGTCAAGCTGCTCACTCATGTCGGCGCCGTCAAAATCCGAACCTATCGCGATATGATCCTCAAGTCCTAAATTCAGAAGATGATTTATATGGCGCCAAACGCCCTCAAAGGCATACTTTGTGCCGAGAAACTCAGGATAAAAGCACACGCCGATAACGCCCGATCGGTCGGCTACATATTTTAACTGCTCGTCGGTCAGGTTTCGCGGATGATTATGTGTTTTATAGCAGCAGGTATGACTTGCAAAAACCGTATCAACCGCCTCCGCCGCCGCAAAAAAACTTTGGCGGTTCAAATGAGACAAATCAAGCGCGATTTTTCGGCGGTTGAGTTGCCTTATTATTTCTCTGCCGAAAGGCTTTAAGCCCGTGTCGCAGTAAGCGCCGCCGGCAAGATCGTTTTCTCCGTTCCAGGTAAGAGCGACTGCCTTTATGCCGTCGGCGGCAAGGCGGTCTGCAAATTCCGTACTCTTTATCGGCGCGCCGTTTTCAAGAGTGAATATCCGTTCGGGCTTTTTGAAGCCGGATATTTTTTGCTTAAAACCGGTCAGTATACGTTCATATTCGCCTTGCGGGTCTGTGCTGTCATCCGGCACAAATACCGCAAAGCACTGCCGCCAGCCTTCAAATATACCGCCTTTTTTGACTGAGACCGCAAGCGCAGCGTCATCCGGCATGATATTTTTCTTTAAGCATACTCTCGGAGTATCGCAGTGGAGGTCAAAATAACGCAAAAAATCACCCTATATTGCAGCTTTGATATAATTTAACTTCCACGATTCTTTGCCGTCCTTATCCTTAACTACCACCAGATCTGCAACGTCAATGCGCGGCGGGAGATTTGTGTTAAGCTTACGCATAAAAAACTGAGCCGCGTTTCTCGTCCGCTCCGCTTTTTTGGCGTCTATTGATTCAACGCCGGAAACAATAGCGTTTTCGCTTCGTGTTTTGACTTCAACAAACACAATATTCTCGCGGCTTTCGGCGATGATATCTATTTCACCGAAACGGCTGTCACGCCAGTTCCGCCTTAAAATTATATACCCTTTTTTTCTTAAATATTCCGCTACGCGCCTTTCGCCCTCACGCCCAAGGCGCGCCGCCTCTTCCCTATTTGATAACATTTTTCAAAAAGGACAGGCGGTGCACTTCGCAAACGCCGTATTTTTTAATTGCTTCATAATGTTCCTTTGTGCCGTAACCCTTATGCTTCTTAAAATTGTACTGCGGATACTCTTCGTCGTACCGCAAAAGCAGGCGGTCACGCGTGACCTTTGCGAGTATTGACGCCGCGGCAATGCTCGCCGACTTGAAATCACCCTTGACTACGGTCTCACACGGGATATTGATACCGGCAGGCACACGGTTGCCGTCGATAAGCGCATAGTCCGGCTTTACCTCCAGTTCATCTATTGCGCGGTTCATTGCAAGAAACGTGGCGTTAAGAATATTGAATTCCTCGATTTCCTCCAATGTGCCGAACGCAACACCGTAGGCGACCGCTTTTTCGGTTATGACGCCGTATAACGCTTCGCGCTTTTTTTCACTGAGCTTTTTTGAATCGTTAAGTCCTTCAATATAAACATCAGCGGGCAGTATGACCGCCGCCGCACAGACCGGACCCGCAAGCGGGCCGCGACCCGCCTCATCGACGCCGCATATATATTTGTACCCGTTTTGGCGGGCGGCGTTTTCGTAGGAAAAATCAGGCACAAAAATCTATCCCTTCAAGCGTAATTCTGCCGAGCTTACAGTTTCTGAACTCCTCAAGCAGCATATTAGCCGCGCGCAGAGTATCGACCTCGCCGCCGCGTATCATCATGCCGCGCTTTTTGCCGACTGCGCACAGCGCTTCGTAACAGTCGTCGGACAATTCCTCAACACCGTAACGCGAAGTGATAAGCGGCATATAACCGGCTTTAAGTATTTCAATAAGCCGCATGGCAAGAAATTCAGTATCAAGAATTCTGTCTGCAACGGCGCCGGTCATGGCAAGGTGCTCGCCTACGGTTTTTGAATCAAACTTCGGCCAGAGCACGCCGGGCGTATCAAGCAGTTCAAGCTTCTCGTCAACAGCATACCACTGATTACCGCGGGTAACACCGGGGCGATTTTCAACCTTTGCCTTCGATTTTCCGGCAAGATGGTTAATAAAAGATGACTTTCCCACGTTCGGTATACCTACGACCATAACGCGAAGTTTTTTACCCGACATACCTTTTTCTTCATATTTTTTGAGCTTGTCCGATAAAACCGTGAGCACTTGCGGCTTGAACTCTCCTACGCCGGCGCCGCTTTTTGAATCAACGGCTATCGCGACAACGCCTCTGTCTTTATAATACGATATCCAGTCGCGTGTGACTTTAGGATCCGCCATATCGCATTTATTCAGCAGAACAATATGCGGCTTATTGCCGATAAGCTCGGGTAAGTCGGGGTTCTGACTGCTTACGGGTATGCGTGCGTCAAGTATTTCGGCAACGGCGTCTACAAGCGTAATCTGTTCCGCTATCTTTCGCTTTGCCTTAGTCATGTGACCGGGAAACCAGTTTATATTAGCACTGTTATCGCTCATATATCAGTCTCCTGCTTTTTAGCCTCAATCTTTTTCCGTACATACTTAATCATTTTGCTTAAAGCCGAGATGATAAACGCCGCGTCAAGCACGAGCAGTCCCACACCCGCCACGAGCTGTGAATTATCGTCGCGTATTTTCAAAACATAAAAGCCGAATACGGCAATTGCCACCATTGCGCCGACCGTTAAGCCTGTGAAAAGTATAATAAGCGGAATTCTGAACCATAAGCTGGCCTTTTCCTTATTTTTTGCCGATAACGTACCTTCAAAAATCAATCTAAAAAGCATTTCCAAAAAAAATCCCATTTACCCTCAACCTTACTGTTGTTATTTACTGAACACCCGTTTTACCGCCGCGGGCAGTTCTTTAAGACCGGACACCGAAAACTTTGCGCCGTTTATATGACCGTAGCCGTAATCGGCATATATGAACGCGACGCCCGCCTCGGCGGCTGAATCATAATCGGTTTGCGTATCGCCTACATATACCGCGCGCGGCAGTTTATAATCTGTAACGATTTTTGCTATCGCGTCCGCCTTTGACATGCCAAGCTCACCGGCGGAAAAATAATTCTTAAAATATTCTTCTGTATGTGAAGTAACAATAAATGATTCCGCATACCGCCTCTGCGGTGAATTTGTAACTATGAATAAATCGTAATCGCGTTTAAGCTCGGCGAGCGCCGCGGTCAAATCCGGATACAAATTGCCGCCTTTTACAAAAAGATTATCAATGTTTCGTGAAATAATTTCCTCAATAAGCGGTACAGATTCCTTAAGCGGCATATCCGGAAAAAAATTTGCCGCGGAGCCCTCTTTGGTCAAACCGAAGGAATTCAGCACCGCCGCCTTTGAAACCGACGGCAGACCCCGTTTTGCTGTAATCTCATCGGCACTGCTCAGCGTTACGTCGGTAACGTCCCAAAGCGTGCCGTCAAGGTCAAATATAACACCGTTTCTTTGCATAAGCATCTTCGTTTAATCGCAGTCAAAAATTGTTTTTTCGGCAATATACCCGCCGTATTTTTCTTTCCAGAGCAAGTGGGGAGCCGATTTATCGTAAAGCGGGAGCGCCGCTTCTTCCATATCTATCTCAATCATAAGGTCATATCGGTTTTTGCGCGTGCTGTTTGATTTTTTGATATCCACGGCGGTTATACCCTCAATATCAAGTGTTTTGGCGAATATCGCCGAAATATCGTCAATATGCTCCGTATACACGAAATCGTTTTTAAATTTCACAATAATATAATGTTTCATAACCCCACCCATACTATTTTAACATAAAAACAAGCGGTTTTCAACAACCGCTTGTAAAGTCTTTTATTTACCGATTTTCCCGAATTTATTAAACGGAAAAACACGAAAAAGCGCTTTGCCCATAACATACCGCTTATCTATCATACCGCCGTCGCCGATACTCAGATACCTGCTGTCTTTTGAATCGTTCCGGTTATCGCCGAGCACGAAGATACAATCTTCGGGGACAGTAACCGGAAAAACAACGTCGCCGCCGTTTCTTGTTCTGTCCATCGGTTCTTTAATATACGGCTCGTCGAGCGCGACGCCGTCAACATAAACCGTGCCGACTTCCCTTCCCGTACCGTCCGCCTCGTAAACGATATTGACCTGCTGACCCTCGGTTGCGATAACGCGCTTGATAATGGGCATCTGCTGCTGGTTGATTTGCTTTGAAGTGTTTTCAAAATTACGGGAGATAACTACTATATCACCGTATTTCGGCTCATAAAACAAATCGCTGATAACCACGCGTTCGCCGTTGAAGAGCGTATCGTTCATTGAACTGCCGTCAATAGTCGGTATCTTAAAAATGAAAATAAACACTATAATAACGGCTATCATCGCCGTAACTATAACGTCAAGCCCTTCAAAAAGCATCGGAAAAGCACTGTCCTTTGAAGGCGGCAAAACATCGCCGAACTCCGCTACGACAAAACGTGAGCCGTCACCGGCGCCCGGAATCTGCAACTCGTCATTCTCCTTTGCCGCGTGTTTCGGCGCCTCCGGTTTCAAATCGTCGTCTTTATCAAGCCATTGTTCATCCACAGCTATCCCTCCTTGTAAAGAGTAGAAAAAAAGGAACAGGGCTAACCCGTTCCTTTTAAGACGCATCAGCCGATAAGCTCTTTAACTTTCGCGGCTTTACCGACTCTGTCACGCAGATAATAAAGTTTCGCTCTGCGAACTTTACCTTTTCTGACAAGCTCAACCTTCGCGACTATCGGTGAATGGAGCGGGAAAACACGCTCAACACCCACGCCGTAAGAAACGCGGCGAACGGTAAACGTCTCCGAAATGCCGGAATTGTTTCTGGCGATAACCGTACCCTCAAAAATCTGGATACGTTCCTTCTCGCCCTCTTTAATGCGTACGTGAACCTTAACTGTGCTGCCGATTATAATTTCGGGAGCGTCCTCTTTAATCTGAGAGGCGGCAAGTTCCTTCAAAACATCCATCAAATTTTCCTCCTTAATTTTTTCAGACGTTCATAAACCGATAAAGCCAGAGGACCGCCCGCTTCAATGTCGATATTTCGGCATTAAACCCACCTTTAAGGAAAAGGTGAAATCAAATGCTTTATGATGATATCACACAAGTCGTAAAAAATCAAGTGTTTTTTTGATAAATGCGCGCTTTCACAAATTGGGTATTGACAAAACCCCTCTTTTAGTGTGATAATATACTTGCTATTTTGTACACTTTTATCTGCGGTGAATGCTTATGCGAGTAATTACGGGCACGGCGCGCGGAAGAAGACTTCTCACTCCGGACGGTGCGGATACAGTCCGCCCCACTTCCGAAAAGGTTAAAGAAGCAATTTTCAGCGCAATACAGTTTGATATTGAAGGCAGAAGAGTGCTCGATTTATTTGCCGGCTCCGGTCAGCTCGGAATCGAGGCGTTGAGCCGCGGTGCGGCAAGCGCAGTTTTTGTTGACAGTTCGGGCACCTCGCTCGGTATCGTAAAGAAAAATCTTGAAATTACCGGTTTTTCGGAAAAAGCCACGGTTATAAACGGCGATTACTCCGCTTTTCTGCTTCGCTGTGATAAACAGTTTGATATCGTTTTTCTTGACCCGCCGTATAAATCGGGCTTTTTGCCTGACGCGCTTGCAAAAGTCAGTCCGCATTTAAGTGATTACGGTTTTGTTTTCTGTGAACATCCGACAGGCGCCGTACTGCCGGATACCGTAAGCGGACTTAAAATCAGGCGCACATATAAATTCGGTACTGTTTCAGTTACGATGTATATAAAGGATGTAACAGATGATGAATAAACGCATCGCCATCTGCCCCGGCAGTTTTGATTGCATCACGCTCGGGCACCTCGATATTATTACCAGAGCCGCCGCGATGTTTGACGAGATAATCGTTGTGGCGATGAATAATCAGGATAAAAAATATACTTTTACCTCAAAAGAGCGTATAGATATGATAAAAAAATCAACCGCAGGCATAAAAAACGTAACGGTTGATTTGTATGACGGTCTTCTCGCAGATTACGCGGCAAAGAAGCATGCCTCGGCGATTATAAAGGGTTTACGCGCAATGTCTGATTTCGAGTATGAATTTCAGATGGCGCTTGCCAATAAAAAACTCAACCCGCAGGTTGAAACGCTGTTCTTGACCACCAGCACCGAGAATATGTACCTCAGTTCAAGTATGGTCAAGCAGATAGCGGTAATGGGCGGCGACGTTTCGGATTTCGTGCCGCCGGTAATTTTGGACGATATTTTGAAAAAACTGTCGCCGAAAGCAAAAAAATGAATTCTTATGTTAAAAATAACGGAGGATGAGTAAAATGAACATTGAAGAATTACTTGAACAGTTTGATGAGGTTCTTGACAGCGGCATTAAGATCCCCGGCAAAAAGACTTTGGTTGACGTTGAGAAGCTCCGCGCGGTCGTTGATGACATACGCCTTAACATTCCCAACGAAATCAGGCAGGCTCGCGGCATAGTTGCCGATCGTGCCGATATCATCACCACCGCAAAGCGCGAGGCGGACGGTATAATCAGAAATGCCGAAGAGCGCGCCAAGGCGATAGTAGCGCAGGAAGAAATCGTTAAAATGGCGCAGGAAAAGGCGACCGAGATCATTGCCAACGCCCAGGCAAAGAGCAAGGAAATGCGCCGCGCCGCTCAGGATTTCGTTGATGATATCATGCGCCGTGCCGATGAGGGTCTTACCTCCAACCTCGGCGAAATCCGCAAGACCAGGGCTATGCTCAAGCAGCAGACCCCCACTCCGATTAACAACGACTGATAACACTTGCCCGGGAATTTTCCCGGGCATTTTTTTTGTCGTTTAATATACGGCTTGCGCCACAGGCGTATATCATACGCGAAGCATATATCATACCGGCGGTTAACGCCTTTGAGCATGATGCGCAAGCCACACCGCGCAAATCTCTTAAAAGTCAGTATTTGACGAAAAAATCCCACGGGTCAAACCGTGGGATTTTCTGTACTTCCTACACTTTGCATATCGATTATTTTTTTACCGTTACCGTCGACGCGCAGGAACACACGCTTATCAAAATAGTCCTTATAAACCTGGGCGCGCAGTTTACGCACATATGTGAATTTAACTCTGCAGCTGTAAACCGTATCGGTATACTTCTGGAATTCACCGCACTGAACATCCTCGTAAGAAGAAGTATCGGAACTAAGCGCAAAACGCGTAAGCGTGGCCTGAACGTTCTTGTAAAAATCGCTCGACGTA
The DNA here is from genome assembly GCA_016287385.1 of Clostridiaceae bacterium. GTDB lineage: Bacteria > Bacillota > Clostridia > Oscillospirales > Acutalibacteraceae > UBA737. The sequence goes on along the minus strand of JAEEWM010000026.1, from coordinate 93,690 downwards.
TCAAAATACTTATTCAATGCGCCGAGTCCGGCTTCATCCTGCATGTGTGCGGCGTAAACCTCGGCGCCGCTTATTGCGAATTCCCCCGTCTCTTTTTTAAGCTGCTCGTCAATTATCTGGCTTACGGCGTATTCGTTATCCGATTTCTGAATTTCAAAGCCGTCGCCCGACGCTTTTATGTTGATATCGGCGTTTAACAAACCGCTTATGGTTGCATAACACGGATGTACCGCGTTTTCGCCGAAATCAAAATCATTTATTTTCGGGAGCGGTAAATGCTCGATATCGCCGTCTTTAATCGGAGTGCCGTTTACCGTCACCTTTGCGCTCGACGGGAAACTGATATTTACAGTTTTATAGATATCCTTTACAACCGATATTTCGCTGACGGTGTAACCCCTGATACCGTACTTACCCTTTTTACTGTCCTTCACAAGCGCTATCGAAAAATAGTTTTCATCGCCGCTTTTTACCGTATAGCATAAATCGCTGCCTTTTGGAACCTGCGACGAGTGATTCAACTCAAAATCCTTTCCGGATACCAACTCCGAAAAGGTTTTCTCGATATTCTCTTTGGTTTCGTAATCCGAAATATTGAGCTTGCATTTGTTTTTCAGCATCCAAAGCTTACCGGTTATTATGTAATCATCGCATATTTTTTGTGCGACAACTTTCGGCTGAGCCGCCTCGTATGTTTTAAGGACGCTGTGCAAAACTGATAATCCGATAACGATTATTAAAGCAAAGCCGGCTAAAACACCGAAATAAATCCTGTAAAAATAATCCCTGCGTGCCATATCTTATCCCCTTACGGTTATTCGGTAACGATGAAAAACGTCGGAATCGTTCGCGGAGGCACAAACGCCTTGTACTTGTTTACAAGGCCCTTTAGCTGGTACTCGTCGAGCGAAGATTTATCCACGTTGTAAACGTCGAAATAATTTCTGTAATAAAGCATTGCCGAGGAACCGCCGTCAAGCATGCCTGCGCTGACCGCGCCGTAAGAAACCATTATATCGATCAGATCGTTACGGGTAGCGCCGATACTGTCCGCCGTTCTGCCGTCAGTCACAAGCATCAGAACCGTGCCGTCCTTACACTGACCTATCGCCGTTCGCTGCGAGGTGCCGGTGTTGTTATCGGCGTAGTAAAGATTTATTTTATCACCGATACTGTCAATAAGTACGTTGCCGTTCTGGAAGGATACGCCGTCACGAATACCGAGCTCGGTTGCTTCCCTTTCAGTCATTCCCTCTTTGCAAATAAGCTTATTGTTTCCGTCAAAGCCTATAAAAGTACGTCTGAGTCCGTCGCTCCAAACCTTTTTACCTTCCGAAAAAGTAATGCCCATAGGCGCGGCGCCGCTGCCGCGACCGCCGACATCCGAAAACTCGCCGCCGTTTATCGCCGCAAGACACCGGTATTTTTCCGCAATATCAAATATACGCATACCTCTTACCGCGGATTTGAAATTATCGGACGACACGCCCACCTTGACCCTTGAAGGGTCGTCAATTATGAGCATATACGCCTTAAAGCGCGGCTTGGTAAAGTATACGAGTTTAAGACCGTTATCGTCAGGCTCAATATTCTTTGTGCTTTCCGTACCGACATAGTTTTGCGCATCAACGGTATCTACATTGACCTTTTCGCTTTCTTTAAGTATATCGTTTACCCGCGATTTCGACATAAAAAGATACGGTACCCATTTTGTAGCGCTCGCCTGCTTTGCCGAAAGCACAAGCATATTGCAAATACTCTCGCTCGGGCCGTGCGCCACCATAAAGCCCGCGCAATAAACCGCGACAAGAACGACAAGCAAAAAAGTACCGATGCAAAGCGATGTTCTGCGTACTATGCGGGCAACGGTATTTCTCTTTTTTCTTCTAAACCTGTAGTCAGACATTTTTTCCACCCTTAAAAACCCAAGATTTCTGTATTCTGAAGCTGATCAGGAAAATTACAGTATCAACAAATATTTTTATGACGCTGCTGCCGAAAGAATGTGCGCCGAATATAACCGTAAGCAAAGTGACCGCGCCCGCGGAAACGAGCATTTGCGGAATCGCCAAAGCGTAATACTTGAAAAGCGTCTTTTTGATTTGCTGTTTGTTTTCAAAAACCTTCGTCTTGTTTATGTAATAATTTATTCCCGAAGAAATCGCGCGCGCGCAAACCGTCGCGACTATAGGTATCATAGGCGACGAGTCCGGAAACAGCCGTGAAAACAGTACGCTGAATAAATAAAACAGCGATATATCCGCTATAAAGGAAATGAACGAACTCAAAATATAATTTATAAGAAATCTATATATGCGCACTGAATCGCGGACGGGTCTGAAATGCGTCGCTTTGTTTTCATCAAGATAAACCGTTTCAATCGTGATTTCTTTAATGCCGACGTTCTCACCTATGCACCGCAGAAGCATATTGGTTTCATACTCAAACCTGTCGCCGCTGATATCGCAAAGAAAATCAAGCAGGCACACCGGAAAACCGCGCAGTCCCGTCTGTGTATCGGAAATCGCCTTTCCGCACAGTGTCTTAAAAATAAAAGAGGTCACTTTATTGCCGAAGCGGCTTTTGCCCGGAACGTCCTCACCCGAAAAATCCCTGCAGCCGAGCACTATCTCACGCTTATCGCTTATCTCCAGAGCGCATTTCATCACGTCGTCCGGCGTATGCTGACCGTCGCCGTCCGCCGTTACAACACCGTAAGCGTCCGGATAATTCTCTTTTATATATGCAAACGCGGTTTTAAGCGCCGCGCCCTTGCCGCGGTTTACTTCGTGGGTTAGAATTGTTACATTATTGCTTTCCGCGGGAAAATTCTTCTTATGTGCAAAGTCGCTGCCGTCATCCACCAAAACAATATTCTCAAATCCGATATCGAGCATGCCTTTTACCGTTTTGGCAAGCTGTTCATCGGGATTAAGCGAGGGTATTACGAGAAATATTTTATTCGCCATCGTTCCACCTTTTTCGACATAAAATACCAGTATTATTCTATCGCAAAGGCACTGCAAAATCAATTTACAAACAGGTTACAATAATTACATTTTTGTAAATAATAAAGCCGGCGAGAAGTGCCCCGCCGGTCGCGATTTTTGTTATTCTAATTCTTTATTCTCGAAGTAATGGATACGGATTTACCCAAGAGCCGTTCTTCTGTATACCTATATGCAGATGAGGTCCTGCGGAATCGCCGGTCGTGCCGACGTAGCCTATCACCTGACCCTGTTTTACCCGTTGTCCCACCGATACTATGATACTTGTGGCATGAGCGTAGAAAGCAACGTATTTCGCGGAAGAGCCGTTTATAGTCATAGTACCGTGATTTATTGCGCAGCAATTGCCGTAGCTCGCATATCCGCTCTTTCCCTGCGCGGCGGTCCATGAGTTGTTCGCCATGTAAACCTCGCCGTCGGCAATGGCGAGAATAGGTCTGCCGGAAATGCCGCCGCCCGATATATCCATGCCGCTGTGGAAGCCTCTGCCGCGGGGACCGAACGGGCTTGAAATACCGTAATATCCCGCCACAGGCCACATAAATCCGGTGCTCGGGTTTAAAAACGTTGAAGCGGCGCCGTTTACAGTAATATTATTCTGAAATTCAAAATCAACGATTATTTCACTATATTCATCACTTGAATAAATATCAACGCTCCAGTCCGAAAGATACTGGAAAAAGCGGGTCAGATCCTTATTGTTGCAGCCGCCGTCACCGTTGATATCAAGCGCTATCTCGTTGACCTCAACATTCCAGCCCGAGAGGTACTGAAACAGCTTGGTCAAGTCCTTGTTATTTGTCTCGCCGTCGCCATTTATATCCCCCGCCCCGGTATATAGGGGCGAAAAATTGCAGTACCAGTCGGCATTTTTGAGAAAATCATCGCCGTAAACGGCTGTTTCAATATCCGCCATTTCGTTTCTTGTACCGGCATAGTAGACGCTTTTAAGCTCCTCACAATCATTGAATGCGTCATTTACCGATTTAATACTTTGAGGCAAATACACCCTTTCAAGCGCACTGCAACCCGAAAACGCTTCGTATTCGATTTTTTCCAGTCCCTCCGGCAGTATAACGCTTTCAAGATTTGTACAGCCGTAAAAGGTTCTGTACTCAACGGTGCCGACGTCTCCGGAAACAACGATACCGACAAGATTTTCACACTCCGAAAACGCACAACAGGCAATACCCGCCGTGGTTATCGGAACGCTGAAGTACCCGGATATGTCACTGCTTGCCTTTATAAGATAATTACCGATATAAAGCACGCCGCCGGTCCAGTTTTCCTCGTTATTATAATACGCCGTGCCCTCAAAGGCATGTTCACCAATATATTCGGCACCGTCCGCAATCATAATACCCGATAATTCTTTACAGCCGTAAAAGGCGTTATACCCTATCGCTGTCACACTCTCGGGAATAATAACGCTTTGAAGCGCCGTGCAGTCGGAAAAGGCGCTCTCCCCTATTGAAGCCACCCCGCTCGGAATAACAACACTCGTGATGCCTTTACAGCCCTCAAAGGCGAGCCAATCAATAGCGTAAACCGGAAAGCCGCCGAGGGTTTCCGGTATGACCAATTCACCGGCGGCGGTATCATCGACAACTCCCGAAATATGCGCCTTGTTATCGTTTACCCAAAACAGAAAATTGTCTTCCTGCGTTACGTCCGCCGACGAAAAGACGGGTATAAGCTGTAAAACCATAAGCACGGACAGTATCACCGAAAATATCTTTTTTCTCATCACACATACCTCCAACAATAAAAAGTGCGTAGCCGAAGCCACGCACAAAAAACGCATGACTCCGATTGTCGCCAAACAAATTAACACAACGCATAACTAAGCATGTGCATTAAGAGTATGCATTTTTATCAAAAGATAAAAAACATACTTAGTATGCGCAAAAAACGCTAATTTGTTCGGCAGTCTAATTTTAGCACCGAAAAAGAAATCTGTCAAGTTATACTTAAAGCTCATAGAAAAAGCACACGGCGTTTCGCCGCGTGCTTCAGTCTGTCGAGAAACCCAGATTTTTAGTTTTTATGCGGCGACAAGCCGCATAAAGCTTTTCCGGCGACATGTGCGGCGGAAAAACTCCTTGTGGGTGAAAACCGCCTTTTGAAACTTAACAAGCAAGAAGCAAAATCAATTTAAAATCAAAAACAAAAATATACGAACAAATATCAAAAAACTTAAAAAAGCGGTTTTCAAGGGGCGTGTGTGGTACCGGCGAACGGCACTTCCGTCCGGGAAAGTGTCACATCATCAGTTCACAAACAAGATTTGAATGTTCAAGAGCGTTATCGAGGCTCTTGCCGGATATGAGGCACGCCTCGTCGTAAAGCAGTTTGGTGTACTTACCGAATTTTTCCTTATCGCTTTGGAAGAGGTCTTTAAGCTTTTCGGTCACGGGGTGGTCGGCGTTGATTTCAAGCACAAGGGTCGCTTTAACGGCGTTTTCCTTTGCTCCGGGCATGGAATTAAGCACCTTTTCCATTTCAAGCGAAATACCGCCCTCGCTTGTAAGGCAAACGGGATGCGTTTGCAGTTTGCCGGTAAGGCGCACGTCGCTTACTTTGCCTTCGAGCGTCTTTTTCATTTCGGCAAGCATATCCTTTGCCGCCTCGTTTTTCTCGGTAAGTTCTTTTTTCTCGTCATCCGTGCCTAAATCGAAATCGTTATCACAGATGTTCACGAACTTTTTACCGTCATACTCGCCGAGCATTTTAAGCGCAAATTCATCTACGTTATCGGTCAGATAAAGAAGCTCGTAGCCTTTTGATTTGACTGTATCAGTCTGCGGAAGTACATCGATTTTCTCCCTGCTTTCACCGCACGCGTAGTAAATGGCGGTCTGGCTTTCAGGCATACGCTCGGTATATTCCTTTAAGGTCACATACTTATTCTCCCTGCTTGAAGTAAACAAAAGCAGGTCCTTTAAGTTTTCCTTGTTTGCGCCGTAAGCGTCATATGCGCCGAATTTAAGCTGAACGCCGAACGAAGAGAAAAACTTTTCATAAGTTTCGCGCTCGGTTTTAAGCATTTTTTCAAGCTCGCTTTTAATCTTTTTCTCAACGGTTTTTGCTATTAGCTTGAGTTGTGCGTCGTGTTGAAGCATTTCGCGGGAAATGTTGAGCGAAAGGTCCTCGCTGTCGATAATGCCCTTAACAAAGCTGAAATAATCCGGCAGCAGATCCGCGCATTTATCCATTATAAGCACGCCGCGCGAATAGAGTTGAAGTCCTTTTTCAAACTCTTTTGTGTAATAATCAAAAGGCGGTTTTTCGGGGATGAAAAGAAGCGCGTTAAAGGTCGCCTGTCCCTCGGTTTTGGTATGTATAACTCTTACGGGGTCGGTAAAATCGAAGAATTTTTCCTTATAGAAACTGTTGTATTCCTCGGGTTTTATATCCTTTTTATCCTTTTTCCAGATAGGCACCATACTGTTAAGTGTCCTGTCCTCAACTACGTCTTCAAACTCACCCTCTTTGCCCTCGACCGGTTTTTTGGTGGTAAATTTCATCTTTATCGGGTGACGGATATAATCGGAATACTTGCGCACAAGCGCGCTTATGCGGTACTGGTCGAGAAATTCATCATAGTTTTCCTCTTCTGTCGACTCCCGGATTTTAAGAGTCACCACAGTACCGACGTCCGCCTTTTCACACGGTTCGACGGTGTAGCCGTCCGCTCCCTTCGATTTCCAGCGGAAAGCGGAATCGGCGCCGAACGCCTTTGATTCGACCGTAACCTCGTCGCTGACCATGAACGCGGAATAAAAACCGACGCCGAACTGACCGATGATATCAACATCGTCAACCTTTTCGTTATCGTTCTTAAAGTTAAACGAACCGCTTTTGGCTATCGTGCCGAGATTTGTATCAAGTTCCTCCTCGGTCATACCGCAGCCGTTATCAATGACTTTAAGCGTGCGCGCGTCCTTATCAAGCTCGATACGTATCACGAAATCATCCGCCGCAATGCCTACCGAATTATCGGTAAGCGACTTGAAATAAAGCTTATCAAGCGCGTCGGACGCATTTGATATCAGCTCGCGCAAAAAGATTTCCTTATGGGTATAAATCGAGTTTATCATCATATCCATAAGTTTTTTTGATTCCGACTTAAACTGTTTTGTTTTCATAATTTACCACCTGTTTTTATTATTCTTTCGTGAACGTGAATTCACCGTTATTAAAATCACATACCACCGTATCGCCGTTCTTTATCGAGCCGTCAAGTATTCTTTCGCTCAACTTATCCTCGATATCGTTTTGAATCTCGCGGCGAAGGGGTCTCGCGCCGTAGGTGTCGTCAAAGCCCTTTTCAGCAAGCTTTTCGGTAACCGCGTCGGTAAAGCGCGCGGTTATATTGAGATTTGAAAGCCGCTTATTGAGATTTTCGAGCATTTTTGACGCTATCGTTTTGATTTCGTCTTTATTCAGTCTCGAAAAGACGATTATATCGTCGACACGGTTCAAAAATTCCGGTCTGAAGGCGTTTTTAAGTTCGCCGAGCACCTTTTCCTTAATATCCGTTTTGTCACCGTTATCGGCGGAATTATCGCCGAATCCGAAGCTTACCTTTTTCTCGGTTATGAGACGAGCGCCGATATTTGAGGTCATTATTATTACCGTATTCTTAAAATCGACTTTTCTGCCCTGCGAATCGGTAAGGATACCGTCTTCAAGGATTTGAAGCAATATATTGAAAACGTCCGGGTGCGCTTTTTCGATTTCATCGAAAAGCACGACCGAGTACGGATTTCTTCGCACTTTTTCGGTAAGCTGTCCGCCCTCGTCAAAGCCGACGTATCCGGGAGGCGAGCCGATAAGGCGCGATACCGTGTGCTTTTCCATATATTCCGACATATCGAGCCGTATCATCATATTCTCACTGCCGAACATCGCCTCGGCAAGCGCCTTGCAAAGCTCGGTTTTACCTACGCCGGTAGGACCGAGGAATATAAACGAGCCGATAGGTCTTTTCGGGTCTTTAAGCCCTACTCTGCCCCTGCGTATCGCCTTTGCCACTGCGCTTACCGCCTCGTTCTGACCGATAAGCCGGTTGTGCAGCTCGTCTTCAAGTTTAAGAAGACGCGCGCTCTCCTCTTCGGTAAGTTGAGCGACCGGTACGCCCGTCCAGGAGGATACGATTTCGGCTATCGTTTCGGCGGTGACTTCACCCGAAGTGTGCGCGTTTTGCTCATGCCACTTCGCCTTTTTATCTTCAAGCTCTTTTGTTTTTTCGCCGATGTCATCGCGTATTCCGGCGGCGCGCTCAAATTCCTGCGATTTTATCGCGTCTTCCTTTTCCGCCTGAAGCGCTGATATCTGCTTTTCGAGTTCTTTAAGGTCGTCAGGCGCGGCGGACGCGGCAAGTCTTACCTTTGAAGCCGCCTCGTCTATAAGGTCTATCGCCTTATCCGGCAGATATCTGTCGTTTATATATCTTGCGGAAAGCTTTACAGCCGCGGTTACCGCCTCATCGGTTATTGTAACCTTATGGTGCGCCTCGTATTTATCCTTTAAGCCTTTAAGTATCAAAACAGCGTCTTCCTCGCTCGGCTCGGATACTGTTACCGGCTGGAAACGCCGTTCAAGCGCGGCGTCTTTTTCAATATTTTTGCGGTACTCGCTTATAGTAGTAGCGCCTATTACCTGAAAATCACCGCGCGCGAGCGACGGTTTAAGAATATTCGCCGCGTCGGTAGAACCCTCCGCCGAGCCGGCACCGATAATGGTGTGCACCTCGTCGATAAACAGTATGGTATCGGACGATTTTTTAACCTCGTTTATAACTGATTTAATACGCTCTTCAAAATCGCCTCTGTATTTAGTGCCGGCGACCATTCCGGTAAGGTCAAGCGAAAAAACGCGCTTGCCCGCGAGTATCTCGGGAACATCGCCTGAAACTATCTTTGCCGCCAGACCCTCTACGACCGCCGTTTTGCCAACGCCCGGCTCGCCTATTAAGCAGGGGTTGTTTTTTGTTCTGCGGCATAATATCTGTATTACTCGCTCTATCTCCTGCTCCCTGCCGATCACCGGATCAAGCTTGCCTTTTTTCGCAAGTTCGGTAAGGTCGACGCCGTATTTATTAAGTCCCGATTTCTTTGCGCCTTTTTCCTTGCCCTGCGGGGATGAAAAATCATCCTGCGAATCGCCCTCGGGGATATCCTCGGCGTTTATGCCCGCCTCGCTTAAAACGCGCTCGGTAAGTGACGGAATGTCAACACCGAGTTCGGTTAAAAACCTTATTGCGTAGCTTTCCGCCTCGCTTAAAACCGCTATAAGGATATGCTCCGTGCCAACGAATTTCTTACCGAGACCCGCACAGCCGGAAATCGCCGATTCTATTACCCTTTTCGCCCTCGGGGTGAAATAGTCCGGCGAAAGGCGCGTAGGCGTGCCTACGCCTATGCTCTTTTTCATCTGCTCTTCAATATTTTCGGCGGTAACGCCGTACTCGCCGAGCACCGCCGCGGCGACGCCGCTGCCGACGCGCAAAAGTCCCAAAAGCAGATGCTCACTGCCTACGTAGGTGTGTCCCAAACTTTGCGCGGAGCTTATCGCCTGATTAAGCGCCTCGTTCGCTTTTTCGGTAAATCCCGTAAAATTGTACCTCATAACAAATGCCTCCTTAGCCTCATTTGAGCTTATTTGAGCGCATTTCTCACCATTTCTGCACGGGAAATATCGCGCTCGTCCTCCGTCATATCGCCGTAGGTTTTCATCAGCATATACGGCTGACCCTCAATGAGTATTTTTATCGTGTTGATATCTTCTTTGATAACGCCCGTGTTTATGCCGAGCTTTACTCTGCATATAAGGGTTATCAGTTCGGCGCTCGAAAGCACCCGCGCGTATTTGAGTATACCAAGTGCGCGCATACATAAATCCTCGGTTTTGATTTTATCAAGTTTCTTTTGCAATTCCCTCTCTTTTTGTATCAGCTGACCGGTTATGATTTTAAGGTTATCCACGGCGTTTTTCTCGCTTATGCCGAGAGTTACCTGATTGGATATCTGGTAAAGCGAACCGGCGGCGTTTGAGCCTTCGCCGTACATACCGCGAACGGTATAACCTATTTTATTTACCGAGCGCGACAGTTTCTGAATATCGCCGTTACTTTCACTGACCGGCAGATGAAGCATAACCGAGGCGCGAAGCCCCGTGCCGAGATTGGTCGGACATTCGGTAATAAATCCGAGCGTACCGTCAAACGCCATATCCAGCCGCTCACAGAGCAAATCATCGATACTTTCGGCTATCTCGTACGCCTTTTCGAGCTGCAGACCCGGCATTATGATCTGTATACGGATGTGGTCCTCCTCGCCTATCATAATGCTCACGGATTCATCCTCTGAAAGGATTATCGCCTTATTATCCGAATTCAATACAAATTCGCGGCTCGCGATATGCCTTTCGAGCATGGAAAGACGCTCGTTCTCGGGAACGTCCTTCATATCGATATATTTAAGTCTTTTCGCTGCCGGCGAGTCGCTGCCTATAATCGCCTCTTTGATTTTCGCGTTGACTTCGAGCCGCTGCGCGTCACTCATACGCGCCGGGAACGGATAACCGTTAATATTCCTCGCAAGACGTATGCGGGTGCTTACGGCGATGTCGCCGTCCGGCGCTTCCATATTATACCAACAGCTCATCCCTGCGCCTCCATTTCACGTATCTTATCGCGCACCTGCGCCGCCTGCTCGAATTTTTCCTCGCTGACAAGCTTTGCAAGCTCGGCTTTAAGGTCAGAGAGCGTGTTTGAGCCTTTTTCTTTCGCAGTCGCTTCGGCGCTTCTGCCCGGTATTTTGCCAACGTGCTTTACCGAGCCGTGCACTCTTTTAATATACGGCAAAAACTCTTCGTAAAAGGTTTTATAACATTCGGGGCAACCCGCCTTGCCGGTTTCGGCAATATCCGAAAAGGTGCTTCCGCAGCACTTGCAGCGCGCCCCGCCGCTCGGCGAGCCGAGCGACATCACGTCGCCGAACATTGAGGAAAGCATACCGCTTAAACCGTTATCCGTAAAAGTATCAACGCCCTGCTTCGCGGCGCATTCGGCGCAAAGGTGGCTTTCCTTCGCCACGCCGTTAATCACCGAACGTATATGAGTTGTAGCAACGTTTTTCTTGCATATTTCGCACAACATAAAATCATTCCCTTTCAAATCAAAGTTGTACCAAAAGCATTTCTTTAAGAATCGAAGCGCGAACCGCGTTTCTTATCGCCGGCGGAAGCGCGTGCATAACGTTTTTTGAAATTGCGGAGTCCATCAGCCGCGCGCTGTGCTTATCGATAAGACCCGACTGGTAGCAGTTTTCTATAAGAATACGTGCGCTCATGGAATCGATTTCGTCGCCTATCGAGTTAATTATATGCATGATAGCCGAGGAACTGTCCAAAACGACGCGCCGTATTCTGATATAGCCTCCGCCGCCTCGCCTGCTTTCGATGATAAATCCGTGCTCGGGCGTAAAGCGCGAGGAAAGAACGTAGTTAATCTGGCTCGGCGCACAGCCGATACCGTTCGCAAATTCGTTACGCTGAATTTCCGCCGTGCTCTCGTCGGACTCGTCAAGTAATTCGAGTATTCGTTCTGTAATCAAATCGCTGATCCTCATATTCATCACCTTTTTGACCTTTCCTGACCTTTATTATACACCAAAGTCAGTAAAAGTCAATAGTTAAATCAAAAAAATTTTGTAACACCGCAAAAACACGCCGCATAGTATGTGTTGAAAGACGAAAAAGGAGGTCTTTATATATGTGTAACAACGGTTTTGGCGGAAACTGCACCTGGGTTCTTATCCTCATACTCTTGCTCACCTGCTGCTGCGGCAACAACGATAACGGCTGCGGCTGCGGCTGCAACTAAGTCCCGAAAACGCCGGTGAGGTCACCCCTCACCGGCGTTTTTTTATCAGATGACAGAGGTCAGATATCAGACATCAGACATCAGACGCGATGTATCTGCGGCGCATAAAATAGGTAAAAGGTAAGATGTAAGAAGTAAGAGGTAATGTGCCTGCGGCGCATATAAAAAGCGGTCGGTCGGGACGCCCGACCCTACAAAATATCAATTAAATTGCCCGCACATCGTAGGGGATGGCGTCCCCGACATCCCGTTCTCATAATGATTTGACCCTATGACCGTGAATTGCGTTAAAACGCATTTCGGTATCTGCGGCGCATATAAAAACCGGGCGATTCGTGAATCGCCCCTACAAAATATCAATTAAATTGATACGCAAAACGTAGGGGCGGATATCATCCGCCCGCTTTCGTATTACACATATATTAAATTATCAACAGCGCCACGCCTCTGACCGCGAGCGCGATAAGCCACGCCACCGCGCACTGACCCACTACAATGACCGCCGCCCAGCCGCGGCCTATCTCACGGCGTATCGCGGCAACCGCCGCAACGCAGGGCGTATAGAGCAGGCAAAAAACGAGCAGCGCCAGAGCCGAGGCAAGACCTATAAGCGAGGTAAGCTCCGCCGTACCGCCGAAAAGCACCGAAACGGTGGAAACAACGCTTTCCTTTGCCATAAAGCCGGCTATAAGCGAGGTGGATATTCGCCAGTCGCCGAAACCGAGCGGCTTGAAAATCGGGGCAATAAAGCCCGCTACGGCGGCGAGCATACTATCTTTTGAATCGTTTACGAGGTTAAGGGTGAAATTGAAGCTGCGCAGGAACCATATCACCATAGAGGCGATGAAAATTACCGTAAAGGCGCGGGATAAAAAGTCTTTCGCCTTATCCCACAAAAGGCGCGAAACGTTCTTTACGCCGGGCATTCTGTAATTAGGCAGTTCCATAACAAACGGCACCGCCTCGCCCTTAAAGAGCGTACCCTTGAATATAAACGCCAGCAGTATCGCGGTGATTATTCCGAGCAGATAAAGACCTATCATAACAAGCCCGCCGTATTTCGGGAAAAACGCCGCGGTGAAAAAGGCGTATATCGGCAGTTTTGCCGTACAGCTCATAAAGGGGGTTAAAACGACCGTCATTTTACGGTCGCGCGCGGAGGGCAGAGTTCTGGTCGCCATAACCGCGGGCACGGTACAGCCGAAACCGATAAGCATAGGCACGATACTTCTGCCCGAAAGACCCACGCGGCGCAAAAGCTTATCGGTGACAAACGCGATACGCGCCATATAGCCGCTGTCTTCAAGCAGCGAGAGGAAGAAAAACAGAGTAACTATAATAGGTATGAATGTGATAACACTGCCTACGCCCTTGAAAACGCCGTCTATTATCAGCGAACGAATCACCGCGTTTACACCGGTACGGTTCAAAAAGCCGTCGGTAATCTCGGTAAGCCGGTCAACGCCGGTATCGAGAAGCGACTGCAAAAACCCGCCTATTACGTCAAACGTAAGCCAGAAAACAGCCGCCATTATCGCTATAAAGGCGGGTATCGCGGTATATTTGCCGGTAAGAAGCGCGTCTATTTTGCGGCTTCGTATCTGCTCTTTACTCTTCTTTGGCTTAACCACACAAGCGGAGCAAAGCTTATTTATAAAGGAAAAGCGCATATCCGCTATCGCGGCGGCGCGGTCGAGCCCGCGCTCTTTTTCCATTTGAATGATGATATGCTCTATAAGCTCGTGTTCGTTCTCGGTAAGCTCTAAACGTTCGGCAACGATACTGTCGCCCTCAATGAGCTTGCACGCCGCAAAACGCACCGGTATCCGCGTTTCAAGGCAATGGTCCTCTATAAGGTGCATTATACCGTGAATTGCCCTGTGCACCGCGCCGCCGGCGGCGTTTTTATCGCAAAAATCAGTCCTGCCGGGCTTTTCGGAATACTTTGCTATATGCACCGCGTGGCGTATGAGCTCGTCAACGCCCTCCCGCTTCGCCGCGGAAATGGGGACTACCGGTATGCCGAGCATATCTTCCATTTCGTTTATAAGCACGGTGCCGCCGTTGCCGCGCACCTCATCCATCATATTGAGCGCCAGCACCATGGGAGTATCAAGCTCCATAAGCTGCATGGTAAGATACATATTACGCTCGATATTCGTGGCGTCAACTATATTTATAATGCAGGTCGGCTTTTCATCAATAATAAACCGGCGGGAAACTATTTCCTCACTGCTGTAAGGCGAAAGCGAATAAATACCGGGCAGGTCGGTAACGAGGGTATCGGGATAGCCCTTTATCTCGCCGCTTATCCTGTCTACCGTGACGCCGGGAAAATTGCCGACGTGCCGGTTAGCGCCCGTAAGCTCGTTGAAAAGCGTGGTTTTGCCGCAGTTCTGATTTCCGGCGAGCGCAAATGTCATCTGCTTGCCCTTCGGAAGCTTTTCGCCGGATTTGGTATGATACTTTCCCTCTTCACCGAGACCCGGGTGCTCGATTTTGCTTTTTGCCGAATCGCCGTTTCCTGTATTGCCGTCCGGTAAATCCACGCGCTCGATATCAATTTTTTTCGCGTCGTCTACCCGCAGTGTAAGCTCATACCCGTGAAGCTGCAGCTCCATAGGGTCGCCCATCGGCGCGAGCTTTATAAGCGTTGCGTACGCGCCGGGTATCACACCCATATCGAGAAAATGCTGTCTTAGTGCGCCGGTACCGCCAACTGCTTTAACTACCGCGCTCTCGCCCGGTTTTAATTCATTAAGTGTCATGTAAAAAAACTCCTGAAACGCCCGAAGAAACGCTTATTAAAAGCGAAAAGGCGGCAAGCCAAACCGTACTGTGTTCGGCTGCCGCCAGATTCAAGCCATCGGGCTAAAATTGCGATAATCAGTCATTATTAAAGAATTTCATAACCTCGCCGTATGACTCGTCATCATCATCGGAGCTTGAAGTGATAAGTGTCTCTAAATCAGAGGCGCCCTTCTTCTTAGCATCACCGAGACCGGTGGCGACAACGGTTACGCGAATGGTATCCTCGAGACTGTCATCAAGCTGAGCGCCCCAGATGATGGTCGCATCCGGATGAGCCATATTGGCAATGATGGAGGAAGCAAGTTCAACCTCTTCAAGACCGATATCATCGGAACCTGTAATGCTGATGATCACGCCGCGGGCGTTATCCATAGAGGTCTCGATAAGCGGACTTGTGATAGCCGCTTTCGCCGCCTGCTCCGCCTTATCTCTGCCGGTGGCGACGCCAACGCCCATGTGAGCGTAACCCGCATCAGCCATAATCGACTTAACGTCGGCAAAGTCAAGGTTAACAAGAGCGGTAACGTTAATAAGCTCGGAAATGCTCTGAACGCCCTGACGGAGAACGTCATCAGCGATATTGAAGGCGTTTTTGAAGGTTATCTTCTGCTCGGAAACATATTTAAGTCTCTCATTCGGGATTACAACAAGGCTGTCAACCTGCTCGCTTAAAGCAGCAATGCCCGCTTCAGCCTGAGCCATACGTTTTTTACCCTCAAAGGCGAAGGGCTTTGTAACTATACCAACGGTAAGAATACCGAGCTCTTTCGCGATAGCCGCAACTATCGGAGCAGCACCGGTGCCGGTACCGCCGCCCATACCCGCGGTAATGAATATCATATCGGCGCTGCGGATAGCCGCCGCGATTTCATCGCGGGACTCCTCAGCCGCGGCACGGCCGTTATCGGGATTACCGCCCGCGCCTAAACCGTTTGACGATTTCTCACCTATCTGAATTTTCTGATCGGCTTTTGAAAGGAAAAGCGCCGCCTTATCGGTATTGATGGCAATAAACTCAACACCGCGAACTCCGGCGTTAACCATACGGTTAACAGCGTTACCGCCGCCGCCGCCGACACCTACAACTTTAATCTGAACTACGTTTTCCATCTCTTCTGCAACTTCAAATGGCATTTACAATTCCTCCGTTTATGTAAAATTTGAATATTATACACCATAATATATAACGATATTAACACACATCTTTTCAAATTTCAATACTTTTATTACAATTTATTTTCGAAAAAGCTAATTTTCTCCCGTAAAGAATGCTTTTTTGTCGTTTTCCGACCATAATTCGAGATTTATTTTGCCTTTTTTACCGTCCATTCCGGTTATCATCCCGGCAAGATGGTCTATTTTCTTTTCAAGATTTTCCCTGCTGCCGAGATTTACGTCGAACCGGTCTTCAACCCGTATTTTCAGATGTACGGTATCGGTAATGTCAATACTGTTAAGCTTTATGTTTTTTTCCGCCGGATAAGAAGAAAGCGTTTCAAACAATTCCTTTTGGTTGTCGTCCTTAAACCCGACGTTTTCGGCGATTTGAAATTCAACACCGTCCGCGGCGACCTCTATCAAGCCCGCGGGCAATTCCGTCACCGGGTTTTCGTCGAGTACGCGGGTATTCTTATTCGTGAGTATATAGCCGCCCCCGGTCCTGAAAGCAAAATACTCTTTTGCGTCGGTTACGGTAATGATAACGGTATCCGGAAATTTGCGCTTAATCTTAACGCTTTCGATATACGGAAGCTTTTTAATGATGCTTTGTTCCGTCTTTTTCTGTGAAACCGAAAGAATGGGAGTTTTATCCCCTATTCCGCTTGCCTCGATTATTTGTTCTGCGGTGTATAACTCACCGCCCCTGACATCGATACTTTTAACGGGAAAAAGCTTTATGCGCGCAAGCACGGCAAATACGGCGGCGCATAACAAAAGCAAAACGGCAGATATGATAATAAGTCTGCGTTTGACTATCTTTTTTCTGCGCATAGCGCGCTTTGCCTCAATTTCCGTAAGTTGTTTTTTCATCGTCCGTTCCTTTACAATTCAATAATATCCGCTCCGAGCGTTCTGAGATTATTTGCTAAATCCTGATAGCCGCGCATCACATGACAGAGATTACCTATTCTGCTTTCGCCGTTCGCCTTTAACGCCGCAATAATAAGCGCCGCGCCGCCGCGAAGGTCGGTGCAGTTACACGGTGCGGCTGAAAGCTCACTTACACCGTCGATTACCGCGACGCGCCCGAAAACCTTTATTCTTGCGCCGAAACGCGAAAGCTCATCGGTAAAACCGAAGCGATTTTCAAATATGCTTTCGCTTATGACCGAAGTCCCGCACGCCACGCTAAGCGCGCTTAAAAGCACAGGCCCCGCGTCTGTCGGAAAGCCGGGATAAACGCGTGTTTTGACCGATTTGACGGCGTTAAGCCGCTCCGGCGCCGTTATAATAACGTCGCCGTCAAGGAAGCTAACTTCACAGCCCGCCTCTCTGAATATTTCGCTTACCGCCGTAAAGTGACCGGGTATTACGTTTTTAACGGTTACACTGCCGCCGGTTATCGCGGCCGCCGCCATATAGGTTGCCGCTTCTATTCTGTCCGGAATAACGGTATGCTCCGCGCCGGTAAGTCGCCGCACGCCGCGTATTACTACCGTATCCGTACCGCCGCCGGATATATCCGCACCGCATTTTATGAGAAAATCGGTAAGGTCTTTGATTTCCGGCTCCCGTGCCGCGTTATACACCGTGGTTGTTCCGTTTGCCAGGGCGCCCGCCATAATGATATTTTCGGTAGCGCCAACGCTCGGAAAATCAAGCACGATTTCCGCGCCGTCAAGACCGCCTGAAGCGTCAAAAATCAGTTTTCCCCCGTTTTCTCTGACATTAGCGCCCATCTTTTTCAGCGCCGACAGATGTATGTCAATGGGTCGCGGTCCGAGTCTGCACCCGCCGGGCGCGCTTATCACCGCGTGACCGGTCCTCGACAGTATTGCTCCGAGAAACATAACCGACGATCTCATTTTAAGCATAAGTGATTCGGGTATTTCCGCGCTTTCGGGATATTTTGATATTATTTCGATATCCGCCCCGTTCATACTCCAGCCAAGACCTAGGGATTCAAGTATATTAAGCGCGGCGTATACGTCGGTAAGCTCCGGGCAGTTATGTAATACGCTTTTGCCGGTTAAAAGCACGGTTGAGCATATAAGCGGCAGTACGCTGTTCTTAGCCCCGTGGATACTGACGGCGCCCGAAAGTCTTTTGCCGCCCTTAATTATGAGATTTTGCATAAAGCGCCTCCCGATGGATACTACAATCCATACTATGCGGAAGCCGCTTTTTTGTCATTATTGAGGGTATTACGCGTTTGTATAAAGCTTCATTATCACTTCATATATTCGCTCATTGGCGTCGGTTATGGCAATTTTCTTTGCCGCAGAGGACATTTTTTCAAGTCTCGGCTTATTTTCAATAAGCCCTTCGACTGTCTCGATGAGTTTTTCCGCGGTGAGGTCTTTTTCCTCTATTATTTCCGCCGCGCCGGCGCGTTTTAACGTCATGGCGTTATGGAACTGATGATTCTCGGCAACGTACGGCGACGGTATCAGAATAGCAGGTTTGCCCATCGCGGTTATCTCGCTGAGCGTTATGGCGCCCGCCCTTGAAATCACAAGGTCCGCCGCCGCCATACATTCGTTCATATTTTTAATGTACTCGCGAACGTCTACTTCCTCGCTCAGCACTATACCCTTTTCTTTGAAATCGTTTTTCATGGTTTCAAAGCCGGCTTTGCCCGTACCGTGAATGTGATAAAAACGTTTTGTGTTATTATGCCACTCGATAAGTCCCTCAACGGCGAGATTTATATACTTTGCCCCGAGCGAACCGCCGAACGAAAGAAGCAGAGGACGTTCGTCAAGGCCTAAAGATTTTCTCGCAACTTCGCGCGAGGTGTTGAGCAGTTCCCGCCTTACGGGATTACCGGTAATATACGGCTTTGATTTAAGTTTCATATATTTTTGAGCCTCGGGCATGGCGAGCATAACGGCGTCAACCTTACCGGCGAGCATTTTCGTCGTAACGCCGGGAAACGCGTTCTGCTCGTGAATCGCGGTTTTAATACCGAGTTTTGCCGCCTGGCTGAGTACCGGTCCGCTGACGTAACCGCCCGTACCCACTACGACGTCGGGCTGAAGCTCTTTAAGGATTTTGCGCACGTTTACCGAGGCGGTCGCCGCGAGCGATACCGCCTTTACATTTTTAATCATATCCTTTGGCTTTAAGGAGCGTTTAAGACCTGAAACCTCGATAGTTCTGAAATTATAACCTTTTTCGGGCACAAGCTTCGCTTCAAGCTTATCGGGCGTACCGATATAACTTATGTGCGCGTCAGGATGTTTTTCTCTTATATACCCGGCTATTGCGAGAGCGGGATTGATATGTCCCGCGGTGCCGCCGCCGGCAAACAGTATATGCATAATTTTCCCCCATATAAAGCGCCGTTCACGCTACGATTTTTCCATATTAGACATCCGGGATATAGAAAGCACAACGCCCATTTCCGCAAGCAGCAAAAGAAGCGACGTTCCGCCGTAACTGAAAAACGGAAGACTGATACCCGTATTGGGTATGGTATTCGTAACGACCCAGATATTGAGCATTGCCTGAAGCCCCACCTGGAAGGTAAGACCGATGGCCATAAATGAGCCGAATTTGTCGGGCGCGTTCATTGAAATCACAAATCCGCGCCATATAAGCAGTGCGAAAAGCACTATAATCACAAGCGCGCCGAGCAGTCCGAGTTCTTCGCAGACTATTGAAAAGATGAAGTCGTTGTGCGGCTCGGGCACCCACAGGTGTTTCTGCCTTGACTGCCCTATTCCCCTGCCGAGCACGCCGCCGGAGCCGATGGCAAGCAGAGACTGTATGGTCTGGAAGCCCTTGCCTTTCGCGTCAAGCCACGGGTCAAGCCAATATTTGACGCGGTCTGAGCCGTAGCCGATTACCTTTGTGGCAACGGCAAGCAGAAGACCTCCGACTCCGATGACCCCGCCTGCGATGATATACCTGATTTTAAGACCGCCTATCACCATTATCAAAATACCGATGGCAAATATCAGCACCGTCGCGGAAATGTGCGGTTCAAGGAAAACGAGAACGCACATGCCGGCAAGCAAGGTCATCAGAAACAGCACTACTTTGATATCGCCCATCCGGTTATGGTTTGCTGCGATAAGACTCGAAAAAAGCAGGATTATCGAGAATTTTGCGATTTCAGACGGTTGAAAGTTTATCGGTCCGATTATCACCCAACGTTTAACGTCCATACCTTTCGCCATAGGCGGCGCGATAATGAGGATAAGGAGCATTATCATTGTGACAATGTAAATAAGCCACGCAAATTTACGGAGAATATGATAATCGATCCGGGAAACGAAGAGCATCACCCACACGCCAACGACCCCGAATATCGCCTGTTTAAGTATAAAGCGGTAACTGTTGTTATAATACTCGTACGAATAAGCGTAACTTGCGGAAAACATCATTACGAGTCCTATTGTAAGCAAAACAAGAACAAAGGAAAGAAACGTAATGTCAAGTTTCCCGGTAAGCCATATTCTGTTTTTTTGTAAAGCGGAATTGCTTTTCTGCATTTTTCTTTCCTTTCACTACGGTTTTACTTTAATAAAGTATTCTCCAAAACTATCAAAACTATTGCAGTTATCGAGGTTATAAGCGTTATAACCGAGAAGACGAATACGATTTTTTCCTCGCTCCAGCCGCACATTTCAAAATGGTGATGAATAGGAGCCATTTTGAAAATCCGCTTTTTCGTTTTCTTGTAATATGCAACCTGAAGCATAACGGAAAACGCTTCTGTAAGATAGATAATTCCTATCAGAATCAGTATTACCGGTCTGCCTGTGCTGAAACTCAGCGCAACCACCATACCGCCCAAAAACATAGAGCCGGTATCGCCCATAAACACCTTGGCGGGTTTGCTGTTCCACACCACAAAACCGGCGCATGCGCCCGCGAGCGCGGCGGCGGCTACATTACCGTGAAATGAGCTGAAAAAGCCGCATATAAGCATTAAGGCGCAGGACACTACAAGCGTCACGCTTGAGGCGAGTCCGTCAAGACCGTCGGTAAGGTTCACGGCGTTGGTAAAGCCGTAAACAAACATAAGCGCTATCGGCCAGAAAACCAGTCCTATGCCACTCGAAACGTCTATTTCCCCGATAAACGGTATAACCGTGGTCCTCACGCCGACGAGGGCAAGCGTCATAAGGTAAAGCGCCGATACAAGCAGCTGCAAAAACGTTTTCTGACGGGCGGTAAGCCCGAGATTACGTTTTTTAACCACTTTGATATAATCGTCAAGAAAACCTATCGCACCCATGCCGAGCGCCATTATCAAGCCTGAAAGAAATATTGAAAGATTAAATTTATCCTTTAGCTGTGTGAAAAATTCACCGCCCGCTATCGCGGACTGACCGAAAGCCACGGCAACGGCGACAAGCACCCCGGCGATAATCATAATACCGCCCATTGTAGGCGTTCCCTTTTTGCCTTCATGCCATTTCGGACCTATTTCAAGTATAGTCTGCCCGAATTTCAGTTTGCGCAGATACGGTATCACTATAAAACCCAGAAGCGATGTGACCGCAAACGCCGAAAACGCCGCGATAACCGCAGTAATATTTTTCATTTTTATTCTCCTTTGATTTCGTTCAACGCTTCATTTATTACTTCGCGCTCATCGAGATGAATCGTTTTATCCTTGAGTATCTGATACGTTTCGTGGCCCTTGCCGGCAAGGACTATTATATCGCCCGGACGCGCCGTCTTAACCGCGTACTTTATCGCTTCAACGCGGTTTTCGATAACCTTTACCGGTGTTCCGCAGTTCTTTGTTCCTTCCAGAATATCGTCAATTATCGCTCGCGGGTCTTCGGTACGCGGATTATCGCTTGTCACAATAACATAATCAGCGGAATGAACGGCGATACTTCCCATAATCGGACGTTTGGTCTTATCCCTGTCACCGCCGCATCCGAACACCAGAACGAGTCGGTTTTTCTCACATTTTGCGAAGGTTTGAAGTATATTTTTAAGTCCGTCGGGGGTGTGCGCATAGTCGATAATTACCGAAAAGTCTCTCCCCGTGGGAACAGATTCCGCCCTGCCCTTTACGCCCTGCATTTGAGCAAGCGCCGCCTTGACCGTAGCAATATCTATTCCGACTTCCAACGCCACCGAAGCGGCAAGCAGTGAATTGTATACCGTAAAATCTCCGCCTATCGAAATCTTGATATGGTCAAGCTTTCCGCCCCATAACATTTCATACTCCACGCTGTCGGGTTTGTATCTTACCGAATGGGCGCTGTAAGTGGCGGAATTTCCGTTTGAATATGTTACTGCCTTACAGTCAAGCCCGCGCATAAGCTCGGCGGAATACGGATCGTCCGCATTTATCACGGCGATATCGCACATGCCGAAAAGTTTTTTCTTTGCCGCGAGGTAATTCTCCATCGTTTTATGATAATCAAGATGGTCCTGCGTAAGATTTGTAAACGCCGCCGCGGCAAACGGTATATCGTAAACGCGGTATTGATCAAGCGCGTGAGAGGAAACCTCCATAACGCACCACTGACAGCCCGCGTCAACCATACGGCTGAAAAGCGAATTAAGTTCATAAGCGCCGGGAGTGGTGTTTTTGGTTTCCACCGGTGTGTCGCCGATAAGATTATGAATCGTGCCGATAAGTCCGACCTTGAAACCCGCTTTCTCAAGTATTGCTTTAAGCATATAGGTTACGGAAGTTTTGCCGTTTGTACCGGTAACACCGATAAGGCGCAGTTTTTTTGCGGGAAAACCGAACCACGCCGCGCACATCGAAGCGAATACCTTGCGCGTGCTTTTGACTATCACCTGATTATCAAGTCCGAGATCACGCTCGGCGATAACAACAGCCGCGCCGCGCCCAACGGCATCTTCGGCAAAATCGTGTCCGTCCGCGCCGATGCCGCTGATGCATACGAAAGCATAACCTTCTTTTACTTCTTTTGAATTACACGTAACGCCGCTGACTTCAATGTCCGAAAAGTTGCTTCCGGCGCCGCGTAATAACTTGCTTAAAAGCATTGTGTTATCTCCTTTTCAGTTTGCAAGATCGACTGTTGTTTCATCGCGGAAGTATACCGTAACTATCTGGCCTACCGGCACAACCTCACCCGGATTTATACTTTGTCTGTATGATTTGATGGACGGTGAAGAAATGTTGCCGGAAAACTCCACATTAAGGTTTGCCGAAGCCGCTGCGGAATTGACCTCATTCGCGGTTTTATTAAGCAAATCGGGAACCGTGGTGGTTTGCGCCTCGCTGTCGTCGGTATAAAGAATTACCGTACCGCCTCTGAATATCGCGTTACCCGCGGCGGGATGCTGGCGGATTACCTTTTCGCCGCCGCCTAAGACTTTGTAGGAAAGTCCCACGCCGCTTAGCGATTTTTTCGCGTCAATTATTTCACTGCCGGTCACTTCGGGCACCGAGATGGAAATGTTTTTGAGCTCGGCCTCACTGTACTGCGGCTCTATGCCCAGGTACGGCAGGATATCCGACATTATTCTTGAGCCGACCGGCGCGGAAATGACGCCGCCGTAATAACTGTGACCGTGCGGCTCGTCAAGCATAACGTAAATTGCTATCTGCGGATCGTTTATCGGGACTATGCCGATATATGAACCGATATAAAAGCCGCGGTTACCCGTTTCAACTATTTTAACCATTTTTTGCGAGGTACCGGTCTTACCGCCGACTCTGTAACCTGCGACAATACCGTTTTTAGCGCCGTTCTGCACCACATATTCAAGCAGGTTCCTCATGGTTTCGGAGGTGCTGTTGGATATAACCTGACGCTTATAGCCGGTCGATACGGTTTTTACCACTTTTCCCTCACTGTCTATTATTTTTTCAACCATATGCGGTTGCACGAGATATCCGCCGTTTACCGCCGCCGCCGCCATTGTTATCATCTGTATAGGCGTTACGTTGAAGGTCTGACCGAACGATGAGGACGCAAGCTCCGTCGGACCCATTTTTTCCTCCGTATGATATTTCGGAAGCGCTTCACCGGGTAAATCAATACCCGTTTTTTCCGCCATACCGTACGCCTTAAAATACTTTGAAAACAGTTTTGTTCCTATAAGCTGACCGATTTGTATAAAAGCAGGGTTGCAGGAATTTGATATTGCCCTCGCAAGATTTTGCGTACCGTGACCGCCCGCGTGGTGGCAGTGATACGGATTGCCGGCGACCACAAATGTATAGTTACAGGTGAAAAGACTGTTCTCGTTTATAAGCCCCTCTTCAAGCGCGGTGGAGGCCGTAAAAATCTTGAAAACCGAGCCGGGTTCGTATGTATCGGAGACGGCTTTATTACGCCACTGACGGTATTGCAGTTCTTCGCGCAGTTTATCCCTTTCCTCTTCGGGAGCGGCGTCGACAGCCGCCTGGTCCGCCGCAGAGAGCGTGAAGGGACTGTTGGGGTTAAAGTCGCCGCTTACAGCCATGCCGAGTATGGCGCCGGTATTTACGTTCATCGCTATAACGGCGCCGCGTTCGGCTATATTGTTTTCTTCCACGGCGGCGTCAAGATACTTTTCGCAAACGTACTGAACGTACGAATCAACGGTTGAAACGAGCGAGTTACCCTGCTTTGCCTCTTCTACCTTTTCATAGGTAAACGGCATATCGGTACCCTTGGCGTTCTTTGCCGCCACTACTCTTCCGGCAACGCCGGTAAGCTCGTTATTGTAATACTGCTCAAGTCCGGCAAGTCCCTGATTATCGTCTCCGACAAAGCCGAGAACACATGAGGCGAGGGAGTCGTTCGGATAATACCGCTTTGTGGTTTCGTCGATACCTATGTATTTTGTAAGATCGTATTCCCCGTTCTGTGAAATAAACTCCCTTACCTTATCCGCGGTATCCTTTTCCACTCTTTTTTTCAGTATGACGTAATAGGAGGACTGGTCGATTTTACTTTCAATATCGGCGCTTTCCATTTCAAGTATTCCGGAAAGTCCCACGGTAATTATTTCGCGTATTCTTGCTACGTCGTCTGAATTCTTCTCTTTATTTATACTGTTGGGTTTAACGTAAACAGTCCACGCGGTGGCGCTTGTGGCGAGCAAATTCATATTGCGGTCATATATATTGCCTCGCGGCGCGGTAACAAGGCTGTCATAAAGCTGTTGTTCGGACGCCATGCTCTGATACTTCTCGCCGTCTACAACCATGATTTTCACGAGGCGCATTGAGGAAACCGCCGTAAGCAAAAGAATGACAATAATCATCATGACTATTGACCTTACCGTCATCTGTCTGCTTGGTTTAAGTGCCATTTTTTGCCCCCCTTGCGCTTCGAAAGCCGAAAAAATATCATAACCATTATAGGTTGAAAACGAGAG
This sequence comes from Clostridiaceae bacterium, assembly GCA_016287385.1. Classification (GTDB taxonomy): domain Bacteria; phylum Bacillota; class Clostridia; order Oscillospirales; family Acutalibacteraceae; genus UBA737. The sequence continues at coordinate 68,499 of JAEEWM010000026.1, read as the reverse complement.
CAAAGATTTTCTTTACTCCCGTATTCTTTTACATTATATTATTCTGATTTTTGCCGTATACCTTAATCACTGCTGCTCGCCTCTAAACTGCCGTTTTTGGTGACAGCGGTGTTTTTATCGTTCACACGGATATATTTTACCTGATCCTGATCCATTTTGTGCATACCGAGCTCGGTCGCTTCAAGTTCGATATTTGAAAAAGATATCTTTCGTTCGAGCTCAACCGAAAGACTTGTCCGCTCGCTTTGGGCGGCATCGATTTCACTCTTCACCTTGTTTATCTGCGAGTTTACCTCGTTGATTTGCAGACGCAGAAAGATATTGCCGCACAGTGCCGCAAGTATCATGACACTCGTGAGTACGGCAAAAGCGCTCGCGGTAAGACGGCGTGACGCCGCTTTCCTGCGCTTGCGTGTTTTTTGAGCGGTTTTCGGCAATTTTACAATATTATCGTCCTCACGCACACGAGGCGCGGCGTTGCTGCGCGGCATAAACATATTGAAATCGTACGCGAGGCTGTCGTTGTAATACTTAATATTATTCACTGTTTATCTCCCTGTATCTTTTTAACCGCGCGAAGCTTTGCGCTTCGACTTCGCGGATTTTCGTTTATTTCTTCTTCACCCGGCAGTATTGGTTTTCTTGTTACCGGCTCGCCGCGGGGCGTTTTACCGCATACGCAAACCGGAAAATCCGCGGGACAGGTACATCCGGTACAAAACTCTTTGAATTTAAGCTTAACCGCCCTGTCTTCAAGCGAATGAAAGGTTATTATCGCAAGCACGCCGCCAACGCTTAGCAAATCAAACGCCTGATCAAGGACTTTGCCGAGGCTTTCGAGCTCGCCGTTGACTTCAATGCGAAGCGCCTGAAAGCACCGTCTTGCCGGATTGCCGTCACGCCTCGCCGCCGGAGGCATACACGAAGCAATAAGGTTTGCAAGCTGCAATGTGCCGTTTATTGACTTCTTTTGTCTTTCGGCGACAATTCTCGACGCTATCTTTGCGGCAAATCTTTCTTCGCCGTAATCTCTGAACACTCTTGTAAGTTCCTCTGCGGAATAAGTGTTTACCACATCCGCCGCGGTAATACCGCTTGAAGACATCCGCATATCGAGCGGCGCGTCATTACGGTAGGAGAAACCGCGGGAGGCATTATCGAGCTGATAGGAGGAAACGCCCAAATCCAAAAGCACACCGTCTACCGAAGTGACGCCGCACCGTATTAGTGCCTCCCGCATATTATCAAAATTATCTTCTATCACGGTAGCGTGAAAACCGCTCAGCCGCTCGCGCGCCACCGCAACCGCCTGCGGGTCGCGGTCAAACGCGAAAAGCTTTCCGGTCGTCAGCCTCTTCACTATTTCAAGCGAATGTCCCGCGCCGCCCACGGTACCGTCAACATAGATACCGTCAGGTTTTATATCGAGGGAACGTATCGCTTCGTCAAGCAATACCGGTTTATGTTTGAATTCCATATCAGAAATCGAGTTCTTCGACTATTGAAGCAATTGATTCAGGTGTGTATTCGAGGTTTTCCTTTGCCCATACGTCTTTATTCCATATTTCAAGATTTGAATCAACACCGATTATATGCGCTTCGGTTTCAAGCGAAGCAAATTCCCTTAGCGAGGCAGGTATCAGTATTCTGCCCTGAGAATCAAATTCAACGTTAAAGGCGCCGTCATATAAAAACCGCTTAACCACGCTCGACCTCGCCGAAGGCAGTTGACTGATTTTCTCAACGAGTTTTTCCCATTCGCCTATCGGATAAACGCATATACAGCGCTTCCCGTAAATGCCGCGGCATATCATAAAGTTTTCGCCGAGCTCGTCGCGCAGTTTTGACGGTATGGCAAGTCTGCCTTTTTTATCCACGCTGTGGTCATAACCGCCATAAAGCATACCTGCCACCCCCCTCTAACCGGAAATTCAACACTTTGATACACTTTTATGGTAATTGGAGACACTTTTCCCCACTAATTCGTATTATATAGCCACTTTCCATAAAAATCAAGTATTTTTTTTAATTTTTCCAAAAAAAATCGCCCTCTTGAAAAAGAAGGCGATTTCATCGCAAAAAAAGCGCGGCGAAACACTCCGCCGCGGCAATTAAAACATATAGTCAAAAGATTTCAACTTCCCAGTCGCTTAAATACTGAAACAGTCTTGTAAGGTCCTTGTTATTCACCGAACCGTCGCAATTTATATCAAGCGCCGGTTCGTTTATTTCGACCTGCCAGCCCGAAAGGCTCTGAAAGAGTCTTGTCAGGTCCTTATTATTAAGAGAGCCGTCGCCGTTTACATCGCCGGCAAGCGAGCCCTTTTGCGCATTGCCGTAATGCCAGACGGCGGAATAAATATTCTTATTGCCGGAAAGCGTATTGATACCGAGCCTGTCTGTTTTATCGGCGTCGTAATAAATATCGTATATGCCGCAGTCGCAAAACGCGCAAAGACCGATACTCTTTATTCCGGCGGGTAAATAGACGGTTTTGAGATTCCTGCATTTTTCAAAAGAAAAATTTGCGACTGCCGCCACACCGCTTGAAAGTTTCACCGTTTCAAGCGCAGTACAACCGCTGAAAGCAAAACCGCCGATGGAAACGACGCTGTCCGGCAAAGCGATTTCGGTTAGCTTTGAACAGTTCGAGAAAGCGTCCCACCCTATCGACGTTATACCGTTCTTCAAAACCACGGCTTTAAGGTTTTTGCATCCCGAGAACGCGCCGTCGCCGATTTTAGTTATTCCTTCCGGGAGAATTACGCTCTCAATATCATTGTTTCCCTCAAACGCCCAGTCGTCTATCACGACGACCGTGTACCCGTCAACCGACGCGGGTATTACCAACTCGCCGCACAGACCGCTTACCGCGGAGATAACGGCGCAGCCGTTTTCCGTCCGGTAGGTATACGCGGCTTCCGCCGTGCAATACCACGGCACGGAAAGCATAATACCGATGACCGCGCATAAAATACAAAATAATCTTTTCATAATTCTTATATTGCCGCAACCGAAATAATATATTCGACGTTTCCGACGGTGACGCAGTAGGTCTCGAGAAACGCGCCGGAGAAAGAAAAGGTATCCGCTCCGCTTATTCCCGCAAGTCCCTCGCCGGTTGCTTTGACAATCGCCTCCTTCTTTGTCCAGAGTTCAAGAAACCGCGTTTTACAGCCGTCCGCTTCAATATTCAGATATTCAAATTCCTTTTTACTGAAAAGCTTTTTCGCGATACGCACGAGTGATTCTTTTTTCACGTCGCGGCTTTTGCTCTCTATATCAACTCCGATTTTATCCGCGCTTTTATCTGAAATAATCAGATTACCGAGTATCGCTCCTTCTCCGCACGCCGCGACGGCGACCGCGCCGCCGGTATGGGAATTCGAAAAATCAAAATCGGCGTTTTCAATATACAGCTTGCCGCCCTTTGCTGTTTGCATAAGCTCGTTTGCTTTGCTTATTCCGAATGCGTGTTCAATCAAAGCCGAAAGCATGGCTTTTGCCGTGGCACGCTGCGCCGCGACGCTTTCGCCGCAGACGGCATAATCAAGATATATCATAGAACAACTCCCGTAAATGTCGAATAGCGAGCCCTTGACAATTTTCGACAAATTCGTATAATATAATAGGGTAAAAAAAGCAGTCAACGCGAAAGGCGCCGACTGCCTGGAGCTGAAGATGGGACTTGAACCCACGACCTGCTGATTACGAATCAGCTGCTCTACCAACTGAGCCACTTCAGCGAACAAATGTAATTATAACAACAATACTCGGTTTAGTCAAGAGTATTTTGGGTGATTGAGATGAAAGAACAGATAAAACCGATAAATAAAAGGATATCAACCTACCGAAAACTCGCCGGTTATACCCAGCAGACCGCGGCGGACGCGTTGGGCATAAAGAAAAATACTTATGCCCGTATGGAGCTTCACGGAAACCCCACGCCGGAAATGCTCGCAAAGCTCGCGAACCTTTATACGGTATCAATAAATATGCTTGTATTAGGTGCGGACGGCGGCGAAACCAACGATTTGAAAAGCGCCGGCGGTGTACAGCGCCTTTCGGAGGCGGAGCCGCCGCTCAAAAAGCGCGCGGAATTAACGCTTACGATAAACGAAATCAACTGCGTTAAGGCGTGCAGAGAGCTGAGCAAAGAACAGCGAAACGAAGTTATGGCGTTAATAAACCGCCTTTATAGCGAGAAAAAATAAACGAATATGTCAAAAGCGGAGCCGCAGACGCGGCTCCGCTTTTGATTTTATACCGTTATTTCATCCGACAAACAGAACGAATATATTATTCTTTCTTTCACGCTCTTGCCGAATATTTTTTCGCAAGCGACCGAATAGATACCGAGCTGAGCGGCATACCGTTTTTTCAGTTCCGACATACTGTCGACCCTGTCGGTCTTAAAGTCGACCACGACCACGCCGTCAGGTTCAAGGAAACACAAGTCGACCGCGCCCTGCACAATAAATTTATCTTCCAAATCTTTTGCGCCTTCGCCGTACATCGACACAGGCAGTTCGGTAAGGAAACGCATTTCGCGCCTGACGGTACCGGAAGATATTATTCTCCTGTAAAGCGGACTGTCAAAGAAGTTCTTTATTTGACGCCGGTCGACTGCCGCCGCCTCGTTTTCGGAAATTCTGTTCTCAAAAACAAGTTTTTCGATTTCGGCGTCAATATCGGGCGACTCTGAAAAGTCGATAAACTGCATCACCTTATGCGTTGCCGTACCTCTGCCCGCCGCCGAAAGACCGTCCTTTTGCATAAACGACGGACGCTGGGTCATAGCAAACGCTTCTGTCTCTTCCCTGTTTGAAAGAGCTGTAACCGCCGCCTTTGCCGGAATATCGGCAAGCGCCGCAAACGGGTACGCGTATTCTATGTTACCGTCGAGTTTTTCAGCCAAAGCTTCATCGGGTTCAGAAACACGTTCCGCCGCCTCGTCAATTTCTATTTCGGCGGAGTTTATAAATCTGAAGTTTATGCGGCTTTCGGTTTTTCTTAAAGTAATATCTTCGCCGATTACTTTTCTAAACTCATCCGCGTCCGGATGAAGAATTGCCGCGGCGAGCATATAATTTGCGGAGCTTGATGATGAAATAATATAATTTCCCTTTATCGCCTCTTTACCCGTATCGGAAGCGTCAGCCGCTTTTTCAAGCACCGCTCCCGCGTTCTTCATACAGCATACGACGCAGAGCTTTTCTTCGGCGCGGGTCATCGCAACGTAAAGAAGGCGAAGTCTTTCCCTGACTTTTTCGTCGTTGATTTCCTTCTTTATAATACCGCAGCCGAAGTTTTCTTTGCTTTCAAGCGTATCCTTATCAAAATATTTGAAAGCGATACCGTAGTTACGTGAATAAAGGCACGGCGGCGCCGTATCCGTGTTGTTTTTGCGGATACTCAGTCCGGCAACGATACAGACCGGAAACTGCAATCCCTTTGAGCGGTGAATAGACATTATCCTGACGCTGTCGCCCGACGAATCCGCAGTTTTAGAGGAATCGTCGCCCGCGGACATCACATATTTGAGAAAGCCGAAAACGCTTCCGCTTCCGCCCGATGAATACTCGCCCGACAACTGCATAAGCTTCATAAGATTCTGCGCGCGAATACTGCCGCCGGGCATGGAATAAAAGGTGTTTACCATATCGGTTTTATCGAGAGCGAATGATACGAATCTGTCAATCGGAAGCATACAGCTCATTCGGCGCAGTTCGGAGAGTTCATCCAAAAACGCCTTTGCCTTTTCGCTTTCAGCCGCATAAAGGCGCAACGCGGAATATAAGCTCATATCCTTTCTGTCAACTCGCATTTCGGCAAGGTCTTCGGCGGTAAAGCCGTATACCGGCGACATCATTACTTTAAGCAGTTCAACATCGTTTTGCGGGTTGTTTATAACGGCAAGCAGAGACAGCGCGGTTATTACCTCGGTCGATTCAAGAAATCCGCCCCTGCTGACAACCGCGGGTATACCGTATTTCGTAAGAACATCGGCAACGGCGACTCCTTTTTTCTCAATACTCGGCATAAGAATACAAATATCTCCGTATTCGACCGGGCGAAGTCCGCCATTTTTGTCACTCAGTATTTTTTTCGATACAAGGCTTTTAACGTACTCCGCTATCGCCTTTGCTTCAATTTCAATAACGCTGTCTTCACTGTCATCGCCCGCCGTGTCGATAAGCAGAAAGTCGGTTTCCGTCTCGCCGTTATCGGGATAGTTTACCTTGGGGTTCAGCTTTTCCGCCTCGCCGTACGTAAGACTGCCGACATCGCCCGTCATAATATTCTCAAAAAAGTAATTGACCGCGTCGCATATACCCTTGCGGCTCCTGAAATTATGCGAAAGAGTTATTCTTTTACCCGTTTCGTTACCGCCGGTCGAATAATCGCCGTACGCGTTTTTCTTTTTAAGAAATATATCGGGATTTGAGCCGCGAAAACCGTATATACTCTGCTTTACGTCGCCGACAACAAAGAGTTTCTTCGAGTTATCCGACAAAAACTCAAACAACGTGTTTTGCAGGTCGTTTACATCCTGAAACTCATCTACGAGGACCTCGTCATACCGGGAAATCAACTCCGCGCCGCGCTCACTGCATGTAATATTTCCGTCGCTGTCAATATCGCAAAGCAGATTAGTCGCCATCTGCTCAATATCGCCGAAAGAAAAAATGTTTTCCTCTTTAAGTCTCTTTAAGAGTTCATCGGAATAACCGTTAAGCAAGTCGCAAAGCAATACCGCGGCGTCGGCATAACCGGCGATTTCATTCTCCACGTCTTCCCTTTTCGCGTAAAATATGTCTTTGATATATTTCAAGTTTGAACTTGCCGACGCTTTTAAGGCTTTTAACAGGTCGGGAGTTACATTTTTCGGAACATTCGGAAGACTTGCGGAAGCGGCGCACTCAAAGACCTTATCCCAGTCTCCGCTCCCGACTGCTTCGTATACCGTATAAATCACGGCGGCAAGCGTTTGGGCATACTCGTTCACCTTCACGTTGCCGAGTATTCGCGCTTCCTCAGCGAATCGCCCGGCGCTCTTTTGCGCGGCGGCAATTTTCTCCCTTGCGATGTCAAAAGCCGCGTCATACCACGGATTACCGGCGGCAAACGGAACGGTATACGGCTTTTTCAGCAATTCAATATGTTTTTTCGGAAAAGGCATAACGGTGACCTTTGAGTATAAATCGTCAATCACCTTAAAGAGGTTACTTTCATCAAATTTGCAATTGGTTATTTTCAAGAGTTTTTTGAAGGTCTCGCCCGGATTTTGCAATTGACGGTTTATTAAGTCGCTTAAAACCTCTCGCCTTATGAGCGCGAGCGCATTATAATTTGCTACCTTAAAATCAGGTTCAATATCACAAAGCGCAAAATTATCACGGACAATACGGATGCAAAAAGAGTCAATCGTGCAAATATCCGCCGATTTTATCAAATATTTCTGACGGGTAATCAATTCGTCATCGGGATTCTTTTCGTATTCCTCATAAAGCCGGCTTTCTATACGTGAAAGCATTTCTCCCGCCGCGGCGTTTGTAAACGTTACTATCAGCAGGCGGTCCGCCATAACGGGGTTTTCCCTGTCAGTCAGCATTTTTATAACACGCTCGACCAACACTTTCGTTTTGCCGGAGCCGGCGGCGGCGGAAACGAGGACTGTGCCCTTCGCATCAATTGCCGCCTGTTGACTTTCGGTAGGCTTAAACTCCATTATTGCTCACCTGCCTTTCGATTTCTTCAATAACCTCGCCGGTGTTCATTTTTGAAACGCACCGGCGCTTTTCATTTTCTATTCTGCAAATTGAACTGTACAGGCAATACTCGCAGGCGTTACCTCCGATGCCGTCAACCGGCACCGCGGAAAAATGACCGTCCGCGATATTTTTTCCGGTCTCTTTGAGCTTCAATTCAATGAAATCAAAAATTTTTCCAAAGCTTTTCTCGCTTATGTCCTGCGGCTTATAATTTGAATCGCTCTGTTCTATGTATTCACCCGTACCGCTTTTATCCATTGCCCTAACGAGCTCGTCATCTTCGGGCATAAAGCCGTCCATCCTACGGTCTTTTGCGCTTTTGCCGGAAGGCAGTGACGCCTGCATATAGAATATGCCGCCCGGACGCCCCTTACGGGCGCCGCTTTTACACACGGCATACAGATATATCAGCATTTGCATATTCTGTCCGGCAAGTATATCCGGCAGTTTGAACGCCTTGCCGTTTGTCTTATAATCGACCACTCTTACAAAGTCCTTATACCTGTCAACCCTGTCCACCGTGCCGGTAACCGACACGGTAACGCCGTCACCCGCGGGCAAACTTATTCCGGGCACAATGTCGCCGCCGATATACAGTTCGCACTCCTCAGGCTTAAAATCAGATTGCAAAAACTCATCCTTTATGCGTATCGCGACGTATTTAAGGTTTTCGGCAACCACGCTTACTTTGAATTTCAAATGCGGCGTTTCCATTTCGCGGTAGCCGGCGAAGGAATCAAGATATTCGTTCACGATGTCGTCTATCGTATCGTTTATCTGCCCGTTTTGAAGCTCGGAAAACTTTCCGCCCGCCCTTTTAACGTACTCCTCCAAAACGTAATGCACCATTGTTCCGGTCTGCGAAGGATTGAAGCTTACGTTGTTCAGGTCTTTCGCGGACAACACATACTGACAAAAATACGCAAACGGACATTTGCTGTATTTTTCAAGCTTTGACGGAGAAATCCGCACCTTATTTCCGATAAGTTTCCGTGAAAGCTCCGCCGGTATATCAAACGAGGGGCGCCTGAGATTTTCGCTTATCGACGAAAGCCGCGATTTATAATCTTTCCTACCCGAAAGCACCGACTTTAAGGTTTCATAGCCCGTGCTCCCGTACTCGCTGCGGCAAAGGCGTGAAAAGGCGTCCTCCGCGGTTTCCGGCAGATTATTCTCATTCAGAATATCCGGCTCATTCTGCGGGATTACGTCAAACCGCTCAATCAGCTTTTTCAAAAAATACGCAGGTTCGCCGGAATTCCGGTTATAGCTTATGTAAACGCCCTTATCGGCACAGCAAACACAGTTATAAACAAGCAGGTCCTCATCAATGGCAGAATAAACCGAGCAATCGGGTATATCTATACCGATATCTATCAGCTTGCCTATCTCGGATACGGCAAATACGCCGTTTGCCTGAGGCGCACGCGGAAATACGCCCTGGTTTGCCCCCAAAACAAACACATAAGAGGGCTTCGAGGGTTGAATACGCTCCGCGGAACCGAAAATGACTTCGTCGACCATTTGAGGGATAACGCCCACACTTTCAATTTCCACGCAGTTTCTGAACGCGGTTTTGAACTCGCCGACGGTCGCGTCCGGTTTAAGGCAGTTCACGAGACTGTCGAGTATTTTCATGATTTTAGCATAAGAGGATATTATGCCGTCGGACAACTCCGAGTCATCGGTATTTCGGTAGTTTTCCGCTATTTTCACAAAGCCGGGCCTCGCGCTTTCAAGAAGCGTTACGACCGCGCGCGCCATATTTTTGGTATTCCCGGCGAATCCGGAAAGAAAATCCTCAACCGGTTTTAAGGCGCGAAGGCGAAGACTGTTTATATTTTTGATTTTTTCTTCGAGAACGTCAGCGGGCGTGCGGTCGTTTTCAATTCCGTTCGGCGACATATCCCATTCTTTTTTCCATTTTTCACCGTCGATATTCCAAACGTAAGCGTAGTTTTCAAGCTCGTATATTTCATCTTCATTCAAAAAGCCGACGCCGCACTTGTGGAAGCGCAAAAGCTTTTCAGTCGTAACAGATGAAGCCATATCCATTGCCGCCACGGCGGCGACGGCGGGAGGAAACGTCGAGAGCGGCAGTCTGCGGTCGCTGAACGCGCGTATACCGTTCTTTTCGAAAGCGATACCGAGCAACTGCTCATAATCTTCCGCATTTCTGGCAATTACCGCGAAATCGCTGAAACGCGCTTTTTTCTCGCGCACTATGCGTCTGATATTCCGCGCCGCGAACTGCACCTCGTCATATATACTTTGCGCACAACATACGGCAAGTTCACCGTCATTCACTTTACCGGCGGTTTTACCGCGGCAGATAAACTCTTCGAGCGTCGCAATACCCTCCGACGCTTCTTTTCCGCTTTCGGCAACAAAGTCTTCACAGAATTCTACACCGCTTGCTTGTGCCAGTTTGCATATTCTGCTTTTTGCCTTACGCACGCTTTCGAATATTCCGGCGCCGCCTTTTTGCAAGGTATCGTCGCAAAACGATACCGTAACTTCCGCCGACTGTGTGAGAATGCGCCCGATGATTTTATACTGCTGACCGGTAAAGCCGGTAAAAGAATCTATAAAAACGTGACTACCGTCAAAATAGCGGTTATTTTCGAGTGTTTCGTAGAGTCGGGTCAGTCTGTCAACAGAATTCGGAAACTTCTCAGCCATAAGGCGGCTGTATTCTTCGTAAACACAAACGGTATCGGACAGTTTCCTTCCGAGTATACCGTCGCCTAAATCATTTGAGGCGGTCCTGATATACTCCGGTGTAACGGCGTTCATAATAAACTCGCCTATCGTACTGAGCATCATTTTTGCGAAGCCCGAGGATGACGAATACTTGCCGAAGTATTTTAAGTCGCCGCGAACGTTTTTAAGAGCGGCGTTTATGAGTATGATTTTATCCGCTTCGGAGAGTTCGCCCTTCGCGCCGCCCCCGTAAAGATTTTCGACCTCGTCGCACAAACGGCTGAAGCTTAAAACCTTTACCTTTTGGGCGTCTCTGTCACCGAGAAGCGAGAGTATCTTTTTTTCGCTTTCAAAAGAAAACTGTTCGGGCACAATTAAAACGGGCGTATTGCCGCCGCTGACGCACTGTGCTATCCTGCGGTATATTTCATCCGACCTGCCGCTAAGGGCGCGGCCTGAAACAAATCTGAGCACTCTGTCCACCTCCGTTTTTTACTATACCGGTTTGCGTGTACCGTTATCGGTACACAATACGCAAAACGGCAGAAGCACATTATGCATCTGCCGTATTTTAGGCTTTAAGTCTTAACATTGAACCCGCTTTTATTTCACGTTCAAACGGAATCTTTACCGTCATCATGGGACTCGGCGCACTTTCGATTTCATTACCGATTTTATCGTACAATATATCGGCAGGCACCGTAAACGGCTTCGAGCCCGCCTCGAGGCAGTCGAGCTTTGCGCCGCGGGAAAACTTGTTTTTAAGCACCGCGGTTATCATTCCGTTTTCATAGCCCGTCACAACCGCCGCGATAAAATAATCTCTTATATATCCGGCGTTTTCATAGGTTTGCGCGTTTTCGGGCTTACCGAGATAAAAGCCGGTGGAATAAGTACGGTGACTTATTTTATTAAGTTCCTCGCTTACCCACTCCGGCAGTTTCCAATTATCACCGGAAATTTCAAGGCTGTCAAGCGCGCCGCGATAGGCGTTTGCGGTTACAGCGACGTAATAATCGGACTTTGCCCTGCCCTCGATTTTAATACTGTCTATCCCCGCCGCCGCCATTTTATCGAGATACGGCGCCATGCACATATCGTTCGCGTTAAGAATATATGTACCCTTTTCGGTTTCGGTTATATCGTAATACTGCCCGGGGCGCTTTTCCTCCATAAGCGAATAGCTCCAGCGGCACGGCTGAGCGCAGTCGCCGCGATTGGCGTCGCGTCCCGTCATATAACTTGAAAGCAGACATCTTGCCGAAAACGAAACGCACATGGCGCCGTGGGCAAACGCCTCTATTTCAAGTTCTTTTGGCGTATTGTCCCTGATATGCCTTATTTCTTCAAGCGAAAGCTCGCGGGCAAGCACCACACGTTTCGCACCCATTTTGTAAAACTCCGCGGCGGTTACGCTGTTTACTATACCCGACTGAACGGAAATATGGATTTCACAGCCGGGCGCGTACTTTTTGACAAGTGAAAGCGTACCGATATCGGAAACGATAACTGCGTCAACGCCGACATTTCTTAAACAGCGCAAAAACTCCGGCATACGCGCCATTTCACCGTCGTGCGGCACGGTATTGCAGGTCACATGCACCCGAACGCCGCGCGCGTGCGCATACTTAACGCCCTCGGCAATATCATCCATGCTGAATTTTGCGGCGGCGGTACGCATACCGAATTCCTCACCGGCGATATATACGGCGTCCGCTCCGAAATCGACCGCGGTTTTAAGCCGCGCCAAATCTCCGGCGGGACATAGCAGTTCGGGAATTTTCATTATCAGCTCAGCCACTTTCCCTCTCGTTTCAGTTTTGCTATCGTGGAATTATGCTCGTTAAGAGTCTTGTTGAAATAGAATTGCGACGACTTATCCGTTACGAAATAGTAATAATCCCAGTTTTCCTTCGGGTAAACCGCGGCCTTTATCGAATCAATACTTGGGGAACAAATCGGGCCTATCGGCAGACCGGTGCATTTGTAGGTGTTGTATCTGTCATCCTGCTCTTTCTTGTTCGGATATACCATTGTGGGGTCGGAGCCGAGTGTTGCAAAGCCCTTTTCGGGGTGCTTCAAACGGTTATAAAACACCGCCGCGACCTTTGCCTTATTATCCGCACTGCTGCCGCCCGCTTCAAGTTCTATCATAGAAGCCAAAGTCAGAACCTCGTGAATACTGTATCCCGATTTTTCAATATCCGCGCGGTACGGTTCGATTTTCTTATTCATTTCTTTAAGCATCAAATCGACAGCGGCGTGAGCGCGTTGTTTTGAAGTATCGTATTTCAGATTCAAATCGTATGTGTCGGGAAAAAGATATCCTTCCAACCGGTATATCACCGTATCGGGTATATCTTTTATAAAATCGTAATCGAAGCTGCCGCCGCGGATTTCAGCCAAAAAGTCCGCTTTTGTGCAAACCCCGGCGGTTTCCAGAACCGACGCTATATTCAGCTTTGCCTCATCGTTTGCGATACTTGCCGATTCAGGTATCATAACATCGTTTGACTCCATATACGCGCGCTGAGTCATCAGCTCCCCGGCAAGCCCTGCGTATCCCATCTCGCCGCCGACGGTGTGCATACCGTAGTAATACTTGCCGTCATAGTGTTTAAGTCTTGTATATATGCGAAACAGGAGCGGCATCTTTATGGCGCCGCATTCTTTGAGCTGTTCGGCGATTTTAACCGTGGACGAGCCCTTTTCGATTTCTATTACACATTGCTCGCCGCGCACAAAACCCAGCCCCATATAATCCGCCGCGGAAAAGATTATGCCGTATGCGAGTCCGCCCGACACTATCAGTATGGACAGTATCCATATAATCGCTTTAACGGCGACCGGCATACCTTTTTTCTTCTTTTTACCGCTTTTAGTCCCTTTATGCTTTGAACCTGCCGTTTGCATATCCGGCTCCTCACTGATTTTGAAGCCCTTGCCGATGATAAAATCGTCCTCGGTCGGGGTCACGGCTTCAATTTCAGCATCATTTCCGGTCGGTTCAGGCATACCGTTTGTTTTCAGGTTTTCCGTATTATTCATATCATTATCACGCATAAACTGTCTCCTAAACGTATTTCATACCGCGGCGAAGTTCCTGCGCCGTGTTTTCATCCTTAATTGCGGCAAGAAGCAAAAAGCCGAAATCAAGCGCCGCGCCGGCGCCGCGGGCGGTGATAAACTGCCCATCCCGCACGGCGGGAAGTGATGACAGCTTTGCGCCGTAAAGGTATTTTTCAAATCCGTCGAAGCAGGTGACGTTCCTTCCTTCAAGCAGACCTTTTTTGCCGAGTATGGACGGCGCCGCGCAAATCGCGCCGATTAACTTACCCCGCGTTGCGGCAAAGTCTATCGCCGCGTTAACTGTCTCGCTCTTTTCGAGATTGAGCGTACCGGGCATACCGCCGGGAAGAATTATCCCTTCCGCGTCGGAAAAATCAATCTCCCCGGTTTCGGTATCGCAAACAACAGGAATACCGTGTGAGCCGCAAACGGTCTTTGAGGTGACGCCTACCGTTTTCACCTCAACGCCGCCGCGCCGCAGAATATCAACCGGAGCAAGCGCCTCTACTTCCTCAAAACCATCCGCCAAAAATACGTAAACCATTTTTTTCACCTCAGAATTTCAGCAACAAGTGTAAATATCTCATCGGAAATGTCACCGGGGGTTCTCGGCTCGCCGTCACGCGCACACAGCACGGTTTTATAGCCCGAATAATCAGCCACAAATTTTGCCGCGCGACGGCACTTGTTAAGATAATTGACGTCGCGTTCGTGAATATCCTTTTCGCCCTCGTCGCCGTGATAGCGCCCGGTCAGCAGTTTTTGCGAAACCTCTATCGGCATATCAAGAAAGATAACCAGATCGGGCTTCGGAATACCGACCTTTTCATACTCGATGTCATAAAGCCAGTCAAGAAACGGCTTCCATTCGTTTTCATCAAGCTTTGAAGTCTGATGTATGGCGTTTGACGTTGTATACCGCCCGGAAATAACCGTTTTGCCTGAGTTATAATCTTTTCCCCATTTTGTTTTATACGAAGCATAACGGTCAACACAGTAAAAGAGCGACGCCGCAAACGGATTTACATCATCCGCCTTTTTGCCGAATTTGCCGGAAAGATACATCTTTACGAGCGCGCTCGAATCGCTCTCATAATCCGGAAAAGAAATCGCGGTTATCGGTATGCCGGCTTTTTTCATCCTCGCTTCAAGCAATTGGAGCTGGGTCGATTTACCGCTTCCGTCAAGTCCCTCAATAACAATAAGCTTACCCATTCGTTTTCATTTCCTCATAACGCTTTCTGACTTCCGACGCCTTGCCGCAGCTCATGTTCCCCTCGGGGCAGAAGCCCGTCATGCAGGACGGCCCCGCCTTTTTGAAAAGATTCGGCGCCACACCGCTCACGAGTTTAAGCATCTGGTCTGCTACCTCGTGAATTTCCCACTGGGCGCGGTTACAGCAGCGGTGATGAAAGAAATTCATAAGCGAACGCGCGTTCATGGTGACTACCATTTTTGTCTCGCAGGCGTTGGGAAGCACGAAACGTGCGTCCTCTATCGCTTTTTTTGACGCCATACGGGCGGCGGTTTTTTCATCCTTGCCCTCCGCCAGAAATGCCTTTTTATGTTTTTCGGTAAGGATCTCGGCAATTTTATCATACGCTTCCTGCGCGGCGCGCATGGATTCGTTATATATTCGGAGCGTTTCATCCTCAGCCGCGACCTCAGGCGGAGTCACATACTCAAAGGCGCCTTCTTTAACGTACCTTTGGCTTTTGACCGAAAAAGACGCGATGCGGTGGCGCGTTATCTGCGCTAAAAGCGAACGTGAAACGCCCTCGATACCGAATGTGAACGAGGCATGCTCTATCGGACTTTCGTGACCGAGTCCCGAAAGCATATTTACAAACGATTCGACTTTTTCATCGGTAAGTCCGTCTTTTAAGTCGGATATCGTAGACGGGCTGTAACAAAGCTTTGCCGCGCAGGCGATTGTTTTTTCAGGGTCAGGAGTGTAAGCGAGCAAGGTTACTTTTGGCATGATAATCCCTCCGAGTATTTTTCTACGTCTATCATAATAGCAGAAAAACCGCGCAAATGCAATTTATTTTATATATAAATTTAATAAATATTAAAAAAACGCAAAAAAAGTCTTTTTTTGGCAAAAAAAATATGATACAATAAATAAAACTAAATATTACTCGGGGGCGGTAATTATGTCAAACATTGATTTCAAACACACGCCGTACGGCGATCTCGCAATCGTCAGTATGAAGGGCTGCGAGGATATGGCGGCGAAAGTGGACTATTATCTCAAGCAGTGGCGTGATATTCCGGAGGATGAAACTTTCGTTGTAACTCCCAACTGTCCGCGTTTCGGCACCGGCGAGGCAAAGGCGGTACTCAACCACACCGCGAGAGGACTTGACGCGTTCATAATCTGCGACTGCTTCAATTACAGCGTCCGGTACAAAATGTACGGTCAAACAGTGCCGATGAGTCCGGATGACCATTTTCAGGACTTAAAGCGCGTCATTGCGGCTTTCGGCGGTAAAGCGAGGAGAATCACGGTCATAATGCCCATGCTCTACGAGGGCAGACAGCACCGCAGAACCGCACGTGAATCAATGGATTGCGCCATGGCGCTTCAGGAGCTTGTCGCCATGGGTGTTAAAAACATTATAACATTTGACGCACACGACCCGAGAGTTAATAACGCCATCCCGCTTGACGGCTTTGATAACGTACAGGCCGCCTACCAGATGATAAAGGCGCTCCTTAAGGTTGTGCCGGATATGAAGCTTGACAAGGACCACACCATGATAGTCTCCCCCGATGAGGGCGGTATGGGCCGCTGCATTTACTACTCCTCGGTTTTAGGACTTGAACTCGGAATGTTTTACAAGCGCAGAAATTACTCGGTAGTTGTAAACGGCAGAAACCCTATTGAAGCGCACGAGTTTTTAGGTAACGACATAACCGGAAAAGACCTTATTTTAGTTGACGATATGATCTCCTCCGGCGATTCCATGCTTGATATCGCCTCAAAGCTCAAAGAGATGGGCGCCGGCAGAATCTTTATCTTTTCAACCTTCGGTCTTTTTGTTGAGGGACTCGATAAGTTTGACGATTACTGCTCACGCGGCATTATAACAAAGGTGTTTACCACCAACCTGATATACCAGACTCCGGAGCTTTTATCGCGCGATTGGTATTGCAGCGTAAATATGGCGAAATACATAGCCCTGCTCGTTGATACGCTTAACAATGATAATTCCATCAGCAAACTGCTCGACCCGGTCGACCGAATCAAAAAAGTTGTTGCGAAATACAACGGCGAAGAAGTATAAAAACAGTATTTTTTCACGGCGAAAGAGAAAATCTTTCGCCGTGTTTTTTAATATACGGATTTTTTTCGGTTATGATAAAACCGGTGATCAAATGAATATCAGAACAGATCTTGTAACCGAAGAAAAACTATGCTTTAACGGCACGGAAGGCTTTTGTTCAGAAGAAAAAACCGTCGGCGGCATACAAATCGAAATCACCGAAATAAAAAGCGACGGCTTATCAAAGCAAATCGGAAAGCCCAAAGGCAAATACTGCACACTGCGCTTTGAACGGCTCGACGGTATCACCGATACCGCTCCGCTTAAAAACGCGCTCGTTTCTTCTTTAAGCGAGCTTGCCGGCGGAAGGTGCGACAACGCGCTTGTAGCGGGGCTCGGCAACGCGGATATAACTCCCGACGCGTTGGGTCCGCTATGCGTTAATTCCGTTATCGCGACAAGGCATATTCCGGAAAGCTTAAAAAACGCGCTCGGACTTAAAGACCTGCGCCGCGTATCCTGCATAGCCCCGAACGTTCTCGGCAAAACCGGCATTGAGGCGGCTGATATGATTAAAGCCGCCGTAAACGCGGTAAGACCCGAAATAGTCATTGCCGTCGACGCTCTTGCGGCGAACACGCCCGAAAATCTCTGCCGCACGGTTCAAATGACCGACAGCGGCATAGCGCCCGGCTCCGGCGTCAAAAACGAGCGCGCCGCGCTTTGCGCGGACACTCTCGGCGTGCCGGTCATAGCCGTCGGAATTCCGACGGTAATAGACGCAAATTGCCTTTCAAGCGGTCTTAAAACAGGCGAAAGCATGATGGTCACACCGAAAGAAATCGACCTCCTTGTTTCCCGCGCCGCCGCGGTGACGGCAAGAGCAATAAATATGTTTTTACAACCCTCGCTCGATGAAGCGACCATTGAAAGTCTTTCATAAAACTCACAGCGCCTTCATATAATACTATTGTTATACGGAGGTAAGCTTAAATGAATAATACCTCATCGGTTTTAAGGATTACAGCGGCTTTTCTATGCATAATAGCGGCGTTTGTTTACGGCATTCATTTTCTTTTTTCGGGTGAAAAAAAGAACGCCCGAAGCAATGACATTGAATACGTAAACGTGTTCGCGCCGCATATCGCGAGCGATAACACAACCGCCGCCGCGCAGACAAGCGCCGCCGTAAGCGACCCGGCGACAACCGCGGTTTCCGCGGCGAACGGCGAGGTACTCGGCAAAATCGTAAACCGCACGATACCCGCCTCCTCCGCAAATCTTCAAAAAAGCGGCGTGCATATAAAAAACAGCACAAATCTGAGCATTGATATTGACGAGTTGCTCTCTTCAAAGCTCGGTTATACCATAGTTAAAAACGGCGAGCCGCAGGTGCTTATAATCCATACCCACGCGACCGAATGCTTTATCGACAGTGACCGCGATTATTACACCTCTTCGGATAAAACGCGCACTACCGATAATAATTATAACGTCACCGCGCTCGGTGAAACAGTCGCAAGCAAGTTAAACGGCGCGGGTATAAAGACCCTGCACGATAAAACCCAGCACGACTACCCTTCGTATAATCAGAGTTACTCGCGCGCCGCGGGCACGATCAAAGGGTATCTGAAAAAATACCCGAGCATAAAAGTGGTAATCGATATACACCGCGATTCCGTTCAGGTCGACTCCACCAAAACAAAGCTTACCGCAAAAATCGACGGCAGGCAGGCGGCGCAGGTGATGCTTGTTATGGGCTCGCAAAGCGGAAACGTAAAGAATTTCCCGAACTGGAAAGAAAATTTGAAGCTTGCCGTGCGACTGCAAAAAAATATTGAAAGCATGTATCCGAATCTCGCGCGACCGCTGAGTTTAATGTCAAGAAGCTATAACGAGCCGCTTACTACCGGTTCAATGCTCATAGAAATAGGAACGGAGGCAAATTCCTTTTTTGAAGCGCAGTATTCCGCGTCGCTCATCGGCGAAGCGCTTATAAAAACCCTTGGAAGTTGATTATGAAAAGACTTAAAACCGAGACATATTATTTTCTTATATCGTTCATTGTTACATCCTGCGTGCTTTACGGCTTTTTCGGCGTTTGCGCGGCGTATGAAAATATGAGTAAAACGGTGTTCGGTGAAAAAAGAGCCGCCGTAAGTATCGGCGGCGGAAAAATACGTATTCTCGATTTTGAGTTTGATTTCAAAAGGAAGCCAAGGGATTAATGCCCGTTCACGTTTTTGCATAAAACAGTGCCGTCCGCAAAACTGCGAACGGCACTTTATTATCGCCTTATTATATCTCCGCGAAATACTTAATGGTGCGTACCATCTGGCTTGTGTAACTGTTCTCGTTATCATACCAGGAAACTACCTGTACCTGATAGGTATCGTCGTCGATCTTTGTAACCATGGTCTGTGTGGCGTCAAAGAGCGAGCCGTAGGTGATACCGATAATATCGGAGGATACGAGCGGCTCTTCGGTATAACCGAAGGAAGCGCTGGACGCTGCCTTCATAGCGGCGTTGATACCGTCGGCGGTGATATCCTTACCCTTGACAACGGCTACAAGGATGGTGGTGGAGCCGGTCGGAACCGGAACACGCTGAGCCGAGCCGATAAGCTTGCCGTTAAGCTCCGGAATAACGAGACCAATCGCTTTCGCGGCGCCGGTGGAATTCGGAACTATATTAACGGCGGCGGCACGTGCGCGGCGAAGATCGCCTTTTCTGTGCGGGCCGTCAAGAACCATCTGATCGCCGGTGAAAGCGTGAACGGTAGTCATAATACCGCTCTGAATCGGAGCGTACTTGTTAAGCGCGTTAGCCATGGGAGCTAAGCAGTTGGTGGTGCAGGAAGCGGCGGAAATGATGGTATCCTCTTTTGTAAGAGTATTCTCATTAACGCTGTAAACTATTGTGGGAAGATCCTTGCCCGCGGGAGCGGAAATAACGACCTTCTTAGCGCCGGCGTCAATGTGAGCCTGGCTCTTCTCTTTGGAGCAATAGAAACCTGTGCATTCAAGAACAACGTCAACGCCTATCTCGCCCCAGGGAAGATCGGCGGCGTTTTTCTCGGCATAGATCTTGATGGTTTTACCGTCAACCGTGATGCTGTCCTCACCGGCTACGACCTTATCGGCAAGAGCGTATCTGCCCTGCGCGGAATCGTATTTAAGAAGATGAGCAAGCATTGCCGGGCTTGTAAGATCGTTGATAGCAACAATCTCATACCCTTCAGCGCCGAACATCTGACGAAACGCCAGACGGCCTATACGACCAAAACCGTTAATTGCAACTTTTACCATAATTAGAAAACCTCCTAAAATAATTACTTTTTACATTTTAACCTATTTTACCTGAATTTTCAAGTAATATTGTTAATAAAATATCGCTTTTTTTAGTACATACTGTTATAAAGATTAGACAATTATCATTTCCGCGGCTTTAATGCCGTCTACCGCGGCGGAAACTATGCCGCCGGCGTACCCCGCGCCCTCTCCGCAAGGGTACACGCCCCTAACGCTGACGCTTTGCATATCCTCGCCTCTGAGTATTCTTACGGGTGAGGACGACCTCGTTTCCGGAGCGGATAAAATCGCGTCATAATCGGCAAATCCGTGCGCTCTGATGTTAAGAAGCGCAATACCCGATTTAAGCGCCCCGGTCACATAACCGGGAAACAGTCTGCCGACATCGTAAAGCCCGTATCCCGGCTTGACGGTCGGTTTAACTTTGCCTATACGGTTATCGGTTTTGCCGAGAAAATATCCCACACTGCAAACCGGAACTTTGCCGCCGCAGGCGTTATACGCCGCTTGCTCTATTTTTCGCTGAAAATCAACTCCGGCAAGCGCGCCCTCACCGGCGACGTCTTCGGGAGTTATACCCACAAGCAGGGCGCTGTTGGCGTTTACGCCGTCACGCGCCTTATAGCTCATACCGTTTGTAACGATACCGCCTTTTTCGCTTGCGGCGTTCACGACCACGCCGCCCGGGCACATACAAAAGGTATAAACGCCACGCCCCGAAGGCAAATGCACCGCGAGCTTGTAATCCGCGGCGCCGAGGTTTTTATGCCCCGCCGCGCTTCCGTAGAGCGAGCGGTTTATATCGCTTTGCAAATGCTCGATTCTTACACCTACGGCAAAGGGCTTGCGACACATCGAAAAGCCGCCGAGCTCAAGATTTTTGAAGGTATCGCGCGCCGAATGACCTATACACAAAAACAGGTTTTCTGTCTTTATCTCCCCGCCGGCGGCAACTATACCCGTCAATCTTCCGTTTGATGTCAGGACACGCTCGAAGCAGGTGTTAAAGCGCACCTCACCGCCGAGCGATATAATCTCTTTCCGTATGTTTTTTACCACGGTACGCAAAACGTCCGTGCCGATATGCGGTTTTGCCTCATACATTATTTCCCGGTCGGCTCCGAATTGTGCAAAGGTGCTCAGCACCGTATGAATGCGAAAATCTTTTATGCCGGTATTCAGTTTGCCGTCCGAAAAAGTGCCGGCGCCGCCCTCCCCGAACTGGATGTTTGAATTTTCCTTTAACGCGCCGGTCGAAAAAAAAGCGTTTACGTCGGCGGTTCGCGTATCAACGTCAGCACCGCGCTCTAAAACCAGCGGGCAAAGCCCCGCCCTGGCGAGCGTCAGCGCCGCAAACATTCCGGCGGGACCGAAACCGACGACAACTGGACGGTTTTCGGGCAGATGCGACGCCTTCTTGAAAACGTATGGCGAAACAGAAAAAACCTTCGCGGCTTTGTTATCTCTTAAAAACTCAACTTCATTTTTCACCTCGAGCAAAACCGAACAGCAAAAATGCGGTTTGCCCCTCTTTCTCGCGTCAACCGATTTCTTATAAAGGCGCACAGAAACGATAGAGTCTTTCGGCTCTACCGTTTTTGAAATTTCATCCTTTAAGTTGTTAAAATCAGTGTCGAGCGGTAAAACAACGCCGTCAAGCTTTATCATTTTCAACACCCTTTAATATACTGTCCGCCGCGCAAAAAGCGCTCGAAAACGCGAAATGCAGGTTATATCCGCCGCAGTCGCCGTCAATATCGAGTATCTCGCCCACGGCATACATACCCTTATTCTTTACGGACATCATTGTAGTGTTATCGAAACCGTCGGTATCAAGTCCGCCGGCGGTGACCTGTGAATTATCAAAGCCGGTAGTTGATATTGCGGTAAAAGTAAAGTTTTTAATCAAAAACGCGATTCTCTCTATATCGCCGCTTGAAAGCTCCGATACATAACCCGAAAGCTTTAATCCCGCCGCCTTTACAACCGCCTGACCGAGCCGCTTATTAAGCGCGCCTGAAAGGTATTCGTCAAGCTTGCGGTACGAAAGCGCGGTTTTAAGGCCGTAAAGCAGTGAAATGACCTCATCTTCGCTCCGCTTACACATCAGGTCGAGCGAAACCTCTTTTCTGCCGTTTCTACGCTCTGTTTCACGCGCGATTTGCAGCACGGGCGGTCCCGAAAGGCCGTAATCGCAGAAAAGCACTTCCCCCGTTTCGCGGCGCACGGATTTACCGTCGATTTTAAACGTCACCGCGGCGTCCGCCTTTATGCCTTTAAGCGAACGCGCAAGGTCACCCGCCGTTTTTATCTGCACGATAGCAGGCGTTACGGCAACGCATTTTTCGCCCTTCGATTTAAGAAGTTTGAGCACTCCGCCGTCACAGCCGAGTTTAATTCCGCCGGAATAAAGCCCCGCCGCAAATATCAGGTTACGCGCCGAAAAATCACCTTTTTCGGTCTTTACCGTGTATATTTTGCCGTTTTTTGTGAAATCGGTTGCCTTACATTCGGTAAAGGTTTCCACGCCGAGCGCGTCACATGAGAAGCGAAGCGCGTCAACAACCGATGAGGCTTGAAGCGAAGCGGGATACGCCCTGCCGGTTTCATCGTAAACAAAAGGCACGCCGAGCGATAAAAAGAATTTTTCCAACTCCGCGTTTGGATACTTTTTCAAAGCGTATTCGGCAAAACGCGCGTTTCTGCCGTGGTAGTGCGTTATCGCCTCGTCGCTGTTCGTTATATTGCACCTGCCGTTTCCGGTGGTTATAAGTTTTTTGCCGACTCGTGAAAGCCGCTCTAAAACCGCGACGGAAACTGTGCTGTTTTTTTGCTTTATGTAAACCGCCGCCGCAAGTCCCGAAGCGCCGCCGCCGATTATGCAAACGTCAAAAAACCTACTCATATCAATCAAGACTGCTTTCGCCGGAGGTCTCGCGGAATCTGCCCGCGAACGACGGACGCTGACCGTCAAGATACAAATGGCTCACATCGCCGAAACGGTTGCACCTGAAATAGGCGACGCCCTCAACTCTTTCCTCTGTCGATACCCGCGTAATGCCGGTCGGCGGACAGATCATTCCCTGCCACAAAAGCACCGGTGAAATACCGAGCAGATGCGAAAGTATGGCGCACTGCACGCCGAAATGACAGATGAAAACCACCGTATCGTGATTCGGGATAACCGCCCGGTAGCAGTTACCCTCGCGCACGTAACCGTAAGACGCCAGAAAATTATCAAGACTTGTACAGATATAATCGTATACCTCGCGGGCGTTGCCGGTTTTCATTATATCGGTATCAGACCATTTGTCCTTATCGTAAAACTCGGGGATTTCGGTCCACTCGCCCGGCAGAAAATCCCACGGCACATGCTCGGCACCGCTCTTTGGATCTACCACGCAATCCGGAAATTCATGCAGCCAGTCAAGTATCTGCGCACGCCTGTCAAGCACACTAAGCGTGGGCGCCGCGGTATCGCGCGCTCTGCCCATAGGCGAACAGTAAAACTTTTTCACCGGAACATTTTTAAGGAATTTTGCAAGGGCAACGGCTTCCTGCCTTCCCTTTTTTGTTAAAGTATCGTTTACATAGTCGGGGTCACCGTGCCGTATCAGAAGTATATTCATATCACATCACCTTTTTTATACTACCATATCGACAGATAAAAATCAATGATTAAAGAACGCTTCACCATTAACCGTTTCGGCAAAATTTCATATTTTCATATTTTTTTGAATATATTTTTAACTTTTTCCAAGAATATGTTTGTAGGCGGTGAAGAAAATATAAGTAGTGCGGCTGAAAACGCCGCGCAAAATCATTAAAGGAAGGTGTTAAAAATGGACTACGAGGAAGGCAGACACGACAGAGAAATCAGCAAAACAAGTTTTGTTATGATAATAGTTTTATGTTTGCTTGCGGTAGGCGCCATAACTTATTTTGCAATATCGGGCACGAAGTCCGGCAGAGTCAAAAAAAGCGATGATTCGAGCAAGGGCAAGACATACTCATCGCGGGAAGATTCATATAATAGCAATGTGAGCGAGCCGGAAATCGAGGTTCCCACCCCGAGCGAAAGCGTTGACAATAACGAAAGTTCAATTCCCTACGAGGAGAGCGAGCCGCCCGAGCGTGAAACTGCCGCGCGGACATTTATACTGCCTGTAAAAGGCAATATTTCCAAGGATTTCAGCGATACTTCTCTTCAATACTCGGCAACCTACGGAGATATGAGAATGCATACGGGAACAGATATACTGTGCAACACCAAAACCGACGTACTCTGCGCCGCAAACGGCACGGTAACAGCGGTTGAAGAAAGCCCCTCGCTCGGAAGGACCGTAACGGTCGACCACGGCGGAGATATCACTGTCAAATACTGCGGTTTTGAAAGTATTAACGTCAAACAGGGCGACAGCGTAAGATGCGGCGACGTTCTCGGAACTTCGGGAACCGTTCCGTGCGAAGCAAACGACCAACCCCATATTCATATAGAGCTGTATCAGGATTCCGTACCGGCTTCACCGCTTGAAGTGATGGGACTGAAATAAAAAGCCTTTAATGCCCTCGCCTTCGATTAGGGGCAAAAAATACGGCCACCGTAAATCTTTCATGCGGTGGTCGCTTTTATTTTTGTTTTCACAGGTATGCTTCAAGACGGTAAATCGGAAGCCCCTCGGCGATAAAACGGCTTTCGTACTCCGTCACTATATTGTCTTCAAAACCGCTGTTGTGTAAATCGAGACTTATGTTTTTGAGTATGAAACCGGCGGCTGAAAACTGCTCTATCGAAAACTCGAAAAAGTGCATATTATCCGTTTTTTGCTCTATGCGCGCGCCCGGCGCCATAATTCGCTTATAGATTTCAAGAAACCGAGCGGCAGTCAGGCGGTGGGAAGCGTACTTATTCTTAGGAAACGGGCAGGAAAAATTAAGAAAAATCCCCGAAATGCTTTGCGGTTTAACGTATTTTTCGATATACTCCGCTGAGCACTTGATAAAGCGCAGATTAGGTATGTTTTCCGAAACGCAAAGCTCGCAGGCGGAAACTATCACGTTTGCGTCTTTTTCCACGGCGAGCAGGTTTATATCCGGATGCCTTCGCGCAAACTCAACAGCAAATCTTCCTTTGCCGCACCCTATTTCAAGATATACGGGGGCTTCGGAGCCGAACCATTTTTTAAGGTCTATGTATTCTTTTTCGAGAATGGCGGTGTTATAGTTTCTGTCCTCATGGTCGCTGACAAACAAAATCTCTGAAACACCAAAGAGGCGTTCCTCAAGGTGTTTTTTTCTGCGCATTCTCATAGTTTTTCTATTTCACTTACGGCGTCGGCTAAAAAGTCGCCGTCAAAGTGCGCGACAGAACCGTTATCTATCATCGCGGCAAGCGACGGATCGATGGGAAGCGTGCCTAAAAGCTTTACGCCGAAATCGTCGTACGCGTTTTTGCTCTCGCCGAAAACGCTGATTTTTTTGCCGCAATCGGGGCAAACCGCGTAGCTCATATTCTCAACAATACCTATTACGTTTATATTCATCATTTTCGCCATATTGAGCGCTTTTTTCACTATGAGCGAAACGAGGTCCTGCGGCGTGGTGACGACTATCGCACCGTCAAGCTTTACGGTCTGGAACACGGTGAGCGGAACGTCGCCCGTACCGGGAGGACAGTCTATAAGCAGATAATCAAGCTCGCCCCATACAACGTCCTGCCAGAACTGCTTGACAAGACCGGCGATTACCGGACCGCGCCAGATTACCGGACTGTCGGTTTCTTCAAGCATCATATTGACGGACATAATTTTTATGCCCTCTTTGGTTTCGGCGGGCAAAACGCCTATTTCATTCTGCATCGCTCTCGCCGTAATGCCGAACGCTTTAGGAATGGAAGGACCGGTTATATCCGCGTCAAGTATACCTACCTTATATCCCTTTCTGCAAAGCTCCACGGCAAGCATTGAGGTGACGGCGCTTTTACCCACGCCGCCCTTGCCGCTTACCACGGCGATGACGTGTTTTATATCGTTATACTCGCCGGTCGGCTCAAAAAAGTTTTCCTGTTTACGGTCCGAGCAGTTACTCGAACAAGCGGCGCAATTACCGCTGCAATTATTTTCTGACATATAATATCACCCGATAATTATTATACGCCTGTTTTATCTTAAAATCAATTATCATTTAGAATTTTATGTATATTTGAACCGTCCCCTGTGTTCCTTTAATCAGGTAATGAAAAACTCAAGTGTTGTTTTCAGTTAGAATATTTCAACGTCCCAATTAGAGAGATACTGGAAGAGTCGAGTCAAATCTTTGTTGTTTACATTTCCGTCGCCGTTTACATCAGTTGCGCCGGCACTCACTTCCACATCCCAATTTGAAAGATGTTGAAACAGTCTGGTCAAGTCCTTGTTATTTACATTCCCGTCACCGTTAACGTCGCCGGGGGTATGCGGCGCATAATTATAATGCCATGTTGCGTTTAACAGGTATTTGTTGCACTGGTAATCGTTGTTTATAACAATCTGCGTCTTTTGCTGCTCGCTGCCGGTATAATAAATGTCGGTAAGCTCACCGCATCCGGAAAAGGCAAATCGCTTGATCTCGGTTATTTCGACCGGAATGATTATTTCTTTTAACTCTTTGCCCGCAAAGGCGTCCTCGCCTATCGCGGTTACGCTTCCGTCGTCCGGTATTACGCTGTTTTTGCAGCCCAAAACAATGGTTTTTTCCGTTGTTGCGATTAAACAGTCGCCGGACGAATGGTAAGCGGGGTTTTCTTCTTTTACAGATATGCTTTCGATTTCCGCGCAACCCGAAAAAGCCGAATTACTTATCGCCGTTACCGAATTGCCGATAATAACGTTTTTTAAGCTTTCGCAACCGTAAAACGTATAATCGCCCAGCGAAGCTACCGAATTACCCACTGTAACATCTGCAAGCGACGTGCAATTCTGAAACGCCATTGATCCAAGATAAGTTACGCCATCATGTACCGTAAAGCTTGAAAGGCCGACACAAGAATTGAAAGCGGCGTCGCCTATGTAGGTCACATTATCCGGAACTGTAAAATCCGCGAGTTTTCCGCAATAAGAAAACGCCCAATTGCCTATTGAAGTCAACGTATCGGGAACGGTCAAATTTTCGAGACCTCCACAGCCGGAAAAAGCGTAGCTGTTTATAACGGTTACAGAGTCCGGAATATCAATTGATTTCAGCGATGCGCATTGATAGAACGCCTTTTCTCCGATTGAAGTTACCGAGTTGTCAGTCGGGATAACACTGTTCTTAATTCCTATAACCAGTGCTTTATTTTCTGTTTGAATTATACAGTTACCGTCCGAATGATATATGGAGTTGTTGCTGTCAACCGATACACTTTCAAGCGAAGGACAGTTGGCAAACGCGGCAGTATTAACGTCATTTACCGAACTTCCGAGCTCTACCGAGGTTAAGTTGTTACAATTTCCAAACGCATATTCACCGATTGTTTTTACCGAATCTGGTATGGTGACAGACGTAACGGCGGTACAATAATGAAACGCATACTTGCGTATCTCGGTTACCGAATTCGCAACGGTAATATCCGGAAGAGAGGTACAACTGTCAAATGCGTGTTCACCGATTACCGTCACTGAATTACCTATCGTAAGCGAGGTCAGTTTATTACAGTATCCAAACGACCAATTGCCGATTGAGGTTACGCCGTCTCCGATAACGACATCTTTGACATATTCATTCAGTTGATACCACGGCGTGCCGTTACTAAGGTAATTATCCATAGCGCCCGAACCGCTTATAAGGAGCGAACCGGTAGCCGTATCCAAATCCCATGTGACGCTTTCGCCGCAGTTTCCGGAATGGTTCAACGCGCTGACGTTAAATACCGTCAACGGAACAACGGTAAAAATCAGCAGTATCGTCAGCATAAGGGATAAAAGTTTAATCGCTTGTTTTTTCATTTTCATTCCTCCAAAATAATGCGGGACATAGAACCGTCCCCTGTGTTCCCAATTCTTCGAAAAAAAACACTACCTTATGTTATCGAGCCACTCGACCGATTTCGGAGACGTCTCCATAGCGGCGACAGCGTCCACAAGACCTTGTTTGCTTGAAGCATAGGCAAAATTCCCGGTCTTTCCAAACCACATTACGCGACCTTCGGTTGCGCCCGATTTCTGATAGTAAGTGTTTCCGGAAAGGGTAAGTCCCGGATGCGCATCGGCAGAGCCCTCAACATTATACCAGTTCCAATAGATAAGCGACTCTTTTGAGCAATCGAAAATATTATTCGTAATGGTGAAATCGGTAGTATTCGGATAGTAATAGTCTCTGCCGCAACGGATATGAGCGCCCATATAGACGTTGGACTCAAGATAACCGACTCTGTCTTCGCGTTCAAATATGCCGAAGCATGCCTTACGCATAATATTGTTGCTGATATTGATGTTGTTAAGGGTGTCGCCGGCAAACGTAAAGAACTCGAAATTGTACCAACAACACTCTATAAGGTTGTCATTGAAGGTGAGATTGTTATAGCCCATATCGCTGGTCGATTCCCAGGTCTGGAAGGTAATGCCGGCGTCGTAGCAATCGTGAACGTAGTTGTTTGTAATGGTGATGTTACTTGCGCCGAGACCGAACTGGATGCCGTTGCCCGCGCGCGATTCGGTAAGCCATGTGCCGCCGATGTAGGCTATTTCACAGTTGGTTATGGTAACATTTGAACGCTTGGTGCCGCCGATACCGTGCATGCCGCCGAAAGCAATTTTAAGGTTATCGACCTGAACACCGGAATTTATCGTTACAACATTTCTATGTTGTGCTATTTCTATATCGGCGTAAACGCTTGCGGGATTTCCTGCCGAGTAAACATAAACATAGCCGTCCCTCGCATCATAGAAATCGCCGGGCGCCGCCAGCTCGGAAGTACCCGTTTGCGCCATTTTGCCGGTTGTGATCACACCGCCCGACGAAATGAGGTAAACCGAACCTACTTCATCCGCGTTATGATAACTGCTTCCATCCTGATTTTTGATGTCGGTTCTCCAGATGTTGTCTCTTACATTGGTCCACGACCTTGTCGCGTAATTGTAAACCGAGCCGGAAAGAAGCGGCTTTGCCAAACTTTCATCGCCGTAAACGCCGTATCTTACACCGGTTTTGAAATTGATCGCCGCTTCTTCGGAATTGCCGCCGGCAGGCATACGGTATACGCCGCCGCGCTTAAACAAAACGGTATCGCCGGGAGCGGGATTCAACCCGGCGAGACCCGCTAAAGTCTTTTTGGCGTTTGCCTGAGAAAGACCGTTTTTAGAATCGTTTCCGTTTTCGGCGTCAACATAATAAACAGTGTTCTCACCGTAAAGCGCCTTCGGCGAGTTGATAATTGCATTGCGCTTTGCAGCGGCAAGGTCGTCCGCGCCGCCTTCCCAGTTGTTCAACTGCCGGACGGCATGCTTTTTAAGACTTACAATATCCTTAATGTCGGTAAACGCATCAAAGTTAGGATCACAATAGAGATTAGAGGGGTCCGGCGAGATCAGCCGCAAGACAGTTTTGCGGAGAAACTCGAAACGCTGCAGGTAGGTTAAACAAGTGAAGAAGTCTTCCGGAACATCTAAAACTTTAAGGTCACCGTCAAAGGTTGAATCGCCGGCGGCGTCCCCATCATAAACCGAATACCAATAAGCATTAGGCGAAGTTATATTATGCCAGGGGTCGTAACTTACATCGCCTGTATCTCCGAATACCGGATTCATGGCGACTATAAGGTTCTCGCCCGTCGGATTACCGCTGCCGTCGGTCTTATACAGTTCCAGACCCGAAATGTAGAATTTCTTATCGATACCGTTGGCGCCGTTCCCGAAATAAACACTTATACCTTCAAGATCCGCCATGGTGGTAAATCTGAGTGATTTTGTATAGGTGTCGGAATCATCGCTCTCGGTAAAGGACACCGGTACATTTCCGGGGGACTGAACAAGGGAAACATAGCCCTCGTCGCCTTCGGAGCGATATTTGTATCTGAACATATAGGAGGTCTCGGATTCGGCGCAGAAATCAAATTTGAATCTCGCATAATTACCGCCGGTCAGACAGAACATTCTGCTGTTAATATCAATCGTATACCCGCTTGTGAAGAAGCCCGCCGGGATTTTGTCGGCAAAGCACCTCAGGTTTTTGGTATCCGACGACCATTTATTAAGCGGCGCGCCCGTATTCCAGCCGCAGGTCGCCTGATGCTTATATGCATATTTACTGCCGAGAGCAAGCGTTTCACTGTTAATAGCCGGAGCGAGATTACCGCCGGTAGGATTGCCGCTGCCGTCGAGCTTATAAAGTCTCGGCTCAGCCATTGCAAAGCTTATACCGTAATTAGTGCCGTCCACTGTATTCTGGACATGACGCGCGTTGCCGATCGTGATAAAGCAGTTGGCGCCTTGACTCGTTTCGGATCCGTATCTTTGTATATTCAATACTGCGGTAAAGGTGTATGAAGACTCGTCATAATAGGTATAATATCCGCCAGCGTCAGGTGTTAAACTGTTATTGTTATTCACATACAGGTCATCATCCGCACTGGGGAATCCGTTTCCACTGCCTGTAGTTCTTACGGAGCCGATTATCGGCGCACCCGAACCGGAAAGCCGGCGCATCTTAAAGGTCAGCTTATATTTGCCGCCGGAAGCGAGATTGAGCGGTAACAGTATGTTTGAAGGCGTAACGCCGTAGGTTCCGGGCTGATCAAAGACGATCATCTGCGCCTCGGGCTCTTCCGCGGAAGCGGAAATAACCGGCACCATAGCAAAACAACTGATGACAAGTGCCAGAGTCAGGAAAAATGCCGTTAGTTTTTTTGCATACATAGTTATTAGTCCTTTTCAGTTTTTATAGGGAACACAGAACCGTCCCCTGTGTTCCTCCGATTAAACGTCCGGCAGCATTTCCTTAATCACGGGAATCAGCGCCGCCGCCATCGAAGCGAAGCCGAAGTCGTTCGGATGGCAGTTATCCACTGTTCCGTCCCTCTTTGCCAGTCGCATCAGTTCCCTGCCGCTTAATAAACGGACGTTCTTATCACCGCCACGAACGGCGTCGTCATAAGTCTGTTTTATGATATCAAAGCGTTGCTCCTCTGCTTCACTTAACCGGAATTTAGGCCTTGAGAGCAAAATTATCGGCAGTGTCGGGTTCTTTCCCCGAATGATGTCGAACATTCTGCCGTGCGTCTTTTTCAGATGTTCGGCGGACGGTGCGTTATGGTCATAGTCATACACGAACAGCGACATATCCATCCCGGCAATATATCTCGCAACAGTATCTTCTCCCCTTGCGCTTCCGGAAAATCCGAGGTTGATATAATCACAGCTAAGCGCGCGGGAAATCATCGCCTGATATGACATCCCCGGTCTTGACGCGCAACCCCCCTGCGTTATGGAAGATCCGTAGTAAACGACGGGTTTTTTAACGCCGTAAGGTTTTGCGGGCATAACGGCGGCGTTTTCGCTTAAACCGACGTACAGTTCGTTTACGTTACTGTAAAGCGGCATATTGACGGTTATTTCTCTTTCTTCGGCCGTGCCGAACTCTATTATTCCCTCATATTTATCGATGATATCGGTAGGCGGAGTGTACGTATTTACAAAAACGTCTTCACCGTTTGTTTTAACGTACAAATCAAATCCGATTGAACCGGTAAACGCCATGTGCGACATTTTACCGGGAGAGGATATTTTTGCGTTTATTGCAACGTAAGGACTGTCGGTTATAAACCGTATTCTGCCCCCGGCGGTATTCGTATGCAAATCCGCAACGCCTTTATTAGTGGCTTTCGCTACCGATTCCGGCATTCTGCGAAACGCTCCCGACTCATAAAAAACACCGTCAATTTCAAACGGCGGGTTTTTGACGTCGTAAAACTTAATATCGGTTTTGTCCAAACCGGTTTCAATCCTGAAATTACTATCGATCTGTGAAATATCCATAAACCCGACCTCCAAAAAGTAAAAGCGGACTGTGCGCACTCTAATCCCTGATTTAACTATAACATACCGCGAGTAACGAACACAGGGGACGGTCCCCTGTGTTCCTAGTCCTATGTTTCTGCGCCCATCGGAATAAACTCTGAACCAACAACTTCAAACATTTTTGTGTTTTTATTGAATTTCAAAATACTTTTTGCATAGCCAATGCCATCTGAGTGCCCATAAAGCGATACATATTGTAAACAAGCCACTTCAAAAGTGCCATCATTATCCACATCTTTGGGTATAAACTCCATAAAACTATCGCACACAATGTTTTCAAAATGCACGTTAGATATAACCTTGCCGGCTTCATCAAAATAAATGCCACTGTATTTTTTTGTGCCGATCATATCAAGTGTTATTGAATAACCTGTAAATATGTTTTGCACTTCCATTTTATAATCGTCTTTCAAAACACAGCTAAACCCCGTGTTATACAAACAGATGCTTGATGAATTAAAAAGTTGAATGATTTCATCATCAACCACTTTGAAAATGCGTGAAAGATACTGTCCCGCTCCGCCAGTCATTCCAACTGTCTGTTGAAGAACAACCTCGTCAATTCCATCATCGTCAACATCACACACATATATTTCTTCACCATAACTACCGCTGTAATTATCATTTGCAAGGTCTCGCAATAGTATTTTAGAATCGGTTTCGATTACTAAATATGAGTCGTGATAAATACTATTCTCTCCGTATTTCTGATAATCATTAAACAAATACACATATCGTGAAGATGTCGGACGTTGCGCTGTAAAACACCCTCTTACTCTTTCCCCAATTGTAAGATCTTTTAACCCTAATTCTGTTAGGTCATTTTCTAACCAATCGTGGTTATAATTCAACTTGTAAGTTGTACTATTGTGGTGCGGTTTTTCTGCCACAATTGAAGAATTGCTGCCTTTCTGCTTTTCGCAGCCAACGCTAATAAACAGTAGCCCTAGTACCAATAAGATAATAATACTTTTTTTCATTATATCACCTCAATCAGTAATAGAAAAACGTGTTCCCGCCATATGATATAACACCTTTAGGAATCACGGAACACATAGAACCGTCCCCTGTGTTCTCTGTCTCCGCAGAACTGTCACTCGTTCTCTGTTTTTAAGACAACCATGGTATTGGTTAGAATATCCCCAAGCCTTTCTCCATTAAAAATGAGAAGAATAATTTCGAGACTTAATAGCGGCAATAAAATAACATTTCTCAAAACAATTCTACCGTATCCAACTTTCTCAAGACCACTTTTTTTGACTATTACTAAATTTACCAGTTTTTTCCCTATTCCTGAGTTCTTAAATACCAAATCTTTACAAACGAATAATGCCGCATATGCAATAATGCCAATCGTAAACAATAAATACAGTGGGATATTATTCTTTGCGTTATCATAGATTATCTGAACAGGAATACAAACAATAAAGAGAATTACAGCATGATCTATAAGAGCCGCAAGTATGCGTCGAGTTACGATACTCAAGAAATCTCACTTCCTTTTTTAATTGAGAAATCATTTGCGACCCATTTCCCTTCTTTCTTATTAAGAGTCACAAAAACAATATAATAATAGTTGCTTTCTTTAGTTTCAACCGAATACGGAATTATCATTTTTGAATCGCTCTTATACGTTTTTTCGCGTATATTTCTTCCTACGTGCTCAATTTCTCCGATTTGCTGATATATCTCATCGCAATTCCAAATATAAGTCATAGCTATTTCATCCGTTTTATTGTGCCGGATATGATTAAACAATATGACTACAATTATAAAAAACACAAGGTAAGAAACAAATGTAATTATTAAAATTTTTGATACTCGCCGATTCATTAATCAGTCTCCTGTGTTCCTCTGTTTTATTTTGGCTCGCTACAATTTATATTAAATAAAGTACATAAGTGATACAAATGCAGTGCCCTTTGCCGGTACAAACTATACTTATAACTACTTACACCTGATCCTGTCGCGCTTCCGCCCGTATAAATCCTGTTCATCAGTTTTTGCATTGTCGCTATCTCAATTTCCGTATTCTTTCCCCAATTTTTCTGATCTTCAATCAATGCGTTTTTCCAACCGTCGAATAAACTTATAAACTCATCAATATCGTTAGTGAGTTCGCCATCCTTGCCGGCAAAAACTTTTTCATCATCGATTTCCATAAGAAGTCCATAGTAATACTGAATATAATCGTCCCAAGTTGATATAAATCTTTCTTTAATAACTTCCTCTTCGTATCGGCTCACAGTATGTGCTTTACTCATCGCATCATTGTATGATATATCAAGCGGATAAACCTTGTTGTTAAACTCGGCAAACATATCAAACGAGAATGTCGTTGTCTTCTCTGAAACCAAATCAATTTCCGAATTTGAGTCTGATTTAGACGTATGTAATTTGTTACAGGCAGATAGACCGATTGCCAAAGCAAAAATCACGCAAAAAGAAATTGTCGTTAAAACACGTTTTCTCATGGCCACAAGACACAGAACCGTCCCCTGTCTTATAATTTTTCTGTTTTTCATTATATTTTTTCCTTTTTTTCATTTTTGTTAAAATTTGGAATTCTAAATCAAATATACGCCATACGATAATAAAATGAAAGGAACAAATTAGTTGCAAATTATTTCGATTTTGTTACAATTGCAATCGCTGATAATTACGTGTTTTATTATGAAAAACCAATCCCTAAATTCATCAAGCCGTATTAACGCTTAGCGCAGAATAAAAATCGGCAAAAGAATAAAGCTCTTTTGCCGATTTTATTTTGCGATTTAAAACTTTACCGATATTTGCTTTTTCGCCTGCGGCGGCGAATAATTGAACTCATCTATATGCTCGCCCGTATAGAAGTATTTGCGTTTTTCACGCGGCACGCTTTCGAGCTCGTCGATAATAATAAGCTTGATTTTCATTTTTTCGGGGATAATGCTCTTTATGTAAACGCACACACCCTGCCCCTCGCGCACATCGGGACCCGGCTCCGCAAGCCCGGCGAGATTCGGGGTAAGCTCAACGAATATTCCGTAGCTCTCAATACTGCGTACAACGCCGAAAACCGTTTGACCCTGCAAGAAAAGAGCGGCGTTCTCCTCCCACGTTCCGAGAAGTTCTTTATGCGAAAGGGTGATTTTACCGTCTTCACCGATACTTTTTATAACGGTTCTGATGCTGTCGCCTATACTTAATCTGTCGCTCGGGTGCGATATTCGGGAAACGGATATCGCGTCTATCGGGAGGAGGGCTATATTGCCGCACCCGATATCGCAAAACGCGCCGAAGCTTTCAAAATGCGTAACCCTGCTTGTTATTATATCGCCGCTTCTCCTGTTTTCGTATATATGGTTAAGGCATTCCTCCTGCGCCGCCCTCCTTGAAAGCCGCGCAAACGGGAGACCCCCTTCGTCATAATCTATGCCGAGCACCTTAAAGGCGACCGGCTTGCCTACGCGGGAAATCAGCGCGATATCGCGCGTTTTGCCCTCGGCAATACCTATCGCGCCGTCTTCCCTCTTTATAATCCCTTTCATACAGCCGAGGTCTACCTCAATATCGTGCGACCTGTCGCACATCACCGCCACCGCTTCGACCGTAGCCCCTTCGCGCGCGGCGGCTTCAAGCGCTGAAAAAGAGCTTAAATATTCCGCGTTTTCCCGTGTTTTAATGAGAGTGCCTTCCGGATAATATTCTTTCATTTTTATCTCGCCTTTCATTGACTTACTGCCTTAAGGGACAAAACGCCTGAGAAAAGGGAAAATCCGGCTCTTTTCGGCTTGTTGTCCTCACAAGGCTTTTTTATCACTAAAAAAATATATGCAAAAGCGATATAAAAAATGAAAGGGCCGTGTAACCTTACACAGCCCTTATGTATTGATATCGAATATTAAAAATCTTTATATTCGCCGTTTTTAATTTTTTGCGACAGCGCCGCGACGACGCCCTCTTTATCCTCCTTATAGGTGACGCCGTACCACTTATCCTCCGCGACGAGCACGCTGACCTGCTTTTCACCGCGCGCTATCACGTTCGATACTATGGCGGGCAGATAAAACTCGGCTTTCGGCACATCTATTTTTTCTTTCAGGAAAGCGACAAGGTCTCTTTCAACGAAATTGAACACGTCCGGCGTAAAGCCCCACATATTCATTGAAACGACGGTGTCTTCATCGAGCGCCACCCATTCGCCGAGTTCGTTTTTATACTTGCAGTCTGAAATTTCGGTGCGCTCGGTAATTGATTTGAGCACGCCGTTTTCAATATTGCATACGCCGCGCGAAACCGAGCCGTTTTCGGTCAACGTGTTTTTAAGGCGGAAGCCGACCATGCAATAATCGTTTTTATCCTCGCACAAACGGTTATATATCTGTATAAACGCGCTTTTCCCATAATAATCATCGGCGTTTATAACCGCAAAAGGCGTTTTTACCGCGTTTCTGCAACACCATACGGCGTGACCCGTTCCCCACGGCTTTGCGCGGTCCGGCGGGCATACAAAGCCCTCCGGCAGGATATCGGTTTCCTGAAAAACGTACTCGACATCTATCATTTTTTCGATACGCGAGCCGACTATACGCTTGAAATCGTCCTCAATGGCGTGCTTGATAATAAACACGACCTTGTTAAAGCCCGCCGCCTTTGCGTCGTAAACCGAAAAGTCGAGGAGCGCCTCGCCGCCGGGTCCTATGGGTTCAAGCTGTTTAAGTCCGCCGAAACGGCTTCCCATACCCGCCGCCATTACTACCAATGTTGCATCAGTTTTCATTTTTTCTCTCCTTTGAATTCTCACTGTCATTATCACGCTTTGATACGTTTGAAGCTTCCTTTTCAAAGCCCTCGGTGCTCTCTTTCATAAAGAGTATCTTAAATGTGAGTATTACGAGCTTCAAATCAAGCAAAAGCGAATAATCTTCGATATAGGTAAGGTCCATGTGGAGCTTGTCCTCGGGGCGCGTATTGTATTTGCCGTAAAGCTGGGCAAGCCCCGTAAGCCCCGCCTTGACCTTGTGCCGCAGTTCAAATTCCGGATACATCTGCGAATACTCAAACACGTTCTCTATGCGTTCGGGTCTCGGACCTACTATCGACATGTCGCCGAAAAGAATGTTAAGCAGCTGCGGCAGCTCGTCTATCCTGAAAGCGCGGATAACCTTTCCGACGCGGGTGATCCTGTCATCGTTATCGACGGCTTTCCTGGCGCCGTCCTTCTCAGCGTCGGTCCGCATTGAACGGAATTTGATTATATTGAATATCTTACCGTCCTTGGTTACACGGTTCTGTCGGTAAAAAACCGGACCGCCGTCATCAATCTTTATCGCTATGGCACAGATAAGAGTTATCGGCAAGGTTATTACCAGCGCAAACGCGGATATAAGGATATCCAATATGCGCTTGATAAGCTGCTGTTCAAGGGTCAGTCCCCTGTTCTGACTCATAAGCACCGGCGTATCGGCGATTTGGATATTATAACTGTTATTGATTATTATATCTGTGGTATCAGGCAAAAGATAGGTGCGTTTTTCCTTTGTATAGCAGTAGGATATTATCTGCTTTTGCAGATTCTTATCAATACCGCAGATAACGACCGCCTCGTATCTGTCTATCTGATGCTTTATTTGCTCAAAGGTTGAACGTTCGGCGTTAATACCGCACTCGATTTTGAACCTCTCGGAAATATGACTCATCTTTTTTATCAGTTCAAAACCGTACATATCGTCGCTGAAAATCGCCACGACCCTACGCGCGGAATAAAGCTTAAAATAAATCATATTCGCGCAGACCGCGCATATGGCCGCCGTAATTATCTGAATCGCCACGCCGAGCATCAGCGGCAGAATACGTACCATTTCACGCGCGATAAGACTAAGTTCAAGATACATTACCGCGTTTGTGAAAAATATCGCGAGTGAAAAGCTGTAAATAATCTCGTGAATACGGTATATGCCTATCCTGAACGCCGAAAAAAGCGAGGAAAAGGTCACAAAGAGGAACACAAAAGAAAAAACCACCACATAGTTACCCCTGTTACTGAACAGGGACTCTGCGTAGTTGCTTATCCATACTTGCATAAACATGACCATTACGGCAAGCGTTATCATAAACTTTATGAAAAGCATAACGCTTTTGCGTAATTTAATAAGCAAATTCATAAGCGTACCTCATATAATACCGTGAATTATATTATATTTGCAAGTTAAACGGTTGTCAAGAATATAGTACCCTAAAAGCCGTAAACAAAGACGCCGGCAACCGCCGAAACCGCTATAAGAAGTATGGGTGAAACGCTCTTTTTGCGAAGCTTTCCGGCGGCGAAATACGCTGCCGCGAGCGCGGCTGTAAATATCGCGGTTTTAATATCAAACGCGAAAGACGCGTTATTGCCCGTAAGGAAAATATTTTTATAAATCATATATACGCCCGTTGCGGCTATAATGCCTATTATCGCGGGTCGCAGTCCCGACAGGATCGCGATAAAATATCTGTTTTTAAGCAGTTTTTTGAAAACCACCATTATAAGAAGAATAATGAAAAACGCCGGCATCACCACCGCAAGCGTAGCTATCGCGGCGCCTATCACTCCGCCCTTAACCGCGCCGACGTAGGTCGCCATATTCACCATAACGGGACCGGGTGTGCTTTCACTTACGGCGATAATGTAACTCACCATATCGTCGCTGAGCCAACCGTATGCAAGTACAACCTCGCGGATAAACGGTATCGCGGCATACGCGCCGCCGAAAGCGAAAAAGCCGACTCTTAAAAAGCCCAGAAACAGTTCAAGATAAATCATTTGCCGTCACCCGCCCTTTCCTGCTTTCCGGCAAAGGAAAGCGCGAGCGATACGACGGCGGCGCACGCGAGTATGACTATTGACGTGATATGAATTGCGAAAAAATCAAATACCGCGAGTGCGGCAAACGCCGAGAGTGCAATAGTAACGGTAAGAGCGTTTTTCTTTAATTTACCGAACATTTTAATCGCGGCGCTGACTATCAGTATGCCGACCGCCGCTTTTATGCCCGCAAAGGCGCTCGCAACAAATTTTATTTCAAGAAAATTATCAAGAAACGCCGAAATAATGAATATAATGATAAACGACGGCAGAATAACGCCGAGAGTCGAAGCAACGGCGCCCAAAAGTCCCTTTTTCTTAAATCCGACGTAGGTGGAACAGTTTATGGCGATGGGACCCGGCGTAGATTCGGCGATAACCGTCATATTCAACATTTCCTCATCGGTTATCCATTTCTTTTTTTGGACGCATGTATCCTCGATAATCGATATCATGGCGTACCCGCCGCCAAACGTAAAAAGACCGATTTTGAAAAAGGTTACGAACAATTCAATAATCGCCGCCATAATATCACCCCGGACTTACCGTTTTTTGCTTCTCTTATACCTGCCGTCTGTACGCTCCGCGTTCTTTATAATAACGTTCTTTCACCGCGTACATCATCATATCCGACTCTCTGAGCATATCTTCAACCGGCTTTTTTCTGTCCGCCGAATAACTGTAACCGAGAGCACAGTCATATTTTGTCTCGCCTACGTTATGCTCGATACGCTCAACGAGCTGCATCATTTCATCCTGCGAAGTTTTGCGGCAAATGATAACAAATTCGTCACCGCCTACCCTGTAACCGAACTGTCTGCTTTTGAGCGCCCTGCGAAAACAAAGCGCAAGCGTGAGCAACGCTTCGTCGCCTGCGGCGTGCCCGAGCGTGTCATTGATGGTTTTCAGCCCGTTCATATCAATTGAAATCAGCGCCGTAATATCCTCGGGATTTTTAAGGGTATCCGCGTGATAGGCGTGTCGGTTGAGCAGCCCGGTAAGCGAGTCTTTTTTTGTCTGCTCCAGTATTTCAAAAACGTAGTATATGAAAAGCGCCACACCGATTGTAGAACAGAAAATCTTTGAAAAATCACTTCCGAGCACGAACGGGAAAATGAGTCCCGAAAGCAGTGCAAAGGTTAAAAACGAAATGGGAACTATCTCCATCCACTTTTTGTTGCTTCTCTTTATCAAAAGATAAATCAAAGCGATACAGTACAGCCCCACCATAATAAAAGGCAAATAGCCGAGCGGTCCGCGGGAAAAACTGTTGTATCCCTCTATTCTGAAAACTATGCCTGTGAAAATCGAGATGAAATCGATAACCGTAAGTATTATGGCGGGAATGAATATATACCAGGTCTGTCTTTTTACAAGAGTATATATTAGTTGCGAAATGATAAGAGGAGTCGCACTGTAACGCGTCGCCATCAAAATGCCGCGCAGTATCCTGTGTTCGGTATACGCGGCACATTCAAACTCCACAAATACGAGAAGCGAGAGCAGAAATACGCCGACAATCAAAACGTACATACGTCTTATTGTGGTTTTGTCCAGAAAAACGGTTATATGAAGCGCTATTGCAAACGCCGACAGAATCAGCAACAGCGACCAGTCCTGCAACAAAAAATCTTTTATCATGGAAAATCCTTTCACAGTACCGCAATCATTATTATCGGTTTGCTCTGCGCCATACGGCGCTTAACATCCGAGCGGGGTAAAGAATAAGTATACATAGATAGTATAACATAAATAACAAAAAAATGGAAGAGGTTTATGCTATTTTACGGTCATACGTTTGCAAAACCGCATGGTTCGGACGGTTAAAAAATCGGCGTTGCTTTGCGGCTCCCACGGATTTTCTCCCAAAAACGGACAAGGCGCCCGAAACGGCGCCTTGTTTTCATCTGTAAACCAATAAACATACTTGACCGGAATAAGAGGTGCAAAGGCGCCGTCTTTTACCCGGGTAGCCGATATGTCAGCGCCTCAAATGTGTTTTTACTCGAAGCTTCCGTACTTTAAGACTGCTTCATCCACGGTGATATCGCCTTTTCCGACATAGAATGACGCAAGTCGGATCTGAACCGTAAGCGGATCGAGAATGCCTAATACTTCCGGTGATAAGACGCGATCGGACGGCACATTAGCAAAAGGAGCGTAAATCGAATCGAAGGACAGGTCTTTTGTAGGCGTTACCAAACGCTTTACGGAAGCCATACGGTTCAACTCGTCGTTCGTAATCAAAAACCGCATAAATTCATTTGTCATTTCCAAATCGTCACAACTCTTGTTAACGGAAAACTCTACGGAAGGACTGTCTATAAAGTATCCGCCTTCATCCGTTAAAGCGATCGGTGAAAAAGTGTAGTTGAAGGGAGATTTTGCAA
The DNA here is from genome assembly GCA_016287385.1 of Clostridiaceae bacterium. GTDB lineage: Bacteria > Bacillota > Clostridia > Oscillospirales > Acutalibacteraceae > UBA737. The sequence goes on along the minus strand of JAEEWM010000026.1, from coordinate 27,120 downwards.
ATGCTTCGGACTGACTTTCTCTCTTCTTGGTGCCTGATACGGTATCGCCGGCGCAGATCATCATCGGAACATCGCCTTCAAAAAAGCGAAGGATTACCTTGGTATAGTTATCTTCGATCTTATCACACTCATTAAGATCAATGCAGCCGTTTTTAATCAACTCTTCAACCTTTTCCAGAGCCGGGCGCATATATTCGCCCGCCGCGGGATCCAGCTTATTGGCAAGCGCGAGAGCCTCGGGATTTTGGGCGAGCGTGGCTACGAACTGCGGATAAGCTATCGTGTTCATAAACGGGCTGGAAGCGTTGGCGCTGAAGCCCATCATGGGGCTGGTATAACCCTTGCCGCGGAACTCTTCGCATACAGACAGCAGCTCCGTCCATGTAGAGGGGACTTTAAGCCCTTCCTTCTTGAACAGATCGTTATTTACCAGCATACCGTAGGTTCTGGAAAAAACCGGAACCATCAGTACGCGGCCGTCCGCGTCATGGTTGATAAGACCGGGGCGAATACAGTCAAGGTCCAACGCCAGCGCCGGATCGGAAAGATCCTCCGAAAAATCAAATACCGAATCGTATTTTTCGTTCCCGATCATCCATGAATACGTAAAGAAAATGTTGGGTTTTTCGTTTCCTTTCAGCACCGTGCTCAGAGTGTTGTTGTAGTCATCCAGTTTCACATAGCTGAGCTGCACATTCGGATATATCTCGTTGAATCTGTCAAATTCAGCCTCAAGCGCCTCAAAGTTATCATAACTTCCGGCTACGGTGATATTGCAGCTTGTGTTTGTATCGAGAGCCGGTTTGAACCCGGCGGCGGTTTCCTTCTTTGTTTTGCCGCCGCAGGCGGAGAGCGATACAACCATACATACTGCCAATACGGTACAGATAAGCTTTTTCATTTTTTATTTTCCTCCTTGATCCTTCGGATCTCTTTAATAACAAGTTTGATATCTATGGGTTTTGCGATATGACCGTTCATTCCGGCGTTCAGACACTCTGTGACATTTTCGGAAAACGCGTCCGCCGTCATGGCAATGATCGGTATTGAAGACGCCCACGGATCATCCAGCTTACGGATAATCCTTGTCGCCTCAAGTCCGTCCATTTCCGGCATATGTATATCCATAAATACAAGATCATAATCGCCTTCCGACGCCGATTTCACCTTTTCAACACAGACACGTCCGTTTTCGGCGCGTTCCGTAGTGATCCCGAACATACCGAGGAGGGCGGAAATGATTTCCCAGTTGACGTCATAGTCCTCCGCAACAAGAATATTTATGCCCTGCAGGTCTGAATAGTCATTTTCCTGCTCATCGGACTCCGTCACAGTTCCGAGAAGTTCGTTTATTTTATCATAAAGCGTAGAGCGGAAGAGCGGCTTGCCGACGAAACCGTTTGCACCCGCTTCTCTCGCGGCATCTTCAATATCCGACCGGTCATAAGCGGAAATCAGCAAAACCGGAGTATTTGAACCCACATCCGTGCGAATTCGCCGAACCGTTTCGACGCCGTCCATATCAGGCATCTTCCAGTCGACTATCACGACGTTGTAATCTCGTCCCTCTTCACGGCGCCGCGCTATCATATCAAGCGCCTCCGCCCCGCTTCCCGCACGGTCGGCTGTTACGCCGAGTGATTCGAGCGAGTCAACCGCGGTCTCTAAAAGGATCTCATCGTCATCGACGATCAGGACATCCATCGGAGCAAGCTTCATATCCTCTCTTTGCCGGTCCGCAACGGGAAGATCCAGCGTTACCGTAAAGGTCGTTCCCTTCCCCTGCTCGCTCTGACATTCAATGGTACCGCCCATCAAATCGACCATCTGCTTTGTGATGGCAAGTCCGAGTCCGGTTCCCTGAATGTTGTTTACGCGACTGTCTGTCTGGCGCGAGAACGGCTGATACATATTTTTCATAAACTCCGGACTCATACCGATGCCGGAATCGGAAACGGTGTATGTCAAGCGTACGCAATCAGGTTCCCCGCTCTCTTCCTCGCGCATATCCACGCTGACCCGTCCGCCGGGATCCGTATATTTAACAGCGTTTGAAAGTATGTTGATATATATCTGATTCAGACGGAGCTGATCGGCGTAAAGATACTCTTTTTCCATCCTGTTGATGCGGAAATTGAAATCAATATTCTTTTCTTTGATCATCGGCTGAGAGAGATTAACGAGATTTTCAACCGCTTCAACGATAGAGAAGGTCTGCGGGCTTAAGTTCAGCTTGCCGCTTTCGATCTTGGAAATATCCAGAATATCGTTGATCAGAGTAAGCAGGTGATTGCTTGCCAACGTGATTTTCCGGAGATTCTCTTCTACCGATTCCGTATCGCCCGGATTCTTCGCCGTAATCGCGGAAAGACCTATAATCGCGTTCATAGGCGTGCGTATATCGTGAGACATTGTTGAGAGGAAATCGGTTTTTGCCTTGCTCGCCGACGCCGCTTCCCTTGCCGCGATGTGAAGTTTTTTATTAAAGGAAAGTATAACCGCCAGATCAAATATGAACAGTATCAGAAGGCTCGCGGAAACAAAGCCTATCAGCAGCCAGTTTTCGGAATTTACGCTCAACGCCTTCATCGGCATAAAGCTCAGAAGCGTCCAACCCTCTGTCGCGGCAACAGGCGTATAGGCGAGAATACATTTCTCACCGCGCGAATTAAGCATTGTTAAACAACCGGTTGACGAGGTGATTTTTCCGAAAAGCTTCTGTGCGGCGGCAGAATCCACAATGTTATAGGATCTGTAAAATTCAAAGAAGCTGGAGTTTTTGAAGGAATGTCCCTTGATAATATAATTTCCGTCCGCGTCGATCATGGATAGTTCGGCGTTTTCATACTCTTCCTGAGGGAAAACCCATTTCTGTTCCAGTTCCGAAACGGGCAATACGCGCAGCAATACGGCGTCACGCGAGCTCCCGGTTTGTGAATCGTGAAGTGTAATCAGATTGCAGAACGCCAGGGACTGCTCACCGTTGACCGGATTAGTATAGGCGCGGGAGATATTGACCGATTCACCTATCCCGGAAATCCAGCTCACATCGTTCAAAAGACCTATCCGCCCGTAGGAAACACTATAATCGTCAGGAACGTCCGGTTTTGCCCGCGTAGACAGTCCGGACAGTGTATCAAGATACAGAATGTGCGCGGAGGTTTTAGGGAGCACATGAGAAGTCCGGATAAAGGAGGCGGCTTCTTCAACGGTCATATCCTTGCTGCATATATAGCGCGCCCAGACGTCGCAGATGCGCTGTTCGCCCGCAAGATAATTCTCGGTGATACGCTCCTGGGCGATCGCGGTGCTTTCAAAATGTTCTATCTGCCTTTTCGTTGTCTCTTTGTTCTGAATATTGGAATAAATAACCACAAAGGTCAGCATAACGATCATAATAAGCACATTGACAATAATGACCAAAGTTTTTTTCATGGCGTATTCCGTCCCCAAGCAATTATTTTTCCGCACAAATCGGCATTTCGTTTTCAGCGACTGAATCGCATTTTCTGCGAATAAAATGCCATATATGATATTTTATCACATTATTCGGTATTTTTCAACCGCTTTTGGCAATTAAAGATATTACAGTATCCGAAAGGATGGAAAACCGCCGGAAAACAAAAATCGGGCATCCGGACGGCTGATCAACCGTATGAAAGCCCGATTTTGCCTATATTTGCCCGATTTTTGCCCAAAATACAAGAAAAAACCCCTTTTGTCGTGGTAGACAAAAGAGGTTTCTTTTATGTATAAGACCGCCATAATGATACATAAACCATAGAAAGTCAGCCAAAATGATACATGTCGATCATGGCGTAAACCGGTAATTATATTATTCTTTTCAGCTTCAGTTGAAAGTTCGGCTTTGTAACATATTCCATATAAATCGGTCTGCCCGAATATTCCAAATAAGCTTTATATCTTTCAATGACAGCGGGAGCCGTAATCAATTCTTGTACTTTGTCTTTTGATAAAAATGCCGACTCGGAGTTTTCGTCAGAGGGACGCGGTGTGCCGCCTTTTGCCCTGCAAATAAAATCGAGCATGATTTTGGTAGGTACTTCTTTGACCCCATTATACCCCGGATATTTACAGGTGTTTGATGATATACAAAACACTTCTCCAACCTCGATCTCGACACCTGTCTCTTCCATGACCTCTCTCCTAACAGCGTCAATCACATTTTCACCGATTTCGACCTGTCCTCCCGGAAAGACCCATCCTCCCCGATGCGTTTTCACCATCAAAACTTCATCGTTATCATTTACAACGATCCCCGCTGCCGCAATGATGTGAGTCGGCATGACCCTTTCTGCATTATTCATATTGAATACCATTCCTGCATAGTCGTTCCCTTTCAGTGAAGTTTGCCCTTGCGGGCAAGTGAAGTAGTTCGCTTCGCTCACAGTGAAGTATTGCGGCGTTGCCGCAAAGTGAAGTTAAGTGTTCCACATCGTGCCGAAGGCACACTTCACGCGCGTAGCGCGCTTCACGAGGCGTAGCCTCACTTCACGTTCCGCGTCAGCGGAACACTTAGTTGAAAGAAACCTGATTTGGTAGACAAATCAGGTTTCTTTCATGGCGGAGATGGAGGGATTCGCTACGGCGCGACTGTCGCGCCTACACGCCCACGGACTTTGCGACCGTTCACCGAAAGGTCGCAATTTGCCTATCGGCAAACCGTCCTTTTCGAATCCCTCCCGATAAACAAGCGAGGCACCTAAAAAGGTGCCTCGTTTGTTTGGCGGAGATGGAGGGATTCGAACCCTCGAACTGTTTGTAGCAGTTACACGATTTCCAATCGTGCGCCCTCGACCGGACTAGGCGACATCTCCGTGCGACTCGTATATTATAATTTAATTGATTAAAAAAATCAAGTGTAATTTAAACATACGGGCATTTGTTTTAATATTCAGCTTTTTGCAAGGTTTTTTTCGTATTTTTCGTACGCTGTATGCCAACTCTCATATTTATCATCGTTCCGGTGGTCGGTCACAAGTCCCGTTTTCAGCAAATATCTGCCGAGAAAATCGGAAACCTTACGCGCACCCGAATTGTTAAGGTGATAGCCGCCGTCTCTTGTTTCGGTTTCCCAATTGATACCGAGATTTTCAATGTTAAGGTCCAAAAACTCTATGCCGTATTCCTTTGCGATTTTATCTGCGCTGTTATGCTTTGCGCCGTGCCACGACATCCGCGTCGGGAAACTGACGAATATCAGCTTTGCGCCGTAATCGTCACACAGCTTTATTATCTTTTCAAGATAATCTACATTCCCCGCGGGTATATTTTCAAACCTGTCGGTTTTGCGCATATAGTTATTATGCGGCTTTTCAGGAGGGTTTATCCTTGAAATGCTCGTATAGCCCTTATTTACGTTGACTATCGCCTTATCACCGTCAAAGCCGTATCTCTTCCACATATCGTGATAATTGCTTATTGGGATAATCCGAGGAATATCGGTTGCGAGCGTATTGCTCATTTTGCGTTTCCTTATATCCCTGAATATTACATTCGGCTCCATAACAACTATTTTCGGGTGCTCTTTTTCGAGTGCGACCTTCAAATATTTATAAGCGCCCTGAATGACCTGCGCCGGCTCGGCACAGTCAAATGAGGTTATACCCGTATCATGCCACGCGTCCATAGGAGAATAAGAGCTGTATACCAGACTGTCGCCAAGCACCAGCACGTCTATCGAATCATCCTCCTCGGACAATATCTCGTATTTATAAGAATTAACGAGTCCGAACCGCTTGATACTGTCCTTCCCCAGAAACGCGATAGTCATTATGTTTACGAGAATAAACAGAATAAGCACGAACACTGCACTTTTCAATACGTTTTTCATTTATAAGATTTCCCCTAAAAATCAGCATATATCGGCTCGACCGGAACATAACCCGGACCGTAGGCGCCGAAAAGAATGATAGAAAGAATGAGAATATAATAAATCAGCCATCTCACCGCGATATTCTTTTTGCTTATTTCTTCTCTGATGTTTATGTTTTTCTCTTTAAGTATACCGACGACGAATATAAACACAAGAGCTATAAAAACGATCAGATAATCGTTTTTATCCATACCGAGTGAGAGAATTTCTTTTCCGCTGAATTTTACACTTGTAAAAATCCTGCCGAGCATTTTAAAGCCCTGCGGAACGGTTTTCGCATAGAAAAACAGTTCGCCCACAAACACGAGCAAGGTCATTTTTACCGACTGGAACACTCTGTAAACGATATTTTCACGGTTTATATGTAATACAGCGCAGATTTTCTTAACGAGCGGTTCAAAGAGGTTGCCGGACAGTATCATTATGAACTGATACAGACCGTAAAAGAGAAATGTGTATCCGGCGCCGTGCCACAAGCCGTTTAAAAACCACACCGCCGCAAGCGCAATAGAGCCGCCTACGAGCGGTCCGTACTGGTTTCCGAGTTTTTTCCTCATTACGGAGGTTATCTTCTTTCCCATTTTGGAGAGCGATACGGGATAGAAGATAAAATCTTTGAACCAAAGACCGAGACTTATATGCCAACGCATCCAGAACTCGGAAATGTTCTTTGAGAAAAACGGCTGTCTGAAATTTTCCGGTATCTTTATACCGAATACCTCGCCGATACCTATTACGACGTCCATAGTGCCGGAAAACTCCGTATAAAGCATAACGGTGTACCCTATCACGCCTATGGCGACGGCGGTACCGCTGAACCGCGTATAGTTATCGAACACATTGTTTACAAGATAATTAAGGCGATCTGCGATAATGAATTTCTTTAAGAAGCCGTAAAGAATACGCTGATATCCGAAGCAGAAATTGCGGTAGGTCACCCTTTCGCCGGCGTAAAGCGCCCCGGCGGTATCGCCGTATCGAACGATAGGTCCTTCCATTATCTGCGGAAAAAACGATAAAAACAGCGCAACTTTAAGTATATTTTTATCCGCCTTCACCCTGCCGTTGTAAACGTCTAAAATATATGCGAGCGCCTGCAAGGTATAAAAAGATATGCCTATGGGAGCGGCAAACGTAAACGGCTTGAACTCGAGATCCGCACCGAACACGTTAAGGAGTCCGTAAATGTTCATACCGAAGAAGTTAAGATACTTAAACGCGACAAGGCACGAAACGTTTATTGCCACACCCAAAGCAACCCAAAGTCTTTTATACTTTTTATATTTTTCCTTTATTTCCTTTTTACCGCCCTTTTCGGCGGTCTTCAAGACCTCGTCACGCTTGCCGTCAAGCGCGCTGAGTTTAAGCGCGATAAGGTAAATCGAAACGACCGAGAGCAATAAAAACGCTATTAAGAATCTGCTTATAACAAAAAAGAAGCCGAGACTGCTGATAAGAAGCAATACAGGTCTTGCTTTTTTAGGTATTAAATTATAAACACCGGCGAGTAAAGGAACAAAGGCAAACGAAACACCGAGATTAAAGTATGACATTACTCGTCGTCTTTTAACCTTTCAATAAGATCCCACATACTTTTTGCGGAATTGAAATTTGCCGGAATTATCTCAACAGTGGGTATCTCCACATCAAACTCATCCTCGATTTCGGCAATAAGCGACAATATTTTCAGTGAATCGAGATATCTGCCGTCGATAAGATTTTCCACGGTATTATAGTCAACGTCCGGGTTTAACTCCTCTAATATTTCAATAAGTCTTTCCATAAAAACCTCTCCCCTTAATAATCCGGATAATTGATATCGCTTGTTTTCACGACATCTCTTATCATTATAGCACCTTTATCACGATTATACAAGACTATTTTTGGTAAATCTCTGCTCAAAAACAGAGATATGCCCTCTGTGGCGGAATATGCGCCTACGTTCTTAAAAGCAAAAACGTCGCCTTTTTTAAGTTTTCTTACATCTATACTCTTGACTATGATATCATTCACGGTGCAAAGCGAACCGTAAAGAGTATAGGTTTCGGTATCATCCCGCCTTTCGGGGTAAACCTCGAAATACGGCACCCTCATAGCCATAGTCTGCCCGTAATAGACAAGATGATTTATGCCGCCGTCAAGAATTACGAAATTGCCGTTTTTGTTCGTTTTCATATCGACTACGCTTGTAAAATACGTACCGCAGCTCGCGGCGATACTGCGCCCGAGCTCTATATAAACCTTTTTATCCGAAAAAACGCTTAACTGACGGTTAAGCTCGTCAAAGTATTCGTCCTCATCAAATGTTTCATCCTGAAAATAGAACACCGGCGCGCCGGGACCGTACTCGATTTCTCGGAGCGTAATGCCGCACTCCCGCTCGACCTCGGTCACAAACGCGTAAAGTTTCTCTGTTTCCCGGGCAATTTTCTTTAAGGAATGCTTTTGCGTACCCGAAAAATACTCTATACCGTCAATTATCATATTCGCGGGATGTTCTTTGATTATCCGCCTGAACTCATCCTCATTAACTCCGAACTGATTGCCGGAAGTAAGGCGGATAAGCAGATGCAGCGTTCTGCCGTATTTTGCGGAAAGCTCTTTAAGCAACTCGTACTGCCCTATCGATTCAACGGTATATTTCAAGACATCGTCGTAAAGGGATATCATCTCTTCAATACTCGGTCTGTCCTTATGAACGCCGGATATAACCATTTTGCCCCTGTCGATACCGAGCTTATTACAGATATCGAACTCACCCTTTGAGCAAATTTCAAACCGGGCGACGTCGCTTTCTATCTCACGCGGTATAAAGGTGTTTGCCTTAACGGCGTAAACCAGCGCGGTATTGTCCGAAAACCTGCCGTTCAGATATGCGACACGCTTTGAAAGCACATCTGTATCGAACAGATAAAGCGGCGTTTTGAATTCACTTACAATTTTTTCGTAATTCGGCATTACTTTTCCTCCAAAAGCTTTTTGCGGTCAATTTTTCCGTTTTTGGTGATCGGAAAATCATCCTTCTTTATAAGCGGCGACGGTATCATATACTCCGGCAGCACTTCTTTTAACTTCTGCCTTAATTCCTGCCGGGTAATATCGCCGATATAGAAGCCGTAAAGCTTTTCCTTTACCGGCTCAAAAATCGCACAACTGCGGGACACGCCCTCACACTGCGCCATCGCTTTATCGATTTCTTCAAGTTCTATCCTGTGTCCCTGATACTTTATCTGAAAATCTTTTCTGCCGCCGAAAACAAGCTCGCCTTCAGCGTTATAGTATCCCAAATCGCCCGTGTGATACACGGTTTGCGGGAAGTTGGTCTGATTTACGTCGGCGGTGAACGCTTTTTCGGTTTGCTCTTTATTATTATAATACCCGAGCGCGAGCGGCGTACCGATTACGCATATTTCGCCGACCTCGTTTTTACCGGAGATATGCTTTCCCGCCTCATCAAGCAGTACCACTCTTTCATTCGGGAACGGTTTGCCTATGGGTATTTTATCCTCGTACGACCTGTTTCTGTCAATTATATGATACGTGCAGTTGCAGGTGATCTCGGTAGGTCCGTAAACGTTTACAAACATAGCGTCCGGCAGGTGCTTCATCCAGATACCGAGGTGTTTAAGCGGCATAACCTCACCGCTGAAAATCACCTTGTTCACACATGACGGCACCTTATAATCAAGCCCGTGAAACGTCGTGATAAGACAAAGCGCGGATACCGCCCACGTAAGCGTGGTAACGGAGTTGTCGCACAGATAGTCGAGCAGTGCGACCGGATTTGAAAAATACCTTTTCGGCACTATCACGAGCGTCGCTCCCACCCTTATCGCGGAGTATATATCCTTTACCGAAACGTCAAAATCAAACGGCGCCTGGTTTGCTATAATATCATCGGAAACGAAGCCGAACATTTCAGTAAACTTATCGATAAAATCAATTACCGAACGGTGCGATATGACAACGCCCTTGGGCACTCCGGTCGAGCCGGAGGTGAAATTGACGTAAAGCGGGTCGTAATCGATATGCTTTTCCTTGACCGCGGCAATACCGCTTTCGTCGATTTTATGCTTCTTAAGCTTTGCAATATCGAGCACGGTAAGTTCGGCAAAACACTTTTTTGCAAGCGGCGCGTTGCCGCTGTCAGTTATTACATAGCCGGAATTTATGGTGTTTTTTATCTGTTCGATACGGTTTTCCGGAAATTCGGGATTTACGAGCGAATAAAAGCACCCGGCATATACCGCGCCGAAAAAAGAAATCAGCGTATCTATCCCTTTATCCATAAAAACAACGATAGGTTCATTGAATACACCCTGCCCTATAAAATAAGAGCCGACGCTTTTGCTGAAATCCCGAAGCTCCCTGTAAGTGACCCGTTTTTCTTCCTCAATAACCGCCGTTTTATCGCCGTTTACCTTTACACTGTTTTCAAGATAGTCAATTACATTATACATAGAATACCGCCTTATTGCCTCAAATCTCCGCCGGTCACACTTCGTACCGGCGGCAGTTTGCATAAATTATTTTGAAATATTTATAGGCGTTACGGTCCCGTCGCTTGAATAGAACCTCGCCTCTACCGGATTTGAAAAAACCAAACCGAGTCCCGCGTGGAAATCGCTCTTCACATCGGAGCCGAGTATCATTGTACAGGGCTGACCGAGGTGGTCATACTCGCCGCCTGTTTCACAAACCGCCAGTTTATGAATGTGACCGCAAAGCATAAGCTCAGGCTTAATATTATCCTTTATAAGCTTCGCCCACTCACCGTAAATCTCTTTTTCGATGTCAAAAGGCGGCTTCTGTATATATGTAAACGGGTTATGGCATACGATTATTCTGTGTTCAACGCCCTTTGCCTTGTACTCATCCTTTTTGTTCGCAATAATCTGTTTTATAAAATCGGTCTGACGCTCGCGAAATTTATGACAACTGACAGTAAGCCCGTATTCGGCGTTTGAGTCGTCCTTGTCCTCGCCGCAATCGAGCACCAATCCCCAAATATTGCCGACCTTGAAGGTATAGTAGGTATTGCCGTTGAGATTCGGGGTATGCTCGGCAAAAAGCTCGGCAAAGTAACCGCGCATATCGTGATTCCCGCGCGCGAATACTATCGGAATTTGCCCCGCGGTCACAACATCGGCTATTTTATATATCGTATCGTAATTGGCTATATCACCGCTGTGGTCGGGGATATCTCCGTTCATTATAAGCAGGTCGATTTTGCCGAACAGCTCCGCCGCGCGCACGGGCGCCGCTATCTGATTATGCGTATCAGCAATATGATAAACCCTGGCGCCGTTTTTCGGAACGGGTCTGAATTTGAATGTGGTTCTCTTAGTTTCCGCCGTCTCGGGAAAATACGGTTTACGGTCGATTATTGCTCTTTCACATACGGTGTACTCCCCCGCTCTGTCGAGTACTTCCATGGGAATTCTGACCCTGTGTGTAGAGCAAATCGAGCGCATTATGCCGTTTTGCTCATCATAAAAGCTTTCTCCACCCGTTTCAACCCAAAACAGACTGTTTTCGCTGACGGGAACCATTATCTGATATTCGCGCCCTACCGCAAATACCGCCGGAGTAGTTTTCATGCTTTCGACCTCCTATAATTCATACTTTTTTGAACACGGTTATATCGCTTATGTAGTCATGATTATAGGAAAGCTTTTTCCCAAAATTCATGAGATATTCGCCGGTATAACGTATGCCGCTTTCATCCTCGTAAGTCGCGTCCGCGTCGAGAGCGCGCAGTTTGACAAAACCGTACGGCATATTGGGCGAACCTTTCATAACATAAGTGCAGATAATGACTGTGTTTTTATCCTCTGCTAGGAACTCGTTTACCGCGGCGTTGTTGCCCTGCGGCACCATAAGTCTGTACAAATCACCGGTATGGAATACGTCGTAAAGCCGCTTATAAGCGCTTACCTGTTCCCTCACGCTGTCCATATCCTTTTCGTCAAGCTTATTGAGATCAAGCTCATACCCGAGCTGACCGCATATTGAAACATCGCCGCGCATTTTTATAGGCGTGGTTCTGTGCACCTGATGATTAGGTACGGCTGAAACGTGCGCTCCCATAGTCGAATAAGGATAGCACATACTTGTTCCGTACTGTATATATATGCGTTCAAGCGCGTCGGTATCGTCGCTCGTCCAGATTTGCGGGAAATAGTGAAGAATACCGCCGTCAAACCTCGCGCCGCCGCCCGAACAGCCCTCAAACAATACGTCGGGATAATTTTTCGTGACATAATCCATAATATCGTAAAGTCCCAAGACGTAGGCGTGATATACCTTGCCCTGTGCCGCCGGTCCGCCGACCGCCGAGCCGACTTCGGTCATACTGCGGTTCATATCCCATTTGATATAGGAAATATCTCCGTCTGAAAGAAGGCGGTCAAATACCGATTTGATATAATCCGTTACATCTTTTCTCGTAAGGTCAAGCACCAGCTGGTTTCTGCCGAGCGTGGATTTTCTGCCGTCTATATGCAAGCACCAGTCCGGGTGGCTGCGGTTAAGATCGCTGTCCGGCGATACCATTTCCGGCTCTACCCAAAGTCCGAAATTCATGCCGAGCGCTTTTATTCTTTGCGAGAGTCCCTTAATTCCGTTCGGGAGCTTTTGCGGATCCTCAACCCAGTCGCCGAGCGAGCAGTTATCGCTGTTGCGCTTACCGAACCAACCGTCGTCAAGCACCATAAGCTCAATGCCGACGCCCGCCGCGGTTTTTGCAATTTCAACTATTTTTTCTTCATTGAAATCGAAATAGGTCGCTTCCCAGTTGTTTATAAGCACCGGGCGGCGGATATCTCTGAACTTACCCTTACACAGGCGTTCACGGTAAAGGCGGTGAAATATTCTCGACATTTCGCCGATACCGCTGTCTGAATAAACCGCGACCGCCTCGGGAGTGTAAAAGCACTCGCCTTTTTCAAGCCGCCAGGTAAAATTCTGCGGATTTATACCTATGAAGGCGCGCGCGCAATTATAATTATCCTTATGCACTCCGGCGACAAAATTGCCTGAGTAAATGAGATTAAAGCCGTACGCCTCGCCTGACGTCTCGTCGGCGTTACCGTCAACCAGCGCGAAAAACGGGTTTTCATGGTGTGACGTAATGCCGCGCGTGCTCGCCACCTGCTGTATGCCTATGCGAAGCGGTGCGCGTTCGGGCAAACGTTCTCTTGCCCACGCGCCGTTTAGAGTTACCATATCAAAATCGGCGCGGCGCAAATCAACGCTTAAGCTCATCGCCCTGGTTATATCAAAGGCGTTTTCGCCGCTGTTAATAAACTTTACGCTGCGAGTAATCGCATTGTAATCCTCAAAAACGCCGTAGTAAAGTTCAGCCGTGACGCCGGCCACCTCATCGCTCATGATGATTTTAAGCGTAGACACCCTGTCGCCTTCTTCGGAATAAACCGCGGGCAAACCGGGCAGAGAATATTTACCTTCGCTTATTTCGTATCCCTGATACTCAAACCGGGTAACGGCGGTACCGTCGGCATAAGTCGCACAAAATGCCGGCGAGCGAAAATCCGCAGTGCCGAACGTCGGATATTCCACGGTAAGGTCGGCGGTTGAGTATTCGGTGCCGTCCGCCCTTATATCAACAGGTGAAAACGTTCTTGAATAGCTGACGGTCAGCATATCGCCGATATCGGGAATATTCTTCAGGCGTTTGCCGAAATAAAGATTCAGCAGTTGTCCGTGAAAAACGCCGATAATATAACTTGTCTTCTTTGTAGCCAAATGAAAAACGTTTTTTTGAAATGAAATCATGGTGTAACCTCACAAAACTAAATAATCTCTATTTCGGTTTGATTCTCCGTTAAGCAGTTTTTACCGATAAACAGCTTGATTTTACCTTTTTCGACAACGTAGTTTCCGCTCTCGTCGTAAAAGCCCAAATCATCATACCCTATATCAAAAGAAACCTTTACTGTCCCGCCGGAGGCAATCTGAGTCTTCTTAAAGCCTTTAAGCTCGCGCATGGGCCGCATAAGACTTGCACAAACGTCGCGAATATAAAGCTGTACCGTTTCTTTTGCTGTCACGGCGCCTGTATTCTTAACATCTGCCGATACCGTAATACGCTTGCCCGCTTCAAGGTCCGAAAGCGATATTTTATCCGACTCACATACCGGGGCGGAATACTCGAACTCGGTATAGGTAAGACCGAACCCGAAAGGATAACACGGCACAGGCATACTGTCAACATAGCAGTTGCCCGGGTTTTCACCGTAATAGCAGTCTACCGGCCGCCCGCTTGAAGTGACGTTATAGTAAAGCGGTATATGGGTGGCTCTTCGGGGCAGCGTTACCGGAAGTCTGCCGGAAGGCGAAGAAACACCGAAAAGTATATCGCTTACCGCACCGGCGGCTTCGCTTCCGGCGTGCCAGACGTAAACCACGGCGTCAAGGTCGCCCGAAATTTCCTCCATAGCAATGGGTCTTCCGCAGAAAATCACGCCGACCGTCTTTTTGCCGTAGGTCTTTGCTTTTTTGATAAGCGCCTTCTGGTCTGCCGAAATCGTAATATCCGACACCGCGCGTGATTCGCCGGTGGCGGTCCAACTCTCACCGATAGCCAGCACAACCACGTCGCTTGCGGCGATGTTTTTGTTAGTGCTGTCCCACGCGAGCGTACTTGAATTTATAACGTTAAGCTTATCGCCCGCCGCTTTGCGCATTTCCTCGGCGAGGGTGGGCGTTTCCTCGGCTTTGCCGTCAAGCGTCCAGCTGCCGAGCAGGCTCCTGCGCTCGTTTGCAAAAGGTCCTATCAGCCCTACTTTTGCCGACTTTGCGATAGGCAGAACGCCCTCGTTTTTAAGGAGCACTGCCGATTCCGTCGCAAGCGCGCGCGCATCAGCCAAATGACTTGTGCGGTCAAGTTCTTTTCTTTCCGCAAACGGGTGTTCAAAAAGTCCGGCTTTTATTTTAACGGTGAGAACACGCCGCACCGCCTCATCGATGACCGCTTCGCTCACCGTGCCGCTCTTAACCGCGTTTTCAAGATAATCGATATAGCACCTGTCGTGCATGTCCATATCGAGTCCCGCGTTAATTGAGAGCGCCGCGCACTGCTCCGGAGTTTCGGCGACGCCCTGCTTAATGAGCTGTGTTACGGCGTCGTAATCCGAAACGACAAAGCCGTCAAACCCGGCTTTATCTCTTAAAATATCCGTAAGGTACTTTTTGCTTGACGTAACCGGCTGACCGTTCACATCGTTAAAGGAAGACATAACGGTAAGCGCGCCCGCTTTAACAGCCGCGCGAAAAGCCGGAAGATAATAGTTGTAAAGACTGTAATCGGATATTTCCGTACGGTGATAATCTCTGCCGCCCTCGCTTGCGCCGTAACCTATAAAATGCTTGGCGCAGGCAAGCATACTGTCGCTCTTTGATATATCGTCACCCTGAACGCCGCCGACTATCGCCCGCGCGATTGCCGCGCCGACATAAGGGTCTTCGCCCGGGCCTTCGATTATCCTGCCCCAGCGCGGGTCACGGCATAAATCGAGCATTGGCGTAAACGTCCAGTGGATTCCGTCGTTTGTCGCCTCAACCGCGATATCGCGGTAGCATTTGCCGACAAGTTCCGGGTTAAACGACGCCGCCATGGCGAGCGGTATCGGAAAAACCGTCTTGTGTCCGTGAATAACGTCACGCCCGAACAGTATAGGTATACCGTCAGGGCTTTCTTCCACCGCTATCCGTTGAAGCTCATTATAAAAATCTACGTTTATTTCGCCCTGCGCGTCGTTGCCGGCGGTGGCGCCTACCGACATTAAGACGGAGCCGATTTCACCGCGCCTTACGGCGTTTTTGAATTCTTCCGCTTCGCTTCCGACCGGAGTTTCGGGCTGATTCAACTGCCCTATCTTCGCCCGAAGCGACATTTTTGAAATGATTTTTTCGACCCTTACTTTTACGTCGTCTGTCATTGTGTTCACCGCGTTAAGGCCTGCTCGCCGTACCTCTCCTTCAAAATATAGCGCATAAGCTTAACCGCGAATTCTGCGGTTTCTATCTGAAAATCTTTTCCGAAATGGCGAAGCGCCAGTTCCATATTGTATATGCCGGAATACCCTATTTCATCAAGCGCGTCGAAAACGTCTTTCCAGTCTATCGTACCGGTCATCGGTATTTTATGCTGGTCTGTAAAAGTATCGTTATCGTTAAGATGCAGTACGGTAACTTCACTGCCCATTTTTCGTATAACGTCGGCGGGCTTCGGGTTGCCGTAGCGCATCGCCTTGTTCGAGTGCCCCGTATCCACGCAAACGGTAAACCAGTCCTTCAGCTCATCAACCGCCTTGATTTTCGCGTATGCCTTTTCAAACTCCGGCATATTCCCGAAAAAGTCGCAGGCGGAAAACCGAACCGCGTCGCCGAAGGTTTCGGTCGCTATTTTAACGCCGTTTTCTTTAGCGTACGGAATTATACGCGAAAACATATCAAAACTCAGTTTGTGCATAAGCTCCGGGTCGGGGTCGGGCCCCAAAAAAATAGATGTGGCGTTATGTATTACGCAAACCGGAGCGCCGAGCGCCGCCGTTGCGATACAGTCGAGGCGTGAGTTTTCAACGAGCGCGTCGTCTTCCTCTTTTATATTCTTAAAGCCGGGAAGTTTTCCGTGAGTCTGTCCGATTATTATTCCGAGACTGTCGGCATACGCTTTAAGGTCGGAATAATACTCGCGCACCGCCTCATCGCCCTTTGAGTAAACGGAATCCTTGTTTCGGTAATCGTTAATATTAAACTCCAAAGAAAAATCGGCGGAATCCGCGCCTATTTCACTGACTATCTCGAGTGCGCGTCTGTCGCCGTATTTTTCCTGAAGCGAGCAGATGGATATTCCCACTAATTTTTTCATAATAACACCAACCCCATAATTATTCATTATAAATTATATATTATAATCGCTCCGCGGTCAATACCGTAATACCCTTTTTTGACGAAAAAAATGCTCTGCCGACTAAGTCAGCAGAGCAAAAACACGTTTAAGAAACTTCCTGCGGAGTTTCGCCCGTTTGCGCGGGTAATACCGCCGCTTTTTTCTTCTTTCTGAGTATCAGCAGTATAACGAGGAGAGCTATTGCCGCCAGAAGCACAACGCCGCCGGCAATTATCGCGATAAGCGCCCACATCGGGAACTGCTCTTTCTTCGGCATCATTACCTTGATAGTAAGCTTCTTACCCGCCTCTATCTTTACGGTCTTAAATACATAAGTGCTTCCGTCTTCAAGCAGAGTACAAATCTTATACTCTCCGGGCGCGAGTTTTTCAAACTCAAACATTCCCTTTTCATTGGTTTTGGCGTGAAGCTTCTTGGTATTTGCATAGATGTCAATTCCCGAAAGAAGCTTACCTTCGGGGCTGTAGCAATACCCTTGAAGTATACCGTACTTTTCCTTTTTAACGCCGGTGTTATCGTCTATTTCAATTTCTCCCGGCTCGTCAATATCAAGCGAATCATCCTTGCCGCTGCTGTAATAAATATCGGGAAGCGTTGTCAGCATACCGGCCTCAATATTAACTTCACAACAGTATAACCTGTAGCCGCTGCTTTCCACAAGATAAAGCGTATAGTTGCCGGGCTTCATATTTTCAAAGTTATATGCGCCTGAATCATTTGTCGTAACCGATATGTTGCCGGGTGTCAGCAGCATTTTGACTCCGGATAACATAAATCCGTCGCTGTCATAGACCTTTCCGGTCAATTCGCCTGTTATTATATTATCGGTTTGACCCGCCCAGCCGATGTCTTCAAATTTTTCATCGCCCTCAAACGGTCTGAATATTTCAGGATCGTAATCAATAACCTTGAATTTGCCGACATCAGCCTTGCTGTCGTCAAACAGGTTCCTGCTCGAATTATTCTCCGTAAGCATAAGATTACAGAAATAGCCCTTGCCGTGGTCAAGATTATTTACCTGAACGATTATATCCGCCTTACCGTCCGCGTTAATAACCGCGTCATCGGGAATAATAAAGCCGCCCTGTGTTTCAAAATAGTATTTACCCGTATCAAAGTACAAATCAACGGGGATGCTTACGTATTGACCGTTAGCCGACACCGATTTGTAAAAGACCTGCGGATTTATACCTACAAAGTTTGTCTTTACATAATTTCCGCTGAAATAGAATCTTGACTTCGGGTCAACCGACAACCGGTTGCCGTAGGTTTCGTTTGCAACTGAGCCGTCGCTTCTGAGTATTTTCTTCGGCAAGGTATAGTTTTCAAAGAAGCCCTTTTGAAGTTCTATGTTTCTTATGTTGCCTTCGTTTGCGTATTTCCACTGAGTCTTGTTGTCAAACACCTCGTCGCCGCTTGAAAAATCGCCGTCAAGGATCACATTGCTTCCGACTCTTGTGTATATCGGCTCGGCATAGTATTTATCACTCTCTACTTCTTCGCCGTCAACTTCAATACGCTCGAAATCGGCAAAATTGAGGTTTGCCGTAAATACCCCGGTATCTGAATTCTTTACGGTAAACTTTCCGCCTTGCTTCACTTTACCGTCTTTTCCGATAACAGTAATACTGTGCTCGCCTTCTTTAAGATTGGAAATAAAGACATCTTTGAAGGTGATGTTTACTTTACTTCTGTCGACCTCGACTTCATAAACCTTAAAATCGGAAACGTATCCGGACGAACCCGCCATAAAGTAAAATCTTACCGAAAGGTTATTATCGCTGTCAAGACGTAAGTTCTCCGAAGTCTTAAAGGTTTTGGTTACGCGGATCGCCTGACCTTTCGGATCGGAGGAGTCGAATAGTTCGCCGAGCGCAATTCTGTTGAGCACCCTCTTTTTGGTAGTAACCACCGGATCGGCAACGTCAACATTCTTCTCATCGTCAAGCATATAGCTCCATGAAGATTCGGTATGCGCTTCGTTTTCCCAGATCTTCTGATACAAAACGCCGTACGGCTCGCTGTTGGTAAGGCCGGTAATAAGAGACGTATATTCAACCTGGTAACAGGTGTCCGGCTTAATCTGCAGCATCTGCTGTAAAAGCAGAAAATCCGCGGTATCTCTGTATTGCAGAGAATGAATGTTATGACCGGGGTTCTTATTAAAGAAATTATCCGGAATATCGCAGAATCTGAAATAACTGTAACTGCCGGTTTTGATCCAGCCGGTAACGTCACCTGTGGAAAAGTCGCCGTTCAGTATTAAGTTTTCGCCCACGGTATTTCCGCTTTCGTCAATTTGATAAAGACTTACGTTTGCGAAATATCCCGAAACGTACGCGTTCGGTATGTTGAGCGTCACGGAAAAATTGCTCTTGACGCTCAATGCGCTCGGCGCGGTAAACTCATAGGTTTCGTTGTAGCGGTTGGGGTCCTCAATCTTTGTTAAGGCGGTCAGTTCCTTTTCCCTGCCCAACTGATTATACGTGTAAAAAGACAAGCCGAATTTTTCGCCGTTAAGACCCTCGCCGCAATACTTAATATCAGCCGAAAAGCGGTATTTTGTGTTCTTTTTAATAGTCGCCGATTGCTTCAGAATACCGTTTCCGGGTATGAATTCAACCTCGGGATCTTCAGATTTGCTCACGCTCCCGGCGAAAATGATCATTTGCGGTTCAGCGGACTTTTTATAAAACGCGTTTTCCCTCAAAACAATATTGAAGACAGAGTCGCCGGAACCGAGGCTGCCCTCTTTGGTCCATACGCCCTCTTCGGCGTTTGCGGAAAACGCTTCGATAGTGTCGCCTTCGCCGATAAAGACCTTGCCCATAAGGTTTTTACCGGTGAGCGCCATACCGTCTTCGCCGATTTCAAAAAGTTCAAATCCGCCGAAAGTACCGTTAATTTCAGCCGACGCGAAATCAATGCCTATCCTTACGTTTTTATTCCCCGTAAGGGTCGAAGGCGTCTTAAAGGCGAATACAGTATTATAGTAATCCCCCTTGTCGGATATGTAATTACTGCAATCAAGCTTCTTTGCGCCGCCCACCGTAACAAACTCAACAAACGGTTTTGCTTTTTTATCGCTTTGATATTTACTCTTAAAAATGTACTGATAGGTTTTACCGGGCTTGAGCGTAACGTATGCGCTAAGCACGCCGGTTGAACCGCTTTCCTCAAGCGAATATTTGGTTGAATACTCAGCGATATCCTCCATATTCATAAAGGAAACAAGAGATTTTTCGCCGTCGATATGCCACATATTCTGGCTTGCACGTATCAAATCCTTTTCATGATTTGATACGCCGTTTTTGTAATCAAAGAACCATTCGCCGTCAGCGTCTATATTATCCGCGGTAAGTCGCGGCGCAATATCCTCCGCTATGAGGACGTCCGGCGTAAAGGTATTGCCGCTCTGATTTGTGCTGTAAAGGTCGACCTTAATACCGTATATTGAAAACGCGGAATTAAAGCTCGTCGAATCAAACACGCCGGTTTGATAAACGTGCTCGGCGTTGCCTATTGTGAGCACTTCGCTCGTTCCCCAACGGGTAAGCAACTCGCTGTTTGCAAGGTCCATACCGACCCAGCCGACAAATTCACCGGTTTTCGGATCATAGGTACACTGCGGTCTGATACCGCCGCCGTTATCGGACCTGTCGTAATTCGTATAGTATCCCGACGGACGGGCGTTCATAGTGGAAAGGCCCCACGCCCAGCAGCCGGTGCCGTCATTCGGCTTGGCTACAACGCGACCTAATACCGGAGGACCGTCACCTTCAATACGGTTTGCCGTAAACGTAACTTTAAGCAAAACCTTGGAGTTGCTTGTACTGCTCCCGGTCATTGAATACTGACCGAGAGAAAGCGGCAGAAATATATTTCCGGCCTTGTTCTTTTGCGGCGCATAGGAGTCCGATGTGATATCATCCGCCTCGCCGTTGCGGTTGGCGTCAATAAATACAAACTTTTTATTCAGGTCGTCGCTAATTACCGCGAAACCCTTATCATTACTGTTGGCGAGTTTTTCAAAATACATACCCTCATATTTATTATTGGTATAATACTCGCGAACATTATCGGTAGCTTCGTGCAGTATGAAATTTGCCGCGTCATAATCAGACGCGTTATAATAATTATCCGGAACCGTTATATGTTTTACCGCGAAAGAGTTTGAATCCATATGCCACTTCATGCTAATTGCCGAAGCGGGACAGTCCCACTGACTGCAACCGTTTGAGCGTGTATAGTATACGCCGCCGAAATCGATATTTTCCGCGGTAAATTCGGGAAGACGGTTGGTTTCGTCTATAACGTTTTTGCCGGCGTCGCAGGTCACAAGAGTCGCTTCACTCATAATAAACGAAACGGTATTATCCTTTTCGGATACGCCCGCGTCATCATGCTCGGCATTACCGACGGTAATATAAAAAGACCGCCAGCCGCAGCTGTTATAGTTTATTCTGTTTTTGAAATCAACCTTGAAATACGCTGTGCATATGCCGTTTTCAACCGTTACGTCGCTCGCGTTATCGCACCACGACGGCTCACTATATGTCTTCGCCGTATTCTCCGCTGAATCAACTCGCATAACGCCGATAACCGGCTTAGTGCCCGAAAGCATCCTGCACTTGAATTCAAGTTTGAAATAAGTAACGCCGGAATAAAGGTTTGCGTCGCCGTTTGCGATATCCACAGGTATAAACGCGCCGGCGCAGTTATCCGCGCCTATTTTACCGACGAATATCGCGTCAAGCGTATTCTCCTTCTTCTCATCGGCGGAAGTGCCGAGCGGAACGGTCACAAACGCCGCCGCAAGGATACATACCGCCAACACCGCACATGTTATGGCCTTTGTGTGTCTCCTGATTTTGCCTGTCACTTTGCTTAAATACATGCTTTTTTCCTTTCTGTACAGCATATCGCCCTGACGTATCTTACAATATCGGTTCTAATCAGTCCCACTTGCGTAAACAGTACCGGTTATAAAGGAATAATACCAAACCTATTACCGCAAGAACTATTACGAAATAGAACCACAGCATAGCGGAAGCCGTGTGATAATTCAGATTCCGCATCAGTTCTATTGAATAACTGACTATTTTATTATCCGACGCCGTAAACTTCGAAATCATCGTATAAATTATAACAAGAGACAAAACGTGGCGGAGCATAGGCACGGTTATCTGCCAGAATTCCTCCCACTTGTTCGCGCCCTCTATCTTTGAAACCTCATAAAGAGATTCGGGTATGCTCTGAAGTCCCGCAAGGAAGAGGATAATCTGCACGCCGCAGCTCCAGGTAAGACTTACCGCGTTTCTTAAAAAGAAGGTCAGAAACGTAGTTATCTGCGGAGGCAAACTCAAATTACCGAGTATAAGGTCGTAATTCATAATGCCTTCGCCCTGTGTGCTGAAATTGAATATCGGGGAATTTATGGAATCGTCGGAAAGAAGCCTTATTACAGCGGAAGACTCAATGATAACCGGAAGGAAGAATATTATACGCATCAGGGTTCTGCCGCGGTATTTCTGATTAAGAAGCACGGCAAGTATAAGACTTAACGCTATTATCATGGGAAGCGAATAGAACATTGATAAAATCGCGTCCCTGACGTCGTTGAGATAATCAGGTTCGTCAAAAAGAATAAAAGAATAATTCTTGAAACCGACGAATTTAAGCTGCAGCCCGTTGGTTATGTTTATATCGCTGAACGAATACAGAATCGAATAAATCAGCGGAATAACAAAAAACATAATCAGTCCGACTATCCAGTGAGCAACGAAGGTATAGCCGTATCTGCGGCGAAGAGATTCAATTCCCTTTACTTTTTTTGTTTTCATCAACCTTCACTCCCCAACTTAAATCCGAATCCTTCAAGAGTTCCCACGGGTGAATTGACCTCGCTGAAGGAATGGTTCGCATAAATCGTCTTGCCGTTTGAAAAAGTAGTTTTGCTGACGTTCCGGTCTATAAACTCATAAGTTTCTATCTGACAACCGGCTATTTCATCGTACACGGCGCGGTAGTTGTTTACCGCTTCCTTTATGCCGGCCTTGTTATCCTCGTACATACAGGCATAAAGTTTATAAATGTTATTTTCCATATATTTCTTGTCAAACTCGTTTATTACAGCAAATCCGAGTCCCGTTCCGCTTGCCGCCGCAAGCATAATTTTACGCTTCGGATTTGAATCGGTATTAACGGGCGCGGAATAAAGCGGAGTAATGCCCGAGAATACCATCTGATAAAACGGTATATCATACTCTACCTGATAAACGCCCGAGGTTTCAAGCGGAGCGTCAAACACGGTATCAAGAAGTCCCGCCGCAAAATAGGTCGAAGAGCTTCCCGCCAGACTGACGCCGGTATTTATAATCCGGTTTATGCAGTCTTTGGTATCATTTTGCATGTTATTGGTGGTTGAATACTTCGCGGGGTCGGAATAATCCGAATAAGATATTTCGCCGAGACTTGAGAGACTGACACCCGAAATATTCTTCTTATCAACAAGCTTGATAAGCTTATCTACCGCCTTTGATATCTCGCCTCTCGCCAGAAGCCTGTAAGTCACTTTACTGTTTGAATCGCGAAGCGGAAGATTAACGCCGTTTCCTTCGGCAACATGGTATGTGGCCGTTTTCGCAACGTCGGATGTATATGAGAAGCCGGCGCCCGATTTATTGAATTTCATCATCTCGAACTGCGTATAGAGAGCAACGCCCTTTTCTTTGCAGAAATCTTCGAGCGATACGCGATCTTTATCCGGGCCGAAGATAGAGGCAAAAGCGTACCCACCGGCTATTTTGCCGTAGTTTATGCCGCTTTGACCGAAACCGTGAAGCCGCACAACCGGTTTTTCCCCGATATAATCGGTCGCGTCCGAAATAATTGCCTGCGCCTGTGAAAAGGTAGTCATTGATTTAAGCGTGGTAGCAGGTACGCCTGCCACCGACGTGGTGGTTTCAATACCGCCGAGCACCGTCAGCGCATACGGTGAGGAATAGTCCTTTTTTTCGTAATTTTCTTTTATATAGCCGTTTTTGAGAAGATAATTCTTATAGCAACGCGCCATACCGTTATAGTCGGCGTCTTCGCCGGAAAGCGGATAGAAGCCGACAGACATTTTAGCGTTTGTACGCTCGGAAAGCTGCCTTACCTCGCCGGCGTTAGCCGCTCTTCCCATTACGTCGTCAAAATCTATAAAAAAGAATACGGGATAAATATTCGAGTAATCGCTTGTACGGTCTCCCGCGGAGACGTTAAGTCCTATCGCGCCGGCGCAGTCCTCCGCTATGCCGAATAACGCGTCATTTTTATCTTTTATACCGAAGACCTGCATATTTGCGTCTTCCGGCGGGTCAACCGCGCTGCCGGTTGAAAGAGCCGCAACGTTTCTGCCCGTCCCGTCGATTCTCCTGTGACCGTCCGGCAGATAGGTGGTATTGATAATTCCGCCGCTGCCGTAAGGGACGAATATGTAAGCGTCTTTTTCCTCCTGCAAAACAGAGCAGAGCTTTGTAGCGGGAGCAACCGAGTAAATCCTGTAATTGCTGTCGCCTTCAACCGCTTTTGCGGGATCAACGGTTACAAGCAGTGAATCTTCGCGCAGGGTGTACAGGATCGGCACTGATATTTTTAGATCGTCAAAATAGTAGGTGACTTCGACGCCGTTATCGGTTTTCCTGCAGCTGATCCTGTTGTTTTCCGTAATATCGGTGCTGAATCGCGATTCGCGCTGATATTCCTGCATATTCTGGAAAGTAAGGGTCAGAGTAGACTCATAGTCTCCTTCAAGATAGCTGTTATAGTTTATTGGCGACCACACCTTGCCGGTTTGCTTATTTTTGAGAAAAATGCACTTCGCGGCGTCGTCCCAGGTGAGCGCAAAACTATCGTTTGACGCAACTTCACCGGTCTGTACCGTATAAATCTTTGCGTTTATATCATAAGACTGTGTATTTTTCTTTTTGCATCCCGAAAAGCAGCAGACCGCTACGGTCAATGCCAGCAAAACGCAGAATACCCTTCTAAAAGACATCTAAACAAGCATCCTTTCAACAAACTATTGTTATGTTTTTATAACTATCTGAAAAATACTTCCTGATAAAGCGATATGAAGAATTCGCCGACCTGCTGCAACAGTACGCCGACAAGGAATATGACGAACACTACAAGTACCATAAACAGCAGCGTCACTATCGACGTTGACAGGAACTTAAAGAAATCATATTCGTGAGCCACCATTATGGCGATGCTCAGAATAAAGAAAGTGAATATAATGACCACGGTGTGAATACCGTTCATTATCGAAAGCCCGGTAAGAGAGAGTACATGCGAAAGTATAACTCTTACAAAGGTATAAACCGTAAGGGGTATCAGCGAATACGAGGTCGCTATATAAACATCCTTAAACCGGCCTTTTCCTGAAAGCAGACTCGCGACAAGCCAGTTACACACCGACCACAGCAGTACAAGACCGACGGTTTTAAGAATCGTATATATTGTGTTGTAGGTTATAACATCGGTTCTTGTAAACAGGAAACCGGAGGCGGTGTCCTGCAAAACATTTCCGATATAAAAGATAAACAGGATTACCGACGCGATTAAAACGGACCCTTTTCCTTTATATCTGATATCGTCAAACGAATCAAACGGATGAACCGAAGTTGAAAGAGCCGCTTTCACCTTTTCGTTTTTAATCAGGACAACGCCTTTTTTCTTAATCACTACAAAGAAGGTTACAATACCCGCAATGAACAAAACCAGCAAGCCGAAAAGCCATACAAAATTTTTCGCGATATAATCGTTACGAACAACCTTCCAAGCCATATCGTAAACGTAATAATCGAGTCCCGACTTTGCGTATTTGAGAGCGTTATCATAGTCGCCGTCGCTGATACTTGCCATGGCGAGCCCGCGATACGCAAGCTGACTGTTCCCGTTGAGCGCCAGCACCTCTTTCCAAAGCGGAGCCGCCTGTTCGTATTCACCGCTCAGATAAAGGGTCTGCGCCTTTGCAATAAGATCGCCGTACTCGGTACGCTTGAAAACGGTAAGCGCACCGTTATCGACATCGCTCACCAGTACGTCGGTGCCGTTTACTTTAAGTGAGGTAACGTGGTCGAATACGCCGAGACGCTTAATTCTGTCTCTTCCGCCGCCGAAACCGCAAATCATATTGCACTCGTCGTCATAAACGTAAACGAGTCCGTGAGTATAATCGAGCGCGTAAATAAAACCGTCTTTATCGACGTCAACGGCAATGACGTTCTGAGGTTTGTTTACGCCGAATCTCTTTATTATTTTTTCTTCTACGAAATTATAACCCGAAGCCGAAACGGATGTGCCGTCAAAGTTCGTTTTATAAAGGATATCGTCGCCGCCCGGAGAGAGCTTGCGTATCTGCCCCACGCCGTTGGTTTCATCGTCAACCAAACCGGTACATGTTATCATATAACCCTTACTGTCAATACACAAATCCACGAAAGAATACGGCAGTTTCTTAACCGAAAGCGATTTTTTGGTATCGGTCTGCGTAAGACGGTTCCAAAGATAAGTTATGGTATCAAGCGCCGAGGTCTGAACGGTGTTTGCGCCGTAAAAGCCGAGGAACTCACCCTCGGGAGAATAAGCGAGAGCGCCGTAATAGCAACCGAGACTTAAAACATAAGTATATCCCTTATCGTTCTTTGCAATACGCCAGGGCTGGAAAAGAAAATCTTTCGGTATAAGGCTTGACTCGGGCGTGCCCCACGTATCAATAACTTTACCGTCCTGACCGCAGACGAGCAGACGCCCCTGATAAGTGTCGCAGATATAAATTTTCCCGGCGTCATCAACATAAATACCCTGCGCGCCGTCAAAAACTTCGTTATATCCCTCGGCGGCAGTTATGTTCAATACTCTGTTTAAGGTATAATCCTTATTGAGGACAACAATTATCGAACGGTTGCTGTCAAGCAGATATGTCATACCGTTTTTATCGCAGCAAAAGTCATTGAGCCCGGAAAGGCGCTTATCAAGTCCGAGCGAATTCGCCGTAACGGCCTGAACCGCACTGTACATTTCCCGGGAGGGTACCACAACGATTTTTCCGCTTGCCGTTTCTTCGTGAACAAACGAATCCGTCGGTTCATATGCGGAAACAGAGAAACAGAAAGTCAGCAAAATGGCTATTGCGGCTAACAGTGACACTAACCTTTTCAATTAAATTCACACCCTTCAAAAAAAGGAAATAACAGTAATTACTCTTTAATACCCGACGTACTCATGGTTTCCATAACGT